>NZ_JBYCZP010000014.1:0-182996 GCF_057586295.1 Rhizobium sp. SRI_017 | reverse complement strand
CGACTCCGTCGGTGGCGGCAACCAGACTCGCTGGTTCTACTACTTCGGCATCGGCGGTCTCGAATTCGGTCGCTTCGACTCGCCCGGCATCCGCTTCCAGGGCTACGGCGGTCGCACCGATTGGGGTGGTTCGTACGGCGACGAGTGGGATCGTCAGTATGTCAGCTACACCGCGACTTTCGACAGCATCACTGCTTTCGTTGCGATCGAGAACGACCTCTACAACGGCGTGAACTACCGCACTGACCTCAATGGCGACGGCATTATCGATGGCTGGACCCAGAAGGCAAACGACGGCGGCCGCACCTACATGCCGGACGTCTCGGCCGGTGTTAAGTACGCCTTCGGCGACTATGAAGTTGGTAAGGTCATTGGCTACGACGAATCCGACGAATCGTTCGCCATCCGCAAGTGGGTTCGTGGTGACATCGGCATGTTCGGCTTCACCCTCATGGGTTTCTACTCCGACAGCGTCAATAACAGCTTCTTCCATTACGATGGCTTCAGCGGCTTGCTCGGTGTGTCCGCCAAGGTCACCGACACGGTCAGCGTTGCGAAGGACATCCAGTGGTGGGATGACGACTCTTGGCGCGTAATCGGCAACGTTTCCTGGGCTGTTGCTCCGGGCTTCTCGGTCCTGGTTGAAGCTTCCTACGGCGACGGCAAGACGGTTGGCGACAACGTTCGCACCGGCATGCTCCGCTTCCAGCGCTCGTTCTAATTCAAGCTCGACTTGAATGCAGAAGGCCCGGGTTTTCCCGGGCCTTTTTTCGTTTGTGAGCTTGATTTGCGTTCGGCACGCCCATTTCCGCTCGAGCAGGACACTTCTCACTTAACACCATGATTTTGTTAAGTTTTGTTAAGAACTGTTTCTCAAAGGTTTACAACCCGTCGGCCCGCCGGCGATTTGTGCCTTTTCGGTAACAGCAGGTCTTCAAGGCGTGTCCACTGCGGCGCCGCAATGGCATTCCGCATTGCGAAAGGGCGTCGCGGAACTATTATCACCCTCGAAGCAAGGGGACGCCACTGCTTCGGGACGGACAGTGGGGGACTGACCGTTATCGACTGAAATATCTGACCGCTTCTAACATTCACTGGAGTTCAAAATGAACATCAAGAGCCTTCTCCTCGGCTCCGCCGCTGCCCTGGCAGTGGTTTCCGGCGCACAGGCTGCCGACGCTGTTGTCGCTGCTGAGCCTGAGCCGATGGAATATGTCCGCGTCTGCGACGCCTACGGCACCGGCTTCTTCTACATTCCCGGTACCGAGACCTGCCTTAAGATCGGCGGTCAGCTCCGTTTCGAAAAGAACTACGAAAAGGCCAAGCATTCGAAGGCTTACTACGAGTGGCACACTCGTGGCCGTATCGAAGTTGAAGCCAAGAACGATTCCGAGTGGGGCACTGTCTACTCCTGGATCCGTCTGCAGGGCGACAGCTACAACAATACGGCTGACGTCTCCGGCGGCAACCAGACGCGTTGGTGGTACTACTTCGGCATCGGCGGTCTTGAATTCGGCCGTTACGACGCGCCGGGCACTCGCTTCCAGGATTACGGCGGTCGCACCGATTGGGGTGGTTCGTACGGCGAAGACCACGACCAGCAGTATGTGAGCTACACCTTTAATTACGACGCCTTCTCCGCTTTCGTTGCGATCGAAAACGACCTCGTCAACGGTGATAACTACAATTACGGCGTCGACACCAATGGTGACGGCATCCTCGACACCACCGTTCTGAACCAGAACAAGGCTGACGGCGGCCATACCTACATGCCGAACGTCTCGGCTGGTATCAAGGGCACCTTCGGTGATTACTCGGCCGGCGCCTTCATCGGCTACGACGAGTCCGAAGAGTCGGTCAACATCCGTAAGTGGGTCCGTGGCGACATCGGCATGTTCGGCTTCACCGTCATGGGCCTGTACTCGGATAGCATCAACAACGAGTATTTCCACTACGATGGCTTCAGCGCGATCGTGGGTCTCTCGGCAAAGGTCACGGATACCGTCTCCATCGCCAAGGACATCCAGTGGTGGGATGACGACTCCTGGCGCGTGATCGGCGACGTCAGCTGGGCGGTTGCTCCTGGCTTCTCCGTCCTGCTCGAGGCCTCTTACGGCGACGGCGACTCGGTCGGCGACGACGTTCGCACCGGCATGCTCCGCTTCCAGCGCTCGTTCTAATTCAAGCTCGACTTGAATGCGAAAGGCCCGGGTTCTCCCGGGCCTTTTTGTTTTTGCTCGGCGTCGTGTGTCGCGGAGCAGGGCCGTCTAAGGATGGTCCAGAAAATCCGCGACTGCACCGGCAAGGCCGGACAGATGGAGCAGGGGTGCGTGACCTTGCCCTGGAACAGTGATCGCCTGCGCCCTGCCATGCCGTTGCAGCATTTCCTCGACGGTCCTGAACGATAGCAGCGACGAATTCTCACCCCTGACAATGAGCATCGGAATCGAAAAGAGGTTTGCGAATTGCTCCCAGAGGTCAGGGGGCGGCTGGCTGAAATCCATAGCCTTGAGCGGTTCGACCAGCTTCGGATCATAGTCCGGCACAATCTTTCCATCGACTTCGCGGAAGATCGTGTCAGCCATCTCGGCCCAATCCTCGTCGGTGAGGAGTGTGAAGTCATCCCCATGTGTGGCCTTCAGCGCGCGCGCCGCCTGGGCAAAGTCCCTTGGCTCCGGCCGCGCCGAGAGATACTCCCGAATACGTCGCAGGCCTTCGACCTCGATCACCGGGCCCACGTCGTTCAGGACAACAGATCGGACGAGACCGGGCGCCAGGACGGGCAGAAAGTGCAGGATCAAACCGCCACGCGACGTCCCGATAAAGTCGGCCTCGGTGATTCCCAGATGAGTGAGTGCCTGAAGCGCATCCTGCCCCTCGCGCAGAAGATTGTAATTCGCCGGGTTCGGATCCCAGCCCGAGAGCCCGCGGCCGCGATAGTCGAGCGTGATCACCCGCCGGCCGCGCGCCGCCAGGATCACCGCAAGCTGGTGGAAATCCCGGCTGTTGCGCGACAGTCCGGCGAGGCAAACCACGGGCCGCGATCCGGTGCTGCGGCCGCCATAGATGCGGCCATGGAGATCAATGCCGTCGTCGGCGTTGAAGCGAAAGGGTTGAAAGTCGTCACTATGTTGCATCGGCTGTCCTGCTGGCTCCTCTGCCAGCAAAGGCAATCCGCATACTCAGGTCAAGCCGTCACCGGCGATCATTTGCCTGCGGTGATGTCGGCGACAATATCCGCCTTCTGATCCAGCAGGATCTTGTAGACCTGATAGTTCTCCATCACCCGCTGCACATAGTCGCGCGTCTCGGTGAAAGGAATGCGCTCGACCCAGTCGACGGCCGCGTCGACGTCCTTGCCGCGCGGGTCGCCATAGCGCTTGATCCACTGATCGACGCGGTTCGGCCCGGCATTGTAGGCAGCAAAGGTCATGATCAAGGAGCCGCCGAATGTGTCGATCTGCTCGCCGAGATAATGCGAGCCGAGCGTCGCGTTGAAGGCCGGATCCTCGGTCAGCTTCTCCTCGGCATAGGCCATCTTGTACTTGCTGGCGACGCGCTTTGCAGTCGATGGCAGCAGTTGCAGCAGGCCCTTGGCATTGGCCGGCGACACCGCCTGTGGGTTGAAGGCACTCTCCTGCCGCGCGATCGCGTAAGCGAGCGCCTTGCCGGCGCCGGAAATATCGGCGGTTTCGGGAATGGCGCCGAGCGGGAAGGCGGCAAGGCCGGGATCATGGCCCTGGCGCAACGCCGTCTTGCCGATGGCCAGCGCCAGAGTCGCGCCATGATCCTTCAGCGCCTTCTCCGCCAGAAGCTGGAGCTCGACCGGCTTCTGAAGCGATGCGGCCAGCGCAAGATAGAGCCGCCGTGCCCGCGATTCCTCGCCAGCCTTTTCCATCAGCGCGATCGCAATGATCTCTGGCCGCGCGGAAAATGCGAGGCGATCTGCATCGGTCACCGTGTAAACGGCGCCGGGCGCCACCATGTCGCCGAGGCGGGCGGCCGCGAGCTGGCCATAAAAGGTCGCCGGGAAATGTGCCGCCTGCCGGAAATAGGTGTCTGCCTTCGGATCCTTCCGCTTCACAGCTGTCCGGCCGAGCCAGTAGAGTGCGCGCGACTGGTCATGTGCCTTCGGGCTCGCCGCGAGCAGGGCCCTGAAGTGCTTTTCCGCGGCCTTGGTGTCCTTGAGCCCCCTGAGCGCATACCAGCCGGCATGGAACTCGGCTTCGACGATATCGGCCGGTTCAGTCGCAAGATGCGCAGCCGCGAGCTTGTAGGCGCGCTTGGCGTCGCCTTCGTCGAGCAGGCCGCGGCTGACGATGCGCGCCTCGACCCACCACGCGGCGGGATCGACGCGTTCGTCGGAGTTCTTTGGTGCTGCTTCCAGTAGCTTGGCCGCGCCGGCATAGTCCCGGACCTGCCGCTTGCGCTTGATCTGCAGATAGAGATAGCTCGCGTCCTTCTGCCAGGACGCGTCGACGGCCTTGATCAGTTTGTCGGCCGCCTTGGTCTTCTTGCCGACAGCGACGAAGGCCTTGTAGAGCGACTGTGCTTCGGCGAGCTCGGCAAAGCGCGCGGCGTCGTCATAGCGCTCCTTGTAGAGCAGGAATTCCATCCGCCGCCTGTGATCATCCTTGGTCAGCAGTGTGCCGAATTCTTCGCGGATCTTGTCCTCGGTCGCCTTGTCCATCCGCTCGTTGATCCAGAAGGAGCGGATCACATTCGTGGCGCGGCCCTTGTCGCCGGTGGCGATCGCCGCCCGAGCAAGAATGATCGTGCCGTCTGCCGTCGTGGGTCTGGCGCTGCCGAATTCGGTGATGATGAGATTGGAGGAGGGGTTCTCGCGATAGAGAGCCTCTTCGAGATTTTCCTTGAGGATCGATTGTCCCGGCCAGTCTGACAGCTGCGCCCGCGCTTCCGCGATCATCTTGGAAGGCACGGCCAACTGTCCCGAAACGGCAATCGCCCAGGTCAGTGCCTGCCACTCGACGGAATTGGGTTGAATGCGGTCTCGGTAAGCGATCGCCTCGAGGCTGTCGCGGCCGGAGAGCGCGGAGATGCCTGCGAGGAATGTCTCGCTTGGTTCCGGCATCGGCGTCGGCTCGATGATTTCGACGGGTGCTTCGACGATGGGGTCTGCCGACGCGACGAGTGAGGAGGTATCGTCGAGTGCTACCCGATCAGCCTTGGCCTCATCCTTCTCGTCCGCCTGAACGGGGAGGCTCGTTACCCTCTTGATGGGCTCAGGCGCCAGTTTGACCGTGACGGTCGCTGTGGCGAGCGGCTCGGACGGCGCCGCGCGTAGGCCGAGCACGGCAAAGACGCCGAAGCAACCGGCAAGCACGACCAGAAAAGCAATGACACCCTGCTTCATGACCCCCGCTCCGCGGCCAGACCCTCGGACGAGTCTGTTCCCTCATGCTTAAAGACTGGTAAAAACTGCAGTTTTTGTCTTTTCTCTCGCCTCAAAGACGACTAAACAACCCGCTTGCCGCTCTGTGCGGTCCTCTATAATGTCGCGTTTCCGTAAATGAGGAATGCGGCCAAAGCATGGGCTGGGACGCATGCCCGATCAGGAGTTTCTTATGTTCAAGGGTTCCATTCCCGCGCTTTTGACACCGTTCAAGGACGACGGCAGCGTCGATTACGACGCGTTTGCCGCTCATGCGGAATGGCAGATCAAAGAAGGCAGCACTGGTCTGGTGCCCGTCGGCACGACGGGTGAGTCCCCCACGCTCTCCCATGAAGAGCACAAGCGGGTGGTGGAAGTCTGCGTCCAGACGGCGAGCAAGCGCGTGCCGGTGATCGCCGGCGCCGGCTCGAACAATACTGTCGAGGCGATCGAACTCGCCCGCCATGCCGAGAAGGTCGGCGCAGACGCGCTGCTCGTCGTAACCCCCTATTATAATAGGCCGACCCAGAAGGGCCTGCTCGCGCATTTTTCGGCCATCGCCGAGGCGGTCAGCCTGCCTATTATCATCTACAACATTCCGGGTCGCTCGGTGGTGGACATGTCGCCGGAGACGATGGGCAAGCTCGCCCACGGCTACAAGAACATTGTTGGCGTCAAGGATGCGACCGGCAAGATCGAGCGCGTGTCCGAACAGCGCATTACCTGTGGCAAGGATTTCGTCCAGCTCTCGGGCGAGGACGCATCGGCGCTCGGCTTCAACGCCCATGGCGGCGTCGGCTGTATTTCGGTGACCGCCAATGTCGCCCCGCGGCTCTGCGCCGAATTCCAGGCCGCGACTCTGGCTGGCGATTATGCCAGGGCGCTCTCTTATCAAGACCGCCTGATGCCACTACATAAGGCTATCTTCATGGAGCCGGGTGTGATCGGTTCCAAGTATGCGCTCAACAAGCTCGGCCGCATGAGCCGCACGGTCCGCTCGCCGTTGACCCGGGATCTTGATGCGCCGACAGAGACCGCGATCGACGCGGCACTCAAGCATGCGGGATTATTGAACTGAAAACGACCCACAAGGGCAGGGCGACGACGATCCGCAAGATAGTTGCGGAGAACCGTAAGGCCCGCTTCAATTATGAGATCATCAACACCTACGAAGCCGGTATCATGCTGACCGGCACGGAGGTCAAGTCGCTGCGCGAGGGCAAGGCGAATATCGCAGAGGCTTATGCCTCCGACGAGAATGGCGAGATCTGGCTGATCAATTCCTATTTGCCCGAGTATCTACAAGCCAACCGCTTCAACCACGCTCCGCGTCGGCCGCGCAAACTGCTGCTGTCAGGCAAGGAGATCAGCCGGATGCGTGTCGGGATTTCCCGCGAAGGCATGACACTGGTTCCGCTCAAGATCTATTTCAACGATCAGGGCCGGGCGAAGATCGAGCTTGCCCTCGCCAAGGGCAAGAAGCTGCACGACAAGCGCGACACAGAAAAGAAGCGCGACTGGGATCGCGAAAAGGGTCGGCTGCTCCGGGATCGCGGCTAACGTCCGCGCATCGCGTCCTGGCTTGCGCGCGGTGGCGATTTCGGCTCATTATGTAATTACATAATGAGCAACGGAGCCACACCATGAAGATCGAACAGATCAGGGCATTCAGAATGCTGCAGCCCTTCGTCGATGGGCCGTATCGCATGTCCAAGGGCCGTGTCGCGAATGCTTTCGACTCCGTCATCGTCGAGATATCGGCTGGCGGCATCATCGGCTGGGGCGAAATGGCGCCGCTCGGCACCTTCTATTCCGCGGCCTTTGCGGCCGGCACCGAGGCTGGCGTCAGGGAAATCACCCCGCATCTGCTCGGCCACGATCCACGCGCGCTCACGCAACAGACCAGACTGATGGACACCGTCTTCAAGGGTCATCCCTACATCAAGTCGGCTATCGACATGGCACTCAATGACCTCACGGCCCGCGCCGCCGGCGTCCCGCTCGTCACCATGCTGGGTGGACAGGAAGGCGAGACGACCGAACTCTACAAGGTCGTCACACATGGCGAGCCCGATGCCATGGCGAAGAACGCGGTGAAATATGTCGCCGACGGCTATCGGCGCCTGCAGGTCAAGGTCGGTGGCGATGTGCGCGGCGACATCGATCGCGTGACGGCCGTGGCCGCCGCCGTGCCTCGCGGCACGGTGATTTTCTGCGATGCCAATGCTGGCTGGACACCGTTCCAGGCACGGCAATTCGCCGACCAGACCCGCGATATCGACTATGTCTTCGAACAGCCCTGCGTCACCATCGACGACAATCTCTCGGTGCGCCGCTCGGTCGACAAGCCGATGGTGTTGGACGAAAGCGTGCAGTCGCTGGAAGACCTGCTCGACATCCACCGCAAGGGCGTCGCCGACGGTGTTACGCTCAAAATCTCGCGGCTTGGCGGCGTGTCGCGCACCCGCCAGTTGCGCGACCTTGCGGTCGACCTCGGCCTCATGGTGACGGTAGAGGACACGGGCGGCGCGGAAATCGACACGGCGGCGATGGCCCATCTCTCGCTCTCGACGCCATCAGAGAAGCGGCTTCACGCCATTGCCTTCCATGAATGGGTGACGGTTCGCACGGCGCGCAACGCCCCGCCGGTGTATGGCGGCTCGCGCATGGGCCTGCCCGAGGGCAATGGACTGGGCATCGACGTCGATCCGGAACTGATCGGCAGCCCCTTTCTCGACATCAGAATCTAGTTCGATAAGCCAAGCAGGTGCCAGTATAGTCTGGCGTCTGCATCGGCGTCAAACTATTGCCAGAGTATAATCAGGTGTCGATTTCATCGTGTACGGGTTCCACCTGGCGTGGTGGGCGCTCTGAGGGATCGCGGCCAACTTCGGCCTTCAGGGTAACGAGATCGATGAAATGATCCGCCTGGCGGCGCAGGTCGTCGGCAATCATTGGTGGTTGTGTCGACATAGTTGATACAACGGACACTTTCTTCCCCTTGCGTTGCAGCGCCTCAACCAATGTCGTGAAATCGCCATCGCCTGAGAAGATCACCAAGTGGTCTACAACCTGCGACTGCTCCATCGCGTCGATCGCCAGTTCGATGTCCATATTGCCCTTGATCTTGCGGCGTCCCAGCGAATCCGTGAATTCCTTCGCGGGTTTGGTGACGACCTTGTAGCCGTTGTAATCGAGCCAATCGATCAGCGGCCGGATCGAGGAATATTCCTGATCCTCGATCAGGGCGGTATAATAATAGGCCCGGAGAAGATAACCGCGCTTTTGAAAGGCCTTGAGGAGCTTGCGATAATCGATGTCGAAGCCCAGGCTTTTCGATGCTGCGTAGAGATTGGCGCCGTCAATGAAGAGAGCAATTTTCTCGCGAGGATCGAACATGAATATTCCCTTTAAGTTGCGATGAAAGGGTTGTCGTCAATATACTCTTCATTCGCAGTGGTTATAACCTGAGAACAACTCACATATTTCATGAATCATTCATATTCGGAATCCCTTAGATCAAACCTTCAAGAATTCCAAGGACAATGTCATGCCCTTCTCTTGGGGGACTGGAGATTCGTCAGGAAATTCACATTAGTCCACCGAAATCAGACATATCTATTCTTTGGTTTACGTACCTCAGGCGGGTTCCGCGATCCGCCGGCACCTAACGCAAAAGGGCGGACAAAGTTCCACGATGGTGATTTGGAATTGTCCTTTTTGCCCTTGACGCCAACAAAGCCTTGAATTTGCCCTGAGGAAACTGTAACGCGTGCGGCTTGACTCCCTATTCTGACAATATGAAGGACTGCAATGGCCCGCGTTACCGTTGAGGATTGCATTGACAAGGTGGACAACCGGTTCGAGCTGGTGCTCCTCGCCAGCCATCGCGCCCGTCTGATCTCCCAGGGCGCGCCGATCACCATCGACCGTGACAACGACAAGAACCCTGTCGTGGCGCTGCGCGAAATCGCCGACGAGAGACTCGCGCCCGAGGATCTCAAGGAAGACCTGATCCACTCGCTGCAGAAGCATGTGGAAATCGACGAGCCCGAGCCCGACGCCTCCACTCTCATTTCCTCTGAGGAAAAGAGCGAGACGGTGGACGAGGACGACGACGCGCCGGAAACGATCAATTTCGACCAGATGTCGGAAGAAGAGCTGCTCGCCGGTATCGAAGGCCTCGTGCCGCCGGAAAAGAACGACGACTACTGATCGCAGATTTTGGCTCCTCATTTGATGGAGCGGCATTGTGCATTGCGAGGCGCCGGTCTTATGATTGGCGCCTTATTTGTTTTCCGAGCAATTCCAGCAGAAGTGCGAAGTGGTTTTTGCGTTCGGAATTGCGGCGAAACATACCGACCGGAGCAGACTTTCAATGATGCGGCAATACGAGCTCGTCGAGCGGGTTCAGAAATACAAGCCGGACGTCAATGAAGCACTGCTGAACAAGGCCTATGTCTACGCCATGCAGAAGCATGGCCAGCAGAAGCGGGCCAGCGGCGACCCCTACATTTCCCATCCGCTCGAAGTCGCGGCCATCCTCACCGACATGCATCTCGACGAGTCCACCATTGCGGTGGCGCTCCTGCACGACACGATCGAGGACACGTCTGCCACGCGCGACGAAATCGACACTCTCTTCGGCGAGGATATCGGCCGGCTGGTCGAGGGTCTCACCAAGATCAAGAAGCTCGATCTCGTCTCGCGCAAGGCCAAGCAGGCAGAGAATCTCCGGAAGCTGTTGCTCGCCATTTCCGACGATGTCCGCGTCTTGATGGTCAAGCTCGCCGACCGTCTGCACAACATGCGCACCCTCGGTCACATGCCGCTCGAAAAGCGCGCGCGCATCTCCGAGGAGACGATGGATATCTATGCGCCGCTCGCCGGCCGCATGGGCATGCATGACATGCGCGAGGAACTGGAGGAACTTTCCTTCCAGAACCTCAATCCCGACGCCTACGAGACAATCCGCCAGCGCCTCGCGGATCTCTCCGAGAAGAATGCCGATCTGATCAAGAACATCGAAAACGAGCTCACCGAGCTCCTGGCGCAGAACGGCCTCAAGAATGCGATCGTCAAGGGTCGCCAGAAGAAGTCCTATTCGGTCTTCCGCAAGATGCAGTCGAAATCGCTGTCTTTCGAGCAGCTGTCGGATGTCTGGGGTTTCCGCGTCGTCGTCGATATGGTGCCGGAATGCTATACGGCGCTCGGCATCATTCACAGCCGCTGGCGTGTCGTCCCGGGCCGGTTCAAGGACTATATCTCGACCCCCAAGCAGAACGACTACCAGTCGATCCATACGACGATTGTCGGTCCGGCCCGCCAGCGTATCGAGCTGCAAATCCGCACCCGGCGCATGCATGACATCGCCGAATACGGTATTGCCGCGCATACGCTCTACAAGGACGGCACCAATGTCGCTCCGGGCGGCGCCGAGGTTCGCCAGTCCGACGCGTACAAGGGCCTGCGCACCACGATCGAGTCGCTCGCCGAGGGCGACAACCCCGAAGAGTTCCTCGAACATACCAAGCTCGAACTGTTCCAGGACCAGGTCTACTGTTTCACCCCGAAGGGCAAGCTGATCGCGCTGCCGCGCGGCGCGACGCCGATCGATTTCGCCTATGCCGTCCATACCAATGTCGGTGACACCTGCGTCGGCGCCAAGATCAATGGCCGCATCATGCCGTTGGTCACGCGGCTGGCGAATGGCGACGAGGTTGAGATCATCCGTTCCGGCGTGCAGGTGCCGCCGGCGGCCTGGGAAGAGATCGTCGTGACCGGCAAGGCCCGCTCGGCGATCCGGCGGGCGACGCGGCTCGCGATTCGCAAGCAGTATTCCGGCCTCGGTCAGCGTATCCTCGAACGCACCTTCGAGCGCACGGGAAAACTGTTTTCCAAGGATATGATGAAGCCCACCGTCCACCGCCTCGGCCACAAGGAGGTAGAGGACGCCATCGCCGCTGTCGGGCGCGGGGAGCTCTCCTCGCTCGATGTGCTGAAAGCCGTATTTCCCGACTATCAGGATGAGCGCGTCACCTCGCGTCAAGCGATGGAGGAGGGGTGGTTCAACGTCCGCAGCGCCCAGGGCATGATGTTCAAGATCCCCGAAGGTCAGAAGTCCCGGCTTGAGTCCGAACCGGAAGCCAGCGAGGAGGAGACTGCGCAGAGCCATCCGTTCCGTGGCCTCGGCGGCGATATCGAAGTCCGATTCTCGCCCTCAGGCGCTGTGCCGGGCGATCGCATTGTCGGCATCCATGACGGCAAGCAGGCGATCACTGTCTATCCCATCCAGTCGCCATCGCTTTCGAAGTTCGACGAACAGCCCGAGCGCTGGATCGATATCCGATGGGACCTCGACGAAGCAAACAAATCACGATTCCATGCCCGCATCATCGTGACCGCGATCAACGAGCCCGGTACGCTCGCAACCATCGCCCAGACCATCGGCCTGGCCGACGTCAACATCTCCATCCTGACCATGATCCGCGTCGCCCCCGATTTCTCCGAAATGGAGCTCGAACTCGAAGTCTGGGACCTCAGACAGCTGAGCCATCTGCTGGCGCAGCTCAACGATCTCGACTGTATCTCGACGGTCAAGCGCGTCTTCGACTGAATAGAACTCGCCCGCTGCGCGTTTCCGGCATAGACTTCGCCGTGTTCATCGAAAGTCGGGGCTTCGCCATGCGGATTCTTCTTGCGTCCATCGCTCTTCTCGCCGCGGCCATTCCCGTCTCCAGCCATGCCGGCGGTCCATCGGATGTCGTCAAGATTTTCGGGCGTGATCCCGGTGCTGATGGAGCCCATGCCTGCTTCGTTCGCCGCTACACCAAGGCGCATCTCGCCTCGCATCCCGATCAGAACGTCACCACCATGCTCGCCTATGTCGGCAAGCAGGAAGGTCCCGACCCTTACTACAGCGTCAGCCTTCAGGTGAATTTCCGTCAGCTCAACAAGCCGTTCCAGGTGTCCGGCAGTTGCAGCCAGAATGACAAGGGCGCGCTCGCCTGCGGCGTTGAATGCGATGGTGGCAGCCTGAGCGTCCGAGTCAAGAATGAGCAGTCGATCCTCGTCGACATTCCCGAAAGTGTCCGCCTCTTCGATCCCTCGGCCGGCGACGAATCCGCCGATCTTCCCAAGGGCGCGCGCTTCGGGTCGGATGACAAACTCTTCCGCCTCGACCGCACGGAACTGAGCGACTGTGCTCCCGTCATCTATGACGAGGAGATCAAGGCCAAGGTCGTCAGCGGCGCTATCACGCACTGATTTGTAGCCGTCCGCGCGCTTCAAGGAGGAAGCAGCATGCGTCTTGCATCGATAGCAGTTTTCGCCACCCTTTTCGCCGCACCGGCCATGGCCGGCGATCTCGCTGCGGAAAATCTGTTCGGCCGCGATCCGGGCAACAATGCCGCCTATGCCTGCTTTTCAAAGACCTTCGACGAAGCCTGGCTGAAAGCCAATCCCGAGCAGAACGTGACGAAGCTGACGGTCTTTGTCGCCCGTCGAAGCGGCGAGGATGGCATCTGGCACACCGGCAATATGCAAATGCATTTCCGGGACAGCACCGCCATTTATCAGGTGTCGGCGGACTGCAGCAGCGAGGGCGCCGCGCTCAACTGCGGCATCGATTGCGATGGCGGCGGCTACAAAATGACCACGATCTCGAAATCGGAACTCGGCATCATCGCTGACGGCTACATGCGCTACTACGATATCGCCGAGCAGCCGACGGGTTCCAAGACCGATGGCTTCAAGCATGGCGACAAGAACCTGACTGTCCAGCGCACCGATCTCAACGATTGTCTGCCGCTCGTTGCCGATGACGAGATCAAGGCGAAGATCGCCAAGGGCGACCTCACGCAATATTCCAGATCCTATGGAAGGAGCACGACATGACTCTGTCCCGCCGATCCCTGCTGTTCCGCCTCTTTCCCGGTCTCGCCGGCAGCGCCGCAGCGGCAGCCGTGCCGGCTGTCGCCTCGGCCGCGGCCACCGACAATATCCAGAAGGTCGTCTACCACCTCTCGGAGCCGACACGGATCAATTTCGTGATGGGCAATATCAAGAACCACATTGCCGGCAAGGGTGGACCTGACAAGGTCAAGATTGTGCTCGTCATCCATGGCCCGGCGCTTGAGGCCTTCGCCAAGACGAAGTCGACGCCGGATATGAAGGTGCAGATTCAGGGCCGGGCGGATGACGGCGTGTCCTTCGTCGCCTGCGGCAATACGATCAAGTTTCTCAAGCTTGCGGCTGTCGACATGCCCGACGGCTTCGATATTGCCGAGGAAGGCGGCGTCACCCGCATCGCCGATCTCCAGGCCGAGGGCTATATCTATCTTCGCCCATGAAAATGGCACATTGCTGCCACCCATGCCATAATATTAAGCGAATATGATGGAGGTATGCGATTTGCGCATATTAGAAACCCGGCATCGATTATTGTGCATTGCAATAAACAGACTATCTTATCCGTTGAGAGAAGGGAGGATGTGAAAGAGAAAAGGAAGAACCATGTTTGGTTATGTTTCGAAGATTGCCAGCAAGCTGCGTGCCCCCACGACTGAGCAGCGCGAGCTTGCCTACCTGAACCAGAGCGTCGATCGCGTCGACCTCGAATACCGCCAGCGCCAGATCGATCGCGGTATGTTTCGTCAGCGCGGCAACGGCTTCTTCTAAGCCGGATCGGAGTAGAACTCCAGAACACCAGGCTGGCATCCGTGCCGGCCTTTATTTTTGCCTTGCGGCTACCCATCTCCAGCATTCACGGATAAAGGCGCTGACAACAAGCGCGAATCCGGAGGAGTGGCATGATCATTGGCATCGGCAGCGACCTGATCGACATCAGGCGCGTGGAGAAAACCCTCGAACGCTTCGGCGAGCGCTTCACCAACCGGTGCTTCACCGAGATCGAGCGCGCCAAGTCCGATCGCCGGAAGAACCGCGGCGCCTCCTATGCCAAGCGTTTCGCTGCCAAGGAAGCCTGTTCCAAGGCGCTCGGCACCGGTCTTTCCATGGGTGTTGCCTGGCGCGAAATGGGCGTGGTGAACCTTCCGAGCGGCAAGCCGACCATGCAGCTCACCGGCGGCGCGGCGAAACGTCTCGATTCCCTGCTGCCAGCTGGTCACAAGGCGCTGGTTCATGTGACAATCACCGACGATTTTCCACTCGCTCAGGCCTTTGTCATTATCGAGGCGCTGCCTGAAACGTGAGCGGTTGCCGGATTGCCGGGAAACAGCTAGAGAATTCTCCCCAATTGACCATGAGGAATGAATGAGCGTGTCCGACCAGAATAAGCCGGCAGAAAAGAATGCCCTTTGGGAAACAATCGTCGTCCTCTTCCAGGCGTTCCTGCTGGCAGCTGTGATCCGCACCGTTCTCCTCCAGCCCTTTACCATCCCGTCCGGGTCGATGATGCCGACGCTGCTGGTGGGCGACTATCTGCTGGTCAACAAATTCGCCTATGGCTATTCGCGCTATTCGCTGCCGCTCTATAATCCTGACTGGTTCGAAGGCCGCCTGTTCGGCGGCACGCCGACGCGCGGCGACGTCGCTGTCTTCCGCTACCCGCCCAATCCTTCGGTCGACTACATCAAGCGCGTGATTGGCTTGCCGGGCGACAAGATCCAGGTGCGCGACAGCATTCTCTATGTGAACGACAAACCCGTCCCTCGTGTCGCCGAGGGTGCGTTCTCCTCGGATACGTCGGATACCGCAGGCGTCGGTGTCCAGCACAGCATGGATTCCTACAAGGACGTGCCGATCTATCGCGAGACGCTCGACAGCGGCGCGAGCTACCAGACGCTCGACCTCGGCGGTGGTGAGGGCGATAACACGCCTGTCTTCAACGTGCCGGAGAAGCATTATTTCATGATGGGCGACAATCGCGATAACTCCTCCGACAGCCGCTTCGCCGATGCCGTTGGCTATGTGCCGGAAGAAAATCTCGTCGGTCGCGCGAGCTTCATTATCTTCTCGCTCGGCAATGAAACGCCATTCTTCCAGGTCTGGAAGTGGCCGACCAACCTGCGCTACGACCGCTTCTTCAAGGGCATCAAATGAGCCGCGGCAAAGGCCTTTCCGATACGGAGCGGGAGGCACTTGAGGGGCTGATCGGGTATACGTTCGGAGATCGGGACAGATTGCTTCGGGCGATCACGCATTCCTCTGCGCGAATCGGCAAGGCGGCCAATTACGAGCGGCTGGAATTCTTGGGCGACCGTGTGCTCGGTCTCAGCATCGCCGAACTTCTCTTCACCACTTTCCGCAACGCCGGGGAGGGCGAACTGTCGGTGCGGCTCAACCGTCTCGTCTCGGCCGATACCTGCGCCGAGGTCGCCGACGAACTCGGCCTCTACAAGTTCGTGCGAACCGGCGCGGACTTGAAGAAGATCACCGGACAGCGCATGAAGAATGTCCGTGCCGATGTGGTCGAAAGCCTGATCGCCGCGATCTATCTCGACGGGGGATTGGAGGCTGCGCGCGGCTTCGTGCTCCGCAACTGGACGGATCGGGCGATATCGCCGGCATTGATGCGACGCGACGCCAAGACCGAATTGCAGGAATGGGCGCATCAGAGATTTGGCTTCGCGCCGAACTACCGCATCGAAGATCGAAGCGGGCCCGATCACGCGCCGGAATTCACCGTCGTGGTCGAGATCGAGGGCATTGCGCCCGAACGCGGCTCCGACCGCTCGAAACGTGCCGCCGAACAGGTCGCGGCGCAGAAAATGCTTGAGCGGGAAGGCGTCTGGGTGCCTGATGATCCCGCGACCGCAGCTGATTGATTGGAAGAACTCATGACCGAGACTGAAACCGGCCCCAGCACTGGCACTGGGAGCGCCCCGACCCGCTCCGGCTTCGTCGCCATGATCGGCGCCACCAATGCCGGCAAGTCCACACTGGTGAACCGCCTTGTCGGAGCAAAGGTGACCATCGTCTCCCACAAGGTGCAGACGACGCGCGCCATCATCCGCGGTATCGCCATCGAGGACCGGACGCAGATCGTCTTCATGGACACGCCCGGCATCTTCAAGCCTCGCCGTCGTCTCGATCGCGCCATGGTCACCACGGCCTGGGGCGGCGCCCGCGACGCCGACATCATCCTCTTTCTCATCGACAGCGAGCGCGGCTTGAAGGGCGACGCCCAGATGATCCTCGATGGCCTGAAGGAAGTCCGCCAAACCAAGATCCTCGTCCTTAACAAGGTCGATCGGGTGAACCCCGAAGACCTGCTGAAGCTCACGCAGGCGGCCAATGAGGTCGTGGATTTCGAAGCCACCTTCATGGTCTCCGCGTTGACAGGTTCGGGTTGCGACGACCTGATGCGCTACCTCTCGCAGACGCTTCCCGAGGGCCCCTGGTACTATCCGGAGGACCAGATCTCCGACCTGCCGATGCGCCAGCTCGCCGCCGAGATCACCCGGGAAAAGCTTTTCCTCCGCCTTCACCAGGAGCTTCCCTATTCCTCGCATGTCGAGACCGAGAAGTGGGAAGAGCGCAAGGATGGCTCGGTCCGCATCGAGCAGACGATCTACGTGGAGCGCGAAAGCCAGAAGAAGATCGCGCTTGGCAAGAACGGCGACGCGATCAAGTCGATCTCCACCGCTGCTCGCAAGGAAATCTCCGAAATCCTCGAGCAGACCGTTCACCTCTTTCTCTTCGTCAAGGTGCGCGAAAACTGGGGCGACGACCCGGCCCGTTTCCGCGAGATGGGGCTCGATTTCACGCCCTGACGGTTGCATGTCGTCGGTGTTTCGCGAATTCCGCTTGTCTCGTCGGATCGATCTGCTATCCTGAAACAAAAGGAGAACTTCGGCATGTCGAACGATCCGAAGGGTTTCGAGGAGAATCCGCAGCTGCCGCTCTCGGCGGAGGATGACGAGGGAAATGTCATCGACGAGAGCATTTGGGGTCCGCAAAGGGTTCTGACGGCAGAGGAGCAGGCGGATTATGACGCGTGGCTTCGCAAGAAGGTCAGTCGCTCGATGGCGAGCATTGCCGATGGCACGGCAGTCTTTAAATCTCACGAGGATGTCGTGAATGATATGAAGTCCTATCTCGACCAGCTCGATCGCAAGGCTGGCATCCGGTGATCGATTGGCTTACGGAAGCGCAGATCGAGTTCAAGCATCACATCGCATACAGTCATCAGCATAATCCTCGCGCGGCGAGCAAGATTCAGGCGGAAGTCATTCGCCGTGTGGCCTCGCTTGAGCGTTTTCCCCGATCGGCTCGTATCGGACGGCAGGCGGCTTCGCGCGAACTGGTCGTTACAGGCACGCCCTATGTCGTGATCTACGCGATCGATGGCGACGTCATCCAAATTCTGCACGTAGTTCACACCTCGCAGCAATGGCCGCCCGAGGAATGACGTCAGCGCGTTCCCGTTGACGGTCCGTCAAGTGCCGCCTGCATTGAATCCTTCCGGGATTTCCATCATTTGAATGTCAGGTTCTTTTGATCGAGGTCGACAATGCCGCAGCTTGTAAACGGAAAATGGGTGAGCGACGACGTCGCGGCATCCGAAATGAAGGACGGCGCGTTTCATCGTGAGCCGACCAAGTTCCGCAACTGGCTGACGGCGGATGGCGGGCAGGGCCCCGACGGCCAGTCAGGCGTCAAGGCCGAGGTTGGCCGCTTCCAGCTCTTCGTCTCCTATCTCTGCCCCTGGGCCTCGCGGACCCTGATGATGCGCAGCCTCAAGGGCCTGACCGAGATCATCCCGGTCGCCATCACCGAACCCGGCATCGGCGAGAATGGCTGGGAATATGCAGAGCCACAGGACGCGGGCGACAAGATCGCGCCGATCAGGTTTCAGCACCAGCTCTACACTGCGAGCGAGCCGACCTATACCGGCAAGGTCTCCGTGCCTGTCCTCTGGGATCGCAAGGAAGGCCGGATCGTCAACAACGAATCCGCCGATATTATCCGCATGCTGAACACTGCCTTCGACGGCATCACCGGTGATCGGCGGAATTTCTATCCCGAACAGTTGAGACCGGTCATCGATGAGTGGAATGCGCTGATCTACGACACGCTCAACAACGGCGTCTATCGCGCCGGCTTCGCCAAGAAGCAGGCGGCCTACGAGGAAGCGGCGCTCGGCGTCTTCGCGACGCTCGACACGCTCGAATCGCATCTGGCGAAGAGCCGCTACGTCGCCGGCGAATATTTCACCGAGGCCGACATCCGCGCCTTCGTGACGCTCATTCGCTTCGACGCCGCCTATCACGGCGCCTTCAAATGCAACATCCGTCGTCTCTCGGATTATCCCCACATTTCCGGCTTTGTCAGGGAGATCTACCAATGGCCTGGCATCCGCGAGACGGTGCGGATCGACCAGATCAAGCGGGGCTACTATTCGATCGCCCATATCAATCCGACCAGGATCGTGCCGCTGGGGCCGGAGCAGAATTTCGATGCGCCGCACGGACGAAGCGGGCTGGCGGGCAAGGGCGTGTTCGAGCGCGGCTGATGTCAGGCGGCGTTCTGCGCGGGCTTCTTTTCCTTACGGGTGAGGTTGTGCAGGACGTTCGTCGTAGGCTTCTCGATGATACGGTGGATCACAAGCCCGATCACCGTCACCACGAGGAAGCCGACAAGCGCCGTTACTTCGGCCGCGCCGTGCCCAAAACCGGCCGCGACGAGCTTCCGGAGCATCAGACCGACGAGCGGATAGAGGAAGATCAGGTGGAAGAGGTAAATGGAATATGAGCCGTCGCCGACATGGATCCACCATTTCGGCCAGGTGATCCCGGAATCGATATTGAGCAGGCCGATAAAGATCAGCAGGCTCGGAACGCCGCGATAGAGCGCACGCAGATAACCTTCATTCGGCAGCCACGCGAAGGCAGCCATGAGGACAATTCCTCCGATGATGGCCGCTGTTGGAGGCACCATTGCCAGCCGCCCGCTCATGAAGAGCCTGGCGGCCACCGCGCCGAACAGGAATTCGAAGAGGATGGGATTGCCGAGAAAGGCATTGACCACGGTTCCTCCGGGCACCGCCGCACCGGCGAGGAAGAGCACGACAAGGATCGCCGATATGGTCGGCACGAGCGCGCTACGGCCAACCGCCAATGCAAGCGCGAAAACCAGATAGAAGAGAATCTCGTAATTCAGCGTCCAGCCGACGCCGAGAATCGGCTGAAGGTCACCGGCGGCATTGAAGGACGGTATGAAGATGAAGCTCAGCAGCCGGAGCGGCGAGGCGTCGAACGGCAGTTCGCGGCCTTGGGACAGCCGCACGGCGATGTTGAGGCAGAGATACAGGCCGGTCGCCAGGATGTACATTGGCCAGATTCGGATGGCCCTCTGCAGCACGAAGTTGCCGATCGATCGACGCCCCTCGACATAGGGCGTCGAGATATAGACCATCAGGAAACCGCTCAGGATGAAGAAGAGATCGACGCCCACGGCGCCCAGCTCAATCATCGCATGGTTGGTAAGGAAAAGCGGCTCCGGCAGGTTGAGGTCGGGGTTGGCGTTGACGGTCACGGCCCGCATCGCATGATGCGCGACGACCGCGAGTGCGGCGAAGGCGCGAAGCGACTGCAGTGAAGGAATTGGGGTGCCTGACATTTGCGCCGGCCTCCTTGCTTCATTCGACAAGGCGTCACTATGGACCCGACCCGGCCACCCAAGTCAACATGCTGCGTCGCAAAATGCGTGTGCGCCGCACTATTTCTTCTTCATGGCTTCGGCCAGCGCCGCGCCGAATGCGCCCTGGCTCGGTGCCTGCGGCTTGGACTGCATCTGCTTCGGAGCCGGCGCGGCAGTGCTGCGCCGCTCCTCCCGCGGCTCGCGTGGACCCGAGGCCTGCGCCTTCATCGAAAGCGCGATGCGCTTGCGCTTGGGATCCACCTCGACCACTCGGACCTTCACGATCTGGCCGGCCTTGACCACCTCGTGCGGATCCTTGACGAAGCGGTCGGCGAGTTCGGAGACATGGACCAGGCCATCCTGGTGCACCCCGATATCGACGAAGGCGCCGAAGGCGGCGACATTGGTCACCGTGCCCTCGAGCATCATCCCGGGGCGCAGGTCGGAAATCTCGTTCACGCCCTCGGCGAAGGTGGCGGTCTTGAATTCAGGGCGCGGGTCGCGGCCGGGTTTTTCGAGCTCCGCGATGATGTCCTTCACCGTCGGCAGGCCGAATTTCTCGTCGATGAACTGACGCGGGTCGAGCTTTTTCAGTGCCACGCTATCGCCCATCAGCGTGCGCAGATCGCGGCCGCAGGCCTCGACGATCTTGCGCGCCACGCCATAGGCTTCCGGATGCACCGACGAGGCGTCGAGCGGTTCCTTGCCGTCGGTGATCCGGAGAAAGCCTGCGCATTGCTCGAACGTGCGGGCGCCGAGGCGCGGCACTTTCATTAGATCCTTGCGTGACTTGAACGGACCGTTTTCGTCGCGGAACGCAACAATCGCCTCGGCGATCGAGCCGCCGACGCCGGAGACTCGCGATAGCAGCGGCGCCGAGGCGGTATTGAGATCGACCCCGACGGCATTCACCGCATCTTCCACCACGCCATCGAGCGAGCGGCCGAGCTTGCCCTGGTCGACATCGTGCTGATACTGGCCGACGCCGATCGACTTCGGCTCGATCTTCACCAGTTCGGCAAGCGGATCCTGCAGGCGCCGGGCGATCGAGACCGCACCGCGCAGCGACACGTCGAGCTTGGGGAATTCCTGCGCCGCGAGTTCAGAGGCCGAATAGACCGAGGCGCCAGCTTCGGAAACAATGACCTTGGTCGGCTTCGGCGCCGGCAGCTTGGCAATCAGGTCGGCGGCGAGCTTTTCCGTCTCGCGGCTGGCCGTGCCGTTACCGATGGCGATCAGCTCGACATTGTGCTTGCGGATGAGCCGGGCGATCTCGGCCTGCGCGCCGATCAGGTCGTACCTCGGTTGGAACGGGTATACGGTCGTGGTGTCGAGCAGCTTGCCGGTGGCATCGACGACGGCGACCTTGACCCCGGTGCGGATGCCGGGGTCAAGGCCGATCGCTGTGCGCGTGCCGGCGGGGGCCGCGAGCAGCAGGTCCTTGAGATTGCGGGCGAAGACACGGATCGCCTCTTCCTCGGCGCGCTCCTTCATCTCGCGGATCAGGTCGAGCGACAGCGAAGGCGCGAGCTTCACCCGCCAGGCCCAGCCAGCGACCTCGCGCAGCCAGGTGTCGCCGGCGCCGTTGGTCCGGGTCTCGAGTGCGGCGGCAACGATGCTTTCGGACGGATTGACGGGTGAGGTGTCGGTGGCATCGACCTCGATCGTCACCGAAAGCACTTCCTCGTTCCAACCGCGCAGCATGGCCAGAACGCGATGGCCCGGTGCCTTGGACCAGGCTTCGCGATGATCGAAATAATCGGAGAATTTTTCTGCATTCTCCTTCTTGGCATCCGCGACCTTGGCAACGAGTTCGGATTTCTGGTGCATATGGTTGCGCAGGCGGCCGAGCAGCGCGGCATTCTCGGAGAGATCCTCGGCAATGATATCGCGGGCGCCTTCCAACGCGGCCTTCACATCTGCGACCTCTTCCTTCACGAAGGGGCCAGCGAGGCTCTGTGGCGAGGCGGCGCGATTGGCGAGGATCTGCTCGACGAGGTCGCCAAGACCGCGCTCGCGGGCGATCTGGGCCCGGGTGCGGCGCTTGGGCTTGTAGGGCAGATAGATGTCTTCGAGCGCAGACTTTGTGTCGGCGGCGTGGATCTGCCGCTTGAGCTCATCGGTCATCTTGCCCTGGCCCTCGATCGAATCGAGGATCGTGTCGCGCCGGGCTTCCATCTCGCGCAGATAGACGAGCCGCTCCGCGAGCGTGCGGAGCTGGGTATCGTCGAGCCCGTCCGTCGCTTCCTTGCGATAGCGGGCGATGAAGGGAATGGTCGCGCCTTCGTCGATCAGCGCCACCGCTGCCGTCACCTGCTGTGGCCGGGCGTTGATCTCGCTGGCAATCGTGGCGGCAAGGCGGGTCATATTTGCGGGCATCGGCATTCCTCAAATCAGGTTGCCGGAAGATAGTCCCGGAATGCGAAAAGGGAAGGGCGGAGCAGCGATTTGCACAGGCGCGGCCAGATCAGAACATAGACGTGATGAAATAGAACGTCGCCGAAATCAGTGCAGCCGAGGGCAGCGTAACGATCCAGGCGATCAGGATATTGCTGGCCAGTCCCCAGCGTACCGCGGAGACGCGCTTGGCCGCGCCGACGCCGACGATTGCGCCGGTGATCGTATGCGTCGTCGAGACCGGAATGCCGAGCCATGTCGCGCCGAACAGGGTGAGCGCGCCGCCTGTCTCGGCGCAGAAGCCCTGCATCGGGTTGAGCTTGGTGATCTTGGACCCCATCGTATGCACGATGCGCCAGCCACCGAACAATGTGCCGATGGCCATAGCCGCCTGGCAGGAGATCACCACCCAGAAGGGGACGTGAAAGGTGCTGCCGAGATAGCCTTGCGAGAAGAGCAGCACGGCGATGATGCCCATGGTTTTCTGCGCGTCGTTGCCACCATGGCCGAGCGAATACATCGAGGCGGAGATGAACTGTAGGATTCGGAAGGTCTTGTCGACGGCAAAGGGTGTCTGGCGGACGAAGATCCAGGAGACGACGAGAACGAGGAAGAGCGCCAGAAGGAACCCGATCATCGGCGACATGAAAATGGCGAGCACCGTCTTGAAGACGCCGGAGAAGACGATGGCCGAACCACCGGTCTTCGCAACGCCCGCACCGATGAGCCCGCCGACCAGCGCATGCGACGAACTCGACGGAATGCCGAAGATCCAGGTGACGATGTTCCAGATGATCGCGCCCATCAGTGCTGCAAAGATCACCTGCGGGGTGATTATGCCGGGATCGATTATGCCCTTGCCGATGGTCTCCGCGACATGCAGGCCGAAGAACAGGAAGGCGATGAAATTGAAGAAGGCTGCCCAGGCCACGGCATATTGCGGCCTCAGTACCCGCGTCGAGACGATGGTGGCGATGGAATTGGCCGCGTCATGCAGGCCATTGAGGAAATCGAAGAACAGTGCAACGCCAATCAGAGCGATAAGCAGGGGGAGGGCGAGCGTCGCTTCCATCAGACGTTCTCGATCACGATGCCGCTGATCTCGTTGGCCACGTCTTCGAACCGGTCGACCACCTTCTCAAGCTCGGAATAGATCTCGCTGCCGATAAGATAGGCCATCGCATTGCCGTTGCCATGCGCCCGGAAGAGGTCCTTGAGGCCCTGCTCGTAGAGTTCGTCGGAGCGACCTTCGACGCGAGTGACCTCTTCGGCGATTGCCGTGAGCCGCGCCGAATTGCTGCCCATCTTGTCGAGCAGCGGGATTGCCTCGGAGATCAGGCGCGCGGCTTCCGCGATCAGCACACCCATTTCCTTCATGCCGGGATCGAAGGTCTTCTGTTCGAAGCGGCGCAGCGTCTTGACCGTCTTGTGCATCATGTCGATCGCGTCATCCATCGACTGGATGAGATCCTTGATATCGCCGCGGTCAAAGGGCGTGATGAAGCTGCGGCGCACGGCGAGCAGAACCTCGCGGGTGATGTCGTCCGCTTCGTTCTCAAGATCGACGATCTTCCGGCAATGGGCCTCGATATCGCCCTGGCCACCGAAGATGTCGCGCATCGCATCGGCCGCGCCCTGCACCACGCGCGCATGCCGTTCGAAGAGATCGAAGAACTTGTCCTCGCGCGGCATGAGTTTCTTGAACAGGCTGATCATGGGACGGTCCATTTTATGGTTGTCATAAAACTGTCATAAAGGCCGTCGAGTTGCAGCAAAAGTGCGGGATGGTCAAGGGTTGGCGGAAAGCTGTGGAGAGCAGGGCGCTCCGCGGTTCTGGGTCTCAGCTAGCGACGCGCTGGAGCTTGTTCCAACATTTGCGGATTAATCTCCAGGCCCGGCACACACCTCCCCGCTCACGCGAGCCGATCCGCCCCGTGGCTTGACCATGAAGGCCTTCCCGATCGCTCCGCTATCGCATGGGATATCGGCAGGGGCACGGCATGTGACGTCGTGCGCCTGGATGGTCTCGCTAGACCTCCTGGATTTTGCGGGATTCGGCTGCGCCCGCCACCCTCCCAGCGAGCGCCCAGTAGACGAGGCCGGACAGGCATCCTCCGATGAAGAAGAGGCCGGCCATCTCGAGATTTGGCTTGTTGTCTTGGGCGGCAATCAGAACCTGCGGCTGCAAGGAGATGCCCGCGCCGAGCACGTAGTAATACCACCGCCGCAGGCTGAGGAATTCGCCGACGGTGATGACCACGGTGGCGGGTATGAACGTGGCATAGGCGGCAAATACCGCGACGACGAAAATGGTCGTGGGATGAAGCATGCCGATCATGAATTTCAGGTCGCCGCTGAACAGGAAGAGCGGAATATGCGGCACGCAGCAGGAAGGAGATAGGCGCCCAGTATCCGGGCCAGTCGCTTCAGCATTTTTCCGACATCTGCTCGGTCTTTGCGGTGCCTGGATACTGCGCCGCGCGAGAGCCGACGGATCGTACGTCGATCTGCGCCGCCATCAGGACGGACTCCATCGGCAATTCCGGGGAATAGGTGGGTTCGGGGGAAGCGACAGGGTCGGCCAATCCTCGTAGATCTTGTTGATCAAGCGGATCGAGCCGCTCAAAACCACGACCCATATTGCGAGACCCGCAAGGGTCAGGGAGAGGCCGTATTCGGCAAGCGCCCATTCGGTGATGCGGAACCCCAGGCACATCATGGCGATGGACAAGAACGCAACTGCGTAAAGGCAGCTCAGTGCGACTCTAAATCGCGTGGGCATGAATGTAGCTCCGGTTTCAACCGGGATTCCTTTAGCGATTTATGCTTGATCAGGATGTGCCGTGGGTAACTTGTGGCAGACGCGCGGCCGCAGCGGCCTCGCTGGCCGAGAGCCTAACAGCAGATCCTATTTCGACCGGCGTGCTTGGCCGCATAGAGCGCTTCGTCGGCGCGGGAGATGGTCTGACCGAGTTCCTCGTCGCCGCATCGTGTGGCGAGGCCGCCGCTGACGGTGACGTGCAGTGAGCCGCCTGATATCGCGAAGTCGCGGCCATCAATGGCGGCGCGGATGGCTTCGGCCGCCTCGGCTACGGGGCGGGCTGGGGTGTCGGTCAGCAGGGCGACGAATTCTTCGCCGCCGAAGCGCGCGAAAAGGCCATCCTCACCGATCGCATCCGAGCAGCGCAGGGCGAATTCCTGGAGCACGACGTCGCCGGCCGTGTGGCCATGGCGGTCGTTGATCGCCTTGAACTCATCGAGGTCGAGGACCAGCACGGCAAGGGACTGGTCGGCTTCTCCGGCATAGCGTTTCTCCGCCTGCTCGAAGAAGCGGCGGCGGTTCATGATGCCGGTCAACGGATCGATCTCCGAGAGGCGCTTGAGCTCGCGGGCGGCGGCGCGTTCCGAAGTGACGTCGAGATAGAGGTTGACGTTGAAATTGCCGACCGTGCGGTGGCGGAACTGAATGGTCCGGTCCTGCCCGCTGGCGGTCCTGACCTCGAGGTCGAACGGGGTCATTTCTCGGTCCTCGGCGCGCGCCTTGGCCAGTTCGCCCTCCCATGTCGACCGGGCGAACAGGCGATATTCCGGGTCGGGATAGGCAAGCCGCCACCAATCCTCGATGCTGGCGATCTCGTCCTGCGAATAGCCGAAAAGCGCGCTGAACTGCGAATTGGCGAACTGGATCTGCTCGTCGTAGCTCGCGATCTCGAAGCCGAAGGGCAGCCAGTTCAGCATGTCGATGATCTTTTCCTGCCAGCCGGCAAGCGCGACAGAACCCTGGGGCGGGGCGTCCATCAGCGTGAAGAGCCGGAGTTCCTCATGCTCGACGACGATTTTCGACACCTGCACCATCAGCAGGCGCTCGAGGCCCAAGACCTGGGCGCGAACGAGGAAGGGCTCGCCGGTCACGCCGATCGGGGCATTGGTCCAGATCTGGCCCAGCAACTGGTTTGCTTCGGGGCCGACGAGGTCGGTGAGCGGCTTGCCGTCGAGTTCTTCGGCCGGCATCCCGAACATCATCTCGGCTGCGCGATTGCCCGAGCGTGCGATGAGGTTGCGGCGTTCGACGACGAGGAGGGGCGAGCCGACGGCATTGATCCAGAAATCGAGTTCGTCGCGTGTCTTGCCCTGCGGAAAACGCTCCGGGGAGGTTTCGTCCGCATCAGGTTCCGGACGCTGCTTTGACCACGCGCTCATAAGTCGATCTCTGGCCCGGACTCAAGCCGGTTGGCTCTACCAAACATTTCCGCCAATATCTTATTGAGGAAATCCTAACGAATAGGCCAACATCGACAAAAAAATTGAAGCGCTTCAGTTCTGTGCGATAGCGTACGAATGCCTATGGCTGACGCGCTCCGCTGGGCGTTGCGGCTTGACGTGCGCCGTTTGATGTCACCTTGTGGCGGCGACGAACCCCTGGACCAGAAAATGCAGCAACGCCGCTACATCGCGCGCACCATGTGCAGCCTTGACGATCCAGAAGCGACCAGAACCTGGTTTCTCCTCGACAAGGCTCTCGGGACGCCGGTCTTTGACGATCGCGGCGTCCGGTTGTTCACCCGTCAGGAGATCGATGCAGTTCTGCAGTCGGAAGATGGCGTCTCGCCGGGCCAGGACGTTGCCTGAGCCTAGCATCGATCTCATCCTTACGCCGCTCGCCGTTCGTCCCGGCCTTCGAACTCCATGCCGAACGAGTCGGAATAATATTCGAGTTCCGGGCCACCCCTGCCGAGCGCTGATATCATTGACCGCATGAAACTGACCGGGGCAAGGCCCGAAGCGGTAATGATGTGGCCACATTTCAGCGCCGCCGGGGAGGTCACATAATAGCCGTGGCCCCGATAGCCGCGGACATTGGCCAGATAGCCGGGCTCGTTGCTGGTATGCGGAATGGCGTCGAGCAGACCGGACGCCGCAAGGGCGCGCGTGCCGCCGCAGATCGCGCCGATCAGCTTGCCATGGCCGTGGGCGATGGTGAGCAGTTCCGTGAGATCGGGTGCGTCGGGGCGGTCCCAGACTGCGCCGCCGATGATCGCGATGGCGTCCACGCGTGCGAGATCAATGTCGTGAATTGCCATGTCCGGCGTCACGTTCAGTCCGCCCATCGAAGCGACAGGCGTGCCTTCGGGCGAGGCGGTGATGACGTCTAGGCCGCAAAAGCCACGCGCGGCGGCGGCCATGAGGCCGAATTCCCAGTCTGCAAAGCTGTCAGTGAGGATGGCTGCGATCGTCGTCATGGTGTCCTCCATCTCTGTTGACGTGGACATTTTACTGCGAGTAACTGCCAGATATTGTCAGTATCAGGCAGGCCGCCGTCAGCGTTTTAATTCGCGATTGGCGGCCTGCCCGTTTGCGGCCGGACAGCAGGTGCCCAGCCGCCTCCCGGAACGGGATCAGGCGGCGCGGAAGGTCACCGCCGTCTTGTAGCCGACGTCGGGCTCCTCGTCGGTGAGATTGGCCTTGGCAATCTCCCAGCCGAACTTGATCGTCGAAGACGTGCTCGCCCAAATCTCACCTGTCGAAGGTGTGAATTTCAGCATGATCAGTTCGGAATCATCCTTGCCGCCGGGATACCAGGCTTCCGTGATCGACGACCAGAAACGTTCGGCGTGCTCGGTCGAGCGCATGGTTTCGAGATGGCCGTCGAGGCAGGCATACCAGTCGTTGTCGCCCATGATGCACATATGCACGTGACCGCCGCCACCGCCGGCGGCGCGGGCGATGTCGGTCGTGGTCTTGGTGTAGAACCACACGGCGTTTTCGTCGCGTGCCGTCTGTGGCGCCATGGGCTGCATGTGGTGGCGATGATCGGGGCTGCCCAGCATCACGGCATGGACCTTGTCCAACTTGTCCCATATCTGGCCGATCGGATCGTTCTTGGCGTCGGAAATATTGCTCATGTCAGGTCTCCTTCTTGTCGAGCGGAAAACCCGTGCGGCGTCAAATTGGTTCCGGTTAGAAATCGAGCACGAAGGGCGCATCGCCCATATAATCCGCACCACGGCCGATGGCCTTCACCGCTGCCACGAGGCGGCCTGAGCGGGCAAGCACGGTGTCACCGATCTCGACAAGGCGGGTGTTTGGCGTCGCCTGTGGCGAGGCAGCGCGAAGCGCGCGTACGAGTTCGGCATCATCGAGGTCGGAGTTTGCGGCCAGCGCCGCGACCAGCGCTGCAGCCGGCGAGCGCGAAACGCCCATCCAGCAATGGATGAGCAGCGGGCTCGTCTGGTCCCAGCTCCGGGCGAAAGCGATGATCTCGCTCACATGCGCCTCCTGCGGCGCGATCAGCCCGTCCTTGCCGGCAAAGGCGATGTCGTTGACCGATATCGACAGATGGCGGGTCGGGTCGATGACGCCGGGGCGGTGGAAGTCATGCTTCTCGGCGATCAGCGTGATCATCTCGCGCGCCTTGTGGCGGACAGCCATCTCCGCGATGGCCTTGAGGGGGGAGACGACTATGCGGGGCATCAGACCTTATGCCTCCAGGTCTCGATCTCCGCGAAGCGCTCACAGAACAGCGCTTGTGCCTTAGCAGTCGCCATCGGCTGTATGGGAATCATCTCGACTGTCACGGCACGCGGCTGGCCGAAGAACTTCCGCGCCTCGGCCTCGGAGAAACCGGCAAGCCGGGTCGCCTCGAAATAGGCGGAAACAGCATCCGCCTTCTTGATCAGGGCCTTGAGCCCTGCCGCTGGATGCGGCGGCAGGGAGAAGCGCAGGTGGATCGCCGCTTCGAGCCGTTGCTCGACCGCCTT
Organism: Rhizobium sp. SRI_017; assembly: GCF_057586295.1. Taxonomy (NCBI): domain Bacteria; kingdom Pseudomonadati; phylum Pseudomonadota; class Alphaproteobacteria; order Hyphomicrobiales; family Rhizobiaceae; genus Rhizobium; species Rhizobium sp. SRI_017. The sequence continues at coordinate 153,845 of NZ_JBYCZP010000014.1, read as the reverse complement.
ATAGCCGCCGCCCACCACGGCCTTGAACGGCGAGATCATGTCGCCGATGACATATTCCGGCGCGTCGTGCAGCAGCGCCATCTGGCAGTCGGTGGCGGTGCAATCGGGATTCTGCAGCCGGAAGATCTGCTCGACGACGAGCGAATGCTGGGCGACGGAAAAGGCGTGCTCGCCATGGGTCTGGCCGTTCCAGCGGGCGACGCGGGCGAGGCCGTGGGCGATGTCGGACAGCTCGACATCCACCGGCGAGGGGTCGAGCAGATCGAGCCGCCGGCCGGACAGCATGCGCTGCCAGGCGCGGATGCCGGCTGCAGGCCTGGCTCCCGTCATGATGCGGCTTCGTCGGCTGCTGCCGGGAAGTCGAGGCCGCTCCAGGCGGGCAGCGCGAGCGTGACCGTGACGTCGCCGGCCAGGATCGGTGTGCCGGCAGCCATGGCTTCGCCCGCCTTGTCGATGCGCACGACGGCGAGGGCAGTGGTTCCTTCGACCGTGCGGAGCGCACCAATTTCGCGACCGCCGATCGAGATCGCGGTGCCGGATGCGGGCAGGGCACTCTCGGCGGTGACCGTCACCAGCCGGCGACGTGCCGTCGCGCGGTGCTGCATGCGCGAGACGACTTCCTGGCCGACATAGCAACCCTTCTTGAAATTGAGCCCGCCATTGCGGTCCATCATCAGGTCATGCGGGAAGAAGTCGGTCGCGTCGCCGTCTTCCGCGCCACCGGAAATGCCATTGATGATACGCAGCGCGGCATAGGCGGCGAGGGGCGCTTCGCCGGTAGCACCTAGCGTGCGGAAGAGGTCGACGCCGGCCCTTGCGAAGCGCATGTCCCTGATGGCGCCGGACGGAGGCGCTTCATCCCAGGAGACGGCGGTGGTGTTGGCTTCGAGTCTGGCAATCACCACCTTGGCGCGCAGCTTGTAGAGCGTCAGGCGCTTGGCGAAGGCATCGCCGGCGGTGGCGTCGGTCTCGATCAGAAAGCCATCGGCGCTCCGCGAGATCATAAATTCGAACATGATCTTGCCCTGCGGCGTCAGCAGCGCGCCGGAATAGGCCTCGCCCTGGCCGATGGAGGGCACGTCGGTGGTGATGATTCCCTGAAGGAAGTCTTCGGCCTCGTCGCCGGTCACGGCGATGAAGGCACGGTTTTCGAGCGTAGTGGCGGGCATGACGGACATCCGGGTTGTCGGAGAAGAGGTAGTCTTTCGCAAGGGGCGCGGCAAGGGGAGGGTGCCTCATCTGTTGGCGCGGCGCCTTCAGGAAAGTCCCCTCCCAAACCCCACACAAGGAGGAGGGCCTAACCTGTGGCGAGGAGACGGCTCGCATCTACCGCTTTAGCAAGTAGACGGCCCGAATTGTGGCAGTGGGGGAACAACAGTTTAAGCCCTCCCCCTTGTGGGGACGGTTTGGGAGGAGTCTTTGCTCAGAAAGCGTGATGCCTTTAATCGCCCGCCACAAAGAACTTCCATTTGCCGTCGGCGCTGATGCCGAGACGGTAGAAGTTGTAGCCGCCGAATTCCTTCATGTCGGTGACGTCGCCCGCGGTTACGATGCGGTAGAGCTCGACCATTTCGGGCGGCGAGAGCGCGTCGAGATTCTTTTCGGCGAAATAGGGCCAGACATAGGCTTCCTGCGCCGTGCCCTTGTCGGTATGTGCGGCAGCCGTCGAGATGATGTCGAGCAGGATAGCGAGTACTTCGCGGCCGTCCGGGTCGCCCGAAAGGCTCTTAAGGGCTGCGATCGGATCGTCGGGCGCATCGCCCACAGACACCTGCGTCTCGTCTTCACCGGTGCCGAACAGGGGGCGGAGCTTCTCGATGTCGCCCGATGCCGCGGCTTCGACCAGCGCGGTGCGCATCTTCTTGACGGGCTCGGGGAGCTTGTCGAGATCATTGACGAATTCCACCGGCACTTCAGGCGTATCGGCGGGCGTCGTGACATCGGTGGAGGTATCGTCGCCCGGCTTCTTGATCAGCGAGTCGGGCATGGGAAGGGTCTGGCTGCTGCCGGTCTGGTCTTCCTCGGCGGGCACTTGGGCCTTGCCGGGGTCCTCCTGCTCGACCGGATCGGGCTCCTTCTTGGGCTCGGTCAAGGCGTGGGCGGAGAAAGCGGCCGCACTCGCGGCCAGCAGAACTGCCAACGTGACGGAGAGAACCGACCGTCCGAAGCGGAACGTGGAAAGAGCCCCCCTGCCGGGCATCACTGAATTCCCTTACTGAATCGTGCGGTTGGGAGAAAACTCACCCGAAAGAATACGTTCCTTGAGCTGGTCGAGCAGGGCCTCGGCCCCCGATTCTCCCTGCAGCCGCACGGTCTCGCGCATCGCGAACAACACCGCCGCTTCGGCGATGATTTCAGGTTCGATGCCATCGGCGCGTCCGTCTGCCCAGGCCTCGGTCTGGTATTCGAGCGCAGCCTGCATTTTCTCATGGACGATCAGGTCGTCGATTTCCTTGAGGCTCGCTTCCATGGCATTTCCTTAACTCGCAGGTCCAGTCACACCTTACCGGACCGTTAATACGCTTACCAAGGTTTTCTCAATTCGGCACTGTGCGCAATAAAAAGCGGTAAACAATCGGTTAATTTCCGAAGCGCGCAGTAATTTCTATGGCAAGTGTTGCACCTTCGGCACGGTAAGCTTCCTCCGCGGCGATGGCTTGCGGGGTGCACTTTACATATGTGGCGGCAAAAGAGCGGTAACCGCGATTGAATGCGGCGGTGAGACGGGCGGTGCGTTCCGGCTCGTTTGGTGTCTCCTCGCTGAGAAGCTCGCGCATCAGGTCGCGCCATTCCGATTCGTTGCCCTTGCAGAGATTGCGAAGATACGAGACCGAGCCAAGGATTTCGGCGAGCCGCATCAGCTTCGGATCATAGGGCGCGGGCTTTTCGGCGACGGCCGGCGTTTCCACCTTGGTCTCCTCCGCAGCCGCCTTCTTCTTTCGCTCCTGGCCAAGGGCAGGCGCGACCGCAAGGCCGGCGATGAGGGTCAGGGTGAGGACGCGCTTGAGCATGGTTCGGGCATAGCAAAGTCGCGCGACATCGGCAAATCAGACCGACAGGATTTCGCGCTCCAGCCGGTCGACGCAATCGAGCACGCTGGCCGGCGTGTTGAGAAGGCGGATTTCCTCAGGCGTATACCAGCCGGCATCGGCGGCATCGTCGCGCGCCTCGGCGATTTCGGAGGCTTCGGCGTCGACCAGGAAGACGGTGAGGTGGAAATGCCGGCCCGGATTTTCGGCCTGGAGGTCGTAGAAGGCGAATTCGCGCGGCGTATGCGCTCTTATCCCGGTTTCTTCCAGGAATTCGCGGATCGCCGTCTCGGGCGGCGTCTCGCCCGGCTCGGCCCGGCCGCCGGGAAAGGCGAACATGTCGAAGGAGGGCGGGTTGCGGCGGCGGATCAGCAGGATCTTGCCGTCGCGGATCAGGATGGCGGAGGAGGCGGCTTCGGGCATCGGGACTTCGTGAATCGTTTTGGCCGGACATTGACCCAACTTCCTTCAGGTGCCAAGTAAATCCCATGTGCGGACGTTTCGCTCTTCTCTCCCTGCCCGAAGACGTGCAGGAGGCCTTTGCGTTGATGGAGCTGGAAGATTTTCCGGCGCGCTACAACATCGCGCCGACGCAGCCGATCCTCGCGGTCATCGAGGCCGACCCGCCGGAACCCGGCTCCAACCGTCCCGCGCGCCGCGCGCTGTTGTTGCGCTGGGGCCTGATCCCGGGTTTTGTCAAGGATCCCAAAGAATTCCCGCTCTTGATCAATGCCCGCGCGGAAACAGCGATCGGCAAGGCGAGTTTTCGAGCTGCCATGCGTCACCGGCGTATCCTGATCCCGGCATCCGGCTTTTTCGAATGGCGCCGGCCGGAAAAGGGCTCGAAGGAAAAGAGCCAGGCCTATTGGGTGCGGCCGAAGCGCGGCGGCATAGTCGCCTTTGCCGGGCTGATGGAAACCTGGTCGTCGGCCGATGGCTCGGAGGTCGATACCGGGGCGATCCTGACGGCGGACGCCACGCCGAATTTCCGCCATATCCACGATCGCATGCCTGTCGTGATCGAGCCCGAGGATTTTGCCCGCTGGCTCGACTGCAAGACGCAGGAACCGCGAGAGGTCGCCGACCTCATGGTGCCGCCGCAGCCCGATCTCTTCGAAGCGATTCCGGTTTCCGACCTCGTCAACAAGGTGGCAAATACCGGGCCGGAGCTGCTGGAGCCGGTGGCGGAAGCCGCTCCGGTGGCGCCGAAACCGGCGCCCAAGAAGGCGGCGGGCGGCGATGGCGGCAGCCAGCTCGATCTTTTCTAGCGCCCAGAGACTTCGGTGTGAGATGTGCCGATGCGCGCGCCGTCGGTCAGCCTATGGCTGGCCGTTTTCCGTCGAGTCATTCTCCATTTCGACGATCAGCTTCCTGAGAAGGGCAGCCAAGGTCTCCCGTTCCTTCGTGGAAAGCGGCTCCAGAAATTTCGCCTCACTTGCCATGTCCTTCCGGAAAGCCTTTTCCGCGAGTGCGATGCCGGCGTCGGTCAGCGCCACCAGCAGGCTTCGTCCGTCATCCGGCGAGGGCTCGCGGCGGATGAGGCCGGCTTTTTCGAGCCGCACGAGCCGGTGGGTCAGGCCGCCGGACGAGATCATCAGCAGGCTGTACATCTCCGTCGGTGTCAGACGATAGGGCGGGCCCGAGCGGCGGAGCGTCGCGATCACGTCGAATTCGCCGCGGTCGAGACCATAGCCGGCAAAGGTCGCCTCGATGCCGGGGCGGACCATGTTGGAGAGGCGAAATGCCCGGCCGAGAATCGCCATCGGCTCGGTATCGAGGTCAGGCAGTTCCTTTGCCCATTGCTGCCGCAACCGGTCGACATGGTCCTCTTTGGTTTTGGGATCCCGCTTGCCTGCCACCATGATTCCACCCCGCATTCTCCCCCAAGACATACACGCTGCCGATGCGATCGCAAATATATCTTTGCGGGAAGATATTTATCTTGACGAGAAGATAAAATTGACGCATGTATCTTCTCGTCAAGATAATTTCAGCGCGAGCCAATTCGAGGAGGTCAAGCAATGTTCATGGTCCATCGTCACCAGGAACCCCAGCCCGGCACGAGCCGCACCGTCCGTTTTGAAGGGCGCGATTTCGGCGGCCAGGTTTCGCTATTTCTTGTCGACGCGGAGCCGGGCAGGGGATCGGCACTGCATGTCCATCCCTATTCCGAGACCTGGGTCGTGCGGAAGGGCGAAGCCGAATTCACCGTCGGCGGAGAGAGGACACGCGCTTATCCCGGAGACATCGTGGTTGCCGCCGCCAATGTGCCGCACCGCTTCGAGAATGTCGGAGATGACAGGCTCGAAATCGTCTGCATTCATCCCAACGACACGATCGTGCAAGACCTTGTCGAGGCTTGACCGAGAGAGAAAAAGAAAGGAACCGACATGCCCAGAATGATTTTCGTGAACCTGCCGGTGAAGGATATCGTGGCTTCCACCCGCTTCTATGAGGCGATCGGCTGCACCAGGAACGAGCAGTTCAGCGACGAGAAGGCCTCGTCGATGGTCTGGTCCGATGCGATCACCTTCCAGCTTCTTGCCGAGGACTATTTCTCGACTTTCGTTGCACGGCCGGTCGCCGATGCCCAGAAGACCTGCCAGGTGTTGCTCGCGATTTCGATGGACAGCCGCGCCGAGGTGGATGCGATTTCCGAGGCGGCGGCGAAGAATGGCGGCCGCAACGACATCCGTGAGACGATGGACCTCGGCTTCATGTACAACCGGGCCTTCCAGGATCCGAACGGCCATGTTTTCGAGGCCGTGTTCATGGACATGAGCGCTATGCCGGCGGGCTGAGGCGGTACTGAAGGCTCCCCCTTCTCCCCGGTGGGGAGAAGGGGTCCGAAGGGTCGGATGAGGGGGTGCGCGGCGCGCCAAACGTCACAGCAAGAAAGCCCCCTCATCGCCTCGCATGCGCTCGGCACTTCTCCCCGGTGGGGAGAAGAGGGAGCAAACAGCACCGCCCCACATCCTATATTTTATAGCTTGCCAGTTGCGAGGAGAGGGCCAGAGTGAGGGGCCAATGAGACCGGAAGCCGCCCCGCCATGGACTCCGCCCGCACTGTGTGCTTGGAAGGCGGCCCGTCGCAATACTGGCCAATCCCGATGCCGCTTGTCTCCGCAGCCCTCTCCGGCTTTCTGCTCGGAGCTTCCCTCATCATCGCCATCGGCGCCCAAAATGCCTTCATCCTGCGGCAGGGCCTGCTGCGCCAGCATGTGTTCATCCTCAGCCTGATCTGCGCGACATCGGATGCAGCGCTGATCGCGCTCGGCGTCGGCGGTCTCGGCACGCTGGTTTCGCAGGCGCCGGTGCTGATCATGGTGGTGACAGTTGGAGGTGTGCTGTTTCTCAGCGCCTATGCCGTGATTGCCTTCCGCCGCGCGCTCCATCCCGAGGCGATGAAGGCGGCGAACACCGCGGGCGGGAGCCTGAGGGCGGCGGTGGCGGCGTGCGTTGCCTTCACCTTCCTCAATCCGCATGTCTATCTGGATACGGTCGTGCTGCTCGGCAGCCTCTCTGCCCGCTTCGAGGGGACAGGGCGGATCGCTTACGGCGCCGGCGCGGCGTTGGCATCTTTCGTCTGGTTCTTCGGGCTGGGCTACGGCGCCCGGTTGCTCGAACCCGTCTTCGCCAGACCCGCCGCATGGCGGGTGCTCGACATCATCATCGGCCTTGTGATGGCGGGTCTCGCCTTCAGCCTTGCCGTCACGCTGTCTTAGGCAGCCTTGGCCTTGTGGTCAGCCTTGGAGTCTTCCTTGTGCTCATCGTCCTTCTTGGCCTGCGCCATCAGGGCTGCAGCGAGCAGGTGGCGAGGCCCGATCGGTCGGTAATTCGCCAGCAGAGCGTTAAGGTTTTCTTTACGGTTTTCAATCTTTTGCATTGTCGTCCCAATCCAGTTTGTGAGCTTCCGCCCTCCCTTCCCTTATGCCCCTCCGAATTGGACGAAAGCGTGACGCCGAGAAGGAAAGAACGAGGTGATTTACAACTTACCAATCGCGCGGGGGAAATCTGTTACCGATGTGACACAGTCCAGCCTGACCGGATCAGCATGACGGGGCCAGCTTGACGGGGGCTGAAGAACGCGCGATACAAGCGCCATGAAAACGATTGTCTGCATTTGCCGGATCATTATTCGCTAGCGCTCCCGCTGGCCCGGCCGTTTTCGTCTCCTGACAGACAAGAGCTCAAAACGCCCCGGCCAGGCGGAGTGTCATCTTGTTGCAATTCGGGAGAGATCAATGGGCGCTGCGCCGGAACTCAGGCTCTACAATACGCTGACACGGGAAAAATCGGTCTTCGCGCCGATCGACCCCAACCATGTCCGCATGTATGTCTGCGGCCCGACGGTCTATGACTATGCCCATATCGGCAATGCCCGGCCGGCCATCGTCTTCGACGTGCTCTATCGGCTGCTGCGCCATGTCTATGGCGAGGCTCACGTCAAATATGTCCGCAACATCACCGACGTCGATGACAAGATCAACGCCCGCGCCTTGCGCGACTATCCCGACATGGACCTCAACGCCGCGATCCGGCTGGTCACCGAAAAGACCTACGACCAGTACCAGAAGGATGTGAAGGCGCTCGGCTGCCTGGCCCCCGACGTCCAGCCGCGCGCCACCGAGCACATCGCCAAGATGGTCGAGATCAACCAGATGCTGATCGACAAGGGCCATGCCTATGTCGCCAAGGGCGACGAGGGCAAGGAAGTGCTGTTCGCGACCGGCTCGATGCCTGATTACGGCCAGCTCTCCAAGCGCAAGCTCGACGAGCAGCAGGCCGGCGCCCGCATCGCCGTCGAGGCGCACAAGAGGAACCCAGCCGATTTCGTGCTCTGGAAGGAATCGACCGGCGACCAGCCCGGCTGGCATGCCGACTACACGATCGACGGGAGGACGACCGCGATCTTCGGCCGGCCCGGCTGGCATATCGAATGCTCGGCCATGTCGGTGGTTCATCTCGGCGAAGTCTTCGACATCCACGGCGGCGGACTCGACCTGATCTTCCCGCATCATGAAAACGAGATCGCCCAATCGCGCTGCGCCTATGGCCGCGACGTGATGGCCAATGTCTGGATGCACAACGGCTTCCTGCAGGTCGAGGGCAAGAAGATGTCGAAGTCGGACGGCAATTTCGTCACGATCCATGAGTTGCTGGAGACGGAGACGTTTGGCGGGCGGACCTGGCCGGGCGAGGTGCTGCGTCTGGCTATGCTGATGACACACTACCGCGAGCCGATCGACTTTTCGATAAAGCGGTTGGAAGAGGCGGAGCGGCTGCTGGCGAAATGGCCGGAGGTCACGGCATCGGACGCGGCGCCGCACGACAGCGTGGTTGCGGCACTGGCCGATGATCTCAATACGCCGGCGGCCATCCAGGCGATCCATTCGCTCGCTCAGTCGGGGGATCCCGCCTATGCGGCGAGTGCGGCACTTTTGGGCGTCGCGCCGAAGAAGGTGGAGATCGCGTCGGCTGTCGCCGAGGGTCTTGACGCCATCATCCAGATGCGGCTCGAAATGCTGAAGGCGAAGAATTTTGCGGAGGCAGATAGGATCCGTGACGATCTGCTCGCCAAGGGCATTCAGCTCAAGGACGGCAAGGATGCGGCGACGGGCGAGCGGGTGACCACGTGGGAAGTGAAGCGGTGAGTATTGTCTTGCGTTATTGTGGTATTTTCGGCGGCAGGTTCAATCGACGGAGGCGCTGATGGGAGTAGAACGGCAGATAAGACTAGAGAGCGATGGCGACGGGCAGATGATCCATATTCCATCGGATTTTGTCCTTCCCGGTGAAGAGGTCGTGATCAGCAAGCTGGGCGAAAGCATCTTAATTCGACCGGTGCGGAAGCGAACGTCGGGTTTGCTGGAGTGGCTGGCTCAACAGGAGCCTTGGCCCGACGACGAGGAGTTTCCCGAGATGGATCTGCGGGATCCGCCTCCTGATGATGTGAACATATGATTGGCGTGCTCTACATGCTCGACACCAACATTGTGTCGGCGTTAATTCGACAGCCGGATGGCCGAGCTCAGACTCAGCTTTCGTTGGTTGGCGAGGCGAGCGTTTGCGTCAGCGCCGTCGTTGCCTCGGAACTGCGTTTTGGCGCGGCCAGAAAGAACTCGGAACGCCTTGCGCGCCAAGTCGAAGATGTGCTTACGCGGCTGCTTGTGGTGGCATATGACGATCTGGCATCGACTGTGTACGGCAAATTGCGCACTCGGCTGGAAGAACGTGGCACGCTCATCGGAAGCAACGACCTCTTCATCGCCGCCCACGCCCGCTCGCTCGACCTCACGCTCGTCACTGACAACATCCGCGAATTCTCCCGTATAGACGGTCTGAAACTCGAAAACTGGATCGAACGGGAGCCATCCGATGACTGAAACACACGCAATGTCCGGCGGCTGCCAGTGCGGCGCCATTCGCTTCCGCGCCGGCAAGCTTGGCCGTCCCTCGATCTGCCATTGCCGCATGTGCCAGAAAGCCTTTGGCTCGTTCTTCGGCCCTTTCGTCACCGCCGATCAGGCGCATCTCGAATGGACGCGCGGCCAACCGAACTGGTTCAAGTCTTCCAACAAGGTCCATCGCGGCTTCTGCGCGCGCTGTGGCACGCAGCTCGCCTATCGCCATCCCGGCGGCATCGAAATGTCGATCGGTGCTTTCGACGAGGCGGACAAGCTCGAGCCCGAGGTGCAGGTCAACTATCACCAGCGCCTGCCCTGGATCGACCGGCTGTTCGACAAGCCCAAGGTCGAGGGTGAGCCTTATGCGTCGTTCTTTGCGACCATCGAGAGCTACCAGCATCCCGATCACGATACAGCGCAGTGGCCGGAGGAAGAGAAATGAGCGAGACCTATTCCGGCGGCTGTCAATGCGGCGCGGTGCGCTTCCGCATCCGGGGCGTGCTCAAGGACGCCTCGATCTGTCACTGCCGCATGTGCCAGAAGGCATTCGGTCATTTCTATGCGCCGCTCGTCGGCGTCAGCGATGTCGAGTTCGCCTGGACACGGGGCGAGCCGAAATTCTTCCAGTCTTCGAACTATGTGAGGCGCGGTTTCTGCGGCAATTGCGGCACCCCTCTGTCCTTCGAGGCGCCGGAGGGTGTCGGTCTGGCGATCGGCGCCTTCGATGAACCGGGGCGGGTAAAGCCCGCCATACAATTCGGCGTCGAAGCCAAGATCCCCTATGTCGATCATCTCAATGAACTGCCTGAGCAGGACACGCTCGATGACGTCTCGACGGCGCCCTACCTGACCGACCTGGAAAGCTACCAGCACCCCGACCATGACACCGTGGACTGGACGCCGAAATCGGCACCGGAGGCGGACCACTGGAGACCGAAGGAACAGGGCGTATGAGCTTTTCGGGCGGATGCCAATGCGGGGCGGTGCGTTATCGCGCGGCGAAAGCGCCGACGGAACCGCATCTCTGCCATTGCCGGATGTGCCAGAAGGCGGCGGGCAACTATTTCATGGCGCTTGGCGGTGTGGCACGCGAGGATTTTGAAATCACCCGCGGCGAGATCGCCTATTTCCACTCGTCCGATATCGTGCGGCGCGGCTTTTGTGCCCGCTGCGGCACGCCGTTGACCTACGAGACGATCGGCGCCGGCCACGTCGCCATCACCCTCGGCTCGCTCGACCGGCCACAGGATGTCAAGCCGGCCGCGCATTCCGACGGCTATGCGCGCATGCCCTGGTTCAACGACCTTTTCGGCCTGCCGGATGAGGGCGCGCAGGACGCGAGCGACGGCGGCGGCGCGCGCTACAGAGATATCCGCAACTCCAATCACCAGCATCCGGACCACGATACATCAATCTGGCCCGTGGAGACCAAGGCATGACACTGCGTACGCTCTACCCTGAAATCGACGCCTATGAGTCCGGCTTCCTCGACACCGGCGACGGCCATAGGGTCTATTGGGAGAGGTCGGGCACGAGGGGTGCCAAGCCCGCGGTCTTCCTGCATGGTGGCCCGGGCGGCGGCTTTTCGCCCACTCATCGCCGGCTGTTCGATCCAAAACTCTATGACGTGATGCTGTTCGACCAGCGCGGCTGCGGCAAGTCGACGCCGAACGCCTCGCTCGACAACAACACGACCTGGGATCTCGTTGCCGATATCGAGAAGCTCCGCGAGATGAGCGGCGTCGAGAAATGGCAGGTCTTCGGTGGCTCCTGGGGCTCGACCCTGGCGCTCGCCTATGCCGAAAAGCACCCGGAACGGGTTTCGGAGCTCGTCGTGCGCGGTATTTACACGCTGACCAAGGCCGAGCTCGACTGGTACTATCAGTTCGGCGTCTCGGAAATGTTTCCCGACAAGTGGGAGAGCTTCCTTGCGCCAATCCCCGAAGACGAGCGCCATGAGATGATGGCTGCCTATCGCAAACGCCTTGTTGGTACCGACCGCGAGAAACAGGTCGAGGCCGCGATCGCCTGGAGCACCTGGGAAGGCCAGACGATCACGCTGCTGCCGGAACCCTCGACCTCGGACAAGTTTGGCGAAGTCGATTTCGCCATCGCCTTTGCCCGGATCGAGAACCATTATTTCGTCCATGCCGGCTGGATGGATGAAGGCCAGCTGCTGCGTGACGCGCATAAGCTCAAGGACATTCCCGGCACGATCGTGCATGGCCGTTACGACATGCCATGCCCGGCGAAATATGCCTGGCAGTTGCACAAGGCCTGGCCGAAGGCGGATTTCCGGCTGATCGAGGGGGCGGGGCATGCCTATTCCGAGCCCGGCATTCTCGATGCGCTGATTGCGGCGACGGACAAATATGCGGGGAAGGTGAGTTGATGACTCGCGGCGATACCCCCCTCTGCCCTGCCGGGCATCTCCCCCTCAAGGGGGGAGATCCGATGGGGCATGCACGCCGCCCCATTCTGCCGTCCGTTGCTCAGGGCGGTAGATTGAACGAAGCGCGCGCGCGCCGCTTCTTGCGAATCTCCCCCCTTGAGGGGGAGATGTCCGGCAGGACAGAGGGGGGTAGCCCCGACCCAGTAAGCACGCAGAGGGCGGGAGCCTGACATGTCCAAGGAACGCATCTACCTCTTCGACACCACTTTGCGGGACGGGCAGCAGACGCCTGGCATCGATTTTTCAGTCGAGGACAAGATTTCGATTGCCAACATGCTGGACGCCTTCGGCCTCGATTATGTCGAGGGCGGCTATCCCGGGGCCAATCCGACCGACACGCGTTTCTTCGAGAAGAAGCGCACCGGCCGCGCTGCCTTCGTCGCCTTCGGCATGACCAAACGCGCCGGAATCTCGGTCTCAAACGATCCCGGCATGTCCCTGCTTCTGCAGGCGAAATCGGATGCGATCTGTTTCGTCGCCAAGAGCTGGGACTACCATGTGAAGGTCGCGCTCGGCTGTACCAACGAGGAAAATCTCGAATCCGTCGAGCAATCCGTGAAGGCTGCGATATCGGCCGGCAAGGAGGCGATGGTCGATTGCGAACATTTCTTCGACGGCTACAAGGCCAACCGGGATTACGCTCTGGCTGTCGCGAAGACAGCGTATGAGTCCGGCGCGCGCTGGGTCGTGCTCTGTGACACCAATGGCGGCACGCAGCCGTCGGAGGTTCGCGACATCGTGGCCGCCGTCATCGCGGCCGGCGTTCCGGGCGACCATCTCGGCATCCACGCCCATAACGATACGGGCCAGGCGGTGGCCAATTCGTTGGCCGCGATCGAGGCGGGTGTGCGGCAGGTGCAGGGCACGCTCAACGGCATCGGCGAACGCTGCGGCAATGCCAATCTCGTCACCATCATTCCGACGCTGGTGCTGAAGCCGGCCTTCAGCGAGCGCTTCGAAACCGGCATCGATACAGAGAAGCTGCAAGGCCTCACCCAGCTGGCGCATGCCTTCGACGAGCTGCTCAACCGCTCGCCCGACCACCAGGCGCCCTATGTCGGCGCCTCGGCTTTCGCGACCAAGGCTGGCATCCACGCCTCGGCGCTGCTCAAGGACCCGCGCACCTATGAGCACATCCCGCCCGAGACGGTCGGCAACCTGCGCAAGGTCATGGTCTCCGACCAGGGCGGCAAGTCGAACTTCATCAACGCGCTCAAGCGCCGCGGCATCGTGGTCCCCAAGGACGATCCCAAGCTCGATGCCCTGATCTCAATCGTCAAGGAACGCGAGGCGACCGGCTACGCCTATGAGGGTGCCGATGCGAGCTTCGAACTGCTCGCGCGCCACACCCTGGGATCGGTACCCGATTTCTTCGAGGTCGAAAGCTTCCGCGTGATGATCGAGCGGCGCTTCGACGCCAATGGCAATTTGAAGACGGTCTCCGAGGCCGTGGTGAAGGTCAAGATCGACGGCGAGATGACCATGTCGGTCGCCGAATCCATCCACGGACCGGTCAACGCACTCGACATCGCGCTGCGCAAGGATCTCGGCAAATACCAGTCCGAAATCGGCGACCTCGAACTCGCCGACTTCAAGGTCCGCATCCTCAACGGATCGACCGCGGCGGTGACGCGCGTGCTGATCGAATCCACCGATGCCACAGGCGCCCGCTGGTGGACGGTGGGCGTCTCTGACAACATCATCGACGCCTCGTTCCAGGCGCTGATGGACAGCATCATCTACAAGCTGATGAAGAACCGCGAGCAGGTGGGGCAGATCGCGGCGGCGTGAGTATTTGACCGCGCCACCTGATTCGAGTTCGAAGTCTTTGGCGGCCGCGGGCATGATGTGCTCATCATCACCAATTCGGAAGGCTACACGCTCGAGCAGCAAGGTGACGACGTGATCATCCATTCCGTCTGGGGCGGCACCGTCACGGTGCACGGCGTCGAGGAATTCCAGTTCCTCTGATCGACGGGTCGGCCGGCGGCACCTGATATCGCCGTGACCGTTTGTCCTGATTGATACTCCCATCACCCGAATGAATTGGTCGGTTGCCCAATCCTGACATACACCGCCGCTTTCGGAGGAATGCGGCGATGGCGGCAACGGATTCTGCGGCAAAACCGGCGATCGGCGACGAAGATTCGCCCAAGGGCCTGGGCCTCGCGCTTCTCGTCTATCTCCTCTGGGGCGCGCTGCCGCTCTATCTCAAGATGGTCAGTCATATTCCACCGCTCGAAGTCGTGGCGCATCGCGTGCTGTGGTCGCTGCCCATCGCGGCTGCCGCACTGCTGCTGCGAGGGCGGGTCGGCGAGGTGTGGCAGCTGATCCAGCAGCCGCGCAAGAGCGGCATGGCGCTGATCACTGCAGCGCTCGTGACCGCGAACTGGCTGGTCTATGTCTATGCCATCGGTTCCGGCCATACGGTGGACGCAGCGCTCGGCTACTACATCAACCCGCTGATCTCGGTGGTGATCGCCGCCGTCGTGCTCAAGGAGAAGCTGCGCCCCGCGCAGATGGTTGCCATCGGCCTTGCGGCGATCGCGGTTGCCATTCTCGCCTGGGACGCGGGCGGATTGCCTTGGATCTCGCTCACGCTCGCCACGACCTGGGGCTTGTATGCATTGTTCCGTAAGACGCTGCCGCTCGGGCCGAACCAGGGCTTCTTCCTTGAAGTGCTGATCCTGACCCTCCCGGCGCTGGCCTACATCATTTATCTCGAAGCTGGCGGTGAAGGGCACTTCATTGTCCGAGCCGGGCTGCATGATCCCTGGCTGCTCGCCTTTGCCGGCGTCGCCACCGCCGTTCCGCTGATGATCTACGCCAATGCGGCGAAGCTGCTGAGATTGTCGACCATCGGCATCATGCAATACATCGCGCCAAGCTTCGTTTTCCTGATCGCGATCTTCATCTTCCATGAGCCGTTCGGGACAACGAAGCTCGTCGCCTTCGTGTTCATCTGGACGTCATTGATTGTGTATTCGGTATCGATGTATCGCGGCCGTCGGGCCTAGGACGGATCGAGCTCACATCTTTTCCAGAACCGAGGCGTCACCCTCGCGGGAGGCGCGGCCGGCCTTGATGATGGCGGGCACGATATCCTCGACACGATCAATGATCAGCGGCTTGACGAGATGGGCGGTGTGGATGAAGCCCTCGTCGGTCATATGTTTGACGAGTTCAAGCATCGGATTCCAGAATCCGTTGATATTGGCGAAGACCATCGGCTTCTTGTGACGGCCAAGCTGGCCCCAGGTCATGATTTCGACGATCTCCTCAAGCGTTCCGATGCCGCCGGGCAGCGTCACGAAAGCGTCGGATTGTTCGAACATCTTATGCTTGCGTTCGTGCATGTCGCGCGTCACGATGACCTCGGTGAGCGCCGATAGCGAGTGCTTCGAGGCTTCCTTGTCCATCAGGAATTCCGGGATGATGCCGGTCACCCGACCGCCCGAGGACATGACCCCCGAGGCCACGGCGCCCATGATGCCGCGCGTACCGCCGCCATAGACCAATCTCAGGCCGTGTTCCGCGATGGCGCGGCCCAAGGCGCGGCCCGCTTCCATGTAATCGGGGTTCCGGCCGGGCTGTGAGCCGCAATAGACACAGATGGATCGAATCGGGAATTTTTCGTCAGACATGTCCCGAGATGACAATTCGGAGATATGTCCGTCAACAAAAAAACCAAGAAAATGCCTGAGATTACGGGCAGAATCGGGCTAAATGCTTGAGAAGCGCAAGAGAAAAAGTTAGCAGTCGTTAAGGGGTTTTGGCGGGGGAGTCCCGCCCGGAGAAAAATAGATGAAAAGAAGCGGGGCCATCTGGCTGGTGGTTGGAGTGATCGCAGTCGCTGCGGTGCTCATGTACTTCGTTGTTCTGCCGCAGATGAAGGACGGCAAGACGGTCGAGGATATCGCCAAGAACACGGTCGAGGATGTGAAGCAGGCGGTCAACGACGCCGGCAAGCAGGTCGAGGAAGTCGCCGATGGCGCCGAGGAGGCCAAGGCGACCGCCTTCGTCAAGATGGCGCGGATCGGACAGGATGCCACCAAGGCAACCGACGAATTGCAGGCCCTGCTCGACAAGACTACACCGACGCCCGAGGAAATCACCGCAGCAAAGGCCAAGCTCAGGGCCAGGCTTCTGGAGGCGTCCGACTTTAGCCTTCCGGCCGATGCCGATAGCGCGTCCGTCGCAGCATTGGCGAAGTTGACCGCAGAGGCAAAGGCGGCAGTCGCCGAGCTCGACAAGCTTCCCGCCGATCCTGCGGCCGCGAAGAAGGCGCTGGCGGATATCAGGTCCAAGCTCCTTGCGAGCCTCCCCGAAGGCGCCGCTCTTGCGCCCTTCGAGGAGACTCAGCCTGTCGCCACCAAAGACGGCGCGGTGACCGCGGATGCCAAGAAAGACGAGCAGAAGGCCGACGGCGTTACAGAAGCCGCCAAGCCGGCCGATACCGCCAAGGTCGACCAGCCGGTTGACGCGGCCAAAGCAGCCGTGCCCGCCTTCGACATCTTGCGGGTCGAGAAGGACGGCTCGACCGTCATCGCCGGCCGTGCCGACCCTGGCGCCAAGGTCGAGATCGTCGACGGCGACAAGGTGATCGCCTCGGCCAATGCCGATGTCGCCGGCGATTTCGCCGCTGTGCTCGACAATCCGCTGACGGCTGGCGACCATTCGATCGTGCTCAAGGCGACCAGCAAGGACGGCAAATCCACGACCTCGGAGGAAGTCGCCACGGTGTCGGTTCCCAAAGATGCCTCGGGGGAACTGCTCGCCATGGTGACCAAGCCCGGCGAAGCGTCCAAGATCATGACCATGCCCGAGGTCAAGGACACGGAGATAGCGTCCAACAAGAGCGTGACGCCGGACGCCTCGAAAGAAACGAAGACCGCCGACGGCGGTGCGACCACGCAGGAGGCCGCAAAGGTCGAGGAAGCCGCAAAGGCCGAGACACAGGATGCGGCCAAGGCCGATGTGACGAAGATCGAAGAGGCGGCGAAAGCGGCTGATACCACAGCGAAGGTCACCGTCGAGACGCCGGATCTGCCGGCCAGCGCGTCGGATATCGCTTCGACCCCGCCTGCTGTTTCGCAGGATGATGCGGGGGGCAAGACCCAGGAGCAACAGGTCGCGAAGGTCGAGCAAGTGACGCCTGACACGTCCGTCGCGACCCCGGCCGACTCCGTGACACAGGCTGACCAGAAGCAGCCGGTCGGCGCGCCCGAAGTGATGGTCAGTGCCGTTGAACTGGAAGGCGACAAGATCTTCATCGCCGGTGCCACACGGCCCGGCGCCACCGTCCGGCTCTATGCCGACGATCAGGTCGTTGCCGAAGCGACGGCGGACGGCGATGGCCGCTTCGTTGCGGATGGAACGATCAAGCTCGCGGTCGGCAACCACACGATCCGTGCCGACGTGCTGAGCGGTGATGGCTCCAAGGTCGAACTACGTGCCTCCGTACCATTCTTCCGCCCTGAAGGCGATCTCGCCGCCGTGGCGAGCAACGATGCGGCGAAGGACAAACCGGCCATCGAGCCTCTGGCGGATGGCACCTTCGACAAGGCGCGCAACGAGGCTGGCAAGGCGCTCGGGCTGCTCCAGGGTCTCTATGCCAATAACCAGATGCCGTCGGCCGAGGAACTCGCGGCCGCGCGGTCGTCCGCGGAGATCGCGCTCAAGTCGCTGGCCGAAGTGCGCGTGCCGGCGGATGTCGACCCTGCGCTCGCGGCGATGGCCACCAAGGCGTCGGAAGAGGCCGGCAAGGCGCTTGATAGGCTGAAGGCTGTCCCGGCTGATGTCGCGGCTTTCAAGTCCGCTCTCGGTGAGGTCGAGACGATTGTTGGTTCGGCCGTGAAACCGGCCACCGAAGTGGCAAGTGCGAATGATGCGGCCAAGGCCGCGAAGGAGCCTGCCAAGCAGGAGCCGGTAGCTGCCGACCAGGCAAAGCCAGCCGACGAGGCAAAGCCGGCCGACACCAGGACGGCCGCGTCTCAGACCGTCGACAAAACAGGAGACCAGCTCAGCTCCAACGACGTGCAGGTGACGGCCAAGGTCGACCGCCTGGCGCAGTCGACCGAGGCGACGGCGAAGGAACAGGCGAAGACCGAGACGGAAGTCGCAACGGAACCCGCCGACAAGCCGGCAGACGCCGCCTCGACCACGACGACGACCGAAACCAAGACCGCAGCCGACACCGGAGCGACCATCGGCGACCAGACCGCGAGCCAGGAGACCGCTTCGGCCGACCAGCCGAAGGTGATCGAACAGGCGCCGCTCAAGCAGAGCGAAGGCTCGGTGATCATCCGCCGTGGCGATACGCTCTGGCAGATATCGCGCCGCGTCTATGGCAAGGGCGTGCGTTACACCACGATTTACGTCGCCAACAAGACGCAGATCAACGATCCGGATCGTATCATGCCCGGCCAGATCTTCTCCATGCCGGGCAAGTGGCTCGACAACGCCGAAGAGCTGCACAAGGAGCGGCTGCATCACCATAAGCCGTGACGAAGATGCGCGGCGTCGGCTCTGACGGTTATTGTCAGTAACCGACGACAAAATCGGCACTGTCGGTTGCGAAGCCGCATTGGCGGCACTATCTGACGATTGGGCGGCGGTCCGGAACCCTCTGGCGCCGCCCAACTCGTTCGCTCCCTCCGGTGATTTGCATGGCATCGCAAAAAAAGACCGTCTCCGCCGAATCCGGCAGGACGCTGCAGACGATACGCAACCTCTGGCCCTATATGTGGCCGTCGGAGCGGGCAGACCTGAAAATGCGGGTGGTTTGGGCCACGCTCTACCTGCTCGGTTCCAAGATCATCCTTCTCGCCGTCCCTTTTTTCTTCAAGTGGTCGACCGACGCGCTGAACGGGAAGCTTGATGCGCCCGGCCTGCTGCCCGAGTTCATGCTCGGCGCGCTGATGCTTGTCATCGCCTATAATGTCGCGCGGCTGCTGCAGTGGGGTCTCAACCAGCTGCGCGATGCAATGTTTGCCAGTGTCGGCCAGTACGCCGTGCGGCAACTCGCCTTCAAGACCTTCGTCCATCTGCACAGATTGTCGCTGCGCTTCCATCTCGAGCGCCGCACCGGCGGGCTGTCGCGTGTGATCGAGCGCGGCACCAAAGGCATCGAGACGATTGTCCGTTTCACCATCCTCAACACCGCGCCGACGCTGATCGAATTCATCCTCACCGCCATCATCTTCTGGTGGGGCTACGGCCTGACCTATCTCGGCGTCACGGCCTTCACCGTCTATGTCTATATCTGGTTCACGATAAGGGCGAGCGACTGGCGGATCAACATCCGCCGCGACATGAACGACTCCGACACCGACGCCAACACCAAGGCGATCGACTCGCTGCTCAATTTCGAGACCGTCAAATACTTCGGCAACGAGGAGATGGAGGCCAAGCGCTTCGATGTTTCCATGGCGAAATACGAGCGGTCGGCGACCCAGGTCTGGACCTCTCTCGGCTGGCTGAACTTCGGCCAGGGCGTGATCTTCGGCATCGGCACGCTGGTGATGCTGGTCATGTCGGCGCTTGCCGTGCAGAACGGCACGCAGACGATCGGCGATTTCGTCTTCATCAACGCCATGCTGATGCAACTGTCGATCCCGCTCAATTTCATCGGCTTCGTTTATCGCGAAATCCGTCAGGGCCTCACCGATATCGAGCAGATGTTCGACCTCCTGGAGGTCGATGCCGAGATCGAGGATAAGCCCGGCGCCAAGCCGCTTGTCGTCGGCTCAGGTGCCATCGCCTTCAAGGATGTGCATTTCGCCTATGATCCGGCGCGCCCGATCCTGAAAGGCATCAGTTTCGAGGTGCCCGCTGGTCATACGGTGGCCGTCGTCGGTCCGTCCGGTGCCGGCAAGTCGACGATCTCACGACTGCTCTACCGCTTCTATGACATCCAGCAGGGTTCCATCACCATCGACGGCCAGGATGTGCGCGACGTGACGCAGAAATCTCTACGCGCCGCGATCGGCATGGTTCCCCAGGACACAGTGCTCTTCAATGACACGATCGCCTACAACATCCGCTACGGCCGCCCTTCGGCCAGCGAGGCCGAGGTGGTGCAGGCTGCCGAGATCGCCCAGATCGGCACGTTCATCGAGTCTTTGCCAGAGGGCTACAAGTCGATGGTCGGTGAACGCGGCCTGAAGCTGTCGGGTGGCGAGAAGCAGCGCGTGGCGATCGCCCGTACCATCCTGAAGTCTCCGCCGATCCTGATCCTCGACGAGGCAACCTCCGCGCTCGACACCCATACCGAACAGGAAATCCAGGCAGCGCTCGACCTTGTGTCGAAGAACCGAACGACGCTGGTCATCGCCCACCGTCTCTCGACTGTCGTCAACGCCGACGAGATCATCGTCCTCAAGGAAGGCGTCATCGCTGAACGCGGCAAGCATAGCGATCTGTTGGAGCAGGGCGGCCTCTATGCCCAGATGTGGAGCCGCCAGCGCGAGGCCACGGAGGCCGAGGAGCGGCTGAAGAAGGCGCGCGAGGAAGACGATCTCGGTGTCGTCGAACGCAAGGCGCCGGCGGCAGAGTGAGTGTTGCTATTTTGTTCTTGGTTTGGTAGCTTCCGTCGAAACGAGGAACCTCGAGACAAGGCTATGGACGACAACGTGATTTCGATCTCCATTTCCCATGACGAGCGGGTGTTCATTGACGGCCAGCTCGCGGCCGGAAAGTATGCCGATGAAGAGGAGTTGCTTCATGCGGGGTTGGCTGCTCTCAAACGTCAATCGCTCGCAACGACCTCTGCTGCGGCAGGGTTTCCACCTTCCGGCTTCAGCGAGGCGGACGAGGCCATCCCATACGCTTTTGAAGACGCTGAAGAGCTTCGAAGCAGCCTCGCCGAGAGTGGGGCCAGTGGCATGAGCCAACGAAACGTGCGGGACATCATGGGGGATGTGAAGGCAAAGTTGCGGACAAATGGCGCGCTATAGGCTTTCGAATATCGCGGACCAGAAGATTGCATCCATCTACGAATATTCGGTTCTTAATTTTGGCGAGACACAGGCTGATGAATATTTTCTTGGGCTGCACGATATTTTTGAGCTCCTGGCGGACAACCCTTTGCTGGGGCGAGAAGCGTTAGAACTTGGCGCGGACATCCGGCGATTTCTCTATCAAGCGCATCTCGTTTTCTACAGGCCGGTCTCCGATGGGGTTCTGATCCTCGACATCAGAGGCACGCGGCAAAAGCTCAAATCGCAATCAACGCCGCTCGACCGATAGCCTCGCCTCGTAAAGGTTCAACAAGAGTGGCCAAGACCCGCACCCAATTCATCTGCCAGAACTGCGGCGCCGTGCATTCCCGCTGGGTCGGAAAATGCGATGGCTGCGGCGCGTGGAATACGATCATCGAGGAAGACCCGACGGCGGGCATCGGTGGTGGGCCGAACCGCAGCCCGAAGAAGGGCCGGCCGGTGGCGCTAACGACCCTTGACGGCGACATCGAAGAGGCGCCGCGGATCGAATGCGGCATTTCCGAACTCGACCGGGTGACGGGCGGCGGTTTCGTGCGCGGTTCGGCACTGCTGGTCGGTGGTGATCCCGGCATCGGCAAGTCGACGCTGCTGATGCAGGCGGCCGCGGCTCTGTCCCGCAAGGGCCATCGCGTCATTTATGTCTCTGGCGAAGAAGCGGTCGCGCAGGTGCGGCTGCGCGCGCAGCGCTTGAGCGCCGCCGACGCCGGCGTGCTGATCGCCGCCGAGACCAATGTCGAGGATATTCTCGCCACGCTCGCCGACGGCAAGCGTCCGGATCTCGTCATCATCGATTCCATCCAGACACTATGGAGCGATCTTGCCGAAGCGGCGCCCGGTACGGTGACGCAGGTCCGCGTCGGCGTGCAGGCCATGATCCGCTTTGCCAAGCAGACCGGCGCCGCGATCGTGCTGGTCGGCCATGTCACCAAGGATGGCCAGATCGCTGGTCCTCGCGTGGTCGAACACATGGTCGACGCGGTGCTCTATTTCGAAGGTGATCGCGGCCACCACCACCGCATCATGCGGACGGTCAAGAACCGTTTCGGGCCGACCGACGAGATCGGCGTCTTCGAGATGTCCGATAAGGGGCTGCGCGAGGTCTCCAACCCCTCCGAGCTCTTCCTCGGAGAGCGCAATGCGAAGTCGCCGGGCGCAGCGGTCTTCGCGGGTGTCGAGGGCACGCGACCTGTCCTCGTCGAGGTCCAGGCGCTGGTGGCGCCGACTTCGCTCGGCACGCCGCGTCGCGCCGTGGTTGGCTGGGATTCGTCGCGGCTTGCGATGATCCTGGCAGTGCTCGAGGCCCATTGCAGCGTCAGGCTTGGCAGCCATGATGTCTACCTCAATGTCGCAGGCGGCTACCGCATTTCCGAACCCGCGGCAGATATCGCGGTCGCCGCGGCGCTGGTTTCTTCGCTCGCCTCCCTTGCCCTTCCGCATGATTGTGTCTATTTCGGCGAAATCAGCCTGTCGGGCGCGGTCCGGCCGGTCGGACATACCGGCGTGCGCCTTAAAGAAGCCGAGAAATTAGGATTTCAGACCGCCGTGCTGCCATCGGGTTCGGCGGAGCTGCCGAAAGGGCTTTCCGGTCGCTGGACGCAGATCGAGAGCCTCGCCGACCTCGTTGTCGGCATTGCCGGGTCGAAACATGTGGGCCGTGCCGAAGACGACACGGATTGACACTTTCGTTTCGGCTACCGCCGATGCTATATGGGCGCGTAAAAAGGGTTTGTTAACGGTAGGATACGTCCCGCCGTTGTTTGGAGAGATATATGCCCATTACAGGTTTTGACGGGATTGTTCTGGCCGTAGTGCTGTTCTCCGCCGTTCTCGCCATGGTTCGTGGCTTTTCCCGCGAAGTTCTCTCCCTGGTAAGCTGGTTCGGTTCGGCCTATGCCGCCTACAAGCTCTACCCCTACGGCCTGCCTTACGCGAAGAATTTCATCGCCGACGAGAAATTCGCCATCATCGCCTCGGCGGCGGCGATTTTCCTCATCGCACTGATCGTGATTTCCTTCATCACCATGCGCATTGCCGACATGATCATCGACAGTCGTATCGGCGCGCTCGACCGTACGCTGGGCTTCATTTTCGGTGCCGCGCGGGGTATCCTCATTATTGTCGTCGCTGTCCAGTTCTTCAATGAATGGGTGCCGCCGACAAATCACCCGGCCTGGATCGCCGGTTCGAAATCGAAGCCCTTTCTCGACGATCTCGGGGAGAAGCTGAAGAACGCACTGCCGGAAGATGTGGCAGCCCTTCTGCGGAAGAAGATCGAAGAGAAGCTGAACGACGGCAAGGAGAACGCGACGCCTCCTGCCGAAACGTCAACGGATACCGCACCGGCCGATAACAAGACCGATACGGCTCCGGCGGAGGAAGACACCACGACGCCGCAGCAATAGCCGAGAGAGATCCCGGCGCTGACCCCTGATGAAGGCGAGTTTCGATGAGTGACAGTTTTTCCCGGTTCGAAGACGAACTCGATGGCGACACCCTGCATGAAGAGTGTGGGGTGTTCGGCATTCTGGGGCACCCCGACGCGGCGACCCTGACCGCGCTCGGTCTGCACGCGCTCCAGCATCGCGGCCAGGAAGCCGCCGGTATCGTGTCCTTCGATGGCAAGCAGTTCCGGGCCGAGAAGCATATGGGGCTGGTCGGCGATCACTATACGAACCCGGCGACGCTTGCGAAGCTGCCGGGCGAGATGGCGATCGGCCATACCCGCTATTCGACGACTGGCGAAGTGGCGCTCCGCAATGTCCAGCCGCTTTTCGCCGAGCTCGAAGTCGGCGGCATTGCCATCGCACACAATGGCAATTTCACCAACGGCCTGACGCTCCGCCGCCAAATCATCTCGACCGGCGCGATCTGTCAGTCGACGTCCGACACGGAAGTCGTGCTCCACCTCATCGCCCGCTCGCGGCACTCGTCGACGACTGACCGGTTCATCGACGCGATCCGCCAGATGGAAGGCGGTTATTCGATGGTCGCGCTCACCCGCACCAAGCTGATCGCCGCACGCGACCCGATCGGCATCCGGCCGCTGGTCATGGGCGACCTCGACGGCAAGCCGATCTTCTGTTCGGAAACCTGCGCGCTCGAAATCATCGGCGCAAAATATGTCCGGGACGTCGAGAATGGCGAGATCATCATCTGCGAAACGCAGCCGGACGGAACCATCGCGATTGAATCCCGCAAGCAGGCGCGACCGGAACCCGAGCGTCTCTGCCTGTTCGAATATGTCTATTTCGCCCGACCGGATTCGGTGGTCGGCGGCCGCAGCGTCTATGTCGCGCGGAAGAATATGGGCCTCAATCTCGCCAAGGAAGCGCCTGTCGAGGCCGATGTCGTCGTGCCGGTGCCGGATGGCGGCACACCCGCCGCACTCGGTTACGCGCAGCAGAGCGGCATTCCTTTCGAATATGGCATCATCCGCAATCACTATGTTGGCCGCACCTTCATCGAGCCGACGCAGCAGATCCGTGCCTTTGGCGTCAAGCTCAAGCATTCCGCCAATCGTGCGATGATCGCGGGCAAGCGCGTCGTTCTGGTCGACGACTCGATCGTGCGCGGCACGACCTCGGTCAAGATCGTGCAGATGATCCGCGAAGCGGGTGCCAAGGAAGTGCATATCCGCGTCGCCAGCCCAATGATCTTCCATCCGGACTTCTACGGCATCGACACGCCGGACAGGGACAAGCTGCTGGCCAACCAATATGCGGATGCGGCAGCCATGGCAAAGTTCATCGGCTGCGACTCGCTGGCTTTCCTCTCCATCGACGGACTCTATGAGGCCGTCGGCGGCGAGAAGCGCAACAATGCAAAGCCGCAGTTCACCGACCATTATTTCACCGGCGACTATCCCACCCGCCTGCTCGACAAAGATGGCGAGGCGATGGGCAACAAGCTCTCCGTCATGGTGAGCCACGGCTGATCTGGCCGCCGCACCTTACAAATGGGAGGGCGGGAAGCTCTGCCAAGCATTCGATCGCAGGGGAAACATGACCATCGACCTCAAGGGCCGTATCGCGCTCGTCACCGGCGCCTCGCGCGGCATCGGCTATTTCACGGCGCTCGAACTCGCGCGCGCCGGCGCGCATGTGATTGCCGTGGCGCGCACTGTGGGTGGTCTCGAGGAACTGGATGACGAGATCCGGAAGGGTGGCGGCGGCGCGACCCTGGTGCCGATGGACCTGACCGACATGAAGGCGATCGATGCACTGGGCGGCGCGATCTTCGAACGCTGGGGCAAGCTTGACATCCTGGTGGCCAATGCCGGCGTGCTTGGCACGATCTCGCCGATCGGTCATGTCGAGGCGAAGGTCTTCGACAAGGTGATGGCGGTCAATGTCACCGCAACGTGGCGGCTGATCCGCTCGGTCGACCCGCTGCTGCAGAAGTCCGAGGCTGGCCGCGCGCTGCTGCTGTCGTCCGCAGCCGCCCACAAATGCCGGCCGTTCTGGGGACCCTATTCGGCCTCCAAGGCCGCCGTCGAGGCGCTGGCCCGCACCTGGGCTGCCGAGACCGAACGCCTGCCGCTCCGCATCGTCAGCATCGACCCCGGCGCGACCCGCACGGCGATGCGGGCCCAGGCGATGCCGGGCGAGGATCCTGCGACGGTGCCGCATCCCTCCGATGTGGCCAAAGAGATCGCGGCTCTTGCTGGTCCCGACATGCGTGAAACCGGCAAGCTCTACATCGTCAGGGAAAAGCGCTTCGCCGATTACGTGATGCCCTAAGTTCGGCTGGCTGCCGCATTTCCTCCCTCTTCATCTGGCTCCAGAACTTGGCTAAGTAACTGATCCGCGGTTGCTCTCGTCCCCTTGGGAGGAAAAGGTTTGGAGACTGCAATTCTCGCCGTCCTGTTCGCCGCGATCGTCGCCTGGCTTATCGCCGCGGCGCGTGAAAAAGGTGCTGGCGGTATCACCTATTCACAGGCGATCCGGTTCACGCTCTATCGTTTTTTCCTCGGAATCCGGCATTTCGGCTTCGATCCCAAGCTCGAATCGCGTGGGCCATTGGTCTATTGCGTGCCTGCGCAATCGCGGCTCGACACATACATCCTTCGTGCCTTCCTGCCTGCCCAGACTTTTCAGGTCGATGCCAGCCAGGGTGGCGACACGACACACGCGCTGACGCTGTTCAAGTCCGTCATGGCTGGGCAGGGCATTGCCTGCCTATACCTGCCGCCGCAGATTGAGGCTTCCAGCGCCACAATGCAACTGCTCGAGGATGCGGGAACCGCCGCGCGCGAAGCCAATGCCAGGATCGTGCCGATCTTCCTACGCGGCACACGCTTCTCGCTCTTCTCAGTGCTCAGCCGAGAACAAGCGCCGCGCAGCCTGCTGCCTCAGGTAACGATCACCGCCGGCCCGGAATTCTCGCTCGCCGGCAATCACGACGACGGCTATTCGACCGCCATGCTCGACGGCATGGCGCGGGCCAAGTTCGACTCGGTGAACCTGAAGGTCACGCTGTTCGAGGCACTGGTCGCGGCGGCGCGGCTCTATGGCCCGTCACGGGAAATTCTCGAGGACGCGCTTGGCAGCAGGCTGACCTATGGGAAGCTGCTGATCGGCGTACGCGCGCTCGGCGTTCGGCTTGCGGCGGATAGCAAGCCGGGTGCCGCGATCGGCCTGATGCTCCCCAACTCCAGCGGCATCGTCGTAGCTCTCTTTGCCATCCTGTCCGGCGGCCGCGTTGCGGCTCTCTTGAACTACACCGCAGGCACGGCATCCGTTCTGTCGGCGCTTTCGACCGGCAATATTGGCATGGTGCTGACATCGAAAAGCTTCATCGAAAAGGCCGATCTCGGCGAACTGGTGGAGCGCATCCGGCAGGCCGGCGTCAAGGTCGTGAATATCGAGGACGTCAGGGACACAATCACCAGGATGGAGAAGGCAAAGGCGTTCCTGTTCTGGCGCAGGCGGCTCGTGGCAAGAAATGCCGAAGACCCAGCCGTCATCCTCTTCACATCGGGTTCCGAGGGGACACCGAAGGGCGTCGTGCTGTCCTCCCGCAGCTTCATGGCCAATGCTGCGCAGGTCGATAGCCGGATCGACTTCTCCTGCACCGATACGCTTTTCAACGTGCTGCCGCTGTTCCACTCCTTCGGACTGCTCGGGGGCGCTTTCCTGCCACTCTTCTATGGCGTACGGCTGTTCCTGTATCCATCGCCGCTGCACTACAAGCTCATTCCCACGGTGGCGCGCAAGGTGGCGCCTACCGTCATGTTCGGTACGGACACCTTTCTCAACGGCTACGCACGCGCCGCCAAGGACGGCGATTTCGACAGCCTCAGGATGATCGTTGCCGGTGCCGAAGCGGTGAAGCCGGAGACGCGCAAGATGTATCGCGAGCGCTTCGGAGCATTGATCGTCGAGGGCTACGGGATGACGGAGTGCTCGCCCGTCGTTGCCGTCAATTCCTCGACCTTCAGTCGCGACGGAACGGTCGGTCGTCTGCTGACCGGAATGGAAATGCGCATCGATCCGGTGGAAGGCATCGAAGAGGGCGGCCGTCTGCATGTTTCGGGCCCCAACCTGATGCTCGGCTACATGAAGGATGACCGGCCCGGCGTCCTTCAGTTGCGCGACGGAAACTGGCACGACACGGGCGACATCGTTTCGGTCGACACTGACGGATTTATTGCCATCAAGGGCCGTGCCAAGCGCTTTGCCAAGATCGCCGGCGAGATGATTTCGCTCGGAGCCGTCGAGATGATGGTCAAGCAACTCTGGCCGGAGGCGGATCACGCCGCGATTGCCATTCCCGACAAGCGGCGCGGCGAGCGCATCGTGCTGATCACCACGCAGTCGCCGGCCCGCAAGGACGAGCTCATCGCCTATTCGAAACGCTATGGCGCAACCGAAATGATGATCCCCGACGATATCGTCAATGTCGACGCCATCCCGGTGCTGGGCAGCGGCAAGGTCGATTATGCGGCGACGAGCCGGCTAGTCGCGAGCCCTGCCGTCTGAGGGATCGAGGGGAGGGGTGCCATCGTCGGGCACGACTCCTTCTTCGACATGGATTTCCGACGGCGGAAGAGAGCCGAATTTCCGGTGCCACGCGCGGGCGCCGAACGGTATCGTGCAGAGATAGAGGACCGACGTCGCCGCCAGCACTTCCCAGGTGAAGCTCATCAAGAGCGCCACATAGACGACGACGACGAGGATGAAGGGCAGGGCGTTCTCGCGCCGGATCATGCCCTGTGCCTTGCCTGACCAGACGGGAATGCGCGAGACGAGCAGATAGCCGATCGCCACGGTGTAGGCCGCGGACGCGTAAGCATAGATCGGCGACGGCTCGACGCCGAGGAAGCCGACATAGACGGGCAGCATGACGAGCAACGCGCCGGCCGGTGCGGGAACGCCGACGAAATACTCCGACAGCCATTTCGGCTTGTTGGGCCGGTCCACCATCACATTGAAACGTGCCAGGCGCAGGCCGGCGGAGATCGCGAAGATCAGCGCAGCGATCCAGCCGAAGGAGCGCGCCTGGTCGAGCACATAGACATAGAGCACCAGCGCCGGCGCGACACCGAAATTGACTATGTCGGCGAGCGAATCCATCTGCACGCCGAAATTCGACGTCGCTCGCATCATCCGCGCAATGCGGCCGTCGATGCCGTCGAGGAAGGCAGCAAGCAACACCATCGATACGGCGAGTTCATAGCGGCCTTCGAAGGCGAGGCGAATGCCGGACAGGCCCGCGCAGATCGCCAGGACCGTGATCAGGTTCGGCACCATCATGCGAAGCGGGATTTCCCGCAATCGGGGGCCGCGAGAGCCGTCGTCTTTCTGGCTGCCGGGCGGTGTCGCTGCGCTATCCATCGCCGTACCTCACATGCGCCGGCTGAGCACCGGCCCTTTGTCGCTGCCGAATTCTGCAAGAACCGTCTCGCCGCCGATGGCCGACTGGCCAACAGTGACGCGTGGTGTGAAGCCCTCGGGTAGGTAGACGTCGAGCCGCGAGCCGAAGCGGATGAGGCCGAAGCGCTGGCCGGCATCGACATGCATAGTAGGTGTGACCCAGCAGACGATGCGGCGCGCAACCATGCCGGCGACCTGCACGACCCCGATCCGGCCATGGGCCGAATCGATCACCAGGCCGTTACGCTCGTTGTCTTCGCTGGCCTTGTCGAGATCGGCATTGAGGAACTTGCCCTCGCGATGGACCACGTGATCGATGGTGCCCTTCATCGGGGCGCGGTTCACATGACAATTGAAGACATTCATGAAGATCGAGATCTTCAGCATCGGCTCGGAGGAGAGCGCCAGTTCCTCAGGCGGCACCGTCATCGCGACAAGCGACACCGTGCCATCGGCCGGGCTGATCGCGTAGTCGTCCTCCTGCGGCACCGAGCGCTCGGGGTCCCGGAAGAAATAAGCGCACCAGGCGGTGAAGATCATGCCGACCCAAAATAACGGCATCCAGAGGAATCCTAATATCAACGACACCGCAAAGAAGGCGACAATGAACTTGTGCCCTTCCGGATGGATCGGCACGAGTGTCTTGCGGAAGGTGTTGATAAGGCTCATTCGGTTCTCTGGCTCCTGATGACCGGCACCGGACTAGCGCGAAATGGGGTCACACTCAACCTTGTTCAAGGTGGAAAGGGTGTGGAGGCGGGGCTGTCTTGCCATCAGACGCCGACGAACAGAACGTCGAGGGCGCCGACGATCCGATCGCGCTGGTCTTCGATATTGCCGATTGGTTTGCCAAGATCCCGGGTTCGGACGGCCGACATGAGTTGCGACATGAATAGAAAAGTTCTGGAGTCGAAGGTCAGTTCCCGATTGACCCGTCTCAATGGCTTGATTCCTGGATCCAGTGGAATCAGCGGCGCCATGAGGCGGGTGTTGAACTCATCGACAGCACCTGACTGGAGATCGACGAACAGCATGCCCTGATCGTTTGGAAGGGAATAGACGTCGAATTGGGCCATCAGAACTGACGATATTTTGCCAACGGAAGCCCGTGCTCCTCAACCCATGCGTTGAGCGAGGCAAACGCCTCGGCGTTTTCATCTTGTAAAGACGCTCTTCCTCTTCCCGTTCGGCGGCAGGCCTGGCCAATCGGTCGGCGCGACGGCTTCGCACCGCTGCCTTGAAGTCCCCTGGTACGTCCGGCTTCTGCTTGTTGGACATGAGCGCTCCGCAGTTATGGGGCACATCTTATGCCCAACTCTCAGGATTTCAACTCCTACACATACCGCCGCTCGTAGCGCTGACTGAGGCTCGTCAGCAATTCATAAGCGATCGTGCCGGCCGACCGTGCCGCGTCGTCCAGCGTGATTCCATTTCCGAACAGGCTGACGTAATCGCCTGTCCGGACGTCCTTTTCGGCGACATCGGTAACGTCGAATGTCGTCAGGTCCATCGTCACCCGGCCGAGAATGGGCACTCTGCAGTCGGCGACAAAGCCATATCCACCCGGCTTGGCCCCTTGCCTCAGCGGGACGCCGGAGCCGGACAGCGCGCGCTGCCAGCCGTCGGCATAGCCCGCGCCGATCACGGCGAGCCGGCTGTCGCGGTCCAATCTGTGCGTCGCGCCGTAGGAGACGAATTCGCCAGCCTTTGCCTGCCGAATCTGCAGGATCCGTGCCTCCGCATGCACGACCGGCTGCATAGGGTTGGCCTCACCCGACATCGGCTCGCCGCCATAGAGTGCAATCCCGGGGCGGGTCAGGTCGCAGTGATAATCCGGGCCAAGATAGATGGCGCCGGAACTCGCAAGGCTTGACTCGACACCTTCAAAGCAGCGGCGAACCTCTTGAAAAGACTCCCGCTGGAGGATGTTGAGCGGATGGTCGCGCTCGTCGGAACAGGCGAGATGGCTCATCACCAGGACCGGCTTTTCAGCCATCGCCGCGAGAGCGGGCGCCTCATCGAGGGTGAAGCCGAGGCGGTTCATGCCGGTGTCGAAATTGAGCGCGAAGGCGTGGTCGCGACACATCGCGCGGAAGGTGGCGAGCTGTTCGGATGATGCGAGGACGGGAACCAGATTCGAGGCGATGATCGACGCCTCCCAGCCCGGCCAGAAACCGAGGAGCACGAATATACGGGCCTCCGGTAATGCGGCGCGAAGCTGGACACCTTCGGGAACGGTCGCCACGAAGAAGGTGCGGCAGCCGGCACGGGAGAGGGCCCGCGCCACCGGCTCGGCACCCAACCCGTAGGCGTCCGCCTTGAGCACGGCGCTCGTCTCGGCCTCGCCGGAAATCTTCGCAAGGGTTCGCCAATTGGCGGCGACCGCAGCCGTATCGATGGTGACACGGGCGGCAGCGATGTCGAAGGCTTTGGGCTTTACGAGCGTCTGATCCATGCTCGCGCTCATAATCCTTCGTTTCCGCGACGGCAAGTATGCAACTTTTGTTCAAGACCTGCCTGTCGGAATGACATATGCATTGCCGATGCAGAACGTTTCGCAGGCGGAGGCCACCGAAGCCATTCCGGTGACCGAACGGGAGAGGACAGCCTTCTGGAGAGCCAACCGCTTCCGGAACATGGAATGCATGGCCGCGACCTTCGTCACCCACGAATTCGCCCCGCACGCCCATGACACATTCTCGATCGGCGCGATCGAAGCCGGCTGCCAGATCGCCCGCATCCGCGGCGAACAGGAATATACCGGCCCTGGCGCGCTTTACCTGCTCAACCCCGGCGAGATCCATGATGGCGCGCCCGGTGTCAGCGAGGGTTATCGCTACCGGATGATCTATCCGGATATCGAACTCCTGACCGGCATTCTGGAAGACGTGACGGGTCGCGCGTTCCAGGGCACGCCGAGCTTTTCGCGCCAGTTGCTGCGCGACGAGGCGCTGGCGCTCGATTTCCAGCGCGCACACCGGCTGGTGGAGGCGGGAACGGACCAGCTCCTCGCCGAGGAAGCGATGTATGGCGTTCTCGCCCGCATGTTCGCGCGCTATGGCAGCGTCATCATCTCGCCGCCAGGCGAAACCGGGCGGACCGGGGCAGGCCGCGCGCGCGATTACATCGCCGAGAATTTCACGAGCGAGATCGGCCTCGAGGAACTGGCCGGAGTCGCGGGCCTCAGCCGCGCGCACCTGATCCGCGCTTTCCGCCGCGAGTTCTTCATTACGCCGCATGCCTTCCAGACCGACATGCGGGTGCGCCACGCCCGGCGCCTGCTGCGCGATGGTGCATCGCCGACACACACCGCCCTGGAATGCGGCTTTGCCGACCAGGCGCATATGACGCGCCATTTCAAGGCGCGCACCGGCGTCACGCCGGCGGCGTTCCGCAAGGGCTGATTTTCGGCGGTCGAGCACTTTCATTCAAGACCAGATGCGTCGGCATGCGTTATCCGAATGTCCAATCTTCGGAGGATGCATGAACTGGAAATCGGAATTTCTGGCCGGGTTGAAATCAATCGCCCCGGTCCTGGTGGCGGCCATGCCGATCGGCCTTGTCTTCGGCGCGGTCGCGGCCGGTAAGGGCCTCTCGCCGCTCGAGACGCTGCTCATGAGCGCGCTCGTCTTTGCCGGCGGCTCGCAATTCGTCGCGATGGACATCTGGACCCATCCGGCGAGCTGGACCACGCTCGGCTTCGCGGCCTTTCTCGTCAATATCCGTCACGTGCTGATGGGCGCCTCTCTCGGCCGCAAGATGGAGGCCTTCAAACCCTGGCAGAAATATGCCAGTGCCCTCGTCATGGCGGACGAGAATTGGGCGATGGCCGAGGCCCGAGCACGCAAGGCCCCGTTGACGCCGGCCTTCTTCGCCGGCCTGTCGGTGCTCTTCTATCTCAACTGGCTGGTCTGTAGCCTTGCCGGCGCGCTGCTCGGCGCCGTTCTCGGTGATCCGGCGCTGATCGGGCTCGATTTTGCCTTTCCCGCCGTCTTCATCGTGCTGGTCATGAGCTTCTGGAAAGGGCCAGCCACCGGGTTGGTGCTGCTCGCCAGCGCGCTTGCGTCAATCGCGGTCTATCTCACGGTGCCTGGCGCCTGGTACATCGCAGCGGGCGCGGCGGCCGGTCTCGTCGCAGCCTTTGGCGCCGGTCGCTTCAGAAAGGTGGCGGTGACACAATGACGCTCGATCTCAATACTTTCCTCGCCATCCTCGCCATGGCGGCCGCGACGATCCTGACCCGCGTCTCCGGGATATTCCTTCTCCGCTATCTCTCGATCGGCGAGGAGACGCGGGAGGCGCTCGACGCCATCCCGCCTGCCGTTCTGATGGCGGTCATCGCGCCGACCGCACTTGCAACCGGTTGGGCTGAAACCATTGCTTGTGCGATGACGGCTCTTGTAGCGCTCCGGTTGCCGTTGCTGCTGTCCGTCGCAGTCGGCGTGGCCACGGTGGTGGCATTAAGAATGGCGGCGCTTTGAAGGTTCGCACTCGCATGCAATTCCACTTACGCCGATGGGATTGCCTGTCATGAAACCGATCAGATCCCAACGTCCTTCCCACCGCTCGCAACTCTTCCGATCAGGCGGTTGCAGATTCGCCGCATGTTATGGGTAATTTAAGATCATTCGTCGTATTCTTTCCGGAATTGCAACCGGAGCGCTGCTTGGCGACGCGTTGCACGGCAAAATGCCTGTTGGTTGGGTGGGACGCGGTAGTTGATGACGAGAATTGTCGTGAGAAGCCTATTCAGGGAGGCCGTTCGGCTCTTTGTTGTCCCTAAGGACAACCCTGCGCTGACCGTTGCGCAGTACGATGCGTTTTCGAAACAAGTCCCCTTGATGTATGCCATCCTGTTGACCAACATGGTGGCCCTTGCGTCGACGCATGCGTCCGTGGCTCCGGCATGGCTCGTCTATTTTCTGCCAGGCGTCATGGGCGCGATCGGCTTCGGGCGAATGATCACCTGGCTGCGCTCGGCCAACAGGAAGGTCGACGCCGTCGAGGCTTATCGGAAGCTCTGGTCGACGAATCTTGTTACCGGCCCGATCACTGTGATCTTCACGGGTTGGGCGTTGATGCTGCTGCCCTATGGCGATGCGGCCCAGCGCAGCCACGTCGCCTTCTTCATGGCGATCACCGTCATCGGCTGCATCTTCTGCCTGATGCATCTGCGTTCTGCTGCGCTTGCGGTCACCGTGATCGTCAACGTGCCCTTCCTCGTGACCATGCTGATCATGGGCGGGCCGACCTTCATTGCGATGGGCGTCAATGTCATTCTCGTCACTATCGCGATGATCGCGATCCTGATGACGCATTATCGGGATTTCCGCCGGCTCAACGAATCTCGCTTGGCACTTCAGGCCCTGTCCGATGAAAATCTTCGGCTGGCAAATCTGGACAGCCTCACCTCGCTCCAGAACCGTCGCAGCTTCTTCCGCTCGCTCGAAGACCGCTTCAACCATGCCCGTATGGCGGGGGAAGCGCTGGTCGTCGGGGTCATCGATCTCGATGGCTTCAAGCCCGTCAACGACATGTATGGCCACGCGGCGGGCGACAAGGTTCTCGTGGAGATCGGCGACCGTCTATCGCGACATATGTCGGATCGGCTCTGCGTGTTCCGGATGGGCGGAGATGAATTCGGCGTCCTTTTCCAGGGCCCTGAGGGTGAGGCGGAGGTACACAAGCTGGGATCCGCGATCTGCGAAGCCATTTGTGAACCAATCAATATCGGCGGTGGAACCGTGCAGGTCACCGGTTCGATCGGCTTTGCGATCTTTCCCGATGTCGGCACGGATGGCCAAGCGCTCTACGAACGGGCCGACTATGCCCTCTACACCGCAAAGCGCCATCACCGCGCCGGCGTAGTTGTCTTCAATGCGCAGCAGGCAGGTGAGCTTTCCCGCCAGAAAGTGGTCGAGGACGCTATGGCGGCGGCTGACTTCAAGCGCGAACTCTCCATGGTCTATCAACCCATCGTCCACGCCGCGACCGGCCGCTGCGTCGCCTTCGAGGCGCTGGCGCGTTGGGAAAGCCCGCTGATCGGCAAGGTGTCGCCCGCCGAATTCGTGCCGGTGGCCGAGCATAGCGGCCGGATAACCATGATCACGCGGCTGCTGCTTGAACAGGCGCTTGAACAGGCCAAGACATGGCCCGAAGGCATGATATTGTCCTTCAATCTTTCCGCGCATGATCTCGTTTCAGCCGAGGGCATGCTGCGCATCGTCGGCATCGTCAGCGGCAGTGGGATCGACCCGGCGCGCATCGTCTTCGAGATCACCGAGACGGCCGTGATGCACGATTTCGACCAGGCGCAGGCTTCAGTCCAGCTGCTGCGGCGCTTGGGCTGCGGCGTTGCGCTCGACGACTTCGGCACAGGTTATTCGAGCCTGCACCATATCCACAAGCTGCCGCTCACAAAGATCAAGATCGACGGCAGCTTCGTCCGCGACATCCAGAACCAGCCGGCGAGCTTCAAGATCGTCAAGTCGCTGTTGACCCTTTGCGCCGACATGGAACTCGACGCCGTCGTCGAGGGCGTCGAGACATCCGCCGAACTTGCCGTGGTCCATGGCTTGGGTGCAGGCCTGGTTCAAGGCTATCATTTCTCCAAGCCGCTCAGCGCCGAAGATGCCATGCGCTATCTGGCTGAGCAGCCGACGCTGAGATTGATCGGCTGACGCAAGGCGGGCGGCATCGCCGCCGCCCTTTCCTCAATGCTCATACTGGGTGAAGCTCTGATCCGCGAGATCGGTGAACCGCGTGAATTCCGCCTGGAAGGCGAGTTTGACGGTGCCGGTCGGTCCATGGCGCTGCTTGGCGATGATCACGTCGGCTGTGCCCTTCACCTTGTCCATCTGCTGCTCCCATTCGGTGTATTTCGGATCGTCGGGATCGCGGGGTTCCATGTTCTTGACGTAATATTCCTCGCGGAACACAAAGAGCACCACGTCGGCGTCCTGTTCGATCGAACCGGATTCGCGCAGGTCGGAGAGCTGCGGGCGCTTGTCTTCGCGGCTTTCCACCTGACGTGACAGCTGGGAGAGCGCGATGATCGGCACGCCGAGTTCCTTGCCGAGCGCCTTGAGGCCCGTGGTGATCTCGGTGATTTCCTGCACGCGGTTCTCGCCGGCCTTCTTCGAGCCTGTCATCAGCTGGACGTAGTCGATGACCAGCACGTCGAGGCCGCGCTGGCGCTTGAGGCGACGGGCGCGGGCCGCGAGCTGGGCGATCGAGATACCACCGGTCTGGTCGATGAAGAGCGGGATCTTCTGCATCATCTGAGAGCAGGCGACGAGCTTTTCGAAATCGGCCTCGGTGATGTCGCCGCGACGGATCTTGGAGGACGACACTTCCGTCTGCTCCGAGATAATGCGGGTTGCGAGCTGTTCGGCCGACATTTCGAGCGAATAGAAGCCGACCACGCCGCCATTCTTCGGCTTGAAGGAGCCATCGGGCATCACTTCCGGCTCATAGGCTGCCGCGATATTGTAGGCGATGTTGGTGGCAAGCGACGTCTTGCCCATGCCGGGACGGCCGGCAAGGATGATCAAGTCCGATTTCTGCAGCCCGCCCATGCGGGCATCGAGCGCCTGAATGCCGGTTGAAACGCCCGAAAGATTGCCGTCGCGCTCGAAGGCGGCGCCCGCCATGTCGATCGCCTGGGCCACGGCGTCCGAAAAGGCCTGGAAGCCGCCGTCGTAGCGGCCGGTCTCGGCTAGTTCGAACAGGCGGCGCTCGGTGTCCTCGATCTGCGTCTGCGGCGGCATGTCCAGAGGCGCGTCGTAAGCGATGTTGACCATGTCCTCGCCGATGGTGATCAGCGAGCGGCGGAGCGCCAGATCGTAGATCGCCCGGCCATAGTCCTCCGCGTTGATGATCGTCACCGCCGAGCCCGCCAGAGCGGCGAGATATTGCGACACGCTCATCTCGCCCACCTTGTCATCGGCGGGCAGGAAGGTCTTGATCGTCACCGGATTGGCGATCTTGCCCATGCGGATAATGTCGCCCGCGACCTCATAGATGCGGCGATGCAGCGCCTCATTGAAGTGCACGGGCTTCAGGAAATCCGAGACGCGATAGAAGGCGTCATTGTTGACCAGGATTGCTCCCAGCAGCGCCTGTTCCGCTTCAAGGTTGCCGGGCGCCTCGCGATAATGCGGCGTCGCCTCAGTATTGCTGATGGCGGCTAGTTTCCGCGCAACATCCTTCATTGTCTGTCCCGTCATAGATCTGTCGTGATTCACCCGATCCTATAGACCGGGCCACTCCTAGACGCAGGGAAATCTTAACCAATCGTTGACTTTTGGACGATGTCCACAGTTTGGGGCAACGGTGGATAAGATTACCATTGACGCATCTTTCCATTGACTCGATTACGCCAAGCTTTCGGAACATATATAGAACAATGAAGCCTGCATGCAAAGATGCAGGCTTCTCAAAACGTTCGGCGAGAATCGGCCTATTCGGCCGCCTCGTGCGGGAAGCGGATCGAGCCGGCGTCGTTCTTCTTCTCGATCTGGCGCAGGCAGTTTTCCGCGTCCTGGATGTAGTCGCGGGTCAGCGGAACCGCCTGCTGGTCATGGGCGAGCTGGAACTGGAACACCACCAACCCCTGCCAGCGGAAGGCGCTTTCGGAAGAGGCGAGATAGAACTCCCAGATGCGGCAGAATTTCTCGTCGTAGAGTTTCTTGGCTTCTTCGCGCCGTGCCATGAAGCGCTCGCGCCAGGCCTTCAGCGTCTCGGCATAGTGCAACCGCAGCACCTCGACGTCGGTGATCGTGAGGCCAGAGCGCTCGATCGAGGTCATCACTTCCGACATCGACGGGATGTAGCCGCCGGGGAAGATGTATTTGTCGATGAACGGATTGGTCGCAGTTGGCACGTCGACACGGCCGATCGTGTGCATCAGCATCACGCCGTCCTTTTTCAGGAGCTGCGCCGACTTCTTGAAGTAGGTGTCGTAGTAGGGCCGGCCGACATGCTCGAACATTCCGACCGACACGATGCGGTCGAACTTCTCCTCGACATGGCGATAATCCTGGAGATCGAAGCGGATGTCGCCGTCGAGCCCGCCATCGCGCGCGCGCTTGCGGGCGATTGCGAGCTGTTCGTCCGACAACGTGACGCCCTTGACCTTGGCTCCCAGATTGCGCGCGAGATAAAGCCCCATGCCGCCCCAGCCACAACCGATGTCGAGCACAGAAAGGCCCGGGCGGTTCATGACCATCTTGGAGGCAATATGGCGTTTCTTGGCGAGTTGGGCCTCCTCGAGATCGGTTTCCGGCGTCTCGAAATAGGCGCAGGAATATTGCCGATCAGCATCGAGGAACAGGTCGTAGAGCTCGCCGGTCAGGTCGTAATGGTGCTGCACGTTCTTGCGCGCGCGCGATGTGACGTTGTTTTCCCGGAAGAAGCGGAATCCATAGCGGATCTTTGCGAGCAGCTTCATCCAGGGTTTGAATCGGAGCCCGCCATCCGGATTGCCGGTGAAAGCTGTCTTGAGCAGGTCGTACATGTCGCCCTCGACGATGTCGAGCATGCCTTCTGCGTAACAATGCCCCAGATAGAACTCGGGGTCGTAAGCGACGAGCCATTCGGCCTTCGAGGCGTTGAAACGAACGTGCACCGGCTTGCCAATGCCGCCGCCATACGTTCGCTTGGCTCCATTGGCGTAGGTGATGATGAGATGTCCTTGGCGGACGATTGAATGCAGAAAACGGTCCAGAATGCGGTTCATATGCCAGCTCCACGCATAACTACGTACAACTCACAGCAGGCCGGTGACCGATGCGTAATGGATGCGCACCGGGCGGTAAGCATGTCCAAAACATTAACAGAAGGTAAAATCTAACAAAGAATTGCCACTTTTCAATGGGGCTTGACTGGTCAAATGTTCAAGAATGCACATCTTCGCATTCAATTTTGTGATATGGTTAACATCGACGGGGCAAAACCCACCGACCACGCACCTCCCGAAAACGCCAAAAAAGCAAAAACGCCCCCGGAAAGTTCCCGGAGGCGTCTCAAAGAATGCGAAAATGACGAGCTGGATGCTCTTACATTTCTTCGCCCGGCTCCATTTCGCTGGCATCGAAGAAATCTTCCGGCTTCAGGGCATCTTCGTCGACACCGTAGATGGCGTCGGCCGAGGTCAGGCTCTCGCCCTTGGCCTGGCGGGCGGCTTCGTCGGCCGAGCGGGCGACGTTGAGCGAGATTTCGATCTCGACTTCGGCATGCAGGTGCAGCTTGATTTCATGCAGGCCGATCGTCTTGATCGGAGTGTTGAGGTCGACCTGGTTGCGACCGATGTTGAAGCCTTCGGCTTCGAGCGCCTCAACGATGTCGCGGGCTGCGACCGAGCCGTAAAGCTGGCCGGTTTCGCCGGCGGAGCGGACCATGACGAAGGACTTGCCTTCGAGCTTGTCGGCGATCTTCTGAGCTTCGGACTTGCGCTCGAGGTTGCGGGCTTCCAGCGTTGCACGCTCGGTCTCGAAACGCTTCTTGTTGGTTTCGTTGGCGCGCAGTGCCTTGCCGAGCGGCAGCAGGTAGTTACGGGCGTAGCCGTCCTTGACCTTCACGGTCTCGCCCATCTGGCCGAGCTTGTTGACGCGTTCGAGGAGAATGACTTGCATGACAGGAGTTCCTTTCAGTTCTTGGTTTCGGAAGTTTCATTGGGTTTATTCGGCGTGAGCGCGATGGCCCGACGCGGATTCGCAAGCCCACCCGCCAGTGCCACGAGCACCACGAGAGGGGGAATGATGAAGGTGATGATGTAGACAAGCACCAGCACCGGCAGCGCAAAGGTCTTGTCGCGCAGCGCATTGTGGATGACGGCGAAGCCCGCGAGCGTGAAGCCCGCACCGGTGGCACCGGCAAAGCTCGCGCCGATTATGCCGGCAGTACCGCCGATCAGCATCAGCGCGAGGCCGCCGAAGAAGACCACGACGGAGATGCGGCTCATGCGCAACGCCACGCGGATATCTTCCCGCGGACGAACGTTGCGTTTCATGGCCGCCAGGATCACCATTGCAAAATAGAAGCCGGCAAACAGCATGATCATGTTGCCGAAGCTCTGCGACACCGGGCCGAAGACCTTGAGCATCGAAAGCACCTCGGCCTTCTGCTCCGGCGTGATCACCATCTCGGGATTCGCCCCGCCGATGACTTCCACCGCGCGGTCGATCACGACCGAGTAGAGTGCGTCGACCGGCTGAAGGAGCAGCAGCGTGATGGCCGCAACCGCCGTGATCATGGCGCCGGCGAGAAGAATGTCCGACAGCGGATACCAGGCGAGTGCCTGGTCCGGCCCGCCGATCTCGCTCGCCGGACGGGCGAGCAGTGCAAGCTGGCTCATCACGGCCGCCGGCAGCAGCGTGATTGCGAAGATGAAGGTGGCGAAGACGGAAGACGTATAGACGCCGAGCGCGACAGCGGCCGTGGCAACCGCCACGAGGCCCGCGACGCGACCGAAACCGAGGCCAGCCATGAAAAGCGCGATCATGGCAACCAGCTGCGCAAAAAGCGGCATGCTGAGCGAACCGAGCGTGCCAATGGCAGCGACCAGTCCGGCAATGATGCCGATCACAACGGGGTTGGCAGTCTTGTTCATCAGGTCTCGCTGTCCTGTCCATTCAATCGAATGAAGCAGTTAGGGGAAGTTCCTGAGAAAAAGATTCAGGTCCCCAACATGGGATTTAGAGTTTTCCGATCCAGGCCCATCCTGGAAGGGAGGCGAAAGGCGATATTCGCCTTCCGCAGAGTCAGTTGCCGGAGAGCCATGCTCTCGCAACGAGTCAGTCGCCTATTAAGCGACGACGTAGGGCAGCAGGCCGAGGAAACGGGCGCGCTTGATGGCCTGGGCCAGTTCGCGCTGCTTCTTCTGGGAAACGGCCGTGATGCGGGACGGTACGATCTTGCCGCGCTCGGAAATGTAGCGCGACAGCAGCTTGACGTCCTTGTAGTCGATCCGCGGTGCGTTCTGGCCCGAGAAGGGGCAGGTCTTGCGGCGGCGATGGAACGGACGGCGTGCTCCGGCCGAAGCGGATGAAGTGTCAGCCATATCAGGATCTCCTTACGATTCGCGCGGACGGAACGGACGGTCGCCATCGCGGCGCGGCGGACGATCGCCACGGTCGCCATCACGACGCGGGAATGGACGGTCGCCATCTTCGCGGCGCGGACGGTCGTCGCGGTCGCGCTTCTGCATCATGGCAGACGGGCCTTCCTCGTGCTTTTCGACCTTGACGGTCATGAAGCGCAGGATGTCTTCGTTGAAGCGCTGCTGGCGCTCGACTTCCTGGATCGCTGCAGCCGGAGCGTCGACGTCCATGATGACGTAGAAGGCCTTGCGGTTCTTGTTGATGCGGTAGGTGAGGGACTTGAGGCCCCAATTCTCGATACGACCAACCTTGCCACCGAGGGATTCGATCACGCCCTTGTAGGTCTCGACGAGCGTGTCGACCTGCGGAGCGGCTATATCCTGCCGGGCAAGGAAAATGTGTTCATAGAGAGCCATGAAACATGTGCCTTTCTTGCGTTGCCATCAATCCCACCCGGTCACGGCGCCAAGCCTCAACGACTGATCCTGGAAGCGGCGATGCCGCGGCAAGAAAAGCGTTTATTTCGGTACGGTCGAGAGCGGAGACACGGGAAACCGGAACCCTCTGGTTCCTGACGGTCTCAATCGCGAGACCGGCCTTCCGTAAAGCCACCAGCCGACGGCCGGGTGTTTGATGAGGCCGGCTTATACAGTCAAATGCGGCAAAAGCAAGGGGTGGGGGCACATTCCCTCCCGCTCGCTCACTGCACCGGCAGGCAGGCAGCCGTGGTCCTGTAGAGATAGATCTGCTTTCCATCGAAGTGGCCGTGATCCGGCGTGATGGTCGCGACTTGTTGCGGGGGCTGCGCGGCGCAGGTCAATGGATCGCGCGTGAGGTAGGCCACGTCGCCACTAAGGTCTGCCGGTAGAGCAAAAAGTTGCTCGTAGTAGCTTCCGGGGAAGCCAGCCGGCGCGCGGGCATAGAACTTGAAAGAATCGCCCCGCAGCGTGTGGAAGAGGTCGGCCACCATGTCCCTGTTGTCGGTGACGATGACGGAGAGACCCGCCTTGCGGGCGGCGTCGGCGGCCCAGAGGCTGATCTCGCTGCGGCCGAGATGGCGTTTGAGCACGGGATTGCCGTTCGGCAGCGTCACCGCGTCCGGAAAGACCGTGATCAGCGGGAAGGCGATTGTCGCGAAGCCATTGAAGGCGAGCGAGATCCAGAGGCCGGTCTTCCAGCGGTCTCCAAGCCACCAGACGGCGAGAGGCACGCCCGCGACATAGCCGAGCGCTGCCCAGTTGGCATAGGCCTTGCCGGTCAGCGCCTGCAGCGTGATCAGCGCCACGACCGGCATCGAGAGCCAGAACAGGATTTTCTGCCAGGGCAGTGCCTTGCCGCCCAGCACGCCGAGACTGGCCCAGATGAGCGCGGCGAAGGTGACCGGGCCGATGACGCCGAACTGCGCGCCGAAGAATTCCAGCGCATTGCCGAAATCGAGATGCATGGTCGCCCATTCGGCGAGCTCGGTGGTGTGGCGCACCGTGGTCGCGTCGTGGAGCACATTCCAGATCAGGTTCGGCGAGGCGATCACCGCTGCGGCAATCGCGGAGACGAAGAAATCGCGCCAGCCGATGCGGGCTTCCCTGACCAGCAGAAGTGCCGCCAGACCGCCAGGCACCAGTAGCAGGACAGAATATTTCGACAGGAAGGCAAGTCCGAACGCGACGCCCATCAGCAGGGCAAGTCCCGCCGAGGCGCGACGAGTCAGGTCGATATAGGCCCAGAGCGTCACTGCCACGAAGAACAGCAGCAGCGTGTCGGTAGACATATAGACCGAGGCGAAGGCCACCGCAGGCGCCGTGACATAGGTGACGCCTGTCCAGCCGGCATAGGCTTCACCAGCGACGCGCCGTGCGCAGTCCATCAGTACCAGCGCGGTACCCATGTGGAAGAGAGGGCCGGCGAGGCGGATGAAGAAGGCGTCGTCCGAACCGGCAAGCGTCGTAAATGTCCGGATGACCCAGGCGATCATGGGTGGCTTGGAATAATAGCCGAGATCGAGATTCTCGCCCCAGAACCAGTACTGCGCCTCGTCGACGAACAGGTCGGTGCCATAGGGCAGGAGCGCGATGCGCCAGACCGTGACGGCGATGATCAGGAAGAGGGCAATTCTGGCATTCATTCGGCGAGGACCTTTCGCGGACGGCGCTCCTTATACAGAGGTGCCGCAAGGTTTGTGAACCTGCGAAAGAGGGACGAATTGCCGCCCGGCCGGAAATCGCCTCGGCGAGGGCCTATCGGATGCGCAGCACGTAGCTGCCGTTGTCCATGTCGAAGCTGAAGCTCGGGACCTTGCCCTCGAGCGCGCCCTTGTCGAAATTGATGGTCACCATGTCGGCGGAGTCCTTGACGCGGAGGACAAGGCGGTTATCCGACACAGCGATATCGAGGTCATCGGGTGTCAGCGCGGAGCCCGTCCCGGAGTTCTGCGGGTCGAAGATCGAGCTCGAGAGCCTGATGTCAGTGGCAGCATTGGTATTGACGACATCCTTGCCATCGCCGCGGATGAAGGACAGTTCGGTGACGCCGTCGCCGGTGCTGTTGATGGTGAAGCTGTCGTCGCCCGTACCACCGCTCGCGAAGATGCGCTTGCCCTCGATATAGAGCGTATCATTGCCGTCCCCGCCGGAAATCCCCAGCATGGCATTGGCGCTGATCTTGATCTCGTCATTGCCAGCACCACCAGACACCGTGTCAGCGAGGTCGCCGGCAATATGGATCTTGTCGTCGCCGTCGCCGCCATCGACATCGGCGAGATAGCCGGCGGCAAGATTGACCGTGTCGTTTCCGTCGCCGGCGTCGAGCGCTGCGAGGCTGCCCGCCTTGACTGTCACCGTGTCGTCGCCGGCCCCGGTGGATATCTGGAAGGCCGAAATCGCCTTCATGTCGATCTTGTCGGCTTCCTCCGTGCCTGTGGCATTCAGGATGTAGCCGTTGGATTCGTCGACCGAGGTCTGTTTTTCGCCGCCGCCATTCTCCATCTCCCAGATGAGCGAGACGATCTTGGCGAGCGCCCGGTCGGTCGCCGTGGTGCCCGTGGCGACATCGAAGGAGGGCGGCCGATAGGTGCTGGTAACCGGCGTGTCGACTTTCGCGGAACCGCTCTTGCCGAACAACTGATCGACATAGTCTCGCGCGCTCGTCGTGGCGTAATAGCTGTTGAGGCCGAACATACGCAAATTCGTGTGCCCATGCTTATGAAGGCATGGACTCGTCACGCTCCATCTTCGCAGCCGCCCTGCGGCCGGATGCAATTATCCGCCGCTAGAATATCGTGGCCGCGTTAGCGAAGCGTGAAGAATCAGATCGGCATTGGATGGTTTCGGATCACGGCCTTTAGGTCGCGCAGTACACCGTCGTCGAGGATTACATCCTTGGCGCCAATATTCGTCTTCAGCTGTTCCATGCTGGTCGCGCCGATGATGGCCGAGGTCATGAAAGGCCGAGTAAGGCAATAGGCCAGCGCCATCTGCGCCGGATCGAGGCCATGCTTGCGGGCGACTTCGACATGCTCGCGCACGGCGGGCTCCTGATGGCGGTTGAATCGGCCGCCGAGATCGCCATTGACGGTTATGCGTGAACCGGCGGGCTTGGCGCCGTCCACATATTTGCCGGTGAGCAGGCCGGCGGCGAGCGGCGAGTAGGCGAGCAGGCCGACATTTTCGTGGTGGCTGAGTTCGGCGAAATCGGCATCATGCGGCCGATAGAGCAGATTGTATTCGTTCTGCACGGAGGCGACGCGGGGCAGGCGGTGCTGTTCGGCGAGCTGCAGGAACTGCATCGTACCCCAGGCCGTCTCGTTGGACAGGCCGATGGCGCGGATCTTGCCGGCTTTCACGGCGTCGCCGAGCGCCTGGAGAATTTCCAGCAGATTGTCATGCACCTCAGCCTTCGCGGGCTGCTTCTCCGGATGATAGGTCCAGAG
Organism: Rhizobium sp. SRI_017; assembly: GCF_057586295.1. Classification (NCBI taxonomy): domain Bacteria; kingdom Pseudomonadati; phylum Pseudomonadota; class Alphaproteobacteria; order Hyphomicrobiales; family Rhizobiaceae; genus Rhizobium; species Rhizobium sp. SRI_017. The sequence goes on along the minus strand of NZ_JBYCZP010000014.1, from coordinate 109,055 downwards.
CTGGCGGAAGTGATAGTGGCCGCGATTGGGCCAATGCAGCTGGTAGAGGTCGATATAGTCAGTATCGAGCCGCTTGAGCGAAAGCTCGAGCGCTGCCTGGATTTCCTGCCGGTTGATCGGCCGGCCGCCGCGGATATAGGCGCGGCCGGGGCCGGAAATCTTGGTGGCCAGCACGATCCTGTCGCGATTGCCGCGCGCCTTCATCCATGTGCCGATGAATTTCTCGGTGTCGCCCTGCGTTGCATCGGACACCGGCGTGGTCGGATAGAGCTCCGCGGTATCGAAGAAGTTGACGCCCTGATCAAGCGCGTAGTCCATCTGTTCGTGGGCCTCGGCCTCGCTGTTCTGGCTGCCCCAGGTCATGGTACCCAGGCAAATCTCCGAGACCTTGATGCCGGTCCGGCCAAGTTCGTTGAAACGCATATGATGAAATCCCCAGATGAAGTCGCAGAAATCTAGGCCGATTTTGTTGCGGTGCAAGAGCAGTGCACGGCCAAAAAGCAGTTGTCTTCACGCTCGCCATGCTTGACAGCCTGCAAGATTGTGTGAATGGGAAGGCCAAAGATAAAGCCAAGACTAAAGATAGGGAGGCCGCGATGACGGTCGCATTCACCTTTCCGGGACAGGGCAGCCAGTCGGTTGGCATGGGCAAGGCGCTCGCCGACAGCTTTGCCGAAGCCCGCGCCGTGTTCGACGAGGTCGATGAGGCGCTCGGCGAGAAGCTCACCGACACCATGTGGAACGGTCCCGAGGAAGCGCTGACCCTTACCGCCAACGCCCAGCCGGCGCTGATGGCCGTCTCGATCGCAGCGATCCGGGTGATGGAAGCCCGCGGCCTCGACCTGAAATCCAAGGTCTCCTATGTCGCCGGCCATTCGCTCGGCGAATATTCGGCGCTCTGTGCCGCCGGCACCTTCTCGCTGGCCGATACCGCGCGGCTGCTCCGCATCCGCGGCAATGCCATGCAGGCAGCCGTTCCCGCTGGCAAGGGCGCGATGGCAGCGATCATCGGCCTTGAACAGACTGCGGTGCAAACCATCTGCGATTCCGTCGCGTCGCTCGGCGCCTGCCAGATCGCCAACGACAATGGCGGCGGCCAGCTTGTGATCTCCGGTGAGAAGGGGGCGGTCGAAAAGGCTGCTGAACTCGCCAAGGAACAGAAGGCGCTGCGCGCGATCCTGCTGCCGGTCTCCGCGCCCTTTCACTCCACGCTGATGGCCCCGGCCGCCGATGCCATGGCCGAGGCACTCGGCAAGGTCTCGGCCAAGAGCCCGATCGTGCCCCTCATCGCCAATGTCCGCGCGGCACCCGTCACCGATGCCTCCGAAATCGTCAAGCTGCTCGTCGAGCAGGTGACCGGCCAGGTGCGCTGGCGCGAAACGGTCGAGTGGTTCGCGAAGAACGGCGTGACCTCGCTTTACGAGATTGGTTCCGGCAAGGTGCTGACCGGCCTGGTGCGCCGCATCGATAAATCGCTGGCCGGCACCGCCGTCAACACGCCTGCCGACATCGAGGCCGCGCTCGCGGCGCTCAATGGTTGATTTCAATATTGAGGGATTAGCGACATGTTCGACCTGACCGGCCGCAAGGCACTTGTTACCGGAGCAACCGGCGGCATCGGCGAGGAAATCGCTCGCGCCTTGCATGCCCAGGGCGCCGTCATCGGCCTGCATGGCACCCGTCGCGAAAAGCTGGAAGCGCTTGCGGCCGAGCTCGGCGACCGCACCATGATCTTCACCGCCAACCTGTCCGACCGCGCCGCTGTCAAGGAACTGGCCAAGACGGCAGAAGCCGAACTCGGCGGCGTCGATATCCTAGTCAACAATGCCGGCATCACCAATGACGGACTGATGATGCGGATGAGCGACGAGGACTGGGACAAGGTCATCAACATTAACCTCAACGCCGCCTTCGTGCTGACGCGCGAGCTTTGCGGCCCGATGATGAAGCGCCGCTACGGCCGCGTCGTCAACATTTCCTCGGTGGTCGCCGCCATCGGCAATGCCGGCCAGGCGAACTACTGCGCCTCCAAGGCCGGCCTGGAAGGTTTCACCAAGGCATTTGCCTGCGAAGTCGCCTCGCGCAACATCATGGCCAATTGCGTCTCGCCGGGATTCATCGAAAGCGCGATGACCGAGAAGCTGAACGACAAGCAAAAGGAAACGCTTTTCGTGAAGATCCCGATGAAGCGCATGGGCCTGGGTAAGGAAGTGGCCGCCGCCGTCAGCTTCCTCGCCTCGGAGGAGTGTTCCTACATCACTGGCCACGTGCTGCACGTCAACGGCGGCATGGCGATGCTCTGACGAAACAAGGGCGGGTTTCGGTGTTGTTGAGATGGCGGCCAAAACGCGGCTCTCTCTCGGAGAGAAAAGCGTCGGAAAATGACACTTGGACAGCCGAGAATACCGCATTTTCAGGCTTTGCGCGGGAAATAAACCGTGTTAAGCCGCAGGAGACTGAGAGCAGTCTCTAGGGTGGGGCAACGGGGTAAAATCGGTTTAGACTGGATTTTGACCGGGTGAGCCTCTAGATGGAACTGCCGCTCTCGAGCCTATATGCGAGTAGCGGTGCAATTCGGGTAAGTCGCCGATCAAGGCGGACAAACAGACGAAGGTCGAGGAAACCGACATGAGCGATATCGCAGAACGCGTAAAGAAAATTGTGATTGATCATCTTGGCGTTGAAGCCGACAAGGTGACTGAAGCCGCCAGCTTCATCGATGATCTGGGCGCTGATTCTCTCGATACCGTCGAACTCGTGATGGCCTTCGAAGAAGAGTTCGGCGTTGAAATTCCGGACGATGCTGCTGACTCGATCCTGACGGTCGGCGACGCAGTGAAGTTCATCTCCAAGGCTCAGGCCTGATATTCCCGGTTTGGAGCTGCCGGGCGGGGCGTGAGCCGCAGCCCGGCAGTTTGCCGTCCACTCGGCAGTTTACTGTACGGATGCTTGAACGATAGTGAGTAGGGTGGAGAACGAGCCATGAGACGTGTTGTTGTCACGGGGCTTGGCATGCTGACCCCGCTTGGATGCGGCGTCGATGCCACCTGGGCGAATGCGCTCGCTGGCAAGAGCGGCGCCCGCAAGGTTACGGAATTCGAGGTCGAAGACCTGCCGGCGAAGATTGCCTGCAGGCTGCCGTTCGGTGACGGCTCCAACGGCACGTACAATGCCGATGACTGGATGGAGCCGAAGGACCAGCGCAAGGTCGATCCCTTCATTGTCTATGGCATGGCTGCGGCCGACATGGCGCTGGCCGATGCCAACTGGCATCCCGAGAGCGACGAGGACCAGATCGCGACCGGCGTTCTAATCGGCTCCGGCATTGGCGGCGTCGAAGGCATTGTCGAGGCGGGCTACACCCTCCGCGACAAGGGTCCGCGCCGCGTTTCTCCCTTTTTCATTCCTGGCCGTCTGATCAACCTGGTCTCGGGCCAGGTGTCGATCCGCCACAAGCTGCGCGGTCCGAACCACTCCGTCGTCACGGCCTGTTCGACCGGTGCGCATGCGATCGGCGATGCCGCACGCCTGATCGGGCTTGGCGATGCCGACGTCATGGTCGCCGGCGGTAGCGAATCGCCGGTAAGCCGCATCTCGCTGGCGGGCTTTGCCGCCTGCAAGGCGCTTTCGACGAGATTCAACGAAGAGCCCACGCGCGCCTCGCGCCCCTATGACAAGGACCGCGACGGCTTCGTCATGGGCGAGGGCGCCGGCATTGTGGTGCTCGAAGAACTCGAACATGCCAGGGCGCGTGGCGCCAAGATCTATGCCGAAGTCGTCGGTTACGGCCTGTCGGGCGATGCCTTCCACATCACCGCACCGTCGGAGAACGGCGAAGGCGCAGAGCGCTGCATGCGCATGGCACTGAAGCGTGCCGGCATGACGCCCGGCGATATCGACTACATCAATGCCCACGGCACATCGACCATGGCCGACACGATCGAGCTCGGCGCCGTCGAGCGCCTCGTCGGTGACGATGCTTCCAAGGTGTCGATGTCCTCGACCAAGTCGATGACCGGTCACCTGCTTGGTGCCGCCGGCGCGATCGAGGCAATCTTCTCGATTCTGGCCGTCCGCGACAATGTGGTGCCGCCGACCATCAACCTTGAAAATCCCGAGGTCGAGACCAAGATCGACCTGGTGCCCAACAAGGCACGCCAGCGCAAAGTCGATGTTGCGCTCTCCAATTCCTTCGGTTTCGGCGGAACGAACGCCTCCCTCGTTCTCCGTCGTCATCAGGATTGACAATCGTCGCCCCGGAAAGGACATTCCGGGGCATGTTGCCGTGCTCCGGTTTTGCCGCAATGCCGCTCAGATTGTCGGCTTAATCGGCCGTTGATTCAGTCCATGATCGAGGAATGCATTTGACCGACCCCAATTCCACGAGCGAAGGTCAGTTCGGCCGTCCGGTTCTTCCTGGCGACAGCCAGAAGCGGATCATCCCGCAATCGGCGAAGGATGCTCTGCGGCCCGAAAAGGTTCCTCTGCCGCCGCGCCGGTCACGCGAAGCCCGCAGCCAGCTCGTCATCTTCCTCAACTTCGTGATGACGATCCTCACCTTCCTGACCGTGGCGGCGGTCGCTTTGGTCTATTACGCATTCCGCGAATATCAGCAGCCCGGCCCGCTCCAGACCGATACGACCTTCCTCGTGCGCGAAGGAGCCGGCATTTCCGAGATCGCCGATGGGCTTGAGCGCAAGAATATCATCTCCAATTCGCGCGTCTTCAAGACCGTCACGAAGTTCCTGGGCGAGGACCAGAAGTCCCGCCACGGAGAATATGCCATCAAGGCGAATGCCTCGATGATGGAGATCATGGACATTCTCAAGTCCGGAAAGTCGATCCAGTATTCGGTGACGCTGCCTGAGGGCCTGACCGTCAAGCAGATGTTCAAGCGGATCGCGGCCGACCCCAATCTCGACGGCGACCTCCCGGCCGAGCTGCCGGCGGAGGGAACGCTCCGGCCCGATACCTACAAATTCACGCGCGGTAGCAAGCGCAGCGCGGTCCTCGCGCAGATGACCACCTCCCAGAGCCGCGTCCTCGACGAAGTATGGGAGAAGCGCGACAAGGACCTGCCGCTCGCTTCCAAGGAAGAGCTGCTCATCCTTGCCTCGATCGTCGAGAAGGAAACCGGCAAGGCCGACGAGCGACCGCAGGTCGCTTCGGTTTTCCTCAACCGCATCAAGAAGGGCATGCGCCTGCAGTCCGATCCGACCATCGTCTATGGGCTCTTCGGCGGCGACGGCAAGCCGGCGGAGCGTGAGTTGACCAAGGCCGATATCGAGAAGGAAACGCCTTACAACACCTACCGCATCGACGGCCTGCCGCCGACGCCGATCGCCAATCCTGGACGTGCTGCCCTTGAATCGGTCGCCAATCCGTCGCGGACCGACTATCTTTATTTCGTGGCTGACGGTTCCGGCGGGCACGCCTTCGCCACGACGCTCGACGAGCATAACGAGAACGTCAAGCGCTGGCGGAAATTCCAGGAAGACCAGAAGAAGGCTGCCGATCAACAGGATGGCGCCGAGACCCCGCAACCATAAGCGAGGGCCGGCGCACCTCGCTGCGCCATGAAGGGGAAAGTGAATGCCGCTGCAATCCATGACCGGATTTGCGCGCCTCGACGGCCGCACCGGACGGCACCAATGGGCGTGGGAACTTCGCTCTGTCAACGGCAAGGGGCTCGATCTCCGTCTGCGGTTGCCGCAGGGCTTTGAGCGGCTAGAGTCGGAGATCCGCCGCATTGCCTCGGCCCATTTCGCCCGCGGCAACATTCAGGTCGCTCTCAACATCCAAGCGGGCGAAACCAGGGTCGAAGCCGTCGTCAACCAGGCGGCGCTGCAGGCCGTGCTCGATCTCCGAAAGGATCTTGAAGGCAAGGTCGACCCCGCTCCGCTCCGCTTCGACACGCTGCTCGGCATTCGCGGCGTCGTCGATTTCCGTGATGTCGCCGACAATCCCGCTGAACTGGAAACGCTCGACCACGATATTCTCGCCGGCATTGAAAAGGCTTCGGCGGCGATGGCGGCGATGCGAGAGGCGGAGGGTGCAGCACTTGCTGCGGTGCTTCTTACCCAGGTCGCTGCAATCGAAAAGCTCACCAACATGGTAGAGGGCGATCCGTCGCGTTCGCCGGAGCAGATCCGGGCGCGGCTCGAAAGCCAGATTGCGGCCCTTCTCGACGGCACGTCCGGCTCGCTCGATCGTGACCGGCTCCATGGCGAAGTCGCTATCCTGGCGACCAAGGCCGACGTGCGCGAAGAGGTCGACCGGCTGAAGTCGCATATATCGGCCGCTCGCGATTTGCTCGCAAAGGGCGGGCCGGTTGGCCGCAAGCTCGATTTCCTCGCGCAAGAATTCAATCGCGAATCGAACACGATCTGTTCTAAATCCAATAGCGCGGCGGTGACCGCAGCGGGGATCGAGCTCAAGGTCGTCATCGACCAGTTTCGCGAGCAGGTGCAAAATCTGGAGTGATTGATGGCGACCGACAAGAGGTACGTGGAAATCGCGCGGCGTGGCTTGATGCTGGTGATTTCCTCGCCGTCCGGCGCAGGCAAATCCACCATCGCCCGCAATGTACTCGAGGCTGATCGCGACATGTCGCTCTCCGTCAGCGTGACGACGAGGGCGCGCCGGCCGTCGGAGATAGAGGGTGTCCACTATCATTTCGTCAGCCAGAAGGAATTTGAGCGGCTGAAGTCGAGCGACTCATTGCTCGAATGGGCCGAGGTCCACGGAAATTTCTACGGCACGCCGCGCGAACCGGTGGAGGTCGCCATGTCCGAAGGCCGTGACATGCTGTTCGATATCGATTGGCAGGGCGCCCAGCAACTGCAGGACAAGATGCCGGCTGACGTCGTCTCGATCTTCATCCTGCCCCCGACCATGGAAGAGCTGCAATCAAGGCTCAATCGTCGCGCCGAAGACTCCCCTGAAGTGATCGCCACACGCTTGAAGAATGCCCGCGAGGAAATCGCCCATTGGCGGGAATACGACTACGGTGTGATCAACGACGATCTCGACCGTGCCTTCGGCTCGGTGCGCGCTATCGTCGAGGCCGAACGCCTGCGGCGCGACCGCCGCCACGGCATGTTCGATTTCGTCAATACGCTGCTGGCGTGATGACCCTGGGCCGTCCATCGGCGCTGATTGGTGGTCTCACCGTGCGCCGGATCTTGGCGTATATGGTGTCCAAGAGCTGGGGAAAAGGCGTTTTGATCTGCACAGCAGTCTTGGGACTGTTCGGTCCGTTTGTCGCGATCCAAAATTATGGGGCTGAAAGCGCGGCGGTCGCTTTGGCCGGGAGGTCCGATAGCGGTGGCTCAATTTTGATTCCAGCGAGATGTGACGTTCCAGGTGCCGAACTGGGCAAAGATTTTGTAATCGCGGACGGCAGGGTGGTTCAAGGTCGCTCTCGTAGAAGCGCCTGCTTCTATTCCGTTTCCGCGTTCAAGCGCCTCTTTCCCGAGCGCTTCAAAAACGACGATCCGGCGACCTTTCGCGTGCAACAGCTCACGACGGGAATGAGACTGTTGTCGCCTTCCACAGCAAACGCAATAACCGGCTTCTTGTTTTCGATCTTCGGCCCGTTCCTGTTGATTGCGTTTGGAATGTTCAAGTCCGCGCTAGAATTGTATCGTGGAGGCTGGAACCCGGGTAACGATACATGAGCATCCACCTCGGAGCTTGGATCAGTTTCGGGATCGGGCAGATCGGTTGGACTTAGTATCCTTTTAAGATTCGGCTCGGCGTCTTAGCATCCATTTAGCAAGCGTCTTTGCGTCGCTCAGCATAGAAACCCCTCGACCGCTGGCGCCAGCTGGCTGCATTTCCACTTGAGGAGTTTCCATGCACCACATTTCCCCCATCCAAACCCCAGATCTCAACGGCCGCTGGGATATTTACGGCGCTGTCCACAAGGGCCTGCGCAAGGCGCAGCTCGAGCTCCTGGTGCGCATCGGCAGCGCCGATTTCGGTGATGAAGAAGAGGCCAAATCGATCATCACCGACATGCGCATGATCATGATGCTCGGTACCTCGCACCTCAAGCACGAGAACGACCACATCCATCGCGCCATGGAAAACAAGCAGCCAAGTGAAGTCGACCGCCTCGAAGACCAGCATGACAGCCACGAGCGCGATTTTGCCGCGCTGGAGGACGTGTTGAAGGCCATCGAAAATGCCGACACCGCAATGCGCAAGGTGCTTGCACGTCGGCTCTATCTCGGCTTCACGGCCTTCATAGCACACGATCTCGAGCACATGCATGAGGAAGAGACCGTCGCCAACCCCATGCTGCATGCTATGTTCACCGATCATGAACTCGAAGGCATCGAGATGGACATCATCGCCCAGCTGCCCCCGGAGAAGGTGATCGCCTATATGCGTCTGATGATCCCGGCGTCGAATCCAGATGAGCGCGCGAGCCTGCTCGGCGGCGTCAAGGCGAGCGCGCCGCCCGAGGCCTTCAAGGCGGTGATCGATCTCGCTTCAAGGCCGACGCTCGACCCGCGCGACTTTGCCGATCTCTCGCGCCGTCTCGGGATCGAGGGTTGAGCCATGACGCGCTGCATTCCGACAATGTATCCTGGGGCCGATGGCTGTCCGGCGCTCGCGGCCGCACTGTTCGCCGCCGGCATTCCCGGCGCCAGCAACATCGATTGCATGAAATCCTGCCAGGGCTGCACGTCCGAGCGCGCCGTCCCGCGGCTCAGGCTGGTGCCGCCTTGCGACGCGACGGAATCGTCATCGCCGCAACGCCTGCGATGACGCAGACGAGACCGATGCCTGCTGTCGATGTCAGCGTCTCGCCCAGGCAGACGACGCCGATGCCAACACCGATCGGAACGCGCAGATAGGCCTGGGCTGTCGTGCCCACCGAACCGAGCGACCGGACGAGGTGGAAGAAGATGACGAAGGCCAGCGCCGTCGAGAAGACGGACAGGCCAAGCAGCGCCATCATCGAGGCCGTGGATGGTTCAAGCGTCCACGGCCGGTCGACGATCAGGCTCAGCGGCAGAAGTATCACCGCGCCGCAGATCATCGACCCGGCTGCCGGCATCATCGGATCGAGATCGCGGAAATTCTTGCCGAAGATCGCAGCACCGCCATAGGCAACGCTTGCCAGTAGGATCGCGAGTTGCGCCCAGAGACTCTGGCCGACACCATCAAGGGCCCCCATCCCGATGATCAGGCAGACGCCCGTCAGTCCCGCCGCGACGCCGAAAAGCTTTCGCGGTGACGTCGGCTCATGCCTGACGATCAGGACTGTGAGCAGGAAGGTGAAGATCGGCGTTGTCGAATTGAGGATGGTGGCGAGCCCAGCATCGACCGTCTGTTCGGCCCAGGCGATCAGCGTGAAGGGGATGACGCTGTTGAGGCATGCCTGAAACAGGAAGCGTGCCCAGGTCGCCCGATCGCGGGGCATGGAGAGGCCGCGCATCTTGAGGATCGCGAGCAGGATCGTCGCGGCGATCAGCGTTCTCACCGCGATCAGTGTCACAGGCGGGATGGTCTCCACGCCGATCTTGATAAAGGTGTAGGAAGCACCCCAGAGCGTCGCCAGCGTCAGCAGCAGGGCGAGATTGGTGCGGAGCTTCGGTCCGGATGTCATCGGAGGCTCTTTCAACTCATTTTTCGTGCCGCTTGCCTAACGCAGAACGCGGCCGCGATGCTTCGATGCCGGTCGAACCATCAGATGAGATTGGCGATCCGGCAGAATTCCTCGACATCGAGCGTTTCCGCCCGCCGAGACGGATCGATCTCGGCCCGCGTCAGCAGCGCCTCGCCGCCGAGTGGTTTCAGGCTCTGGCGCAGCATCTTGCGGCGCTGGCCGAAGGCGGCATGCGTCACGCGCTCCAGCTTGGCGAGGCTGCAGGGAATGGGGCTGCGGTTGGGCTCGATATGGATGACGGTCGAGGTCACCTTGGGTGGCGGCGTGAACGCCTGCGGCGATAGGTCGAACATCATGTCGGCATGGGTGAGCCAGCCGCAGAGCACGCCGAGTCGACCATAATGGTCGTCGCCGGCCTTGGCCACGATCCGCTCGCCGACTTCCTTCTGGAACATCAGCGTCAGCGAGTCCCAGAAGGGGGGCCATGGCACGGTCAGCCAGTTCACCAACAGCTGGGTACCGATATTGTAGGGCAGGTTGGCGACGATCTTGAGCGGCGTGCCAGGCTGCGCGAGAGTGGCGATATCTGTTGTCAGCGCATCGCCCTCGATGACGGTCAGCCGACCCGGATAGAAGTCCGAGATTTCCATCAGCGCCGGAATGGCGCGGCGGTCGCGCTCGATGGCGATCACATGCCTGGCGCCGAGCGCAAGCAGCGCCCGCGTCAGCCCGCCCGGACCGGGGCCGACCTCGACGACCACAGCGTCGTCCAGCTTGCCCGCCTGGCGCGCCACCTTCTGGGTGATGTTGAGGTCGAGGAGAAAATTCTGGCCGAGCGACTTCAGCGCATCGAGGCCATGTTTGGAGATCACCTCGCGCAGCGGCGGCAGACCGTCAAGCGCCGCCATTGGAGGGCTCCCTCAGGGCCATCTCGGCCGCCATGCTCAGGGCCGCTATCAGACTGGTCGGCCGCGCAGTACCCGTACCAGCGAGCGAAAAGGCGGTGCCGTGGTCCGGCGAGGTGCGGATAAAGGGCAGGCCGAGGGTCACGTTGACCGCATCATCGAAGCCGAGCGCCTTGGCTGGGATCAGCGCCTGATCGTGATACATGCAGACCGCGACGTCATAGGTCTCGCGCGCGGCGGCGTGGAACATTGTGTCGGCGGGCAGGGGGCCGAAGGCATCGATGCCCTCGGCGCGGAGCTGTTCGATGGCAGGCGCGACAATCGCGGCGTCTTCGCTTCCGAGGGATCCGTTTTCGCCGGCATGCGGATTGAGCCCGGCGACGGCGAGCCGTGGCCTTTCGAGGCCGAAGCGCACCCGGAGATCGTGGTCGGCGATGCGGCAGGTCTCATAGACCATGCGCGTCGTCAGCACCTGGGGCACTTGCTTGAGCGGCATGTGGATGGTGACGGGTATGGTCCGCAGTTCGGGCCCCGCGATCATCATCACAGGCGTTATCGGCTGGCCGATCACGCGACGGCCGAGATCAGCCAGGAACTCCGTATGACCAGGGAATTTGAAGCCTGCACCATAGAGCACGGATTTGGCGATCGGATTGGTGACGACGGCAGTCGTCTTGCCGGTCATGGTGAGCTCGACAGCGCGCTCGATGGCAGTGATGGTTCCCGAGGCGGAGGCACTGTCCGGATTGCCCGGTGTGACGTTGGCGCCTGCGGGAATGGCCATAACCGGAAGCGACCGGTCGAACATGCCGAGCGCTGACGCTATGTCCGTCACTTCGACGGGAACGGAAAGACCGAGCTTTTCGGCCCGCGCCGCGAGAACTTCGGGATCCCCGAGATATACAAACGGCGGAATCTTTTCCGCCGTTCTACGTATCCAGGCCATCAGGGTGATGTCGGGGCCGATGCCGGCCGGGTCGCCCTGTGTCAGCGCCAGAAGGAGGTTTGTCATGATGCCCCGCTCAGCGCATCGTGACGTCGTTCTGCTTGCGCAGTTCCTCCAGATATTTCTTCGCGTTCGGGTTCTCGCCGTCCTTCTTGGCCTTGTCGAGATCCTGTGACTCGAAGGTGACCTGCGCCGCCAGATCGTCCGAAACCTGCCGCTTCTTGCAGACAGCGTAGAATTCAGCACCATACGGTCCGAGCGTCACTTTGGTGGTGCCGCCTTCGGGAATCTTGGCCATATCGGCCTTCATTTCGTCGGGAAACTGAGTTTCCAGCACACGCTGCTGCTGCCGGACCGAGACATCCTTGAAACCGGCTGCGAAAACCTTGGCCTGGGCACAGCCGGGGAAGCTCTTGCGTGAGGCCTCGGCTTCCGCCTTGCGCTTGCCGGAGATGGAATTGCGCTTCTTGTCGGGGATGACGAAGATCACCTGCTGGATGACATATTCGGTCACAGTCGGCTTCTTGCCGTTGTTTTCCTTGAGCTTGGCGACGAACTCGTCATTGCTCATGCGGCCGGTGCTGCCACCGTAGCGGGCGGCGACCGTCTTGGGCCAGCTCATGGAGACGCCGATATAGGCCTTGAAGTGCTCAGCGCCGACGCCGGCACGGGTCAGAAGCTGCGTAAGCTGCGCCGCGGACATCCTGTTGTTCTTGCCGAACCGCTCATAGGCGGCGTCGACATCTTCAGTGCTGACGGATGTGCCGGTGCGAATGATTTCCTGTCGCATCAGCACTTCATCGACCAGCTCCTGCTTGGCCTTCTGCTGAAGATTTCCCTTATCGCCGCGGAGTTGCAGGAACTTGACGCGCTTGGCGACGTCGCCGGAGGTTATGACGATGCTGTTGACGGTCGCGGCTATCTGCTCGGCATGAGCGGGTACGAATGTCTGTGGCACCACGAATGCCGCCAGCAGCAAGGACGCCGCGCCGAAATAAAGCGAACGGACTTTGGCCATGGATATCCAACCTCTTGCTTCAGACTTTGCTTCTTCTGGATGAGTTGCTGGGATTGCACATTCCTTGCGGCAAAACAATGACCCTTGCCGGCTTTCTCGGAGTATCACTGGAATGTCGGGACCAGCGTCTGGCCGACGATCGCCGGCTCGGCGGTGTCGCCCACCTTTACGTCGCCCAGCGTGCGGAAGGAAAGACGCGCACCGATCTGCCAGTCATTGGCCGATGTGTTGGCCACGTCGCGCGTCTGGGTGAAGGCCAGCGCGAAGACCGTGCAGCTGTCATCATAGGCGATGCCGATGCCGCGGCGTGACAGCACGCTGTCGTCGAGGTCCCAGGTCGTGGAGCCATAGAGCGTCCAATTGGGGTCGAACTTGACACCGCCGGTCGTCTGGACTTCTTCATTGTCGGTCGGATAGCCGTAGAGAGGCTGCGCGGCGATCTGCGAATAGGTCACTTCCGACTGCAACCAGTTTGAATAATATCCAACCGTCACGTCGCTGCGGCGAACGTCGAGCGTCTTCTCGTCAAGCCGGCCCCCGAGCGCCAGTGAAATCCCGGTCGGCATTTCGATGCCCATCGCACCGACATAGTCGGACCGCCAGGTCTCCAATCCGGAATCGGCGCCGGCATAGACGAGATCCGGCGTCGCGAAGGAATTTTTGCCATCGAGCAGGAAGGACTGGCCGACTACGCTGCGAAGCGTATAGCCATTGTCGAACGTGCCGGTATAGCGGGCGCCGAGATTGGCGCGGGTGCCGCCCTCGATCCGATCGAAGCCCGAGAACTTGTCGCGCGCGAACAGGTTGGACGCATCGAAGACGAAGCTCTGCGCATCCTCGTTCGGCAGCGCGCCGGCCAGCTGTTCATCGGGGCGGGCAAAGATCTGCATGATCGGCTCGAAGACATGGCTCGAATTCGGTGCGGTCATCAGGATCGGATAGCGGGTTTCGAGGCCGGCCGTCACCATGCTGCGGGTTGCTGTGCTTGCCGAATGGAAGTCGCCCGGGTATGCGGCCCAAGGATCGTTCATGCCGTTGTCGATGCCGTCACCGCGCACGGCCGCAAGCGGCGTGACCACGAGACCAAATGGCATGATGAAGGTGCGCTTCCACTCCGCCTCGGTCGTCAGACGGCTGTAATTGCCGGCAAGCCCGCGGAAGCGGTCGTTGATGCTGGTTCCCTCGAGCGCACTATAGTGGTCGGTGTTTGTACGGCTCAGGCTCGTGAAGTTCGTGGTGATCGAAAGCTGGCCACCGAGCACCGAGTCGGGATGGTAATAGGTGTAATCGAAGACGGGATGGACGATCGCCTGTTCCTTTTCTTCCTGGTTCTTCGGATCGGCGTCCTGGACGTCGAAATAAAAGGAACGCATGTCGAAGGAATTCCGGCGACCTAGACCGGTGAGGTAAATCTGGTTGGTATGGACGGGGTCGTCGAGTCCTTCGAGCGAATAGGTACGCGCGAAGTTGTTGTCCGACTGGACCATGACGTCCCAGCCGAAGCTCCAGCGCGGGTTGATCTTGAAGTCGGCCTTCGACTGGATCATGCCGCGCTGATCGACCTCGGCATCGGCCGTGTCGCGCGAAAAGGCGCTGGGGCGAAGCTGGTCGATACCGGCCACCCGCAGCGTATGCTGGCCGAGCTGAAAGCGCTGGCGGAATTCGGCCTCGATCATTCCGCCCTGCGTCGTGTAGCCCGTTACCGTAAGCGTCGCATCCATATGTGGCGATATCGTCTGGTAGTAGGGGATCGACAGACCGAAGCCGAGATTTTCGGCGGTTGACATGCGCGGGAACAAAAAGCCGGACTTCCGCTTCACCGAGGGGTCGGGCAGTTCGAGAACCGGAAGGAAGGCGATCGGCGCACCGAACAGCTCGAATCTGGCCTGCTCCAGGCGAACGGTATGGGTCCGGCCATTCTGGATCACGCGCTCGGCCTTGATCTGCCAGAGCGGCGGCTTTTCCGGATGGTCCTTGCACGGCTCGCAGGCGGTGTAGACACCCTTGGTGAGGATCATCTCCTCGCTGTTGATTCGCTCGCCCGATGCCGCGGCCAGTCGCGTGTTGTCGGTCGTCTCGATCCTCAGCGCTTCGACGAAGCCGTTTGCAAAATTGTCGGTAACGTCGATCTTGTCGCCGTAGATACGGTTGCCATTGGGCTCGATCATCTCGATATCGCCGATGGCGGTCATCCGACCGGTGGCTTGGTTATATTCGACGCGCTTGGCGACGAGCTTGTAGCCGCCATAATGGATCTGCACGCCGCCGACGGCGATGACCTTCTTCGAATCCTGATCGTAGAGGAGTTCGGATGCCGTGAGCAGAAGCTTGGTGCCGGGCGGCGGTTTGACGACCGAATCCTCGGCCGCGGATTGGGCGAAGACCGGCATGGTTGAAGGCAAAAAAAGCCCAAAGGCCGCCACTGCTGAAATCAGCGCGCCCCTGAAAACTTTCCAACCTTTGCGGTTGCCTGCCGCCACTAACCGTCCTCCTGATGCAGGAGAATCGTGGAACCCAGAAACATTGCGACCACGACCGGAATCCAGGCTGCAACGAACGGAGGCACGACACCGCTGCTACCGAATGCTTTCACAAGCACCGTGATCACATAAAGCACGAAGCCCGAAACGACGCCACCGAAAATCATCCGCTGCGATTGGTTGAACCTACTGAATTTTAAGGAGACTGTTGCCGAAATGAGAGTCATGGCGACGAGCAGGAACGGCATCGACATCAGTGAGTGATACTGCGATTCCAGCACCGATGTGGACACGCCGAAGGACTTGGCCGCGGCGATCTTCGACGGAATGTCGAGGAATGCAACGGTTTCCGGCCGGGCGAGGCGTTCCTGAACGAACTCCCGTTTCAGATTGGTACTGACTTGTGCCGTTGCGAGCGTGCGCGGAATTTGCCCCGGCGCGGTCTCGATGACCTTGTTAAGTTCCCAGTAACCATCTTTCAACTTTGCCTCTGCCGCATCCTGTCGCAGGATGATTCTGCTGTCCGGGCCGAAGTGAATGAAGACGGCGCCCTCGATGGTGGTTCCATCGGGACTTACGCGAGAACCGCCGACGATGACATCGTCGGATGCCGTAATCTGGCGGAGCCAGGGGATGGTCTCGTCCTTGCGCCCGAGTCGCTTCGAGGCCTTGAGTCCGTTTTCGATCTCCGTCGCCTTGCGCATGCCGGCGGCCGCGAGCGGATTGAGCACGAAGAGGCCGGCCAGGCCGACGATGATGGCGCCGATGACAAAGGGCGCCATGAATTGCCAGACCGAGATGCCGGCAGCGCGCGTCACCACCATTTCCTGGCGGCGGTTGAGCGTCACGAGCACCGTGACGCCTGCGAACAGCATGACGAAGGGCAGCGTCTGCTGCAGGATCGAAGGCACGCGGATCAGCGTGAGCAACAGGGCGTCGACCAGGCGGAAGCCCGGAATGTCGCCGCGCCGCGAGGCGATTTCGATGAAATCGACGAGATAGACGAGGCCGGTGACGCCGATCAGGAACCAGAAGATGACTGTCAGGTGGCGCTTTAGGAAATAACGGAAGAGCGTACCGGTCATCAGTGCGCGCCCTCCTTGCGTCCGAAGAGCGACGCCGCGCGTCCGTAAAGCCCGACGCAGCCATCGGCGACGCGCGGGAAGAGTGCCGGCCGGCCGAGTCGGTTCGAACTGCGCCAGATCGCCGCGATCATCATCAGGTTCGTCACGGCAAGGAATATGTAGAGCGGCCAAGGCCCACTCACGCCATTCTCGATGCGGTTGGCGAGATAGAAGGTGATCCAACGGTATACGAAGGCGATGAAGAGCGACGAGATCAGCGGATTGAGCCGCCGCTCGCGGTGCGAATGCGCCGAACCCGCTATCATCAACGATATGAGCGCGAAGGTGACCGGGAAGAACCAGTCGGTCAGGCGGCGATGCAGTTCGGCCTGAAAGTCGAGCGGCTTTTCCTTGAAATAGGGATCATCGGGATCCGGATTGAACAGGAAGGGCAGGTCGCGGTCGACGGCGCGCAGCGTCGCCTCGCCGCGCGAGGCCGAGAGTTCGGAGAGATCGAAGGAATAGGAATCGAAGTGGATCACCGAGACTTCACCGCCCTCGATCTTCCGATGGATCTCGCCGTCCTTCATGATCAGCGTGCCGCCATTTTCATCCACGGCGCCTTCGCGGGCGTAGTAGATCATGTCGAAATGCGGATCGCGGGAATCGGCGACGAAGAGGCCACGCAGCACGCGGCCCTGCACGCGCTCCGAGATCTGCACATAGAGACCGTCATCAATCTTGCGGAAGGCCTTTTCCTCGATGACCGAGGAGAGAAGGTCGGCATAGGTCGCGGCGATGGTCTTGCGCATGCCCAGGCGCGAGATCGGCTCGAGGAAATTGTCGACGGAGAAGGAAACGACACAGAGCACAGCCGCGAGGACCAACGCCGGCTTGTAGAGCACCGAGCGTTTTGCACCGGCGGCATCTACGACCGCGAGTTCTGAATCGGCGTTCATCGTCTGCAATGTCTGGGTGACGGCGATGGTCACGGCAAATGGCATCACGATCGGGATCAGGGTCGGCAGCATGTAGGTGGCAAGCGCGACAAAGGAGCTGATCGACTGGCCGCTGTCGGTGACGAGATTTATGCGGCCGAGCACCTGCGTGATCCAGATGATCGCCAGCACCGGCACGAGCGATGCGACGAACATCCGGAAGATCCGGCCGAAAATATACGTCTCCAGCAGGTTCATGCATCTACCGATTGACAGTCCGGCCCTTGAGCCCCGGACCGTCATGGCATGTGGCACTTTTACCGGAGCCGATCAAGTGTGGCGGAAATGCCCCGCGGAAATGCCGCGTGGAGGGCAAAGAGCGTCGGCAGGCTCATCGCCCCGATCAGCCAGCCGAGGATCGCATCGGAGAGGAAGTGGCTGCCCATCACGACCCTGAGGAAGGGTGCTGCGAGCGAAACGTCGATGATCAGGGCCGCCACGATGTGGCGGAAGCGGCCACGGAGAAGGGGAATCAGGCAAAGTAGCCATCCCGCCGCGGCCGCCTCGCCGGAGACGAATGAGCAGTTCGACATGCAGGCGCCCGAAAGGTCGCCCGCCGCAACAAAATCGAGATTGCCACCGAACAGCGTTGCATCGACCGGGCGCGGCCGGCCGGAATAGGCCTTGAGCAGACCGTTGACGATAAGAATTGGCCCGACGAGATAGGCGGCCAGTGCCAAGACCTCGCCGCGCAACCGATCCCGATCGGCCCAACGGTTGCGGGCATATTGCCAGGCGATATCGGTGACCATGACGACGAGCGCGCCGACGGGGACCCAGTAGAACAGCGGCCGAAATGCACCCGTAAGCCAATGATTTCGCGCGGGAAACAGGTCGCAGCCGTCGGTGGCGGCGTCTTTCGCCTGGCAGAACAGCGAGGAAAAGGCGATGTCGGCCGCGGGGAAAGAATGGAAGAAGGCAAGGATGAAGACCCAGGCGAGGCAAAGCCCGGCGAGCATCCGCCATGACCATGCATGCCGCGCGGAGGGCGGTGCGTTCTGATCCTCAATCCTCACATCCAGCACCCTGATCCGCCCGTATTCTCGTTTATTGCCAGCCTGTTTAATTCCGCGGCGGTGTATTAATCTTACAGGTGACAGGCCCATGACAATGCCTGATTCTGTTAATAGCAGGGCGTCGCGCCCGCCACATGCGGCCGCCCGTCGCAGGATCTTTTGGAGCAATAATGACATCGAAGTTCGACATTACCTTCGCCCGCTCGGCCAAGGCCTCGGGCGGTACTGCCATCGTTCTCAAGCTCGCGGATGCAGAGGGTTATTCCGGCGCCACGACGGTCGATCCGGCCGGCAGCCTTGTCCGTGCCGCCAAGACCGCGAAATTCAGGGGCAAGTTCGGCTCGAAGATGGAGGTGCTTGCGCCGCATGATTCTGCTGCCGACCGGCTGGTCGCAATCGGCCTCGGCAAGGCCAAGGAACTGATGCGTCACGACTGGATCAAGGCCGGCGGCGTGGCCGCCTCGGCCCTGAACGGCGCGGATAAGGCGACGATCTATCTCGATGTGCCTGGCTTGGTTGTGACGGGCGAGCAGGCCGCGGATTTCGCGCTCGGCATCCTGCTGCGGGCCTATCGCTTCGATCGCTACAAGTCGAAGAAGAACGATGACGACACCTCGGTCGACCGCACCGTGCGGGTGACCATCGCCGTCTCCTCATCGATCACCGCCAAGCGCGCCTTCGAGACCTCGGAGGCGGTGGCTGGCGGCGTGGTCCTGGCGCGAGACCTGATCAATGAACCCGCCAACATTCTCGGACCTTCGGAATTCGCAGCCAAGGCGAAGGAACTCGAGAAGCTCGGGGTTGCCGTCGAGATCCTGACCGAGAAGGAAATGCGCAGGCTCGGCATGGGGGCGCTCCTCGGCGTCGCCCAGGGTTCGGTGCGGCCGCCGCGGCTGGTTGTCATGGAATGGAAGGGCGGCAAGGCGAAGGACAAGCCGATCGCCTTCATCGGCAAGGGCGTTGTGTTCGACAGTGGCGGCATCTCGATCAAGCAGGCTGCCGGCATGGAGGACATGAAGGGCGATATGGGCGGGGCGGCTGCGGTTACCGGCCTCATGCACACGCTGGCCGCCCGCAAGGCGAAAGCCAACGTGATCGGTGTGATCGGGCTTGTCGAGAACATGCCCGACGGCAATGCGCAGCGCCCCGGCGACATCGTCACCTCGATGTCGGGCCAAACCATCGAGGTCATCAACACCGACGCCGAGGGCCGCCTCGTGCTGGGCGATGCGCTCTACTACACCAACGACCGCTTCAAACCGGCCTTCATGGTCAATCTTGCGACCCTCACCGGCGCGATCGGCGTGGCGCTCGGCTCCTATCACGCGGGTCTGTTCTCGAACGACGACACGCTCTCTGCCAACTTGCTTGCAGCCGGCATGGCCACCGACGAGAAGCTCTGGCGCATGCCGATGGGCCGCGAATACGACAAGATGATCGACAGCAAGTTCGCCGACATGAAGAATACCGGCGGAAGCCGCCAGGCCGGCGCGATCACCGCCGCACAGTTCCTGAAGCGCTTCGTCGGCGAGACGCCCTGGGCGCATCTCGACATCGCATCGGTCACGCTCGGCTCGCCAAACGACGAAATCAATACATCCTGGAGCAATGGCTTCGGTGTGCGCCTGCTCGATGAATTGGTGCGCCGCAACCACGAAGGCTGACCATATCAGTGGAAATCCTGTTCTACCATCTGACGGAAACCAAGGTCGAGGACGCGCTGCCGGCGCTCCTCGAACGGAGCCTCGAGCGCAATTGGCGGGTCGCCGTGCAGACCGTGGACGAACAGCGTTGCGGCCTTCTCGACGCGCATCTCTGGACATTCCGTGCCGACAGCTTTCTGCCGCACGGCCTGGACAGCGACCCGTTCCCGGAATTGCAGCCGATCCTGCTGACCACGCGCCCGGACAATCCTAACAACTCGACTGTTCGCTTCGTCATCGACGGCGCGACGCCCCCCGATCTCGACGGCTATGATCGGGTGGTCTTCATGTTCGACGGCCATGACGAGGGCCAAGTCGGCGATGCACGCCTGCAATGGAAGAAGTTGAAGGGGGAGGGGCACACCCTGTCCTACTGGCAGCAGAACCGCGACGGTCGCTGGGAAAAGAAGGCCTGATCATCAGCTCGGGTGACTGAGCACGTTGACGAGATGGCCGTCGGGATCGCGGACGAAGAAGCGCCGCACGCCCCATTCCTCATCCGTCAGCGGATAGACGATTGCATAGCCGCCACGCTGCGCCGCCGTATGCACTTCGTCGACGTCGTCGACTTCGATGGAAAGCGCCGGAATATCGGTACCTGAACCGCCTTCGCTCATCAAACTGAGCTGAGGCTTCATCGAACCATTGCTGGCAAGCGTTGTGATCCAACCCATATCCATGGCGATATCGAGGCCGAAGAGGTCGCGGTAGAACGCGGCCAACGCCCGCGGGTCGCGGGCGTGAAGGTTCGGCACGATGCGCAGCACGGTCATGGGGGTCAGCCGAGCGTGATCGTGTTGCCGTTGCGCGGACGCATGATGTAGGTCTTCTGATAGTTGTAGGTCGTCACGCCGGTGATTGGCTTCAGCAGCTTCGAGAAAGGCGTCGTCAGCGTATAGGTCGCCTTCACCGCGATGAGCTGTACGCCCGATTGCGCGATGTTGGTCGGTATTGTGACCGGCGAAGCCGAGTTCTTGGTCAGGGCCGTCTTGTTGTAGGCGCGCCCCCAGTTGACCGTGGCGACCAGCGACGCGTTGACGTCGAGTACGACGATGTCGATCTTGAGATCGGTCTTGCTGAATGGCTCGATAATGGTCGCCGTGCCAGCGATGATTGCGTCGATATCGCTCGTCGTCCAGGCCGTTTGCTGCGAGGTCATGTCGCCGAGCGTCGAGACCACCTGGTTCATCTTGCGGCTGACAGTGAGGGCCTGGCCGATATCGACCGTCCCTGCCATCATGGTGACGAGCAGCGGGAAGATCAGGACGAACTCGATGGCCGAGACGCCACGTTCGTCCTTGGCGAGGCGCTTGCGCGCAATGCCGAACCTGGCTCCCTTCGTGACGATCGCATTCCAGATAGATGTCAACATCAGAATGGCTCGTTCTTGATCAGTTCAGCGGAACCCAGCACATAGGATCCGTCGGAGAGCTGGGCGGACGAAATACTATAAAGCTTGAAGACCGGATTCCACGGCAGAAAGGCCTGCACCAGGACATAGCTGCCGGAATCGCCGAGGTTGAAGTCCTCGGTCACGGCCAGGTTGCCACCCGAGATCGGCGAAGTCTTGACGATAGAGGACATGTCCGTCACGACCGTCGCCCGCACCTTCAGCTTGGTCGCGCAATCGAAGGAGTAGGAAAGCTCGCCGCAAACGACGTCCTTGAATTTCGTGGCGTCCCAGCTGCCGGTCTTTGCGACACCGACCCGCACCTGACGCACGGCCTTGTGCAGCGCGGCATCGAGGCCGGAATCGACGAAGAACATGACGGCGATTTCGGCGATGGCGAAGATCACCACGAAAAAGGGCAGGGCGAGGATGGCGAATTCGATCGCTGCACTGCCCTTGCGGTCTCCGACAAACTTGCGGGTCAACTTACGGATGAACGACATAGCGCTTTCCTACTGGGTCAATCGCACGGAGCCGAGATATTGTTCGAAGAGGGTCGAAAGGCCCTCTTCGATCTCATCGGGATCCGAGGCAGAGAGAAACATGTCTGATGAGGTTGCACAGTCTTCGAGCGCGTAGGGGATGTAGGCTTGGCGTGTGGTGCTGGAAGATACGCCCGACCTGATCGTCCCGCCCCAAACGCTGGAGAACTTGCTCGATGCCATCGATTTTCCGACCGTTTCGCTGTAACCCCAGTCGTTGGCGATCGGCAGATACTTCGTGTAAAGCACGCCAATCGTCACGCCATCGTTCTTGATATTCGAACACCATTTCGGGTTGAGCGGAGTGATGGTTTTCCAGATCTCTTGTTTGGTGCTGTCGGACTGCGAGGCATTCCAACCCAGAACGTCATAGTTCGGCTTCATCCACCACAGCACGAAGTTGCGCTCGGATTGAACGCCATCGGTCAGGAGGAGGACGAGCTTCAAGGGTTTGGCTGCGCTTGAGCCGTCGCCGGCTGTGCCGACAAATGTCCGCAGTGCCGTAAGCGATTTGTCGAAGTAGGTTCCCGCCTCGGATGTGGCACTCGTCAAGCCGCTCGACGTGGTCGTGAGCTTATTCCTGGCGTTGTTCGTCGATGCGGTGGGTTGAAGCACTTCAGTGACGGTCGTCCCGAGCTTATAGAGCGCGACCTTGACATGCGTTTGCGAGGAGTTGGCTTCATCGACCATGTCGAGCACTTCCTCGACCGCGTCGATTGCAACATCGGATCTGAGCTTGATGTTCTTGGCTTTGGCGAAGGCGTAATATGTGGAATAATTGGTGCCCAGGTAGCTCACCGGATCGCCTGTGTCATGGCAGGCGAATTCGCAATTGATCATGGAGCGCATGGATGTCTGGCCGGATGACGTCGCTGCAAGCAGCATGGAGGGGGACTTGTCCATCACTATGTAGACATTCATGAAGGACGTGGCCGGCCCCGCGACCGACGATGCCGCAGCCACATCGATCGTCTTGATATTCGCCAGCCCCATGAATGTAGTCTTGATGGTGCCACGCACCACGGCTTTCACCGTTCTATCGACCTTGCTGACGGTGATCGCGGAGTCCGCAACCGCATAGCTGGCGTCATTGGTATCTGCCTGAGCATTGAACCACTCGACAATTTCGGCCTTGATCTCGTCGTCGTCGAGTGAGTCCACTTCCTTGATCGCGGCGATCAGCGCCGCATCGAGGTCGCTCTGCATCCTGGACTGGGTATTGTACGCGCGGACATAGTCGACGCTCGCACCGATTGCCAGGCACAGCGGTATGGCGAGCAGCGCAAACGACATCGCCACATTGCCGGCTTTCTGGGACAGGAATGGGTGGACGCCTGCGCGATACGCGCGGCGCGTCACCTTCAGCAGTCTGCCGCCGACCAAAAAACGCATGAATCACTCCGACGCAATACAACCTCGAAGTCTAGGCTTGAAGTCTTGCCTTTCCGTTAAGTAAATTTACGCAATCGTTTCATCCGGGCACAGAAAATACCCGCGATTAACAATTATCAATCATGGAAAGCGTCGACGAACTTGCGCTTTCCGAGCATGAAAGCATCAGCCACATGGGTAAGTGGCGATATGTCCGCGTCGCTCTCGCCAGCCCTGATGATTTCAGCGAAACGCCGGTAGAGCTCGGGATATTCCTGCTCGGGTTCGTCGTGGACAAGCTTGCCATCGATGAAGAGCCGCGCGCCACCATCGGCAAGACGCATCGCGCCGCCATCGGTCTCGGCTTCGATATCCCAGCTCTGCTTTCCGGTCTGCCGCCAGTCGAAGACGGCCTCGACCTTGAGCTTGTCGGCATTGGAGAAGGTGAGCGAGGCCGCGATCGGAGCGTCGCGGTTTTCCGGGAATTCGAGCGTGGCCGCGGTCAGG
Organism: Rhizobium sp. SRI_017; assembly: GCF_057586295.1. Classification (NCBI taxonomy): domain Bacteria; kingdom Pseudomonadati; phylum Pseudomonadota; class Alphaproteobacteria; order Hyphomicrobiales; family Rhizobiaceae; genus Rhizobium; species Rhizobium sp. SRI_017. The sequence continues at coordinate 85,493 of NZ_JBYCZP010000014.1, read as the reverse complement.
AAGACCGGCTTCGGCAGAATATGCGTGACGATCGACAGCGCATTGATGCCGGGGTCGAAAACGCCGAGGCCGCCCGGCTCCCAGATCCAGGCCTGGTTGGGATGCCAGTGGCGGACGTCCTCCTTCCAGGTTACGGTCATCGAGCGGATGGGGGCGGCGGCAAGGAATTCCTTCGCCTTCTCGACGGCTGGCGCATAGCGCGAATGCCAGCTTGCCAGGAGCGAGACGCCCTTCTTCGCAGCGATACGCTTGAGATCCTCGACCTCAGAGATGGTGGCGCCCGGCGGTTTTTCCAGGAAAACATGCTTGCCGGCCCCGAGGGCGCGAAGCGCCGCCTCGTAACGGAACTGCGGCGGCATGCAGAGCGACACCGCCTCGATCTCCGGCTTGGCTGCCAGCATCTCCTCGATCGACTTGTAATTGTCGATGCCGTCGACCACCCCGTTGCGGCTCGCCGCGGCGATCAACTGGTAATCGGCATTCTTGGCCACAGCGGGAAGATGCTGGTCACGGACGATCTTGCCGACGCCCACGATCGCGAGCTTGATGGGTGCCATTCTATCCTCCCAGAAAAGTATGATTATTGAGCGCTCATACCTCAGTCTTGCGCGATGGGGCAAGGCCCCGCAAGCATGATTTGCGAGGCCGACCGCGCATGCGGCGATTTTGCCTGGGTTAGCCAGCGAGCGGCGTCTGCTTCAACTTTCCGCTGATGAAGCGGAACTCCTGCGTCTGGCCACCATAGCCATAGGCGGAGGCGGGAACTTCATGGACAAGCGCATAGCTCTCGGTGTGCACGCCGCCGAGCAACTCGTTCATGCGCCCAAATAGCGACTCTAGATAGGCCGCAAGTTCGGGCTTGGTGTTCGTGCCGTCGACAACCTTGATGTCCAGCCAGTAGCTTTGCTGTCCGTGGCTCGCCAGCGACTTGCCGCCGGCAAACCAGTGGCCGGGATCGATATGCTGGATAGCGACGGCGGTGATCGTTGGATCCTTCTTGAGATGCTGCCGGGTCAAATCGGTGACGGCCGTCGCGATGGCTTCCGAGCGGCTGTAATCCGGTGCGGTGGTGAGGCTAATGTTGATAATCGGCATGGCAGTCTCCTGTGCTTGGGATAGCCGCATCAATAGCGCGTTGAAGAATGCAGAAAAATCGAATAGTTTTTGATAAACACTTCAAGGAAATCGAAGTATGGATCTCGAACCCGATCTCCTGCGAACCTTCGTCGCCTTTGCGGAAAGCGGATCGCTGGCGCGCGCGGCCGCGGCTGTTGGGCGGACGCCATCTGCGGTGACCGCACAGGTCAAGCGCTTGGAGGAGGTGGTCGGTAGCCCGCTGCTCGCGCCCTCGGGTCGCGGGCGTGTCCTGACCGACACCGGCTTGGAACTCCTTTCGATCGCGCGCGAGATCCTCGACACCCAGCGCCGCGCGCTGCTCAGGCTCAAGGGGCAACGCAATGCCGGCCAGGTATCGCTCGCTGCCACGCAGGACTTCGCCGAAAGTGGCTTGCCGCCACTGCTTCGGCTGTTTGCCTCGACCCATCCGCGGGTGAAGTTGGAGGTCCGCATCGGCCGTACCGTCGAGATCAACGAGGCCCTGGCCGCCGGGCAGGTGGACATCGTCATTGCCATGCGCGGCGAGCCGTCGCGTTCGGAAGTCGGGCTCATACAGGAGCCGACGATCTGGCTCGCGGCCACAGAGGGGTTATCGATCCCGGCTTCGGATGAATTGCCGCTGGCACTTCTCGATCCGCCCTGCGGCTTCCGCAACGCCGCACTCGCGGGCCTCGACAGGGCAGGTCGAACCTATCGCGTAGCCGCAACCAGCCAGAGCCTGGCCGGATTGCGCGCCGCCGTTCTCGCGGGTTTCGCCGTGACGCTGCGCACCGCGCGGTGGCTCGGTCCGGGCGTCGCGCTTGCGCCCGCGGACTTGAATCTGCCGGACACGGAGCCCGTCACTTTCTCGATACGACTGAATGGCGATGCCGCGACGCCGGCCCGCGACCTGGCCGAATTGCTGGCAGCCGAGCTGCCGTTCCGCAGCCGGTAGACTCAGCCTGCAGACTCGAGTTCGTCGGTCAGCAGCAGCCACTCTTCCTCTGTCTCGGCTAGCTTCTTTTCCGCATTGACCCTTGCCTTGGTGAGGTCAGCTGCTCGCGATGGGTTCTTCGTGTAGAGATCCGGATGGCCGAGCTCGCTATCGATGCCCTGGATCAGGCGTTCTATCTTGGCCATCAGCGCATGGAGTTCATCGACCTTCTTGCGAAGCACCGTTGGATTGGCCCGTTTTGCAGGCTCCGCTTTTGCCACTGCGGGCGCGCTCGGCGCAGGCTCTTCCCTTCCTCTGCGCTTCTTTGGCGCGCCGATGACGATATCGCGATATTCGTCAAGGTCGCCGTCGAAGGGGCTGAGAGTACCATCACGCACCAGCCAGAGCCGGTCGACCGTTGCCTCGATCAGGTACCGGTCGTGCGAAATCAGGATGACGGCGCCCGTATAGTCGTTGAGCGCCTCGATCAGCGCGCGGCGGCTGTCCATGTCGAGATGGTTGGTCGGCTCGTCGAGGATCAGCAGGTTGGGTGCGTCGAAAGCCGCAAGACCCATCAGCAGCCGGGCTTTCTCGCCGCCGGAGAGATCCTTGGCCGCGGTTTCCATCTTTTGCGTCGCGAGGCCCATCTGGGCGACCCGGGAGCGCACCTTCGCCTCCGGCTCTCCGGGCATCAGGCGGCGCACATGTGCGACCGGGCTTTCGTCCGGCCTCAGATCATCGAGCTGATGCTGGGCGAAGAAGCCGACCTTGAGGCTCGGAGCGACCGTCAGCCGGCCGCCATCTGGCGCAAGCCGCCCCGCGATGAACTTGGCGAAAGTCGATTTGCCGTTTCCGTTCGAACCGAGCAGCGCGATCCGGTCGTCCGTGTCGATGCGGAGATTCAAACGGGTGAGGATGGGCTTGCCGGGCGTGTAACCGACTGAACCGCCCTCTACCGCGATGATCGGCGAGGCCGCTTCCTTCTTCGGATCGGGAAACTTGAAGCCCTGGACATGATCGTGAACCACGGCCGCGACGGTGCCCATGCGCTCGAGTGCCTTGACGCGGCTCTGTGCCTGCTTGGCCTTCGTCGCCTTGGCCTTGAAGCGGTCGATGAAGCTCTGGAGATGCTTGCGTGCGGCCTCATTCTTGGCCTTGGCCTTCATCTGCAACTCTTCGGCCTCCGCCTTCTGGCGCTCGAACTGGTCGTAGGGGCCGCGATAGAAGGTGAGCTTCTTGTGGTCGAGATGAATGATCGAATTGACTGCGGAATTTAGCAGGTCGCGGTCGTGGCTGATGATGATGACCGTATGCGGATAACGCCGGACATAGTCCTCCAGCCACAGCGTACCTTCGAGGTCGAGATAATTGGTCGGCTCGTCGAGCAGCAAGAGATCGGGCTCGGCAAACAGCACGGCGGCAAGCGCCACGCGCATGCGCCAGCCACCGGAGAAGCTCTTGGCCGCGCGCTTCTGCGCCGCTTCATCGAAGCCCAGTCCCGACAGGATCGATGCCGCGCGCGCCTCTGCCGAATAGGCATCGATGTCGACGAGGCGTACCTGGATCTCGGCGATGCGGTGCGGATCAGTTGCGATCTCGGCTTCCGCGAGCAGGCTGGCGCGCTCCTTGTCGGCAGCCAGTACGATCTCGATGAGAGATTCGTCGGTCCCCGGCGCTTCCTGCGCCACCTGTCCGATGCGGGCATTCTTGGGCAGCGAGACCTCGCCGGTTTCCGGCGCCATTTCTCCGGTCAGCACCTTGAACAGGGTGGATTTGCCCGCGCCATTGCGGCCCACGAAGCCGACCTTGAAGCCGCCGGGAATGAAGACGCTGGCATCGTCCAGCAACACGCGCCCGGCAATTCGGACGGTCAAATTGTTGATCGTGATCATGGCGCCTTCATTAGTGCGGATTGCGGTGAAGGCAAGGGCAAACCGCAACAAAACGCCCGAGGTCTCGGGCACGGCGTGCTCCGCTCGGGTTCTTAGTCTACTCTGGTCTATCGTTGGCGAGATTGCTGAAGTGAAAGGCTACCGTTTGGGCAGCATCTGCCGGCCAGCATTGCGGATGGTCAGCGAGGCGTCGGACATGGCGGCGACGAGACCTTCGGCAATCGCGCTTTCGAGCGCCTGCGTGTAGTCGACGCCAGAAAGCTTGTGCTTCTTGGCATGGCTTTCGACAGCACCGCGTGTCGCGGTCGGTGAAATGCCGTAGCGCGGATTATAGAACGCCCTGAGAATGATTTTGTGTTTTTCGTCCATGATCACGTTGGCGCTCCTTGGCTTTGCCGACGTGCTATCAGCAATCGCCGGCATAAGATAGGGCGCCTTTGTCGATATGGCTCACCCCGCAAGGGAATGTTAGCCAAGCAGCAAGGAAGTCTGGAACCGCTCCCTACCCGACGAGTTCACCACTTGAACCCAACGGTGAGTGACATGATCGAGTGGTTTGACGAACGTTATATTTCTCGCGACGAGCATCGGCAGGTTGTCGACTATTACCGGAAGCTTGTCGCGCAGCTTTATCACCAGGTCCGCACGCTGCGGGCGGCGCAAGTGGATGCGCAGGCGCTCGATAGCATCATCGAACACAGCAAACGGATGGCGGAACGGGAAATACGCAGGAGCGGCGAAACCACCCCGAGCGGGCAGAAAGACAACGTCATCCACGTCGATTTTCGCCGCGGTTCCTAGTTCCCCTCGATCGCGGAACGCCCGCATAACCCTCAGAGAAAACGCCCGTTCTCCTGGGTGCGCTGAAACCACACGAGATCCAGCGTCAGACTTGGCTGGCCAAGCGAGGTGAGGATCGCATGGCACTGCCCACGATGATGGGTCTGGTGGTTGAAAAAATGCGATAGCGCCGAGTCGAGCCGCTGTGTCACAGCCGTGGGGTTGGTGATGGACTTGTAGGAGAATTTCGCAGCAAGCGTCTCCCCTGTGAGGCCGCCGATCCACTCCACAATGCGGTTGTCCTCCGTCTGGCGTGCCGCCTCCAGAGAGCCGAGATCGGCGTGCAGGATGGCGTTGAGCGCGTTCGGTGCGTCGCCGGACCCGATAAAGCGCTTCATCCAGATGCGGTCGGCGGCAAGGAGGTGATTGAGCGTGCCGATCAGCGAGCCGAAGAAGACGCCCTGGTTGCGGTTAAGCTCCTCCTCATTCAGTTGGCGCGCCGCGGCATAGAGGACCCAGTTGGCCCAGCGATTGTAGGCCGCAAACATCTCGAAGTGTTCTTTCATCTGCAAAAGTCTCCGTCCAATATGCCGGAGTTAAACCCTTGCGCGCAACTGGATCAAGTCAGCAGATTTGATGTCAGACATGACAAGAATTGAATTTACGATTGTCCAGCTTTGCGCTCCACTCCACGCGATGATCAAGGAGACCGGTCCATGACCCGAACGCTCTACACGCTCTGCGGCGCCAATCCGGCCCAGCGCTTCTCGCCGCATTGCTGGAAGATCGAGATGGCGCTCGTGCATAAAGGGCTCGACTTCGTCGATCGCCCGATTCCCTTCACCGCGATCCGCGACGTGGAGGGCGGATTTTCGCCGACGCTTCCGGTGCTCAACGATGGTGGCACGCTGGTCCGCGACAGTTTCGATATCGCACTCTACCTGGAAGAAGCATATCCGGATCGACCGACCTTGTTCGGTGGCGATGGCGGTAAGGCGCTGAGCCGCCTGGTGGAGGGTTATGCCCAGTCCGAAGTGCAACTGGCGCTCCGCGGCGTGATCACAAAGGACATTTATGATTGTCTGGCGCCAGCCGACCAGACCTATTTCAGAACCAGCCGCGAGCAGCGCATGGGGCGCACCCTGGAGGAAGTTGAGGCCGGCCATCCCGCTGCGCTCGCGGCGTTCCAGCCGAAGCTCGAGCCGATCCGGCACATGCTGAAATTCCAGCCCTTTATCGGTGGCGCTACTCCGCTTTTCGCCGACTACATCCTGTTCGCCGCGCTTCAATGGGCACGGGTCGTCTCACCCAAGCGCGTTCTGACGGCAGACGATCCGGTGCGAGCTTGGTTCGAGCGTTGCCTCGATCTGCATGGCGGTCAGGCGCGGAACGTCGTCACCGCAGCTTGAGCCAGATGTCAGTTTGATGAAATTCGGCGCGCGGTCAGGCGCTTGCCGGCCGCGCCCTCTTGTCTTGACGCGGGAAGGCGGCTATGGAGCCGCCCACCCGAGGAATTCAAGACAAAGGACTGCAAAAATGGCGATTGAACGCACCTTCTCGATGATCAAGCCGGACGCAACCCGTCGCAACCTGACGGGCGCCATCACCAAGATGCTCGAAGATGCCGGCCTGCGCGTCGTCGCTTCCAAGCGCGTCTGGATGAGCCGCCGCGAAGCCGAAGGCTTCTACGCTGTCCACAAGGATCGTCCCTTCTTCGGCGAGCTCGTCGAATTCATGTCCTCCGCACCGACCATCGTGCAGGTTCTCGAGGGCGAGAACGCAATCGCCAAGAACCGCGAAGTCATGGGCGCCACCAATCCGGCTAACGCCGCCGAGGGCACCATCCGCAAGGTCCACGCGCTGTCGATCGGCGAAAACTCCGTTCACGGCTCCGACGCCCCGGAAACCGCGAAGGAAGAAATCGCCTATTGGTTCTCGGGCACCGAAATCGTCGGCTGATCCAAACCTACGACCCGAAATGCGGCAAGGCCGGGCATCGCCCGGCCTTCTTTATTTCAGGACCACCGATCGGCTTACCGCGCGGCGACCACCGCCACGCCGGCGCCGACCATGACGCCGCCCGCCGCGCGATTGACCCGGCGCACCATCCGGGGCGTCCTGAGAAGCCTCCGGGCGCGACCCGCAAGGAAGACATGCCCGCCGATCACCACAGCCTCGACGGCGAGGATGACGGCAGCCAATCCCGCGACATCACTCGGCGTCAGTGAACTGCCGACCACACCGGGCAGCAGTGCGACATAGAAGAGCGGCATCTTCGGATTGCCGAGATTGAGCACGATGCCGGTTGCGAAGGTCGCTAGGAGTCCGCGTCCCTCCGCATTCGGCTGAATGTCGGGCACTACCGGCTCTGCCGTCCAAAGCTTGATACCCATCCAGATCAGATAGGCCGCGCCAGCATAGCGCAGGAACGTCATGACCACGGACATTTCCGAGGCGATGACCGACAGGCCGAAGGCCGCGAGCGAGAGAAATACGAGGATGCCGGCAACCGTGCCGGCGCCATAGGCGATGCCCGATGCCGCGCCATGCGCGATCGTTCGGGCGACGATCGTCATATTGTCCGGGCCGGGACTCGCGGCAAAGACGAAGAAGGCCGCCGCGAAGGCGAGCAAGACCGAATATTCCATGAAACCTCCGAAAGCGCTGATTGCGTTCGGGCTTTCAGAATAGCCAAATTCCGCGTCAAGGAAAGATCATGTATCGAAACGAAAGAGGGGCACGCCGGGCATTGTGACGGCCTCGGCGGGGAAGGCGAGGTGGCCGGCGCAGCGCCGGTCGAGCGCCTCGGCATAGATTTCCGCGAGCCGGATACTGTCGCCGTTGGGCACGGTGCTGGTGAGGAACTTGGTAAGATCGGCAAATCTGCCGATCGCGAAGAGCAGATTCGCAACGATGCCGAGCTTCTGCCCGCTCGAGCGGAAGGGCGCCAGATCGGCACCTTTGCCGATAGCCTCTGCCGCCTCGCGCCAGGCCGGTAGCTGGACGACGAATTCCCTCGAGGCGTCCTCCACCATTTCCGGCGCCACGCCTTTGCCCGATGCCGCGGCCTTGAACGCCTCCACTGCAAGCATCGTGTCCAGCGTTTCGCGGATGTGGGTGCCGCCGAACCGCGTTCCGGAGAACGGGATCCGGGCGAGTTGTCCTTCTACCTTCTTACGCGATGGAGCGGCCTCCTTCAACGCCTCGTAGACCACCAGCCACGCCGTCTCCATGTCGATCGTCGAGCCGTCGCGGGTCAGGTCGTTGATCATGGTCGACGCCGCACCAGTTCCGGCATAATCGCCGGAAAAGTTGAGATAGGTCATGAGAAATTCGCGCTCGGGCGTGCGGGCGGCCGCCACCATCGCTTGATAGTCCAAGGCGCGCATCATCCTTGTCTTGGCATCGTCGTTTGGATGGTGCGGCAGTGCCGGTCGTCCACGAAGCGACGGGAGCCAATAGAGACGTGTGACCAGTATGTCGGCCTTCCCCTTGTCCGGCACCTGGGCGAGGAAGGCTTTCCATCCTTCCAGATCGGAATGGGTCGCGATCAGGCCGCCTGCTGTGAAAAGAAGATTGCGCGACAGCGCTTCCGAAGCAATTTCGAGCGCGGACGCGTGGTCGACATCGAGCATGGCCTGCACCAGGCTGATTTCGAGCTGCACGCGCCTGTCTTCGGGCCGGGCGGCCATCTTGTCGAAGAGAAACGGAATTTCGCCCGACATCACGGCGGCACGAAGCATCGAAATGCCGAGGCCGGCGGTCAACATCTCGGTCTCCGCTTCCGGAGTTGCGGCCGACAGCATCGCCTCCAGACCGAGCGCGCTGATGCGCCAGCTGATGAGCAACTCCCGTGCCCGGTCGACGCGCGCCGTCACGAGCGGGCCGATCATGCCGTCGATCTGCTCGTTGCTCAGTTGCTGATAGTGAATTTTGAGATAGGCCGACAGGGCGCCTTGCCGCCGGCTTTGCAGCTTCGGCAGCTTTGAGCGGTTTGCGAGAACATAGTCCGCAAGCACGAGGACGTCATTCTCCGCCCCGCAGCTTTCCTGCGCGGTCGCCGGCAGGACCCGAAGAAGCGGCGCCGCCGCGGCGCCGACAAGAAACGCACGTCTGGAAATCAACTTCGACGCCTTTGCTGCTTACCAATGCGGCCGCTCCGCACGACATTGCCTTGCCCCGCCACCTCTCGAACAAGAGCAAATGCCGGAATCGAGCCTAGAGAGGCCAACGGGACTTTCCCATGGCGAAACGTATAGCGGGAGGGATTTATTTCAAGTCCAAGAGTAGCTTAGCTGCACTTCTTTCGGAAGCGGATCGTGCCGTCGGAATTGTAGGCGTCCTTGGTCTTGTCATAGGCGGGACCCTCGACGAGCGCGCCCGCCGGCAGCATTGTCGAATCCAGCGTCGAATTGAGCGTGGTGTCGATTGTCTGCAGCGTCTTGCCCTCGGCACTCCTCAGCATAATGTGGATCTTGTAGGGCTTGCCGGTCACGACGCAGTCGACATCCGGGCTCTGGAGATCGATCCGGGCCATCTTCGGAAAGACCTTCTGTTCCTTGACAAGCGGCGGCCCGCCGGCCGGGTTTTCGAACTCAGCCACGACCACAGCATCGTCGGGCGTCGCAGGCAGGCGGTTCAGCGTCAGCATGTAGAAGGCGCGCCCGTAGCGGATGTTGAAGATGAAGACCTTGCCGTTGATGGTGATGTAGTCCGAGGCCTCGCGCTGGCAGCCGGTCGCGAACAGCAGCGTCGCAAGGACGGGAATCGTCAGAAGCGCCCTCATTGCGTCTCTGCCTTTCTTTTCTTCTGATAGTGGAGCCGTGCCTTGGCGCGGTTGCCGCAGACCGCCATGTCGCACCAGGTGCGGCTGCGATTCTTGCTGCGATCGAGGAACAGCCATTCGCAATTCGGGCAGATCTTCAGCCGCTCCGTATCGGGAGAAGCGATGAGTTTCAGTGCCGAGCGCGCCGTGGCGAGATCCACCGGGCAGGGATCCGGATGAGCCGCATGAGCAGCAAAGGTCGATGACAGCCGGGCGAGCAACTCGGCCAGCAGCCGAGAATCGTCCATGCCATGAAGCGTGCGGTGACGGAAATGCGCGTCGATCGATTCCCGGAGCGCCATGAAACTATTCTCACGATCCTTTGAAACCGGTGCAAGCGCCGGAAAATCCGCCCGTTCGGCCGAAAGCGCCGATGCTGCCGCAGGGAAGGCGCCGAGCTGTGATGGTGCTGCGAAACGGTCGGTCCGGCGGCTTTCGTCAAAGCGCAGGATGACGCTGTTGGCGACATCGAGCGCCAGCGCGCCCCCGGTGAAACGATGCGGTGTCCAATGAAAGGTCATCGCAGAATTATAACTGGTAAAAGCAATTTTGCCAGTTATAATTTGCGCATGCCGTCACAAGTCCAGCTCGCCTATTTCTTGCAGCAACTGCTCAATGCCGCACCGCTTGCGGCGCTCTATGCCATGCTGGCCTTCGGCTATTCGCTGAGTTTCGCGCTGACCAGGCGCGCCGATTTCACGCCAGGCGCGCTCTTCGCCTTTGCCGGCCAGGTCTTCGTCTATTTCACCGCCTTCGGTTATGACCGTCTCTGGCTGATCTATCCCGCGGCGCTGGCCATCGGTGTTACAGCGAGCTTTGCCTACACGATGCTCGCCTCGGCGGTGGTCGGGGACAAGGTCATCCGACCACTCTCATTCGCGTCGCCCAATTCGGTCATCACAGCATCGCTCGCGGTGATGATCGTGCTGATGGAATTGGTGCGCATCGCGGCCAATAGCCGTGACCTCTGGCTGTCGCCCTTCCTTAACCAGCGCGTCACCTTCTGGGACTTTCCCGGCTTTCCGGTTGTGCTGACCCAGATCCAGGTCATCAACGCGGTCGCGATGGGCGCGATCGTAATCGCGGCCGGCTATATCCTCGACCGCAGCCGGCAGGGCCGCAACTGGCGCGCCGTCTCCGACGATCCACTTGCGGCTTCGCTGCTCGGCATTGATGCCGGCCGTGTGGTGGTGCTGGCCGGGATGACGACCGCCGCCTTCTCCGCGGTCTCGGGCATTATGGCGACGGCCTATTACGGCTCGATGGACTTCGGGGCAGGGCTGATGTTCGGGCTCAAGGTGGTGATGATCGCGGCGATCGGTGACCAGTCCTCGCCGGCGCGCTGCGCGGCGGGGGCGGCACTCTTCGGCCTCGCCGAAACCTTGTGGGGCGCCTACATGCCGTTCCTCTGGCGCGATCTCGCCATGTTCTCGCTGCTCGTCATTCTTGCGGTCGTCGTCAGGCAGGAGAGGCGAGCTTAGCCATCTAATGCCGCTGGACTCCACCGCCGAAGCGCGGCGTCATCCGCATCCTTGGCGCTGACCCATCCGCCCTCCGACCCATCGGCGAAATGCTCCTTCTTCCAGAAAGGCGCGGAGGTCTTGAGGTAGTCCATGACGAAATTTGCCGCGTCGAACGCAGCCTGCCGGTGTGCGGAGGCGGCGAGAACGAGGACGATGTTGCCACCGGGCGGGATCTTGCCGAACCGGTGGATAGCGGTGAGGCCGGTCACCGGCCAGCGATCGATGGCGATGCGGCAGATTCTGGTGATCTCCGCCTCAGCCATGCGGGGATAATGTTCGAGTTCGAGTGCCGTGAGCCGACCACCTTCGTCCCGGCAGAGGCCGGTGAAGGTGACAATGGCGCCGACGTCGCGGCGGCCTTCGGCCAGTCGTGCGGTCTCGGCCGCGAGGTCGAAATCCTCCGCCTGGACGCGGACGACGGGCTCGACGGTGGGCATCTCAGCCGCCCGTCATCGGCGGGAAAATGCCGATCTCGCGCACGCCGGATATCCGGTCGGTGTGATGCGCATGTTCCTGGTCGAGCGCCACGCGGATCACGCGGTCATGCTCCAGCGCGGTCTCATATTCCTCGCCCAGCGTCTTGAGATGATTGAGCAAATCGCCGACGGTGGCGACGCTCGCGGGCAGGTCGATCTCTTCCTCGCTCTTGCCGATCCGCTCGCGCACCCAGGCGAAATAGACGAGTTTGGCCTTCATTCGTCCACCACATGCTTGATGCCGGCGCGGAAATAGTCGTAGCCGGTGTAGATCGTCAGTAGCGCGGCCACCCAGAGCAGCGTGATGCCGATCTCGATCGTATAGGGCAGCACCTTCTCGCCCGCCGGGCCTGCCAGCAGGAAGCCGAGCGCCAGCATCTGCGCCGTCGTCTTCCACTTGGCGATCTGCGTGACCGGAACCGACACCTTCAGTTCGGCGAGGTATTCGCGCAGGCCCGCGACAAGGATCTCACGGCTGAGAATGATGATCGCCGCCCAGAGCGACCAACCGGCGATCGTCTGTTCCGTGTCAGCGGCGAGCAGCAGCAGGCAGACGGAAATCAGCAGCTTGTCGGCGATCGGGTCGAGCATCCGCCCGATATTCGAGGTCTGGTTCCAGATCCGCGCGAGATAGCCGTCGAGATAATCCGTGATCGAAGCGACCGAGAACAGCCCGAGCGCCGTCCATCGCGCGAAATCCGAACTCTGCAGCCGACCTTCGAAGAAGAAGCAGAGGACGATGAGCGGCACGGCCAGGATACGGGCGTAAGTCAGCATATTGGGAATGTTGTACGCGCGTTTCGCCATTGATCACCGCTTCAGAGTCGTCGAGTGTCGCCTAGGTGAAGTGTCTTCCGATGGTCGGTCAAGTGCATTTGCCCTTTCCCGAACCCTTTGGACCGAAACCTCTTTTCCTACTCGGCTTTGTCCGAAAATAGGCGGCAACGAACGGGCTTTCAAATTTATTCGGACGAATCTCTAAAAAAATCGGCTTTTGTTCCCGCGGGAACATCAGCGCCGCCGATGCCCGTGCATCCTACCCTCGAGACGGCAGGCTAAAATGCCTGCGAGAGAAGGGAATACGACAATGTTGACGATGCGCGCCGGTATCAGCGGCCATGAGAACCTGTTGCCTGAAATCAGGCGCCATGCGGAAGCGAATATCGACTACTTCAAGCGCAACCGCCGTTTCCTGCGTTTCGTCGATACGCGCCAGAAGTGGCTGCTCGTGCATCTTGTTGCCGTGACCTGCCACGGCGAAAGCGACAGCCCAGTGTGCGGTGCCGCTGCCAACTGGATCTGCGAGCGTGCATCTGAGCTCGAAATTGCGAGCCGCAATACTTCGCTCGCCTTCCTCAACCAACTCGCCGCCTACGGGTACCTCAGCAAGCGGAACCATCGCGGGGACCGGCGCGTCAAGCTCATGAGCCTATCCGAGAGTATGGAGGCAGCACTCGTCGACTGGACCCGCATGCTGATCGAGAGCGCGACCGGCGACGACATCAGTGCGCTCGACCACAAGGCCGTGATGCGCATCTATCTCGACATGATGACCGGCCTGCTCGCCAATCCGAAATGGGCGAGGGCACCGCTCGATATCTGCCTTACTCAGGACATGCGCGGCGGCTGGCTGGTGATGAGCGAGATCCTCAGGCACCTGCCGATGGGCGCGACGGCCGAGGCATGGATCCCGGCACGCGGATTAAGCATACCGGCGATGACCGAGTCCTTTGGCCTGTCCCGCAGCACGCTCTACCGCCTCGTCCGGGTCTCGGTCGAGGCCGGCATCATGGCCTGGGAAGAGCGTCACGCGGTCAGCACGCTGATGGTCAATCTCTATCATGTTAGGCAGTATTCACGCTGGATCGGCCGGCTGCTCGAAGCCGTCGCGGCGAGCCATGTCAGCGTGGCTGGAGGTCAGCGAGCCGCGGAGGCGGCCGCTCCCGCGGGCTTTCGCGTCCCTGGCTTCAAGGCTGGGGTGCAGCCGATAGAAGCAAGGCCGGTCACCTCATTCGGCATCTGAGCGGAAAACTCCCCCTGAAACCCCGATAGAGTCTCGGGAAATTAGAACTCTCTCAATTGGTTGCGACTACCCTCTGAGCAGATTCGGAGGATGCCGAATCACGAGCCGCGGCGTTGCGGTGGAGAAAGACGATGAAATTGCCGGTCGGAATGCTTGCCACCTTGGCCTCGATGCTGGCGGCGCCGGCATTTGCCGATGACGATCCGGCCTATGACCGCTTCTTCCTGATCCCCAATGTCTCCACATCAGGTGCAGGCATCGAGGCAGGTTACCGGTTCAATCAGCAATGGCAGGTGCGGGCAGGCGTGAACGGCTATGCCGGCAATTTCGTCTACAAGCGCAACGACTACGATCTTCATTCGCGCGTCTCGCTTCTCAACGCCGGCGTGACCGTCGACTATTTCCCCTTCGCAAATGATTTCTACCTTTCCGGCGGTGCACGCCTTTCGGCCAACCGGATCGAAGGCAAGGTCAAGAACCTGCATGGCAAGCTGAAGAGTGGTGCCGAGGTCTTCGTGCCCAATCCGCTGACCGATTTCACGGTGACGCAAAACGTCATCCAGCCCTATCTGGGCGTCGGCTATTCGGTGAAGATCAAGCAAGGCCTGTCGCTGAATTTCGACCTCGGCGCGCTCTATGCCGGCACGCCCAATCTCGATGTCGATTCCCGTGCCAATAAGCTCGGCTTCTCCAGGAAGGACATCCGACGCGAGATCGAGCGTGCCCAGAACCGCATTTCGCCGTTCAAGGTCTATCCGGTCGTGCAGGTCGGGCTGAAGTTTGAGTTTTGACACGAAGGCAATCAGCCGCCGTGCCTTGCTCCAACATTCACCGCATCAACACATCTAGAAGATGGTCGCCACCGGCTGATCCAGCGCCATCGCGCCCGCATAGAGCGCCTGTGCGCCCGGCTGCATCGGATGATAGCGTGCGCCCTGCACATCGCGGAAGCGGCGCTCCAGCCCGTTGGCCCTGAAGAAGCCGGCGCCCCCGGCGAGTTCCATCGCCAGTTCCGTCGCTTCGATGGCGTGGCGAGCCACGAGCGCCCTGCCGATCATCACCTCGTTTACGCTCTCCGCCGACGGCGTGTTGCGTGATGCAGTGTCGACCATCCAACGATGCGCGAGTTGCGCTGCGCGCAGCGACGTATCCATGCGACCGGCAAGGCTTGTGAGGGCCTCGCTCGGGCGCTTTTTCGCTGCGAGCGCGATAGCGATGTCGCGGGCACTCTCGGCCACCCCGAGATAGACGGCATAGATCAGGGGGAAGGCGAGCGTGGCGATGACCTGGAACACGGGATGCCATTCACCGGCCTTGCGTGAAAACGCGACATTGGCATCGGGGATGAAGAGCCCATCGATGATCACGTCGTTGGACCCGGTGCCGCGCATGCCGAGCGTGTGCCAGGTGTTTTCGATCCGCACTTCCGGCGCCTTCATCGGCGCACCGAAATGCACGACCGAGCGCGTACCGTCTTCCGCTTCGTGGACGGCGCCGGTCATCAGGATGGAGCCGGCCTCTGCGCCGGAAGTGAAGACCTTCCGAGCGCTGATGCGATAGCCGCCCTCGACCTTCTCCGCCATGCCGGAGCCGCCGATCCAGTCCGAGCCGCCACTTGAGAGCAGGATCAGCCTTTCGGCGGCCACGCGCTTGAGGAGCGGTTCGACCGCGGTCACCTTCTGGTGCCGCCACCGCCAGGCAGGAATCGCCACCTGATGGGTGTGCATGGAGAAGGCGAGAGCCGTGGAGCCGCACGCATGCGCGAGGAGCCGTACCATCTCCGACAGTTCTGCGAGATCGGCCCCGCGCCCGCCAAGCTCTCTTGGAACGCCGGCTTCCACCAGCCCGGCTTCCTTGAGCAGCGCGTAGTTCTCGCCGACAAAGCGGTCGGTGTCGTCGCAGGCTGCCGCGCGAGCTGCGATCTCAGGCGCAAGTGACGCGGCGATCTCGGCGACGCTCCTGTCGGCGGCGTCCAAGGTGCTCGTCATCGGCGTGACTTCTGCCAGATTTTGCATTTCCCAATCCTCTTGTGTGAAACAAGCTATGCCCGACTGTGCTCGCATTGGAGGAAAGCCTCCAGTTCTGGAACTGTACTGGCGTCTGTCGGCCCTGTTGGTCGCTCCGCGGATGTCGTCTATGATGGCGCTCCGGGAGGCCCCGGCGAGGAGAACGGCATGCAGGATCGCGGTGGATATGGGCAGTTCTGCCCCGTCTCGATGGCGTCGGAAGTCTTATGCTCCCGCTGGACCACGCTGGTCGTTCGTGAACTCCTCTGTGGTTCCACGCGGTTCAACGAACTCCGCCGTGGCGTCCCGAAAATGTCGCCGGCGCTTCTTTCCAAGCGGCTCAAGGAACTCGAGCAAGCCGGCGTGGTGACGACGACGCGGAAGCCCAAGGGGACGGTCGAATATCGTCTGTCCGAAGCGGGGGAGGAACTCCGGCCCGTCATCATCGGCCTCGGGAACTGGGCGCAGCGCTGGATGGAGTCACGGCTTTCCCTGAGAAATCTCGACCCTTCGCTCCTCATGTGGGATATGCGTCGTTGCCTCGACGCAGGGCAATTGCCGACCCGGCGCTGCACGATACAGTTTCTGTACCCCGAACTTGCCGCCGCGCAGAAAAGCTGGTGGCTGGTGGTCGAAGACGGCAAGGTGGACCTGTGCAATTTCGACCCCGGATACGAACTCGACCTTCAGGTCCGCAGTTCGCTGAGGTCGATGACCGCCATCTGGATGGGGCTGACCACCGTACGGCACGCGGCGGACACGGGCGAGCTCGACGTGGAGGGCGATCCGGTCATCGCCAGGGCCATGCAGGACTGGCTCGGCCTCAGCATCTTCGCCAAGATTCCACGCCAGGTCCAGTAGTAGCCCTCCGATCCCTGTGTGCGATTTGAGCCCCGGCCCATGTGGATTCCGGGCATGATCCTCCGCCCCCTAACACTTTGTTTACCACCCGTCATTTGACTGATTGACTCGTGAACAAAAATAGAACATTAAAGAAACATAAGCGAACAGGAGGCAGATATGACCGATTTTCTTCGTGACATGGCAGCGTTCACCTCGATCGTTATGTTCGTCACCAGCTGCGCCGTGTTGATGATCACTTTCTAGTGGGGGACCCCGAAAGGGGACTCGCGCTGCCCCGGCTGCACCGGTAAAATCCGGTGTGGCAAGAAGGTGGCGGTATGGCGGATGATTCTCTCCTGAAGGCGAATGGTGGCCCGATCCCGGCACTGGCCGAAAGCCCGCAATTCGTCCACCTCAGGGTCCATTCGGCCTATTCGCTCCTCGAAGGGGCGTTGCCGGTCAAGAAGATCATCGCCAAGGCCGTCGCCGACGACCAGCCCGCCATTGGGCTGACCGACACCAACAATCTCTTCGCCGCACTGGAATTCTCCAAGACCGCCTCGGGCGACGGCCTGCAGCCGATCATCGGCTGCCAGCTTTCGATCGACATGGAGGACGATACCGGCGACGAGCGCACCAACCGCCAGCCGCAACTCAGGAAGCTGCCGGCCATCGTGCTGCTGGCTGCCACGGCTGATGGCTACTACCGGCTCTCGCACCTTGTCAGCCGCGCCTATATGGACGGCGAGGGCGGCCATGGGTCGATCCATATCAAGCGCTCCTGGCTGGGCGAGGGCGTGCCGGGCGTGATCGCGCTGACGGGCGCGCGTGGTGGTCCGGTCGACATTGCGCTGTCGGAGGGTAGTCGTGCGCTGGCGATGAGCCGGCTCGATCGGCTCAAGTCCCTGTTCGGTGACAGGCTCTATGTCGAGCTGCAACGCCATGAAGGCTATGATCGCGGCCACGAGGCGGCGATGCTCAATCTTGCCTATGGCCAGGGCCTGCCTGTCGTGGCGACCAACGAGCCGTTCTTCCCGACGCTCGATTACTTTGACGCCCATGATGCGCTGATGGCCGTGGCGCACAATGCCATGGTCTCCGACGACAATCGTTTCCGCCTCACCCGCGACCATTATTTCAAGTCGCGTGCTGAGATGGCAAAGCTGTTCGCCGACCTGCCCGAGGCGATCGACAACACGGTCGAGATCGCGCGGCGCTGCTCCTTCATCCTCAAGACGACCGCTCCGATCCTACCGCGCTTCACGGCCGACACGGGCAGCGAAGACGGCACGGATCCGGAATCCGAGGAGCTCAAGCGCCAGTCCTGGGAAGGGCTGGAGATGCGGCTCAAGACCATCGGGCTCGCCGACGGCTATACCGAGCAGGAATATCGCGATCGCCTCGAGTTCGAGCTCGGCATCATCGAGCGAATGAAATTTCCCGGCTACTTCCTCATCGTCGCCGACTTCATCAAATGGGCCAAGGCGCATGACATTCCCGTGGGCCCGGGCCGCGGTTCGGGCGCGGGCTCGCTGGTCGCCTATGCGCTGACCGTCACCGACATCGATCCCTTGCGTTTCTCGCTGCTGTTCGAGCGCTTCCTCAATCCTGAACGCGTCTCGATGCCGGACTTCGACATCGACTTCTGCCAGGACCGCCGCGAAGAGGTGATCCGCTACGTACAGGCCAAATATGGCCGCGAGCAGGTGGCGCAGATCATCACCTTCGGTTCGCTGCAGGCGCGGGCGGCGCTGCGCGATGTCGGCCGCGTGCTCGAAATGCCCTATGGCCAGGTCGACCGCATCTGCAAGCTCGTGCCCAACAACCCGGCCAATCCCACGCCGCTCTCCAAGGCGATCGAGGAGGAGCCGCGGCTCAGGGAGGAGGCCGAGCGCGAGCCGGTCGTCGCCCGCCTCCTCGACATCGCCCAGAAGATCGAGGGTCTCTATCGCCACGCCTCGACCCACGCCGCCGGTATCGTCATCGGCGACCGGCCGTTGGCCGAACTCGTGCCGCTCTACCGCGATCCGCGTTCCGACATGCCGGTTACCCAGTTCAACATGAAATGGGTCGAGCAGGCCGGCCTGGTGAAGTTCGACTTCCTCGGCCTCAAGACACTGACCGTCCTCAAGGTCGCCGTGGATTTCGTCCGCCGCCGCGGCATCGAGATCGATCTTTCGACACTGCCGCTCGATGATGCCAAGTCTTACGAGATGATGGCCCGCGGCGAAACGGTCGGCATCTTCCAGGTGGAAAGCGCGGGCATGCGCAAGGCGCTGCTCGGCATGAAGCCGGATTGCATCGAAGACATCATCGCGCTTGTGGCGCTCTATCGCCCGGGCCCGATGGAAAACATCCCGCTCTACAATGCCCGCAAGCATGGCGAGGAAGAGATCGAATCGATCCATCCGAAGATCGACTATCTCCTCAAGGAAACCCAGGGCGTCATCGTTTACCAGGAGCAGGTGATGCAGATCGCCCAGGTCCTGTCGGGCTATTCGCTCGGCGAAGCCGACCTGCTGCGCCGCGCCATGGGCAAGAAGATCAAGGCGGAAATGGACCAGCAGCGCGCCCGCTTCGTCGAAGGCGCGATGGCCAATGGCGTGTCCAAGAACCAGTCCGACATCATCTTCGACCTGCTGGCAAAATTCGCCAATTACGGCTTCAACAAGTCGCATGCCGCAGCCTATGCGGTCGTTTCCTTCCAGACCGCCTATATGAAGGCGCATTATCCGGTCGAGTTCTTCGCCGCCTCGATGACCCTCGACATGGCCAATACCGAGAAGGTCAACGACTTCCGGCAGGATGCGATGCGGCTCGGCATCAAGGTCGTGGCGCCCAGTGTGCAGACCTCATTCCGCGCCTTCGAAGTCGGCGAAAACTGCATCTATTTCTCGCTCGCAGCCATCAAGGGCGTGGGTGAAGCGGTCGTCGATCACATCGTCGAGATGCGCGGCGACCGGCCCTTCGAAAGCATCGAGGATTTCTGCCTCCGCACCGATCCGAAATTCGTCAACCGCCGCGTCTGGGAAAGCCTGAATGCGGCCGGCGCCTTCGATTGCTTCGGCATCGATCGTGCGGTGGTTGCCGGTGGTATCGACCGGCTGCTCGCCTATGCCCAGAAGGCCGTCTCCGACAAGGTCAGTGGCCAATCCGACATCTTCGGTACGATGAGCGCCGGGCCGGAGCGGATCGTCTTCCCGTCGGTCCCGTCCTGGCTGCCATCGGAAAAGCTACTCAAGGAATTCCAGGCGCTCGGCTTCTATCTCACCGCCCATCCGCTCGACAGCTATTCGAAGACGCTGGAGAAGATCCGCGTTCAGACCTTCGCCAACTTCTCCAACGCGGTGAAACAGGGCAAGGCACCCGGCCGTCTCGCCGGCACCGTGACGTCCAAGCAGGAGCGCAAGACCCGCACCGGCAACAAGATGGGCATCGTCACCTTCTCGGATTCGTCAGGCCAGTTCGAGGCGGTGATGTTCTCGGAAACGCTCGCGCAATACCGCGACCTGCTGGAAACCGGAAAGAGCTTCGTCATCGGCGTCGAAGCCGAGGAGCGGCCAGAAGGCATCAGCCTGCGCATCAACAGCCTGCAATCGCTCGAGGAAAAATCCGTGCAGATGCAGAAGGCGATGCGCGTCTTTCTGCGCGATGCCGCACCGCTCAAGAGCGTCACCACCCATCTCGGCACCAGGGGCGAGGGGCTGGTCTCGTTCATCCTGATCAAGGACGACGGCCGCAAGGAGATCGAGGTCGAACTGCCAGAGAAATATCGCATCTCCCCGGAGATCGCGGCGGCTTTGAGGGCGAGTCCGGGCGTGGTGGATGTGGAACTCGTGTGACGCGGCCGGCTTGGTCCAAACATACCATGAATACCAACGGTACGGTCGGTCTGTCCGGTTCCTTTTCGCTGTTGGGGAATAAAGCCGGGTCCACGACGTTCTCTCGCATGAACGGAGTTCGCCGCATGGGCGCCCCGTGAACCGGAGAGAACGATGGCCCGCATTGATGGAACAGACGAAAAAGACAAGCTCGACGGCACGCGCCGTGATGACAGCATATTTGCCATGGATGGGGAGGATGTCGTCCGCGCGGATGCTGGGAACGATATTGTTCATGGTGGAGATGACGACGACGAACTCTACGGTGACGGCGGAGACGACGAGATTGCCGGAGGTAAGGGCGAGGACCAGCTCTTTGGTGGCGATGGCGACGACGTCATGACCGATGAGAGCGGCAATGACCAATTTTCAGGCGGCGCCGGCAACGACCGTGTCGTGGCTGGGGAGGGTAATGACGAACTGGCGGGAGATCGGGGGGCTGACCGCCTCTACGGCGGCGAAGGCAATGATGTGCTCGACGGCGACCAGGGCGCGGACAGGCTTGATGGCGGCGAAGGAAACGACCGCTTTGACGGCGGCGCCGGCAATGACCGCATGACGGGCGGCGACGGCGCTGACTATTTCCTGTTCCATTTGGGCCGCGATGTGATCACCGATTTCGAAACCGGTGACGACGATATCGACCTCAGCCGCATTGCCGGCATTGATGACTTCTCCGACGTCAGGGATGCCGCCCGCCAATCGGGCGACGATGTCGTCCTCACCTTTGGAACGCATGAGCTGACGATCAAGGGTTTCATCCTCGAACAGCTTGACGAGGATGATTTCGTCCTCTGATCCCGGGGCCGCGCCGGAAGGAACTTACCCTTCCGTTTTCGGCAGCGGCTTGGTGATGGTGATGAAGTCCGTGCCCTGGCCGGTTTCATTTTCGGTGCCGGTGTCGGTGATGGTCAGCGACGAGCCGTTGCCGAGCATGGCTTCGATCTTGGCGCGGGTCTCAAAGGAGATCACCACCCGCTTGAAGGCATCTTCGGCTGCGTCAGGCGCGGTAGCGTCGGCGGCGACCGTGATCCCGAGGCGCTTCATGGCCTTGTCCGTGATGTGGTTGTCGATGCTGACAGCGAACCACTCGGCCTTGTTCTGCGCCGGGTTGACACGGATCGCGGTGAAGAAATGCGTGCCGAGCGCGACCTGCGGGTCGGTGATGTCGACGGGCACGTCGAAGACAGGCTTGAAGTTGCGGCGAACAGAGAGCCAGCCGGTCAGCGGCTTCTTGTTCATGACCTTGTGGATAGAGACGAGGAATGCCTCGTCCATAACGCCCGTCACTTTCTGGCCGTGGATTTCCTGGTAGGCCTTGATCGCGTCGCGCGACTTGGTGCCGATGCTGCCGTCGATCGGGCCATCATAGTAGCCGAGGCGGGTGAGCATGCCTTGTGCGTCCATCATCTTGTGGCGCTCGGTGACGCGGGAGATAAGGATCTTCACCGGCGGCTCGTTCTTGGGGGCTGCGACGACAGCCTCAGCGCCGAGCTTCGGCAGCGTTTCAGACATCGCGACTTCGACGGTCTTGTCGCCGGTCACTGTCGGCCGCAGGTCGGCGTCGCTGAGCAAGTCGGCTTGCGGTTGCGCGAGGCGCGGCATGAAGAGGTCGGCGTCGACCACGGCATGCGGCGCCACCTCGCGATCGGTGATCACGACATGGAAGCCGCGCTTCGTCATCGAGAAGAGCTCCTTGGCGAAGGCACGCGGCATGCGAACGCAACCATGCGACGCCGGATAGCGCGGCACGTGATGTGATTCATGTAGAGCGACACCCGACCAGGTGATGCGCTGCATCCATGGCATCGGTGCGGAGTCATAGAGGTTGGAGAAATGTGTCTTCCTCTTCTCTAGAATCGAGAAGATGCCCGACGGCGTGGTGTGACCACGCTTGCCGGTAGAAACCTCGGACGTCGTGACCACCTGGTCGCCGTCATAGACGACAAGGGTCTGGCTGTCCTTGGAGACGAAAATCTGCAGCGGCGACATGTCCTCGGCGGCGAGGGCAGCTGTGCTGAAAATGGAAGCGGTAGTGAAGGCGAATGAAAACGCAAGTTTCGTAAGCATGTGTGTCCCCACGCAATACTGGTTGCCCTAAGGTTAGATGTCCCGATTTAAGGAATCTTTGCAACGCCGTAAGTTACCAAGGGAACAGGGCACAGCTTGGCATCACGGTTAATTGATGGTTAAAGGATCGCCCGGATACCACGAGTGGGCGCGTTGCCCAAATCGCTGCAACGCCACGGCGAAGATGTCTCTAGACGTGGCCGCGCTTGCCCCGGCCGAATGTATATCCGGTCTCGATGCTCTTGTTGCCGAACTTGTCGCGCAGCGTATCCATCGCTGCCTCCGCCTTGGCGCGGCGGCCGGCATCCTGGTCGATGAGATCGGGCGGGTCGGCACGGGCGGAATCGCCGAGATCGGAGACGCCGATGCCGAGCAGCCGGTATTTGGTGCCGTCGAGCTCCTTCTCGAGCAGTGCCACGCCTTCTCGGAAGATCCGGTCGGCGAGTTGGGTATGGGCCTCGAGCCTGCGGTTGCGGGTGCGGGTCTTGAAGTCCTGGGTCTTGAGCTTCAGCACCACGGTGTGGCCGGCCAGCGCCGCCTTCTTGAGCCGCCGCGACACCTGTTCTGAGAGCGCCCGGAGCACGGGCACGAGATCCTCGGCACGCGAATAATCCTCGAAGAAGGTCGTCTCCGCCGAGACCGTCTTGGCCTCGTCGTTGAGGTGAACCTTGCGGTCGTCCTGACCGCGCGACAGGTTGAAGAGCCGCCGGCCCATGATGCCGTAGCGCTTCATCAGCACATCCTCGTCCATCTGCTGCAACTGGCCGATCATGGTGATGCCGTCGGCGGCAAGGCTGGCGGCAAAGGCCTTGCCGACCCCCCAGATCAGCGTCACCGGCTTTTCCTTGAGGAAATCGTAGGCCTCAGCCTCGCCGATGACCGAGAAGCCCCGCGGCTTGTTCATGTCGGATGCGACCTTGGCCAGGAACTTGCAATAGGAAAGCCCGACCGAGACCGTGATGCCGACCTCCTGCTCGACACGCCGGGCAAATTTGGCCAACGTCCGCGAGGGCGGATCGTGGTGCAGGCGCTCAGTGCCGGCGAGATCGAGAAAGGCCTCGTCGATCGAAATCGGTTGCACCAGCGGCGTCAGATCCTGCATCATCTTGCGCACCTCGCGGCCGACGCGGGCATATTTCTCCATATCCGGCTTGATCACCACCGCCTGCGGGCAGGCTTCGAGCGCCTTGAACATTGGCATGGCACTGCGCACGCCATGGATGCGCGCGACATAGCAGCATGTGGAGACCACGCCTCGCTTGCCGCCGCCGATGATCACCGGCTTGTCGGCGAGCTCCGGATTGTCACGCTTCTCGACCGAGGCATAGAAGGCGTCGCAATCGACATGGGCGATCGTCAGCCGGTCGAGTTCCGGATGGCGAAGAAGGCGAGGGGACCCGCAGGCACGGCAGCGCTTGACTGATCCCGTAACGGGCTTCAGGCAATCGCGGCAGAAGCCGTAGATGTCGTCAGGGGTGCCCATGATACGCCGGAACAGAAGTTGAACGGCTGACGATATGACGGTTGGTGAGGGTGCTCAAGCGAGATCGTGCGATGGCGTCCTAATTCTCCTGAGGCATGTAAAGCCAATTCATAAAGTCATCCTGCACCTGAGAAATTCGCAACATGTTCTCGACATTGTCCTCGACCAGCGCAATGCTGCTGCAGACGCCTTCTGCAACGAACATACCCGGCGTTCCGTCCGGCCGGTCATAGACGGCCAGCCCAACGATCACTTGCTTCGGGCCGGGCCAAGCTGTCTTGGCGGCCGATGCATTGCCATAAAGGTAGGCCTTGAAGCGTCCTCGTATGGCAGGCGCACGGAGCAGATTGGCTCCGTGTTGCTTTGCGGATGGCGCCTCATCTCTGTCGATGGTTTCGAATTCAAGATAACTGAGAGCTCTCGGCTCCTTGCTCTTGTTAGAGCGCGCGAATTCTTCCCGAGCGTAGCCGATGATCCGAGCGTTCACGACAACGTTTGCACGGCCGAAGATCCGAAAGTTGAAAGGAGGCGGACCCGTTGCGCAGGCAGAGGCGTCGGCGAGCGGGCTGCACGCCAAAAGAGCCATGGTCAGCAATCTGAAAAGAAGCGTCAAGGAACGACCTCTTGCCTGGCCGGTCGCGAACGCCCCCCAAACCTGAGGCACGCAACCACCTGCGCGTCATCTCCGGCGATAAGGGCACTTCTATTGTTCTAATTCAAGCCGCCAACCCCAAATGCTCCCGGATCAACCTCTCCGCATGCGCCCAGTCCTCGGCGATGACGATATCATTCTCCGGCTTCGGCGCCATCGCCCGGAACACCTGGTTGGCCATCATATGCATCAAAAGGCATCCTGGCGCGTGTGTCCGCACCGAACCATGGTTGCGGACGATATCGTCGACAAACACCGCCGGCACGTTCCTTTCGCCGATCAGGTTCGCCACCACCGGCCCCTTAGGCTCCTCGGTCGCGATCATCGGGAAATCCAGTCCGTGCAGGTCGAGCAATGAGCGCCTTACATCATGGTGTCGCGGCGGCATGGCGGTGAGGAAGACGATGTCGGCATCGCGGGACAGGCTGCGCAAAGCCGCATCGACGCCCTTGGCCGGCACCTGCCATTTGTCCTGGGTCGCGAAGAACTCTTCCTCCATGCGGTTGACCTGGTCATGGGCCGCGACAATGTCCTCCATGATGCTGCGGATATTGCCGTGCAGGCGGAAGCTGTCCGGATGCAGCTTGTGGCCGACGGAATTCAGGTAGCGATCGAAAGGATCGAGGAATTCCAGCACCACCTCGTCGACATCGCAGACAACAAGAGGCCGCCTGGAGGCGGAAAGGCTTTCGATAATGGCTGCCGTCATGACCAGCTTTCGCTTTCGGGTCCCGCCAGCCGATGATGGCAGGCGGCGACGCGCTCGGCTCTTACATCATTTTGCTCGCAGAAAGCCAGCAAGGTCGGTTCGTGCGCCATCACGAAGCCTGTCACCGCTCCGAGGAAACCGGGCTCCTCGGCCGCCCGGCGGATTGAGCCGGCATCAACGCCAACCAGTGCCATGAACCGGTTGAGCAGGTCCGGCTGGCTGATCAGCCAGCCCAGGATCTGGATCGCCATGGCCTCCGCATCCTCGGCGCTCACCACGCCGATCCGTTCCCTAGCGGGCATTTTGTCTCGCATATTACGCCTTTTTAAACCTAATCGACCTAGTGTGTCGGGTGGAACGCTGAGAATCCGCGTGCTTTTTCCTATATAGAGCAAGGAAACAGTGTGCAAAATCGGGAATAGAGACCGGCGCGATGCCAAAACAGGTTATGATTGTCGAAGACAACGAGCTCAATATGAAGCTCTTCCGCGACCTCATCGAGGCGTCCGGATATAAGACGATCCAGACCCGGAACGGGATGGAAGCGTTGGACCTTGCCCGCAAGCATCGGCCCGATCTGATCCTCATGGACATTCAGCTGCCGGAGGTTTCCGGCCTCGAAGTCACGAAATGGCTGAAAGAGGATGACGAACTGCATGTCATCCCGGTCATTGCCGTGACGGCCTTCGCGATGAAGGGAGATGAGGAGCGCATTCGCCAGGGCGGCTGCGAGGCCTATATTTCCAAACCCATTTCGGTGCCCAAGTTCCTGGAGACGATCAAGACTTATCTCGGCGACGCCTGAGCCGTCGAAGTAGCGGGCCCCATGTATCGGGATTGAGTAACGGGATTTCTGTATGACCGCGCGTATCCTAGTAGTAGATGATATTCCCGCGAACGTGAAACTGCTCGAAGCACGGCTTCTCGCCGAGTATTTCGACGTGCTCACGGCCGAGAACGGATATGAATGCCTCGACATCGTCTCCAAGGCACCGGTCGACGTCATCCTGCTCGACATCATGATGCCCGGCATGGATGGGTTCGAAGTCTGCGAGCGCCTCAAGGCCAATCCCAAGACATCGCATATTCCTGTCGTCATGGTCACCGCGCTCGACCAGCCGGCCGATCGTGTGCGCGGCCTGCGCGCGGGCGCCGACGATTTCCTCACCAAGCCGGTCAATGACATGCAACTCATGGCGCGCGTCAAAAGCCTCGTCCGGCTCAAGATGCTGTCCGACGAACTGCGCCTTCGCGCCGAGACGGCTCGCACGATCGGTGTCGACGGTACCTCCGCACGCGAAGAAGAGCCTGCGAATATCCTCCTCGTCGATGGCCGCGCCAATTCACAGGAACGCATTGCGCGCGCGCTGAAGCCTGTCGCCGACGTCTCGGCCATGAACGATCCGCAGGCTGCGATCTTCGAAGCCGCCGAAGGCAGCTACGATCTCATCATTGTCAATTCCAATTTCGACGATTACGACCCGCTCCGGCTCTGCTCGCAGATCCGTTCGCTTGAGCGCTCGCGCTTCATCCCGGTCTTGCTCGTCGTCGATGCCGGCGGGGAGGCGATGGTCGTGCGCGCGCTGGAACTCGGCGTCAACGACTATATCCTGCGGCCGGTCGATCCGAATGAGTTGCTGGTGCGCTGCCTGACCCAGATCCGACGCAAGCGCTACAACGACCGTCTGCGCGAAAGCGTCAACCAGACGATCGAACTCGCCGTGACCGATGCGCTCACCGGGCTGAACAACCGCCGCTATCTCGACAAGCATTTGAAACTGCTCTTCGATCGCGCGGTAGCGCGCGGCCGACCGCTCTCGGTCTGCATCACCGATATCGATCGCTTCAAATCGGTCAATGACACCTATGGCCACGATGCCGGCGATGAAGTGCTCAAGGAATTCGCCGCTCGCGTCCGCTCAACGGTGCGTGGCGCCGATCTCGCTTGCCGGTTCGGCGGCGAGGAATTCGTCGTCATCATGCCGGATACGTCGCCTGAAACCGCGGCGGCGATTGCGGAGCGTCTGCGCTATGTCGTCGAGAACAGACCCTTCACGCTCAGGCAGAACGGCACCGAACTGAACATCACGGCATCGCTCGGCATCTCGTCGACGGTCTTTGGTGCGACGTCCGCGGAAGAACTGATCAAGCAGGCCGACAGGGCGCTTTATGAGGCCAAGCATGGCGGCCGCAACCGTGTGGTCGCCGCCGCGGCGTGATTCGGACGAATTCCGGAAGTTGGTAAGGCAAAAGGCTTATCCACAATCGATTTCGCGGTGATATACTGAACGCTGCGTCAATTTGGCGCCGCGATGGCAGTCGCCTTCTAGCGCGCCGGTTATGTTGGTGTATGTATACAACCGGGCGACGCAGCCGGATCGGAATCTCCGGTAAAGATTCGCACCAAGCGGGTAAAATTATCAAATAATTTCGATAGTTAGATAGATCGGCGCGTGCTTATACTCTGCCGGCCGGCATCACCTTGCCGAATCAAATCGTGTATTTCATATTCAATGAAACCTCAGAGTTTTTAGGGGATTTCTTATTCAAAATAATGGGCACGACTTCGGACGCGACTGCCTCCGAGGTTAACCATTTGTGTAATTCGAAAGACGGTTGGTTAATAAGCCGTTGATTTCTTCGCCATTTTGGCGCATGTTTTTCGCGACCCGAATAGGGAGCTAACTGCTCACAGATTCGCATACCCCATGATGCTCAGGTCCGCCGCATCTCCTGGGTCGTGGGGCCGGTCGGTCAGTAGTAAATACGCGGAGTCCTCGTTCTGCCTTACTGTTGACCGACCCCCATTAGAACGCCATCGCCCCCGGGCGATGGCGTTTTTGCATTTGAGCCTTTGGGTTGACGCTAGTTGCGTTACCTTTCCGGAACCTTGTCATGGAAATGCGCATAGACGATGCGCGCCACGGTTTCCGAAATGCCGGGAACCGCAAGCAAGTCGGTTATCCCGGCCCGCGATACCGCCTTGGCCGTACCGAAATGCTGCAGCAGCGCGCGCTTGCGCGTCGGTCCGACGCCGGACACTTCGTCCAGCGGATTCTTGACCATTTCCTTCTTCCGCCGGGCCCGATGTGAGCCGATCGCGAAGCGGTGGGCCTCGTCGCGCATACGCTGGATGAAATAGAGCACCGGGTCGCGCGGCGGCAGCGAGAAGTCCGGCTTGCCCTGCATGAAGAAGCGCTCACGCCCGGCCTCACGATCCTGACCCTTGGCGACGCCGATGGCGGTCACGACATCGCGGATGCCAAGTTCGTCGAGGATAGCGCGCACAGCGGTCATCTGTCCCTGGCCGCCGTCGATCAGGATCACGTCCGGCCACATGGGGAAGGGCGTATCATCTGAAGGGGGCTGCGTGCGATCAGGCAGGCCTTCTTCCTTGATCAGCCGCGAGAAGCGCCGTGTCATCACCTCGCGCATCATGCCGAAGTCGTCGCCAGGGGTCAGTTCTTCATTCTTGATGTTGAACTTGCGGTACTGGCTTTTGACATAGCCTTCCGGGCCCGCGACCACCATGCCGCCGACGGCATTGGTGCCCATGATGTGCGAGTTGTCGTAGATCTCGATGCGGCGCGGCGGGTAGGGCAGGCTGAAGGTCTCGGCCAGCCCGTTGAGCAGGCGCGCCTGTGACGAAGTCTCGGCGAGCTGGCGGCCATGCGCTTCGCGGGCATTGTTGAGCGCGTGCTCGACCACTTCGCGCTTCTCGCCGCGCTGCGGCGCATGGATATGGACGCGGAAGCCCGATCGCTCCGTCAGCGCGTCGGAGAGCAATTGCTGCTCCTCGACCGTCTCCGACAGCAGGATCTGCCGGGGACAGGGCTTGTCGTCATAGAACTGCGCGAGGAAGGCATTGAGCACCTCCGCCCCGGTCATCGCAGGATCGGCCCTGGGAAAATAGGCGCGGTTACCCCAGTTCTGGCCGGTGCGGTAGAAGAAGACCTGGATGCAGGACAGCCCGCCATCGTGGTGGATGGCAAAGACATCCGCCTCTTCGATCGAGGCGAGATTGATGCCCTGGTGGCTTTGCACATGCGAGAGTGCGGCGAGCCGGTCGCGATAGACGGCAGCGCGCTCGAAATCGAGATCCTCCGCCGCCTCGTTCATGCCCTTGGCGATGGTCGCCTTGACCAGCTGGCTGCGGCCCGAAAGGAAATCACGCGCTTCCGACACGAGTTCCCCATAGTCTTCGTCACTGACCTCGTGCGTGCAGGGCCCGGCGCAACGCTTGATCTGATAGAGCAGACAGGGGCGGGTCCGGCTTTCGAACACCGAGTCCGTGCAGGTGCGCAGCAGGAAGGCGCGCTGCAGCGAATTGATCGTCCGCCCCACCGCGGTTGCCGAGGCGAAGGGGCCGAAATAGTCGCCCTTCCGCACGCGCGCGCCGCGATGCTTCATGATCGCCGGCGCCCGGTGCGCACCCGAGATCAGGATATAGGGAAAGCTCTTGTCGTCGCGCAGCAGCACGTTGAACTTAGGCCGCAGGCGCTTGATGAGGTTGGCCTCGAGCAGCAGCGCCTCGGTCTCCGTCCGGGTGGTGACGAATTCCATATTGGCCGTCTCGCGCACCATCCGCGCGATGCGGTTGGAGTGCACGCGGCCCGCCGCATAGTTGCCGACGCGCTTCTTCAGCGACCGCGCCTTGCCGACATAGAGAACGTCGCCTGCCACGTTGAACATGCGATAGACGCCAGGGCTGTTCGGCAGTTGCTTGACGAATTCGCCGATCAGTTCCATGCCGGTGAGGCCGGTTTCCGGCCGCGGGGTCTCGTTCCAGGCGATAGTTGCGCCTGTGCCGTCGGTAACGGGGGCTTCGACGTCCGGCTCGACGAGGTCGTCCTCATCCTCCACCGGTTCGTCGTCATAGAGTATGCCGCCATCGAGCGGCTTGCCAGAATTCATTACCACCTAGTCATTCCACAACCTCTGCCACATCGGGCGTTTGCCAGGCGAGATGCTGGCCGCCATCGAGTGCGATCATCTGTCCCGTGATCGACGGGGTCTCGTGCAGGAACCGGATCGTCCGGCCGAACTCGTCGAGTCCCGCACCCTTCTTCATAATAAGCCCCGACACCTGCTTCTCAAAGTCTGCCTGTGTCTGCCGCGCCGCCGGCAATGTCGGGCCTGGACCGATGGCATTGACCCGGACACGCGGTGCCAACGCCTGCGCTGCCGTCTTGGTCGCCATGAAAAGCGCCGCCTTGGATAGCGTATAGGAATAGAATCGCGGTGTCGGCGACCAGACGCGCTGGTCGACGATGTTGACCACGAGCCCACTGACACCTTCCGGCAGTTGTCGCACGAAGTCCCGGGTCAGCACCGTCGGCGCCTTCACATGGATGGCGAAATGGTCGTCGAACAGCGCCTCGTCGAACTCGTCGACGCTGTCGCGCTGGAAGATCGAGGCATTGTTGACGAGCAGATCGATCGGCCCGACCAGCGCGTTCGTGGCCGACATCAGCGCCTCGCGCCCTTCGCGGCTGATCAGGTCGCCGGTCACAACGCAGGCACGACCGCCGGAAGCGGTGATCTCATTGCGCATCGCCGCGGCTTTCTCTGTTGATGCCGAGGCATGGATAGCAACGGTATAGCCATGCGCCGCCAGATCCCTGACGATCGCCGCGCCGATGCGCCGCGCACCCCCGGTCACCAGTGCGGTCTTCAATTGTGCTGATGTCAAAACCGGCCCTTGTGAATCGCTTCATTGATGGAGTTAACAGATATAGTGCTGATACGGCTTGTTCAAACGGCCGGATTACATCTTTGTTAACCAACGTAATCTTTTCGAATTTTTATGTATATTTTGGAGATGGAGGATATGTGGGAGAATTTTTGGAAGTATGGTGAATGAAAGGTATAGTTATGATCCTGGTGTTTACACAATAACACAACATTGCCATGATTGATTCACGTTTCGGTAACCGGAAATCCGCCATGAAGGGGCATGAATTCTTCGATCCAGGAAGGGATTGAATTCGAAACCGTTGCCGGTTTGTCCTCCCAAGACATGCGGCTGCACATAAGGAGTAAAGTCATGCGTACCTTCACCAAGATCCTCGCCGCTTCGGCCATCGCGCTCTCAGCTGCATCCTTCGCGCGCGCCGCCGATGCCATCGACGAAATTCCCGCAGCGCCCGAGTCGGTCGAAGTCGCTCCGGCCGACAACTGGGAAGGCGCTTATATCGGCGGCAAGCTTACCCACCAGTGGGGCAAGATGAAGGATAACAAGGATTACGACGCCCGCAGCTTCGGCGGCGGCGTCTATACCGGCTACAACAAGCAGGACGGTCAGATCGTCTACGGCGCCGAAGTTGATGCCAACTTCTCGGGCCTCGACAAGACCAACAAGAATGTCGAAGCGAATCAGGGCCTGAACGGGTCGCTGCGCGCCCGCGTCGGCTATGACCTGACCCCGGCGATGGTCTATGCAACCGGTGGTCTTGCTGCGACCAATATGGAAGTCAAGGACGCAACCTCCGACAGCAACAAGACGCTGCTCGGCCTGACGCTCGGCGCCGGCGTGGAAACCAAGATCACCGAGTCGATCACGGCCCGCACCGAATACCGCTACACGAACTACCAGACCCAGACATTCAACCTCGACTCCGGCGCCACCGACCGTGGCCTGAAGGAGCATCAGGTCAATGTCGGCCTCGGTCTGAAGTTCTGATCTACCTCCAGCGAACGACAAAGGGCCGGGAGAAATCCCGGCCCTTTGTCGTTACTGCTGCGGCTTCATGTTTTCGAGTTCGGGAAAGAACTTCTCGAACTTCTTCGGCCAGCCCTTGAGCTTGCCGCGACCCTTCTCCCACTGTCCGGCAAAGCGCAGGTCGAGATAGCCAAGGAGGGCTGCGAGAGCGAAATGCCCGCCATGCAGCTTCTTCGTCGTCTTCGGCAGGTTGGTATTGAGATGATCGAGCCCGCGCGCGACCTTCTCCCACTGCCGGTCCATCCAGGGCTGGTACTGCATTTCAGGCGGCCGGGTACGCTTCTCGTAGACGATCGCGAGCAGGCAGTCGGTGATGCCGTCGCAAAGCGCTTCGAGCACATCCGCCTCGGTGCGCTTCTCGTTCTTGCGGGGATAGAGCCCGCCTTTGGTCATGCGGTCGAAATATTGCATGATCGCCCGGCTGTCGAAGATCGGAGTTTCACCTTCGCGAGTGAGCACAGGGATCTTGCCGAGCGGGTTGTTCGCGATCAGGTCGGCGGGTGCGCCATCGGTCTTGGTCGGCACGGCCTCGACATCGAGACCGAGATGGACGGCGGCCATTCGCGCCTTGGCCGAATAGGGCGAGGTGGAAGAATAGAGCAGCTTCATGAAAACCTCAGGGTAGGGCGGGCACGCTGATCATGCGCGTCCGGCAGGCGTTTCTATCCACCTCCGCGCAGGCGCGGAAGGTCAATGACTTCGTCATGCAGATGCGGATCTCGCTCAACTGGCCGCCTTCGCAGCCGACCGCGATTGCATCCGTCTTCAGGCCGGGATTGGCGCGGGCAAACAGCGTCTCGATCTCGTCGGTGGCAAGACGGCGCTGGATGCGGCCATCGAAGATCGTGGGCGGCAACCTGATCTTCCGATAGGCGGCCCTGAGCGTGTCGAAATAGATCCGCTGCGTCAGCCCCGAACAGGTGCCGTGCTTGCGCCATTCATGGCCGGCGAGGCCGGCCGAGGGGATGATGTCGTAGAGCGTCTTCGCGAGCGCCTGCGGCACGCGCTCGGACTCCGAGCTCGAACAATATTCCGGCCAGCCGCGCTCGTTCTGCGGCCAGAGGCCATGGGCGATGAAAGTGTAGGCCCGGCGTCCGTCACACTGCGCGGTCGAGCCGTCACGGTCGTTGCTGGCGCACCAGCTCGGCGACCATGAGAGCGACAGCACGTAGAAGTCGAAATCGTCAGCGCTGGCGGCCTGCGGCACGATCAGCCCGGCCAAGATCGTCAGCAGGCAGAGGCACCAGCGCGCCACCCGGCTCACCAGCCGATATTGTTGCGGATCGTCGAGCAATCCTTGCCATAAACCTTCCAGGGATCAAGGCCGACAATGCAGAACTCGACACCCGTAAACAAAGGTGCCCCAGCGAGGCTCCAGGGCTTTTCCAGAATATACCACATGTCCCTGATGGTACGGTCGTTCATCCGTGCCTTGGCATGGCACCACTTGCGGTCGACCGTGTGCGTCTCGTCGCGCTCGCGAGAATAGGTTTCGACGGGATTGATGATCTCGACCAGGAACAGTTTGGTCTTGGTGTAGCCGCGAAACTTGTGGTCGACATCGCGCTTCAGATTGTTCAGAACCGTCGCGGTCGCGCATTGGTCAGTCGAATTGGGCAGATCCGACAACCCGGGCAGCTTGAATTCGCCTGCATGCGCCGTCGCCGCCGCCACCAGGGCCGCCAGTCCGATCGCCATTGCCAGACGTCTGCCAAACATGGTTTCACTCCATTCTCAAAGAGCCGCACCTTGATCCGCTTGCCGTTGGCGGGTCAAGTGCAAAGCTGTCACAGTCTCCTGCCTATGAGCGATTTCCGCCCCGCATTTTCCTCCCGAAGCTCATCCATATCTCCGACATCCACATCAATCCCGAACCGATCCTCGGCATCGATCCCGTCGCCAATTTCAAGGCGTGCCTCGGCCACATTGCGGAATTTCATGCCGACGCCGAGCGGATCGTTATCACCGGCGATCTCACCCATCACGGACTGCGCGAAAGCTATATCCGGCTCAGGGATATCCTTGCGACATACCCGCTCCAAGGGCAGCTGGAGCCGCGCTATTGGTCGGCAACCATGACGACCGCGAAACCTTCCGTTCGATCTTCCCCGGAGCGGCGTTCGACCCGAACGGTTATGTGCAATGGGTAGAGGACGTCCCTGTCGGCCGGTTCATTTATCTCGATACAGCGGAGAAGGGTACCCATGCCGGACACTACGGCGAAACCCGGCTTGCCTGGTTGAAGACCGAACTGCAGCGAGCCGTGCACGAGGGCGTCGGCGCCTGGCTGTTCATGCATCACAACCCTACCGGGGTTCATGTCGCCAATGCCGATCGTATCGGGATCGTGCAGGAAGCACAGTTTCAGGCTCTACTTGGAGAGTACAAACGCGTGGTGAGGCACATCTTCTTCGGTCACTGCCACTTCACCCTCAGCGGCGCCATCCATGGCATCCCCTTCTCGGCGCCGCGATCGACCTGCCACGCCTGCTGGCCCGATTTTTCCGGCATTGCTGGACGCATGGGCTATGGTGACCTCGTGCCGAACTATAACGTCTGCATCATTTCAGAACGTTCCATTCTCGTGCATTCCATCGATTTTTTGGATCAGGGAAAGGTGCGATGGCGGAATGACTGACCAAAGCCGGAAAATTTATGGAAAATTCACCGTCGCTTAAATATCGGGCGGCGGCGATGCTGCGCGATGGGAACTGTTAACCGGATAGCCGCGCAAGAAGCGTAAGTAGATTTCATCAATCGAACTTGCTGGACTTGCCATGAAGAAACTCGTTGCCAGACTGATCACCAACAAATGCGGAAACTTCGGCATGGTGCTGGGCTTGATCATGGCGCCAATGGCAATGGGCATGGGTGCGGCCCTGGATTACAGCTACGCCTTGTCGATCCGAGGAGAATTGCAGACGGCGGCAGACAGCGCCGCAATCAGCGCGCTGGCTGAACAGTCGGCCGGCGTCGTAGCCGCACTGAGCCAGAGCCTGACCGGCGAGCTCGCATTGGCCAAGGAGGATGCGCAGAACCTGTTCGGGGCTAACTTGTCTGCCAAGACCAAGTCCTATCTTTCCGGCACCGAAATTGTCATCAAGCGGAGCGGTGTGACATTCACCTCCCATGTCGCCTATTCCGGCAGTGTGCCCACGAGCTTCCTCGGCATGTTCGGAATCCGCACCGTGCGGATCGCAGGCGTGGCAGAGGGCAGCTACGTGCCGGCAAATTACATCGACTTTCATCTAATGCTGGACAATTCGCCGTCCATGGGACTCGGGGCGACGACCACAGACATTGAAAAGATGGAAGCAAATACCCCCGACAAGTGCGCGTTCGCATGCCATATCGAAGGCAGCACCAACGACTATTATGCCTTGTCAAAAACGCTTGGCGTAACCCTTCGGGTCCACCTCGTCAGCAAGGCAGCTCAGAAGATGATGGACACAGCGAAGACTGTTCGTCGCTACTCGAACCAGTATCGCATGGCCGTCTATTCAATGGGCGCGAAGGCTACCAAGGTTGAATTGACCGATGTGGCTCCCCTTTCAAGCGATCTGGATGACGTGAAGTCGAAGACTGCAACCCTCGACCTAATGTCGATTCCCCATCAAGGCTACGACAACGACCAGCAGACAGACTTTGAAAAGATGCTCAAGGAGCTTAAGAAAGTCATGGACGAGGGCGGCACAGGCCTTAACAACACGGACCGCCAGAAAGTCCTCTTTTTCGTGTCTGATGGGGTCAACGACAGCTACAATCCATCCGGATGCAAGAAGAAGGTCACAAGCGGTCGATGCCAATCGCCGATCGATATAAAGATCTGTGATCAGATCAAAAAGAACAATATTCAAATCGCGGTGCTCTACACGACCTATCTGTCGATCGAAAACAACGGTTGGTATCGCGACTGGATCAAACCCTTCCGCTCGGAGATAGGGACCGAGATGAAGGCATGCGCTACTGACGGCCTCTTCTTCGAAGTCAGCCCCTCTCAGGGCATCGACGAGGCCATGAACGCATTGTTCATGAAGGTCATCAACATGCCCAAGCTTACCATGTGAGTGATATTCACTCGCCTCTGATCCAGGCAATCCTGTTGCCGGCAAACCGATCCTGCCCCAGCTTCTCCTTGAGGAATGGCAGCAGGATGTCGAGCTCACCCTTGAGCGTGTAGGGCGGGTTGACGATGATGAGGCCGGAGCCGGTGAGCCCGTCCTCGCGCTCGCTCCGCACCGTTAGCTCGGCCGACAACATCTTTGGAATTTCAAGCTCATAGAGCGCCTTCGTGAAGTCCTTTATCGGCGCGCCGCGTTTGAGCGGATACCAGAGACAATAAACACCGCCTGGAAATTTCCGCCAGGCTTTGCCGAGACCGTCGACCAGTCGCGCATATTCGTTCGGTTCCTCGAAGGGGGGGTCGACCAGGATCAGGCCGCGCTTTTCCTTCGGCGGCACATGCGCATTGAGCGCCAGCCAGCCGTCGAGATGGGTGACGCGCGTCTGGAAGTCGTCGGCGAAATTGCCCTGCAGCGTCTCGCAATCCGCGGGATGCAGTTCCATCAGCGACAGCCGGTCTTCCTTGCGCAGGAGCATGCGCGCGAGCTTCGGCGAGCCGGGATAGAGCCGCACATTGCTCGTCGCATTCAGCGACTTGACGACATCGAGATAAGGCGCGAGCAACGGTGCGACAGCCTTCGGCAGGTCCTTGCCCAGCAGCTTGCCGATGCCGCCAAGCCACTCGCCGGTCTTCTGCGCCTCCTCGCTGGAGAGATCATAGACACCGATGCCGGCATGGGTATCGATCACCCGGAAGGGCTTGTCCTTGAGCTTGAGATACGCGATCAGACGCGCCAGCACCGCGTGCTTGAGAACATCGGCGAAATTGCCGGCATGATAGATGTGGCGGTAATTCATGACTTCCCGTGATAGCAAGATGATATTTTGCGATTGCGAAGGCGCCGCCTTTCCGCCGCGTTCGCTGTGTCCTATAGAAATGCCATGAACATCGCCACCCCTAGGGGCCACCTGGCCTCCGACAACATCGAAAAAGTCAAGGTCGGCCACACCGCCTGTCCGCATGACTGTCCCTCCACCTGCGCGCTCGACATCGAGATCGGCGCCGATGGGCGCATGGGCCGCGTGCGAGGGTCCGAGGACAACAGCTACACGGCGGGCGTGATCTGCGCCAAGGTCGCGCGCTATGCCGAACGGCTCTACCATCCCGACCGGCTGATACATCCGACGCGCCGCACCGGCGCCAAGGGCGCGGGCAACTGGCAGCGAATCGACTGGGCGGACGCGCTCGACGAGATCGCCGAAGCCTTCCTCAAGGCCGAGGCGCGTCTCGGCTCCGAGACCGTATGGCCGTATTATTATGCCGGCACGATGGGCTGGGTGCAGCGCGATTCCATCGACCGGCTCCGCCACGCCAAGAAATATTCCGGCTTCTTCGACTCGATCTGCACCAACCAGGCCTGGACCGGCTATGTGATGGGCACCGGCGTTCTGCGCGGCCCCGATCCGCGCGAAATGGCGAAATCCGATTGCGTGGTGATCTGGGGCACGAATGCCGTCTCGACACAGGTCAATGTCATGACCCATGCGATCCGCGCCCGCAAGGAGCGCGGCGCCAAGATCGTGGTCATCGACATCTACGACAATCCGACGATGAAGCAGGCGGACATGAAGCTGATCCTGAAGCCGGGATCGGATGCCGCGCTTGCCTGCGCCGTCATGCATGTCGCCTTCCGCGATGGCCATGCCGATCGCGCCTATCTCGCCAAATACGCCGACGATCCCTCGGGCCTCGAAGCCCATCTTGCGACCCGTACGCCGGAATGGGCCGCCCTGATCACTGGCCTCTCCGTCGAGGAAATCGAAGCTTTCGCCCGCCTCGTCGGCACGACCAGGAAGACCTATTTCCGCCTCGGATACGGCTTCACCCGGTCGCGGAATGGCACCGTTTCGATGCACGCGGCGCTGTCGGTGCCGGTGGTGCTCGGCTCGTTCCAGTATGAAGGCGGCGGCGGCTTCCACTCCAATGCCGGCATTTTCGGCATGGATAGCCGCCTGCTCACCGGGGCGTCCATGATCGACCCCGCGATCCGCCATTTGCCGCAAACCGAACTCGGCCGGATCCTGACTGGCGACAAGGCCTCGTTGCAGGGCGGCGCACCGGTAACGGCGATGCTGATCCAGAACACCAATCCGGTGAATATCATACCAGAACAGCGGCTGGTCCGGCAGGGTTTTGCCCGCGGGGATCTGTTCGTCGCGGTCCACGAACAGTTCATGACCGAAACCGCCGATATCGCCGATATCGTGCTGCCCGCCACCATGTTCGTCGAGCACGACGATATCTATCGCGGCGGCGGCCAGAGCCACATCCTGCTCGGGCCCAAGCTGATCGAGCCGCCGGAGGATGTCCGCACCAATCTCTTCGTCATCGAGGAACTGGCCAAGCGCCTCGGCGTCGCCGACATGCCCGGCTTCGGCCTTTCCGAGCGCGAGCACATCGATGCCATCCTCGCGCCTGTCGGGGTGGGTTATGATGATATGCTCAGCGACAAGTGGATCGACCGCCAGCCGGATTTCGAGACAGCACACTATCTCAACGGTTTCGCCCATCCCGATGGTAAGTTCCGCTTCAAGCCGGACTGGAAGGGCCAGCGAGGCCCGACGCGAGCGCCTGATAGCATGGGCCTGATGGGACCGGTCGAGACCCTGCCTGTTTTCCCGGACTATTGGGCCTCGATCGAGGAGGCAGACGCGATGCACCCTTACCGTCTGGCCACGCCGCCGGCGCGCAACTTCCTCAACTCCACCTTCGCCGAGACCAAGACGTCGCGCGAGAAAGAGGGCAAGCCCGAACTGATGATCGCGCCTGCGGATGCTGAACGCGAAGGCATCGTGACGGGCGACATCGTCACGATCGGCAATGAACGCGCATCGCTGCGCATCCATGCCCGCGTCACCGCTCTCGCCAAGGTCGGCACCGTGATCGCCGAGGGTCTCTGGCCCAACAAGGCGCATCTCGACGGCGAGGGCATCAATGCGCTGACCAGCGCGGACGCAGCGGCACCTTTTGGCGGCGTCGGCCTGCACGACAACCATGTCTGGCTGAGGAAATAGCCCATCCATGACCCCGAAATCCGATCCCAGGATCACGCTGCTCGACCGGCAGACCCTGTCCAAGCGCTTTGTCAATCTCGAGAAGGTCACGATCGAGCACGCCACACGCTCCGGAGGCCGCATCACCGTCGAGCGCGAGATCCACGACCACGGCAATGCCGCAGCCATCCTGCTCTATGATTCCGCACGCAAATCCGTCGTGCTCGTCCGCCAGCTCCGAGTGCCCGTCTATCTCAATGGCGGCGAAGGCTGGATGATCGAAGTCCCCGCTGGATTGCTCGACGGCGATCATCCGGCGGAAGCCATCGCGCGGGAGGCGATGGAGGAGACCGGCTATCTCGTCGAGAATGCCGAATTCATCTTTGACGCCTACATGTCGCCGGGCACGTTGACCGAGCGCGTCAGCTTCTTCGCCGCCGAGATCGATCTGGCGAAGAAGGTGGGCGAGGGCGGTGGCCTCGAATCCGAAGGCGAGGATATCGAGGTGCTCGAACTGACGCTCGACGCCGCCTTCGCGATGATCACAACCGGCGAGATCTGCGACGGCAAGACGGTCATGATGCTGCAATGGGCGAAGATGCGCTACTGCGCGTGAGTTACTGCCACGATCGCTGGTCTTTCGGCAGACGGTCGTTTGGGTCGAAAATGCTCACCCGATCCAGCGGGCCGGTGTTCCATCGCCAGAGCACTATGTTTCGAAACTCCGACCGAGCGCTGCGGGCAAACGAAGGTACCGAAATCCCTGCCCACCGCTTGGCGAGTTTGTCATATACGGACCAGGATCGAGGGCGATTTCCCCCGGATGTCTCGAGCATCCAAGGCGAGCCGAGGTCATCGATATTGATTCCCTCGCCGGCGAGAAGCACCCCGTCGGTAAGATCTCCGATTTCGATCGCCGCGATCTCGTAGGTGCAGATGGTCAGCGGCTCGAAGCGATAGGCAAAACCATGGCTTGCTTCCAGCACCGCGCCTTCTAGTGTCGTTGCGAGGTAAAGCGCCGGTACGCCCTTGGGATTGAATCTGCCGCCGTGAATGGAAGCCCCTTCGCCCGAAAGCGGGTCGAAGGCCCATTTCGGATCGTGCGCACGATAGGCAAAGCCGGAAAAATTCACGCAAATCCGCCCAGCGCCACGTGATCGAGATAATCGCGCACGGCGACGGCCTTGCCCGACTTGACCAAGCTTTCGGCCGTTCTGCCACCAAACTCAGAGAGAGGCTCCGAGCGATACCAGGCGAAGGCTTGCTTGATCCCGCCGGCCCAGGGTGTGACGCGATGAAGGATTTCAGCTGTTTCGCGCAGGCGATTTTGCGTCTGTGCAGAATTGGCGCGAGCCTTGCGATTGAGATTACCCGACGCAATGCCCGCCGTCTCCGCCAACTCACGCTTGCTGATGCCGAGTGCGGCAGTCAGTTCGTCGGCGGTGCTTTCACTGGCAAGAGATAACCGAAGCGCCACGCTCGATGTCATCGAAATTGCTCCATATCATGGGCAAAATATATGACATCAGCGGCTCGCCTGCAAGATCAGAATTTTCCGCGCAACCCCAGCGACACCGTCACCGACATGTAGTCCGCCCCCGCGCCATCGGGGAATTTGCGCTTGCCGCCGTTGAGCGTGTCGATCATGTCGGTATCGGCGCGGCCGCGGATGATCTGGTCGAAGGCGCCGGAGACGAAGAATGCGGTGTTGGGCCGGACCTCGTATTCGGCCGAGCCGGTGATCATCACCGCCGGTGTCGTTTCGATATGGTCGATGAAACGCAGGTCGCGCATCCAGTGGTCGTCGGTGCCCTTGCCATTGACGGCGACGCCGCCCTGGAAGCCGCCGGCGAAAGTCCAGGGGCCTTCACTATGCGTCAGGTCGATGCCGAGAAAGGGGACAGGCCATTGCTGGCGATAGCTGATGCCCTTCTCATTGTCGGGGAAATCGCCCTTCAGGTCTCGGAAGCCGGATGACGAATAGACATAGGAGCCGCCCCAGGCGGTCCATTTCACGTCGGTATATTTGACGCCGCCGCCGAGCGAGACGGTCGTGCCGTCATAGGAAAGCACTTCGCGGCCCGCTTCGATGGTACCTGTGAAATAGTGGTTGAGGCGGGTGTCGGGATGGACGGAGCGGTGCGTCCAGGGCTTGTCCTGGATGAACCAGTCGTAGTCGCGCATATGGCCGTCGCCGTTTATGCCGATCGTGCCGGTTGCCCGAAGGAAGAACTGGTCGAAGTCTACCTTTGCCTGGCCGGTGAAGGTGCTGATGGCACTGCTCTCCCAGATGAGCTGGGAGACCTTCCATTTTCCTTGGTAGACGAGTTCGTTGGCCTCGATGGCGGTGATGCCGTAGCTGCCGCGGAAGACCACCGCGCCGTCGGCAGAGGTCAGGAGCATGTCTTCCGCATGGACTGCGGCCGGCAGGCTGTACACGGTCGCGGACAGAATGATCAGCCAAGGCTTCATGCAAGTCTCCTCGAATCGGCGCTGATCGAGGATAACATCGGTGGACACTGCTTCAACGGGTGGAGGCGGTGATGTCCTGCGCCAGCACAAGGCTCGCGTAAGCTGCGGAGGCGGAAAGCCGGACCATGGGCGTGCCGCGGTCGAGTTTCGAGGCGATCGACAGGCCGGTGACGCTGCAATTGCCCGATTTCACGCGGATCGCAGCGCAGGTCGCGGCCACGTCCCTATAGATGCGCTTGCGCTGCGCGGCCGACTTTTCGAAGAAGATTCGCGAGGCCGTCGCGGTCTTGCCGGGGCTCGATTTGGTCACGAGGAATTCGTAAGAGGCCTTCGGATCGATCATGCCGAGAGGATTTTTCTCCGCGAAAGCCAGCTGCAGCTGATACTCATAGGCATTGTCGCCGATCGCGCGGCCGGTGGCGGACATCACCGTGCATTGGCCAGCCAGCGTCTCCAAAAGTGCCACGCATTCGCTCTCACCGATCTCCTGGATCCGGTCGTTCGCCGCATTGAGCAGCTCTTCCTCGGTGACGATCTTGCCGGATTTCTGCTTTTTCTCCCCGAGCGGTTGCTGGATCGTGACGACGAGCCGGCGCTCGGCCACCATGTCGCCGTGGACTTCGAGAAGCTGGTAGGCGAACTGGTTCGCCGGGCTCTTCAGGCTTTCCGGCACGACATTGGCATTGAGGCTGGCGGCGCGGCGCTTCCACTCGTCCTGCTGGACGGAAATATCGTTGCCGAGCTGGGTCAGCGTGTAGGCGTTGTAGACCTGGAGGAAGAGCAGGGCGACGAAGGGAATGACGATGAACGTCGCGAGCAGCACCAGAAAGAACTGCTGCCCTTTCGGCAGAACACGCCAGATGGACATGAGTTTGCGCATAACAACCCCTTCGCGTCGTGACACTCATTGGTGGTGAGCGCCGTTAAGACGAGCTTAACAACGGCTTTGGGGGCGGGGATGAGTTGGCAGGCAGTTTATTTGAGGTGAGGGGATTTGCTGGAATTTTAGCGAATTGTATCAGCCGAAAGAGACGAGCTGAGCGGCCTCGTCGGTCCCGAAGTCACCACCGGCAACTTTGCGCAAGGCGGCGGCGTAGAGCTTGTGCTCGGCCTTCAGCACCCGGGCGGCCAAAGTCTCGGCCGTGTCGCCTTCCAGGACAGGGACGGCGGCCTGGGCGACGAGGGGGCCTTCGTCGACGCCTTCCGTGACGAAATGCACGCTGCAGCCAGCCAGCTTGGCGCCGGCGTCGATCGCGCGTTGATGGGTGTGCAGGCCGGGAAAGAGCGGCAGCAGGGAAGGGTGGATGTTGATGATCTTGCCGCGCCAGACGCCGATGAAGTCGGTCGAGAGCAGCCGCATATAGCCGGCAAGGCAGATGAAATCGAGGTTCAGGCCGGCGAGATGGGCGAGGATAACCGCCTCATGCGCGGCCTTGGACGAAAAGTCCTTGCGCTCGAAGGCGATGGCCGAAACGCCCGCCGCTTCCGCCTTGGCCAGGCCGCCGGCATCCTTGTGGTCCGAGATCACACCGACGAACTCGACGGGATAATCAGCTGCCTTCGAGGCGGCGATCAATGTGGACATGTTCGAGCCGCCGCCCGATATCATGATCGCGGCGCGCTTTCTCGTCGATGTCATAGGGCGAGCGCGCCCTTGTAGCTGACGCCGGCTGCACCGTCGGTGCGGGCGATCATGCGGCCGAGCGTCACGACGGTTTCGCCTTCGCCGGTGAGGACGGCCGCAACCGCTTCGGCCTTGTCCGCCGGGACCACGGCGATCATACCGATGCCGCAGTTGAAGGTGCGCAGCATTTCCTTCTCGGCGACGCCGCCGGTCGCGGCAAGCCAGCGGAAGACCGGCTTGACCGGGATGGTAGCGAGATCGACTTCAGCAGCGAGCGTCTTCGGCAGCACACGCGGAATATTCTCCGGGAAGCCACCGCCGGTAATATGTGCCAACGCCTTGATCGCGCCGGTCTCGCGGATCGCCTTGAGCAGCGGCTTCACATAGATCCTGGTCGGCGTCAGCAGAGCTTCGCCCAGCGTCTTGTCGGCGTCGAAGGGTGCCTTGGCATCCCAGCCGAGGCCGGAAAGCTCGACGATCTTGCGGACCAGCGAATAGCCATTGGAATGAACGCCCGAGGAGGCCAGGCCGAGGATGACGTCGCCTTCGGCGATATCGCCAGCCGGCAACAGCTGGCCGCGTTCGGCGGCACCGACGGCAAAGCCTGCGAGATCGTAATCGCCTTCGCGGTACATGCCCGGCATTTCGGCCGTCTCGCCGCCGATCAGCGCGCAGCCGGCCTGGCGGCAGCCTTCGGCGATGCCGGCGACGATGTCGGCGCCCTGGTCGGGATCGAGCTTGCCGGTGGCGAAATAGTCTAGGAACAGCAGCGGCTCGGCGGCCTGCACCACGAGGTCGTTGACGCACATGGCGACGAGGTCGATGCCGACAGTGTCATGCTTGCCGGCGTCGATCGCCACCTTGAGCTTGGTGCCGACGCCGTCATTGGCGGCAACCAGGATCGGATCGCTGAACCCTGCGGCCTTGAGGTCGAACAGACCGCCGAAGCCGCCGATCTCGGTATCGGCGCCCGGCCGGCGGGTCGAACGTACCAGCGGCTTGATTTTCTCGACCATCAGGTTGCCGGCATCGATGTCGACGCCCGCATCGCTATAGGTGAGGCCGTTGCGCTTCAGGCCATTGTTCGGGGCGTCGGTCATCATGGGCTCCGGTCTGGGTCGTTTGCGGGAAGCGAATAGCGGATGGATGCCGGGAATGCCAGTGGCTTTGACGGATTTCCTCAGGGTGACGAGGTCGTGAAGGTTAGGGCAGGCCTCACCAGGGTTGTTCCGGTGTTGAACCCCTTGCATGATGGATTTGCGGCGATTTGGCATGATCGCTGCAAATCCATCATGCAAGGCGTTGGGAAGCCTCGAATGGTGAAGCCAGAATACGGAGACCAGACAAACCATGACCACCTGCCCCTGCGGTTCGACCAAGCCGTTCGAGTTCTGCTGCCAGCCCGTCATCGCCGGCCACCCTGCCGAAACTGCGGAAGCGCTGATGCGGTCGCGTTATTCGGCCTATGTGGTCGGCGACGTCGACTATCTGCAGATGACGTCGGCCGGCGAGGCGCTCATGAAATTCGATCGAGCGGATCTCAAGCGCTCGATCAAGGGTAGCGAGTGGCTAGGGCTCGAAATTCTCGGGACGACGGATGGGCTCGAGGGCGATGATGTTGGCAGCGTGACCTTCAAGGTGCGATTCCGCGAGAATGGCCAGATAGGCATCCTCTCGGAGCGATCCGAGTTCCGGC
This sequence comes from Rhizobium sp. SRI_017, assembly GCF_057586295.1. NCBI lineage: Bacteria > Pseudomonadati > Pseudomonadota > Alphaproteobacteria > Hyphomicrobiales > Rhizobiaceae > Rhizobium > Rhizobium sp. SRI_017. Next base: position 40,672 of record NZ_JBYCZP010000014.1, on the reverse strand, counting down.
GGATCGGCGGAAAATGGCACTATTTCCGCGGTGACATGGAGATCGAGGGCGGGCAAGCGAGGCCCCGCGTTGGACGCAACGATCCTTGCCCGTGCGGCTCGGGGAAAAAATTCAAGAAATGCCACGGTGCCTAACCTTGCGGCCTCGATGCGCCGCGTTCAGCCGAGTTTCAGCGCGGACACCTCCACTGGTTCTTCCAACCCCTTGAGCTCAAACGCGCCCAGATTCTCGACCTCGTCCTGACAGGCCGCCCGTTCGACGAAGGCGCGCGACAGCAGCACGGGATGGAGAACCTCCTTGGTCAGCGTCTCGAGCCGTGAGGCAATGTTCACGGCCGGGCCGATGACCGTGAAATCGAGACGCTTCTGCGAGCCGATATTGCCATACATCACGTCGCCGAGATGGACGCCCACGCCGTAGCCAAGCTGGGGATGGCCGTTTGCCCGGCTTTGTTCGTTGAGAGCAGCCATGGCGGCGCGGCCCTTCCGGATCGCTTTGAGAAGGTCGTTGCAGGCAGTGGGAACGTCGAGCGGGAAGACGGCGAGCAGCCCGTCGCCCATGAATTTCAGGATCTCGCCGCCATGGTCCTCGATCGGGCCGGACAGCGCGTCGAAATAGCCGTTGAGCAGTTCGATCACATAGTCGCGCGGCCAGAGCGAGGAGAGCGTGGTGAAATCGCGGAGATCGCAGATCATGATCGCCGCACTCATTGTCACGCCACTGCCGCGGGTCGTGGCGCCGGCGAGGATCGCCTCGCTTGCATGTGGGCCGACATAGGTCTGCAGCAGCGTTCGCGCCATCACATTCTTGATGCGAACCTCGGTGACCAGTGACAAGACCGGCAGAAGGTCTTTGAATACCTCCACATGGTCCTCGGTGAAGCCGCCCGGCCGACTTGTTGCGAAGGTTACGACATGGCGCTTTCCAAGCGTATGGTCGAGCGGCAGAGCCACATAGTCGGTGAGACCCTCGGCGCGCAAGTCGGCATACAGAGACGCCTCGTTCTCGGGATCGAGGACCGGCGCCGCCAGATTCTTGCGCAATTCACGCGCGCCGTCATGAAGCACCTTCAGCGGGCTGCGCAGGAAGAGCTGGGTATTCTCGACCTCGTAGCCATAGAGGTCGATCTCCGCCTCTTTGAGGCCGGTCTTCCACATGAGTCGGGCGCCGCGCCACTGCGGATGGTTGGTCCGGAAATGCAGCGATGTGCGGGCGACGGGTACGCCGGCTTCCACGAGCCGCTCGGACAGGCCGATCAGGACATTGTCGATGAAGCGCTCGCCGCGCGTATCGTTGACCAGCCAGTCAAGCACCCGGCCCTTGCGCGACGGCCAGAGGCCGTCGTTCTCGTTGAGGACTGGAGAGGTGTCTTCTTCGGTCATTCTCATTCTTGGTCTCTCCGCTGAGAGTATTGTGAAGCTTCCGAACCGGGTCATTCAGGAATGCATGCTGGCGGGAATGGCGCCGAAGCACTCGGCTTGCGGGCGTGCGTGGACCTTGCCCATCCTACTCTTGACCATATAGTACCGCCATCCTATTGCCTCCAGGGATAGTTCACGGAGATGGACGGATGACCACGCATATTTCTGGCAGGAGCCTCAGGCGTCAGGTCGTGTTCTGGCTGCTCGTGCTTGCTGTCTTCATTGTCTTCCTCTGGCTGTTCTCGACCATCCTCTTGCCCTTCGTGGCCGGCATGGCGCTCGCTTACTTCCTCGATCCTGTGGCCGACCGGCTCGAAAGCTGGGGCCTGTCCCGATCGGCTGCGACCTCGCTCATCCTGCTCACCTTCGTCGTCCTTCTGGTGATCGCCTTCATCATCGTCATCCCACTGCTCGCAAGCCAGGCGACAGACTTTGCCGAGAAGGTGCCTGGCTATGTCACCAGCCTGCAGCAGCTGGTCGCCGATCCCAATTCGCAGATCCTGCCACCCTGGCTCAAGGACCAGATCGGCACGCTCAAGGAGAATGTCGCCAAATATGCGGGCGAAGGCGCGAGCTTCCTCGCCGGTGTCTTCGTGCAAATCTGGGCCTCCGGCAAGGCGCTCATCGACATCCTGTCGCTCCTGGTCATCACCCCGATCGTCGCCTTCTACATCCTGCTCGATTGGGACAAGATGGTTGCCAAGGTCGACAATTGGGTGCCGCGAGACTGGGTAAGTGTCGTGCGCCGGCTGGCCGGCGAGATGGACCATGCGATCGCTGGTTTCGTGCGCGGACAGGGCACGATCTGCCTCGTCTTGGCGATCTTCTACGGCGGCAGCCTGTCGCTGGTGGGGCTCAATTTCGGTCTGCTGATCGGCATCGTCTCGGGGCTCGTTTCCTTCATTCCCTATCTCGGCTCGCTGCTTGGCCTGGTGCTTTCAGTCGGCGTGGCGCTTGTGCAGTTCTGGCCGGACTATCCGTGGATCGGGCTGATTGCCGGCATCTTTTTCGTCGGCCAGATCGTCGACGGCTATGTGCTGCAGCCCAAGCTGATCGGCGAGCGCGTCGGCCTGCATCCGGTCTGGCTGATGTTCGCTTTGCTGGCCTTCGGCGCGCTGTTCGGTTTCGTCGGGCTGATGGTGGCCGTGCCGGCGTCCGCCTCGATCGCCGTGCTGGTGCGCTATGCGATCTCTCGTTATCTCGACAGTGATCTCTACCACGGCGGTGTGCGGCCGGACGAAGCGGAAGTCATCGCCCATGATGCAACGGTTCTGATCGTCAAGGAAAAGTGATAGAGTGCCCGCATGACAGCCAGAGTCGGAAAGCCCGAGCAACTGCCGCTCGAATTCCGCCATGAGGCGGCGAGCGGGCGCGACGACCTCGTGATCTCCGATCCCGTGAGTGCCGCGGCCTCGATCATCGACCGCTGGCCGGACTGGCCGTCGCCCGTCGTCATCATCACCGGGCCGGAGGGGTCGGGCAAGTCGCATCTCGCCGAGGTGTGGGTTCGCAACAGCGGCGCCACGCGGGTACAGGCGGTGCCGGGCTCGGATGCCGTGACTTTGGCGGGCGAGGGGCCGGTGCTCGTGGAGGACGCCGACCGTGATGGCTTCGACGAAACGGAACTCTTCCACCTGATCAACGCTGTACGCTCGGCAGGCACCAACCTGCTGATCACTGCGCGGAGCTGGCCGATGGCCTGGGGCGTCACGCTGCCGGACCTCGCCTCTCGCCTCAAGGCAGCGACGACGGTGGAGATAGGCCCGCCGGACGACCTGCTGCTCAGCCAGATCCTGCTGAAACTTTTCGCCGACCGGCAGTTGTTGCTGGACGACAAGATCATTGCCTATATCGTACCGCGCATGGAGCGTTCGCTCGCTGCAGCCCAGGCAATCGTCGAGCGACTCGACCGGCTGGCGTTGGCGCGGGGCACACGGATCAACCGGGCGTTGGCTGCGGAAGTGCTGGGGTCGTTGCCGCAGGGTGATTGATAGGGGCGATTGACTGTCACGCGACTGTCATCATTCTGTAATAATCGCTGCTGCGATGCAGGCGGCGGGGAGTAGCGGAGTTGGATAGCATGGAAGGAAGCGTGGCCACATTGCCGACGGAACTGCCGTCCGATCCGCCGGTGGCAGGGGATATACCGATCCGGCATAGCCCCGAGCGGTTCATCAACCGCGAATTTTCCTGGCTGCAGTTCAACCGCCGTGTGCTCGAGGAAACCCTGAACACCAACCATCCGCTGCTCGAGCGGGTCAGGTTCCTGTCGATCTCGGCCAACAATCTCGACGAATTCTTCATGGTGCGTGTCGCCGGCCTCGAAGGCCAGGTCCGCGCCAATGTCACGATCAAGAGCCCGGATGGCCGGACGCCGGCCGAGCAGCTCGAGGCGATCCTCAAGGAAATCAACAATCTGCAGATGGAACAGCAGGCGGCGCTGGCCGTGCTGCAGCAATATCTCGCCCGCGAGGACATCCTGATCGTCCGCCCCAGTGCGCTGTCCAAGGAAGACCGCGCCTGGCTGGAGAAGGAATTCGACGAGGCGATCTTCCCGGTGCTGACGCCGCTGTCGGTCGACCCGGCGCATCCGTTCCCATTCATTCCCAATCTCGGCTTTTCGATCGCGCTGCAATTGTCGAGCCTCACCGGCAAGGAGCCGATGACGGCGCTCATCCGTCTGCCGCAGGCGCTCAACCGCTTCATCCGCCTGCCGGATCACAAGGGCACGGTCCGCTACATCACGCTCGAGGACACGGTCCTGAGTTTCATCGGCAAACTCTTCCCGGGCTACAAGGTCGAGGGTTCAGGCACGTTCCGCCTCATCAGGGACAGCGATATCGAAGTCGAGGAAGAAGCCGAAGACCTGGTGCGCTTCTATGAAAGTGCGCTCAAGCGCCGCCGGCGCGGCTCGGTGATCCGCGTCGAGACCGACAGCGAGATGCCGCAGCCGCTGAGGAATTTCGTCACCCACGAGCTCGGCGTTCCCTCCAACCGTACCGCCGTTCTCCCCGGCTTTCTCGCGCTCGACGCGCTCTCGGAGATCACCAAGGCGCCGCGCGACGACCTGCGTTTCTCCGCCTACAATGCCCGCCACCCGGAACGGGTGCGCGAACATGCCGGCGACTGCCTCGCAGCGATCCGCGAGAAGGACATGATCGTCCATCACCCCTATGAGAGCTTCGACGTCGTCGTGCAGTTCCTGATTCAGGCGGCGCGCGACCCCGACGTCGTAGCGATCAAGCAGACGCTCTATCGCACCTCGAACGACAGCCCGATCGTCCGCGCGCTCGCCGATGCGGCCGAGGCCGGGAAGTCGGTGACGGCGCTGGTCGAGCTCAAGGCACGCTTCGACGAAGAGGCCAATATCCGCTGGGCGCGCGACCTCGAACGCGCAGGCGTGCAGGTCGTGTTCGGCTTCATCGAACTCAAGACGCATGCGAAGATGAGCATGGTCGTGCGCCGCGAGGACGGACGGCTCAGGACCTATTGCCACCTCGGCACCGGCAATTACCACCCGGTCACGGCAAAGATCTACACCGACCTGTCCTACTTCACCTGCAGCCCGGTGATTGCCCACGACATGGCCAATGTCTTCAACTTCATCACCGGCTATGGCGAGCCGGAAGAAGGGATGAAGCTGGCGGTTTCGCCCAATACCATGCGGCCTCGCATCCTCAAGCATATCCGCGAGGAGATCGAGCATGCCAAGGCCGGCAAGCCGGCGGCGATCTGGATGAAGATGAACTCGCTGGTCGACCCCGAAATCATCGATGCGCTCTATGATGCGAGCCAGGCCGGCGTGAAGGTCGAGCTCGTGGTCCGCGGCATCTGCTGCCTCAGGCCGCAGGTCGAGGGTCTTTCGGAGAATATCTGGGTGCGCTCGATCGTCGGACGCTTCCTCGAGCACAGCCGGATCTTCTGTTTCGGCAACGGCCACGGCCTACCGCATGAGAAGGCGCTAGTCTATATCGGCTCGGCGGACATGATGCCGCGCAACCTCGACCGCCGCGTCGAGACCCTCGTGCCGCTGGTCAACAAGACTGTGCATGAGCAGGTTCTATCCCAGATCATGCTGGCCAATCTGATTGACAACCAGCAGTCCTACGAGATACTCCCCGACGGCACTTCAAGGCGCGTGAGCGTCCGTGAAGGGGAGGAACCCTTTAACGCGCAGCTCTATTTCATGACCAATCCCTCGCTCTCCGGGCGAGGTGAAGCGCTGAAATCGAGTGCGCCGAAACTGATCGCCGGCAGATTCCCTTCCGGCAGGAAATAGAAGCGCAACTGCTGAAATCGAATGGTTGAATCTGAAGCCCAGGGACGTCTGCCCGGCATGGAGCCGGTGTCCGTCGTCGATATCGGATCCAACTCGGTCAGGTTGGTGATCTACGAGGGGCTCAATCGCGCCCCCGCCATGCTGTTCAATGAAAAGGTGATGTGCGGATTGGGCGCCGGGCTGGCACAGACCGGCAATATGGAGCCGAAGAATGTCGAGCGCGCGCTGGTCGCGCTCCGCCGCTTCAAGGCGCTGTCGCGTCAGGCGCGTTCCGGCACGACCTATGCCATCGCCACGGCCGCGGCGCGCGACGCCAGGAACGGCCCCGACTTCATCCAGCAGGCGGAAGCCATCCTTGGCCAGAAGATCCGGCTGCTGTCCGGCGAGGAAGAGGCGCATTTCTCCGCGCTCGGTATCGTCAGCGGCTATTTCGATGCCGATGGCATCGTTGGTGACCTCGGCGGCGGTTCGCTGGAACTGGTCGATGTCAGGGGCCGCAGCCATGGCAAGGGGCTGACCACGCCGCTCGGCGGCATCCGGCTGTCCGAGCAGGCCGGGGGTTCGCTGACCAAGGCTGCCAATGTTGCGCGAAAGCTGCTGCGCGAGATCGACTTCCTGAAGGAGGGCGAAGGACGTACCTTTTACGCCGTGGGCGGCACATGGCGCGCGCTCGCCAAGCTGCATATGGAACTGCGCAACTATCCGCTCCACATGATCCAGGACTACCGGCTCAGCCTCGACGAGGCGATGATCTTTCTCGACGAAGTGATCAGGAACAAGGATCAGAAGGAAGCCGCCTACCAGTCCGTGTCGCGCTCCCGCCGGGCGCTGCTGCCCTATGGCGCCATCGCGATGCGCGAGGTGCTGGCGGAGATGAAGCCGTCGCGCATCTCGTTCTCGCAGGGTGGTGTCCGCGAAGGCTATCTCTATTCGCTGCTGCCGGAGAAGGAGCGGTCACAGGATCCGCTGCTGTCGGCCGCACGGGAGCTGGCCGTTCTTCGTGCGCGTTCACCTGAACACGCCCGTGAACTCGCCGTCTGGACCGGTGAAGTCCTGCCCGCCTTCGGCGTGCGCGAGACGGTGGAAGAGGGGCGTTACCGGCAGGCGGCCTGCCTGCTGGCCGACATCAGCTGGCGTGCCCATCCAGACTATCGCGGCCGCCAGGCGCTGAACCTGATTGCGCATGGCGCCTTTACCGGGATCACTCATCCGGGCCGAGCCTTCATCGCGCTCGCGAACTACTACCGCTTCGAAGGCCTGCGGGACGACCACGAGACCGACGAACTTGCGACGATCGCCAGCCCGCGATTCCTGGAATTGGCCAAGCTGCTCGGCGGCCTGCTGCGTGTCGCCTATATCTTCTCGGCCTCGATGCCTGGCGTGGTCAGGAACCTGCGTTTCGAACCGCCCAAGGATGCTGTATCGGGTGCAGATCTCGACCTTGTCGTGCCGCATGACTATGCCGCGTTCCAGGGCGAGCGGATTGAGGGCCGGCTGGCGCAACTGGCCAAGCTGACGGGCAAGCGGCTCGGTATCCGGTTCGAATGATAAAATTTGAGCGAATCCGGATTAGGCTGGTAAATACTGATTCCAAAGGGTGTGATTTGGGGGTTCCTGCCGGCGCCTTTTAGTAACTTTTGCAACGCTAATGTTCTTCGCAATAAACGGCGGAGAAAAACCTAAAATGGTCAGCGTTGTCCTGGGCACAAAAATAACGAACTTCAGCTTCGACATTTCCAATATCGATCTCAGCACGCTCAAGGGAACCGATCCGGAATATACGATTTCGAAGAACGGCGACATCGTCTTGTCAGAGAGCAAGTCTGACTATGTGATCCTGAGTGGCAGCTTCAACCTCAGCGGCTTTGCAAAGGGCGACTACGCTGACGGCATCAAGCAACTCGAAGCCATCACCGTCGTCACGGACGGCAAGATAGTCTACAAGGCATCGGGCCTAGGCATTACCGGCGCGGAGGTGGGGTCCGCCTCGGCGCTTGACGCCTATCTCGCCGAGAAGGGCTACAGCATCAAGGGCAACAATTTCTCCAACGAGCTCACCTCGGGCGACATCAACGACATGCTGCATGGCCTGTCGGGCAATGATACGATCAACGGCATGGCCGGCGCCGACAAGCTGTTTGGCGACGACGGCAACGACCGCATCGTCGGCGGCGAAGGCAACGATTTCCTGAGTGGCGGCAAGGGTGCCGACATCTTCGAATTCGCCGCGGGCGATGGCAGCGACGTCATTCTCGACTTTCAGGCCCGCGGCAAGGGCCAGGATCATATCGATCTCTCGGGCCATGGCGACGTGTCCTCGTTCGAGGATCTCGTCATCGCCGACGCCGGCAAGAATGTGGTGATCACGGTCGGTGACGACACGATCACGCTGAAAAATGTGAACGACCACGACATCAGCGCGACCGACTTCCAGTTCTGATACCCCTAGCGCGAAGTCAGCACTCCGCAGCAGAGAGAGGCCCGACGGGTGACCGTTGGGCCTCAGTCTATTCAGCCGCTACGGAAAGCTCGACGACATCGACCTTCCGGTTGACGAAGCGAAGTGCCATCTGGCCCTGGATCAGGCGGATCGCAGGTTCCCCGAAGAGATCGCGCCGCCAACCACTGAGTGCGGCAACATCGGCCTCTTCGCCCTTGGCGGCGATCAGGTCGAGATCGTCGCCCGAGGCGATGATCTTGGCCGCAACGCCGTTCTTTTCGGCGATCAATTTCAACAGGACCTTCAGCATCTCGACGGCGGCGCCGTTGCCCTCCGGCAGCATGGCCGGGCGCGGAACCTTCGGCAGATCGTTCTTGCCAATCGCGAGCGCTGCATTGACTGCGCCGAGAATGGCATTGCCGGCCTGCGAACGCTCGTAACCCTTGGGAATGGTACGAAGGCGGCCAAGCGCCTCGGTGTCCTTGGGCTGCTGTTGCGCGATTTCGAAGATCGCGTCGTCCTTCAGCACGCGGCCGCGCGGAACATCGCGCGCACGCGCCTCGCGCTCACGCCAGGCGGCGAGCTTCTGCAGGATGGCGAGTTCGATCGGCTTGCGCACCCGCATGCGCAGACGCTGCCAGGCATCGTCGGGATGCATGTCATAGGTCTCGCGCGATTCCAGGACCGACATTTCCTCGGCGAGCCAGTCAGTGCGGCCTTCGCGCTCCAGTTCACCCTTGAGGTGAAGATAGACGTCTCTCAGATGGGTGACGTCGGCCATCGCGTAGTCAAGCTGCCTTGATGTCAGCGGGCGGTGGCTCCAGTCGGTGAAGCGCGAGGATTTGTCGAGTTGTTCGCCGCAGATGCGCTGCACCAGCGTGTCGTAGGATACCGAGTCGCCGAAGCCGCAGACCATGGCCGCGACCTGGGTATCGAAGATCGGATGCGGGATCAGGCCACCGCGATTGAAGATGATTTCGATGTCCTGCCGCGCGGCATGGAAAACCTTGGTGACCGAGGTGTCGGCCATGAGCTTGAAGAAGGGTGCAAGGTCGAGACCGGGCGCGAGCGGGTCGACGATGGCGTCGAGATCCGGGCCCGAGAGCTGGATTAGGCAGAGCTGCGGCCAAAAGGTCGTCTCGCGCAGGAACTCTGTATCGACGGTGACGAAGTCGTGCCGGGCAAAGGTTTCGCAGGCGGAAGCAAGGTCTTCCGTGTCGAGAATGATTTTCATACAGGCATATCCGTGTTTGGACACGTTAATCTGCCTTGGAGCGGCAAAAATCAAGGCTCGTGCCGATAGTTCGCGGCTTTTTCCCGTGATCGGGCGGGGCGCTGCAGCTTGCGGGTCACGGTATAGGTCAGGAAGGCGGCCTGGGTGAGCGCCGTGACTGCGAACATTGACTTGGGGCCGAACCAGCCCATGACCGTCGCTGCAATCCACGGCCCCGCCACCGCGCCCGCCGCCCAGAAGAAAAGCAGGGCCGCCGAAATGACCGCAAATTCACCCGGGCCGGCGCGATCATTGGCATGGGCAGAGCACATGGAATAGAGCGGCATCGAGAAGGCGCCGAGCAGGAAGACGCCGGCAATATTGAGGAAAACGCTGGTACCGGCGAACAGGAAGAGCAGCAGACTGGCCAGCAGGCCGCCCGCCGTTGCAACCATGATAACGCTGCGGCGATCCTTGCGGTCGGAATAATGGCCGAAGGGATATTGCAGCACGACGCCGGAAATGATGCTGGCGGCGAGGAACCAGGCCGTCACTTCCGCCGAAAAGCCCAGGCCGAGGCAATAGACCGGGCCGAGCGAGCGATAGACCGTGTTGGTCATGCCGACCGCCACGCAGCCGATCGCGGCGAGCGGCGAGGTGACCCAGAGATAGCGCAGGTCGAAGCGAATGCGGTCAGGCGGTGCCGGGCTCGACCGGTCGGCGAGCGAGATCGGCGTGATCGAGAGGGAAAGCGCAATAGCGGATATGCCGAAGAGAATGAAGGACTCACCGCCAAACCAGGGCAGGAAATACTGCGCCGAGGTGTTCGAGATGAGGTCGATATAGCGATAGACCGAAAGGGTACGGGCGCGAACAGAGTTTTCGACCTTGGCGTTGAGCCAGCTTTCGATCACCGCAAAGAGCACGGCGAGGCTGTAACCGCTGATCAGGCGGAGCACGAGCCAGAGCCAGGGATCCACGGCCAGGCCCGCCAGGACGATCGAGGCGGTCGCGATCGCCGCCATGGCCGAGAAGGCGCGGATATAGCCGATGGCATTGAGAATATGGGTGAGGTGGAAGCAGCCCGCCGCAAAGCCGAGATAGTATGCGGCAGTAATCAGGCCGATCAGCCAGGGTGGAAACCCATCCGACGTCGCGCGCCAGGCGATGAGCGTGCCCTGCAGGCCGTTGCCGAACATCAGGAGTGCCGCGGAGGCGAGAAGCGGGACGAGGGTGGAAAGTCTGTTCATTGCGGGTCGATGCGGGAGGATCGCCTGAATCGGCGATCACCAGTTCTAGCTGCAAATACCGGATGAGTCCGGCGGAATCCTGCACGCACGCTCAAATAATGTGCCGGCTAGGGTGAGGTCGGGGAGGGACTGGGGCCAACGCGCCAAACGACGATATCGCGTTCAGGAGGTGAAAAGGCCAACGTCTTGCCGGCCTTCCGGTCTGCATACCGCGCTTCCTTACAGTCGATCAGAAGAAGTCGAAAAACTTGGTGACACCCTCGATCTCGGCCTGGGTCACGTTGAGCAGCATCAGCGAGTCGCCCGAGGCTAGGGTGAGCGTGACGTTGCCGGCATTCTCTGTGTAGACGATGTCCTGGAACAGGTAGTAGTCCATGCGGATGAAGTCATGGTCGCTGCCGGTGAGGTCGAAGTCGGTAACCGTGTCGCTGTCGTAGCCGGTCAGGAAGACGAAGGTATCGGCGCCGGTGCCGCCGGTGAGGGTGTCGGTGCCGCGGTGGCCATAGAGCCAGTCCAGGCCGCCCTTGCCGTTCAGCGTGTCGTCGCCGCCAAATCCCCACAGGCTGTCCGCCTTCTTCGTCCCGGCCACGGTGTCATTGCCCTCCATCAGGCCATGAATGATGCGCAGAGGGTCCTTGTCGAGCGTGAAGGCCTTGTAAACCGTCTCTGCGTCCGCGGTGACGCCCTCGAATGTGTAGATGCGCTCGCCGTCTGCATTGAAGAACTGCGCACTCTTGATCGTGCCGCCTGTCACGACCGAGTCCGTGCGCTCGAAATTGTTGCCCTTGAAGACCATGGACGTGCCGTCCTTGTCCTCGAGAGCAAAAGTGTCCCCGGCCAACTCTGTCATCTTCAGCGTCTTGCCGTCGAACTGCGAGAAATTGTCGAATTTCGGAAGTATGCTGGCGTATGTGACCTTGGCCATCTTGGAATCCTCGTGTGCAGGCGCGTAAGAGACACAATGAAGATTGCGCGCGGCTGGAGGCGGGTGCGCCCGGGTGCTTGCGCCTTGACAAATCGGGCTTGGCGTGCGCTTGTCCCGCCGAATTTTAGGCCCCATGGCGCGGGGGATTCCCCGCAAGATCAGACATTCAGGACGACATCATGCATCGCTACCGCAGCCACACCTGTGCCGCTCTCCGCACAACCGACGTCGGCACGACCGTCCGCCTTTCCGGCTGGGTGCATCGCGTCCGCGACCATGGCGGCCTGCTGTTCATCGACCTGCGCGACCATTACGGCATGACCCAGGTCGTGGTCGATCCCGATTCCCCGGCCTTCAAGACGGCCGAGACGGTGCGCGGCGAATGGGTGATCCGCATCGACGGCGCGGTCAAGGCGCGCTCCGCCGAGACGATCAACAAACACATGGCGACAGGCGAGATCGAGCTTTACGCGCAGGAGATCGAAGTTCTTGCGGCCGCCAAGGAATTGCCGCTGCCTGTCTTCGGCGAGCCCGACTATCCCGAGGATATCCGCCTCAAATACCGTTTCCTCGACCTGCGCCGCGACACGCTGCACAAGAACATCGTCAAGCGGACGCAGATCATCTCGGAGATGCGCAACCAGATGAACGGCGCCGGCTTTGGCGAATATACGACGCCGATCCTGACCGCGTCGTCGCCCGAAGGCGCGCGCGACTTCCTCGTGCCGTCACGCATCCATCCCGGCCAGTTCTTCGCCCTGCCGCAGGCGCCGCAGCAGTACAAGCAGCTCTTGATGGTGGCCGGCTTCGACCGCTATTTCCAGATCGCGCCATGCTTCCGCGACGAAGACCCGCGCGCCGATCGCCTGCCGGGCGAATTCTACCAGCTCGATGTCGAAATGAGCTTCGTGACCCAGGAAGACGTCTGGAACACGATGGGCCCGATGATGACCTCGGTGTTCGAGAAATTCGCCGACGGCAAGCCGGTGACCAAAGACTGGCCGCGCATTCCCTATGACGAGGCGATCCGCAAATACGGTTCCGACAAGCCGGACCTGCGCAACCCCATCACCATGCAGAACGTGACCGAGCATTTCGCCGGTTCGGGATTCAAGGTGTTCGCGGGCATGATCGAGAAGAACCCGAAGGTCGAAGTCTGGGCGATCCCGGCCAAGACCGGCGGCAGCCGCGCCTTCTGCGACCGCATGAATGCCTGGGCGCAGTCGACCGGCCAGCCGGGCCTTGGCTATATCTTCTGGCGCAAGGAAGAGGACGGCACCACCGCCGGCTCCGGCCCGCTTGCCAAGAATATCGGTGACGAGCGCACCGAAGCCGTCCGCACCCAGCTCGGCCTCGATGTCGGCGACGCCTGCTTCTTCGTGGCAGGTGAACCCCAAAAATTCTACAAGTTCGCAGGCGAGGCCCGCACCAAGGCCGGCGAGGAACTCAACCTCGTCGATCGCGACCGGTTCGAATTGTGCTGGATCGTCGACTTCCCGTTCTTCGAATACAATGACGAAGACAAGAAGATCGATTTCGCCCATAACCCGTTCTCGATGCCCCAGGGCGGCCTGGAGGCTCTCCAGAGCCAGGACCCGTTGTCGATCAAGGCGTATCAGTATGACGCGGTCTGCAACGGCTTCGAAATCGCCTCGGGCTCGATCCGCAACCAGTCGCCGGAACTGATGGTCAAGGCCTTCGAGATGGTGGGTCTCAGCCAGGCCGATGTCGAGGAGCGCTTCGGCGGCATGTATCGCGCGTTTCAGTATGGCGCGCCTCCGCATGGCGGCTGCGCGTTCGGTATCGACCGCGTGGTGATGCTGCTGGTCGGCGCCAAGAACCTGCGCGAGATCACGCTGTTCCCGATGAACCAGCAGGCGCAGGACCTCTTGATGAATGCACCTTCGGCCGCCATGCCGAAACAGCTCATGGAACTCTCGCTGCGGGTGATCCCGCCGGTGAAGAAGGACTGATTGGTCACACGAAAAAATCCCGGCGAAAGCCGGGATTTTTGTGTGCGGACCTTAGATCACCAAGCGTCCGGCGTTCGCACCATATGCACGATATTGGCCGGGTTCATGATCCAGCCGCCCTGAAAACTCTCACCGAGATCCTCGATCTGGTCGCAACGCGTGGCGCCGCCGGCTTCAAGGCGGGCGAGGGCGGTCCTGTGGTCGTCGGTGAAGAGTTCGAGCCAGACTTCGGCCTGGGTGAAATTCGGCGCCTCGTCGATCCAGAGCCGGTTCGGGCCGAGATGAAAGCCGATGGCAGGCGCCTTGTCGTCGAATGGCGGCAGCTTCACCACGTCGCGGTAGAAGGCAAGAACGGCTTCATATTGGTGCGAAGGTACTTTCATGGCGATGTTGATGCCGCCTTTGATCTCAGTTGTCATCGGATGCTCCTCACTTGTCTTTCCAACCCTCGACGCGCGCATCGGGATGGCGATCGAGGACGAAATTCGGTTCTATGCCGTGCTCGAGCCAGATCTTGGCGCCGGCCAGAACCAGCGCGAATCCGCCGGTTGAATCGAGGGCGGTTGCGAGCTTCGCCTGCTCGTCGCCTGTAAAGCCTGAATTTTGCACTTCGACCCAGGTCTGGCCCGGCTTGCGCTCGCTGAAGCGCCAGTCGACGCGGGTCGGGTTGTTTTCGGTGTCCCAATCGACGCGGATGAGTCGGTCGGGTTCTATGTCGAGCACGCGGACGCGCGTCGAGGCGCCATACATTTCCCAATGCCATTCGACCTCGCGGCCAGCGACAAGCCGGCCCGTGCCGCGGCTGAACCAGAAGCGGGCGGTGATTGCGGGGTCGATGAAGGCTTCGAAGACATCGGCGACAGGTGCGCGGATCAGGAGCTCCGCGCGGGCGACGGGATCGGTCATCACTATCTCCTCACATCTCGATCTTCTGCTCGGAGGCGACGACGCCCTTCATTTCCGAGGGGTAGTAGCCGTCGCGAAGGTTGATGCCATATTCGACATAGGCCTTCATGCAGGCCAGCATCTGCGACCAGCCCTCGCAATTCATGTAGGATGATTTCTGGCCGCGCTCGTTCTCGCGCCAGCCGGTCTCGGCGATGGTCACCATCGTGCCGCCGTCGTCCAATTGCTTGAAGCGCATCTCGACCTTGGTCTTGTACCCGTCCTCACCCTCTTCGACCATCGCGTCCCAGCGGAAGACGATCTTCCTGAAGGGTTCGACCTCGTCGACGATGACGGGTGCCATGTTCCACCAGGTGACCGTTGTGCCGGCGACCAGCGGCGCGCTCGCGCCGCCGATGGTGGTGAAATAGCCCGACAGTTTCTTGGGGTTCACGACGGCGTCGAAGACCTCCTCGACAGGGCGGCCGATGCGCCCGTTCACACGAAATTCCAGCGTCATGCTGTCCTCCATCGTTTGACCGGCATCAAGTTATGTTATAAAAATATAACATGTCAAGCGATTCAAAAGACGACGAGATTTTCAAGGCGCTGGCAAACGGCCTGCGCCGGCGGATGCTGGATGCGATGAAGGAGGCGCCGCAGACGACCGGGGCGCTCTGTGATGCTTTTGCCGAGGTGGATCGCTGCACGGTGATGCAGCATCTCAAGGTCTTGGAGAATGCCGGGCTGGTGCTGGTGGCGCGCGAGGGCAGGGAGCGCTGGAACCATCTGAATGCGCTGCCGATCCAGCAGATCCACGATCGCTGGATCAGCCAATATGCCGGGCACGCGATGAGCGTGCTGGGGGCACTGCAGGCGGAGCTGGAGGAATGAGGGAGTCAGTCAGTAGTCAGTATTCAGTAGTCGGCAGGAATTCGCTTCATGGATCGGAAGAAAGATGATGAATAAGCCTCACTGACCACTGACCACTGACCACTGACCACTGACTATTGACTAGATCTTACTTCTTTGCCGGCGCAAACCTTGCCAACTGCGCTTCCTGTTGGCGCGTCAGCATCCAACCCGGATATTCGGCCGGCAGCGCGCTAACCTGGTCAAGTCTTGCCATTTCCTCCGCCGTCAACTCGATCTCCGTGGCCGCCAGATTGTCGTCGAGCTGCTCAACATTCTTTGCACCGATAATCACCGACATCACAAACTTCTTGTTGAGCACATAGGCCAGCGCGATACGTGCCACCGAGACGTCTCGGCTTTCGGCGATGTCGCGCATCACGTCGATGCAGTCGAAAGCGCGGTCCTTGTTGAGCGGAGGGAAGTCGAAGGTTATGGGCCGCCCGTCGTTGGGGCCACCGCCCTCGCGGGCATATTTGCCGGAGAGGAAGCCGCCAGCCAGCGGACTCCAGACCATCAGGCCGAGTTTTTCGTGCTCCAACAGCGGCACGATCTCGCGCTCAAGGTCGCGGCCGGCAATGGTGTAATAGGCCTGCAGCGTCACAGGCTTGGCGGCATCGAGCTTGTCGGCGACGCCGATGGCCTTGGCGATGCGCCAGGCCTGCCAGTTGGAAATGCCCCAGTAGCGGACATGGCCCTGCCGCACGAGGTCCTCCATGGCGCGGACGGTTTCCTCGATCGGTGTGATCGGGTCGGTGCCATGGATCTGGTAGAGGTCGATATAGTCGGTGCCGAGGCGTTTCAGGCTCGCCTTGACACCATCCATGATGTGGCCCCGCGAGGCGGAGCTGTCATTGCGGCCAGACCCCATCGAGCCGAAGACCTTGGTGGCCAAGACGATTTCGGTGCGCGGCCGACCGGAATTCTTCATCGCCTGGCCGGTGATTTCCTCCGACAGGCCTTCGGAATAGACGTCGGCGGTGTCGATGAAATTGACGCCGGCATCGAGTGCGCGGGAGACGATATTGTCGGCAACCGACTGGTCGAGCTGGCCGATGGCGGTCCAGAAGCCCTTGCCGCCAAAGGTCATGGTACCGAGGCAGATTTCGGATACGGCAAGGCCGGTATTGCCCAACGTTTTGTAGCGCATAGCGGAGATCCTTGAATCAGATTTTGAAAGATGCGATCGGGCGAAACGTCCGAGGGAGCCGGGAAAGGCAGGGAAATGAGATCAACCGGCTCGTGATAATATTGCGCTGCGGAATGGGCGTTTCAAGCGGGTGATCGAAATTGTTCAAACCACCCCAATGCGAGAACGCCCTATCCCCTGAATGGGGGATTGTCGGCTTCCGGTCGGGCGGTAGGATTCCTCAGATCGGACAACAAGGGGAGCAAGAGCCATGGCGCGCCGGATTCAATATTCATTGGGCGAAGACGACATCAGGGCTGCGGGAAACCTGCTCTATCGCGGCACCCCTAAGGACGACACATTTCACGGAAAGGGTGGCGACGATACGATCTCGGGCGATAAAGGCGATGACAAGCTCTATGGCGATAAGGGCAACGACGGCGTCTACGGCGAGAATGACAATGACAAGCTCTATGGCGAGGCAGGATTTGACTTGCTCGACGGCGGCACCGGCAACGACAAGCTCAAGGGTGGAACGCAGGCCGACTCCTTCGCCTTCAAGACCAAATATGACAAGGATGTGATCGTCGACTTCGAGATCGGTGACGTCATCACGCACGACACCGTGCAACTGAGCGCTCTCAACAGCGTCGAGAGCTATGACGACCTTGTCGCCAATCACATGACGCAAGTGGGTAAGAATGTCGTGATCGATGGCGGCGGCGGCGACGTCCTGACCATCAGGAATGTCACGCTGGATGAGCTCGAGAGCTTCCATTTTAGCATTTTCTAGGCGGTGTCGTCGCTTCCACCGCGCACGCTAAACGCTTTTCTCCCTGCAAATGCCGGAATTTCGCCTGCGTCCCGGCGAATTTCCGCAGTGATGGAGCCGTAATCCCCTTGCAGCCTTGGCATGCCGGAGAGGGATCCGGCTGACACCACAGGGGAATATCATGACCATCCAGGAAAACGAGGTCGATCGAGAGGCAGGCCTATTGCCGGTGCCGGCCGACAACAACGAAAACCGGTCGGGTGGCTTTGCCGCCTTCATGCGCACGCCGGGCGTCAAATTCATCATCATCGGCATTCTCACCATGCTGCTGCTCATTCCGGCCATGCTCGTCTGGGGGCTGGTCGAGGAGCGCGCGCAGCGGGCGACCGAAGTCTCCGCGCGCATTTCGGCAGGGTGGGGCGGTCCGCAGATCGTCAACGGTCCGTATCTCGCGGTGCCGGTCACGGTGACCAATGTGCAAACCGTCAACGGCGTCCAGACTGCCTCGCAGTCGACCGAATGGGTGATGCTGATGCCGGAGGAGCTCAAGGTCGACGCCAAGCTCGAAACCGAGGCGCGCAAGCTCTCGATCTATTCGCTGCCGGTCTATAATGCCAAGCTCCACTTCTCCGGCAAGTTCGGCACCGATCTCGTCCAGAGCCTGGGCATCGTCGATGGTGTGCCGGAACTCGACCGGGCTTTCCTGGTGATGAGCATCGCCGACATCACCGGCATCCGCTCGAATGCCGACATCAAGATCGATGATAGTGCGGCCCAGCCGTTCCAGCCCGGCATGAAGGGCATCAAGGCGCTCGCAGCAGGGTATTCCACCTATGATGCGGGCCAGACCTACGCGCAGGTCGATACCGGAATCAACCGGCCGGTGACACGAAATCTGATCGAGAAGGGTTTTGCCTTCGAGATGGATCTCTCGCTCAATGGCTCTACCAAGTTCTCGCTTGCCCCTGCCGGACAGACGACGACGTTCGCAGCCACCGCCAACTGGCCGGATCCGGGCTTCGAAGGTCTCTTTCTGCCCGAAACGAAAACCATCACGGCGACCGATTTCAAGGCGAACTGGACCGTGCCCTATCTTGCGCGCGGTATCGACAAGGCGGTGAACTCCTATGTCCTGCCACTCGGCGGTAACCTGATGTCGATCAATCTGGTGGAACCGGTGAAGTTCTACCAGCTCATCGTGCGGACGCTGAAATATTCGATCGGCTTCCTGTCGCTGGTCTTCTTCGCCGTCTTCATCATCGAGCTCAAGGGCGGCCGGATGGTGCACTGGGTGCAATATGTGCTGACGGGCCTCGCGCTCCTTATTTTCTACATATTGCTGCTGGCGCTCGCCGAACATCTCGGCTTTGCCATCGCCTATGGCCTCGCCGCGACTGCCACGACATTGCTAATCTCCATCTATGTCGGGTCGGTCACTGCGAGCCGGAAGAGTGGCGTGTCGCTCGCTATCGTCCTCGGCCTCACCTATGGCGTGATGTACCTGATCCTCAGGGAAGATGAATATGCGCTGCTCGCCGGTGCCATCATCTCCTTCGTGACGATCGCCGCCACGATGTACTTCACCCGTAATGTCGATTGGTCGGGTAGCCGCCAGCCGAAGTGACGTGAGGATGGGGCGGCGTCGGTCGCCCCACCCGTTCCGTGGAAGGTGAAAGCGTGAATGACCGTGCCGCACGAAGAAGAGATCAACACCGCTATGGGGCGAGGTCAGCTGATCGCGCTGAGAACAGTACAGTTCGCCATACTGGTCTTTGCGGGCTGGAGATTGTTCCGTGTCAATCAGGATGAGGCGGGTGTCATCGCGCTGGCGTGGTCGATCCCGTGGGTGATTCTGCTGATCGTGGCGACCCTGCTGATCCCGGTCCTGGTCAAGCTCGGCTGGCGGCGCTTTGGCCGGACGGGCCCGACCTGGACGATCGCGACCGTCGTCTCGACCACGACTTGGGCCGTCGTCACCATCCTCTGCTGGATGATCTTCGGCCTGGTGCTACTGTTCTCCGATTGAGCGCCCCGGCGTCCAAACGACAGTCCCCGGGGGGTGCCCGGGGACTTGACTGGCAGCAGGATTCCAGGCCACTCACGCCGCCCGTTGACCCACATGGGATGAGTGTCCATCGCGTATGGTCTTGCGGCGATTGAGCTTGAAGCGGCCGACCAGTTCGGCGAGTTGCTCGGAATCGGCTGAGAGCGAATGGCTTATCGCGGTGGTTTCCTCCACCATGGAAGCATTCTGCTGCGTCATCTGATCTACCGAGTTGACCGCAGAACTGATCTCGCCCAAGCCGATCGACTGCTCGCGAGACGCGGTGGTAATGGCATCGACCTTGAGGTCGATATCGCTGACAAAGCCTTCGATGCGGCCCAGCGCTTCGCCCGTCTCGCCGACCAGCCGCACACCATTGGCTACCTCGTTGCGCGAGTTGGCGATCAGGCCGCCGATCTCCTTGGCCGCTTTCGCGGACCGCTGGGCGAGTTCGCGCACTTCCTGCGCCACGACCGCGAAGCCCTTGCCGGCATCGCCGGCCCGCGCAGCCTCCACCCCGGCATTGAGTGCCAGAAGGTTGGTCTGGAAGGCAATCTGGTCGATGACGTCGATGATCGTGCCGATCTCGCCTGAGGCACTTTCAATGCGCTTCATCGCATCGATCGCCCCGCGGACGACTCCGGTCGAACGGGTGGCGCAATCCTTTGCCTCCCGGACCAGGTCACGCGTCTCGGTCGTCCGCTCGACGGAGGCGCGAACCGTGGAGGTGACCTCCTCAAGGGCGGCGGCAGTCTCTTCGAGTGCGGCGGCCTGTTGCTCGGTGCGTCGGGACAGATTGTCGGCCGCTTCCTGCATCGCGTGTGCATTGTCGGTAATATGGGCAGTCTTGAACAGCACCTGCTCGAGCGTTGACTGGAAGGTTGCGATCGAGTTGTTGAAATCGTGGCGCAACGCTTCGAAGTTCTCGACAAAGGGTTCGTCTATCGTCGTCCGGATGTTGCATTCCGCCAGCCGCTTGAGGCCTGCTCCGAGCGTGTCCACGACAGCCTTGAGGCTTGTTGCTTCCTGTGCACGGATGCGATCGCGCTCGATTCGTTCCTCTTCGGAGAGCTGGCGGCTGTGCTCCATCTCCTCGCGCATACGCTTCCGCTCCATCGCGGCATTGCGGAAGACGTCGACGGACTTCGCTACGCCGCCGATCTCGTCGGCCCGGGAGATAAATGGAACATGTTCGCCGTAGTCACCGGCAGCGAGTTTCCTCATGTAGTCACCGATCGATGCCAGCGGCACTACAGCACGCGCCCGCATGAACCACAGGCCGGCAAGGAAGAGCCCGATCGAGGCGACGCTGCCGGCTAAGGCTGAATTGCCATAGAAATTGTCTTTTTCGGCTGCGGTGACCTGGGTTTTCGCCATATGCGCATTGGCCATGTCGACCAGCGTGTAGACGGCCGCCTGATGATCACGGAATTTGCCCTGCAGGCCGTCGAGAGCCGCATGCATACCCGCGGTGTCACCCTTGCCGCCGGCCTTGGCGAATCCGTTTTCCAGCTCCTGCCAGAAGATATCGCCCTTCTTGAGCACCTCGTCCCGGAGGAAGGACTTCAGGTCGGGCGAGAGTGCTGACGCATCCCAGTACGCCATACGTTCCTCGTAGGATTTCCTCAGCTTCCGGATGAGGTCCAGATTCTGCGGGATGAGTTCCTCGTGGATCGTGGCCTCGTTGGCCATGCCATAGGCTTCGACGACATAGAGCGGTGGCGGGAGGATGTCGGCGACGAGATCCTTGCCGTCGACGATCTCTTGGAAGACTGGCCCGCCCACCTTGAGTTCGTTGAGCGCGAGGCGCTGGATGCCAATGGAGGCCACAAGGCCGAGGGTCACGACGACACCGAAAAGCAGCGTGAGACGGGAGATTGAGAGTCTGAACATCAATAACCTCGTGAACTAGGGAACGAACCTAGCGATGCGGCCTGCAACTCTGTGAGGCCTTGAGGCGAAAATTGACGGTCGGCTGTTAATGATCAGTATAAATTCCGGAAAAGAACGTGAATGAGCAATATTTTTCTGGATTTAGCTGATCAGTGTCAATTGTCTGGGCAATTTCTGCGTGGACTAAGACTTTCGTCTAGAATAGTCCAAGTTGTCAATGTGCGGATCTTGATCTTCATGCGAGCCCGAAAGACATTCTTCCGGGCTCGCCTCGAATCACTCGATTGATCAGTCGTTGGCGGTGACCTGGACGTTCAGCGTCTTGACGAGGTTGGCCGGATCGCCCATCGCGGCGCCCATGATCTGCGGCGCCGGCAGCGGCTGGGCCGGATTGGCGGAAACCGTCAGGCTCTTGGGATCATCGAGATAGGTGCCGACGGCGGCCTCGATCTGCTTCTGCAGGTCGGGCATGTTCATGGCGCCGAGCATCATCGGCATCATGCCCTTGAGCGACTGTGCCATCTGCTTGCCGTCCACGCCCTGCTGCTTGCCGGCGAAGTCGAGCGCCTTGGCGGTGATGCCGGCATCGTCGAAGCGGATGGACGCGCCGTTATAGATTAGCTGCTGTGCAAGGCCCATCATCGACATGCCGAGCGCCTGTTGACCGGCCTGCTTGTCGGGGTTGGTTTCGGACGCCTTGACCGCATCCTGCATTGCCTTGAGGAACTCGAGCGTATAGCCGGAGAGCGAGAACTTGACGTCCAGGCGGCCGACATTCTCGAAATCGAAGGCATATTCGGAGAGCTCGAACTTGCCGTCGGCAAGCGTCCAGGAGCCCTTCATGGTGACTTCGCCCTTGACCGTCTGCAGGCCGAGCGCGGTGATCGCTTCCTGGGCCTTCGGATCGGGAGCCGAGGTCAGGTCGACATTGATGCCCGAAACGGTGGCGTCGAAATCGAACTTGCTCTTGTCTTCGGCGGTGGTGAGATTGGCCTCGACGCCTTCAAGTGCGAAGATCTGCTTGCCATCCTTGGTCGCCGTCATCGCGCCGGAGGAGATGCTTTCGTAGAGCATCATCGACTCGATCGTGCCAGCTTTGGGCTCGTAGGGGATGTTCACGCCCCCCATCGCGATATCGGAAGCGGTGAAGGTCACCCCTTCCTTCGTCGTGTTGATGTTGGGGAAGGCGATCGTCTCGATCGAATAGCTGTCGTCGCCTTCTTCGACATTCTGAAGCGTCACGTCGCCGATCGGGAAAGCCTGGCCGGAGACGCTCACTGTGACACCGGTCAGCGTGACGTTTGCGCCATCGACTGCCGTCGAAGCCGCTTCGACCTTGCCGCCCTGAAGCGCGTAGAGCGCATTGATCTTGGCAAGCACGTCAGCGCCGTCGAGGGCGAAAGCAGAGCTGGCAAAGGAAAGGAACGTCGTGCTGGCGAGCACAACGCCGATGGAGCGTGTGAGTTTCATGGGGGTCCCCTTTCTGAGGTCGAAATTCCGGTGGAAATGCATCCAAAGGCCAATACGGGTCAAGTGTTAAATATATTCGGGCCGGACGTAGAAATCCAAATGAATTCAGACCTTTTTTGGGAGAGGTCGCGGTTTCTCGCGCGGCGTGCCGCGATCGTCCCGCGTGGCCTGCGCAGCATTGCCACCTGGGCTTGTCGGACTGATCAACGCCCGTCTCACGACGCGGCGGCCCTGACAGATCGCGCTCCCGTTTGTCACAGGCGGGGAGGTGGATGTCGCTCCGAAATCGTCAGATCCCGCCATACCAATCGTAACTCGCGGTATCCTCCCAATAGCCGCCCGCCCCGGAACCGAAGCCCACGAGGCTGTCTCCGAGCTCAATCGTGTGGACATACTTCGCCATCTTGTATCCCAGCTGACGCTCGATGCGCACGCGAAGCGGCGCCCCGTTGCGCACCGGCAGGGGCGCTCCGTTGAGTCCATAAGCGACAATCGTCTGGGGATGGCGGGCGTCAACCAGATCGCAGCTTTCATAATAGGGGATCGGGCCCGACAAGCCTCCGTCCATCCGGTCGAAGCAGTGAAACACGACAAATCGCGCCGTGGCCTTGACCCCCACCTGATCGAGAAGCGCGGCGAGCGGCACGCCCGTCCATTTGCCGATGCAGCTCCACCCCTCGACGCAGTCATGCCGGGTGATCTGCGTGCGCGACGGCATGTTGCGAAGCTCGCCGAGGGCAAAAGTCGACGGCCGGTCCACCAGCCCGGTGATAGCGAGGCGGTAGCTAGCGAAGTTCCCGTCCCGCAACGCGAGATATTCGTCTGTCTGCGGGTCGGTCGAGCCGTTCGGATGCAGGCCCTGCCGGATCTCGGTCTCGGCGAATTCCGGCGCCAGCGCGTCGCCGACAAACAGCCGCTGCGCCTGGTAGGTCAGGGAGTTCGTCGCCGCGAGAAACTGCCGGACGCTGCTTTCGTCGCTGCCGAGAAAATCGAAGCGACCGCATCCGGCGAGCGCGGCCGACGTCAGCGCAAGACCGCCGGAGGTCAGCAATCCGCGCCTGGAAATGGTGAAACGGCTCATGTGCGATCTCCCTTGGAAGGTTCTACGTCCGGGTCAGCCCGATACCAGCCGGTGACCATCGAGCGCAGTTCGTTGAGCGGGCCCGCCAGCAAGACCATCGCCATGTGGATGACGAAGAAGCCCACCAGCAGGGCCATGGCGATGAAGTGAATGGTCCTCGCCGTCTGGCGTCCGCCGAAGAGATCGATCAGCCACGGCAGCGCGGCGTTCATCGCCGGCGACATCGTCAGGCCGGTGAGCACGATCAGGGGAAACAGCACGAACAGCACCGAGGCGTAGGCGAGCTTCTGAAGGATGCTGTAGTTGCGGCCATGATGAAAGCGTCCACGTGCGTGATCGGCGACGTCGCGTGGAATGTCTCTGATATCGTCGGACGTGGGTATCAATTGGCGGACATGGCCGTTCAGCAGCGACGCCAGGGCCCACAGCAGGAGCGTTGCCAGCAGCAGCCAGGCAAAGAAGAAATGCACGATGCGGCCAGAGGACAGGTCCTGATTGGACGGGATGGTCGCCCAGGCCGGAAAGGCACGGGCTTCATCGTCGCTGACACCCAGCAGACCTGTCGTGTCGAGCTTGACACCCAGGATCTCCGTGTGGCCGCGCAGACCTTCCCTGGTTTCTTCCGCGCCGATCGACAGGATGGAATTGTCATATTCGAAGCCGGTTTCGGCGCCGACATAGAGCGACGGATGGGCGTTGAAGATCTGCAGGCCCGACAAGAGCAGGAAGAAGAAACATATCGCCCAGATCCAATGCGTCAGCCGCGTGAGCAGGCGCTGGCGATAGATCAGGGGGCCGCGGACGCGGCTGGTTGATGGAGGAACGTCAATGCTTGCCATGGCGGATCGAGGCCTCTCGGTTCGGATTGTCCCGCGCTCGCCAGCCGCGAGCGCGGGCGTGATGCGCCCGTACGAATTACATCTTGGGCAGCAGCACGGTGTCGATCACGTGGATCACGCCGTTGGACTGCTGGACGTCAGCGATCGCGATACGAGCGACACCGCCGTTCTCGTCCTTCAGCGTGATCTTGCCGCCCTCGACGCTGGTGATGATCGTGTAGCCGCCGACCGTGGCGATCGCGTGCATGCCGCCGTCGGCCTTGGTCATCACCTTCACGTCCTTCGACATGGCGTTGGCGGCCGCGACATGGCAGGCGAGGATCTTGGTCAGCTGTTCCTTGTTTTCCGGCTTCAGAAGCATCTCGACCGTACCGGCGGGCAGCTTCCTGAAGGCCTTGTTGGTCGGTGCGAATACGGTGAACGGACCGGCGCCCTGCAGCGTATCAACCAGCCCGGCCGCCTTCACCGCAGCCACCAGCGTCGTGTGGTCGTTCGAGTTGACGGCGTTTTCGATGATGTTCTTGGAGGCATACATCGGAGCACCCCCGACCTTCGGATTGGCCGCCTGGGCGGCCCAGCCAGCCATGGCAAATGCAACGGTTGCCAGCGATGTCGTGAACATGCGTTTCATGACGTTCTTCCCTGTGCTTCGTGTGATGTCCGGGTCGAGCGAACCCGATGTGACAGTTACGGGACGGGAATCGGAAGAGTTTCGGGTTGCGGTGCTTTTTTCCGGCGAAGCGCCGGGAACGATCGCCGTCAATCTTGCTGGTGCCGCCCGGCTGTCCACAGCGCAATCGCGTGGAATCCTTGCCCTCAAGGGCTGATTTGGCTAAAGCAGGCGCATGGGAACAAATGAAAAACCGCCCGGCGGTGGCGGCGACAAGATCCAGCCTATCGACTTGCGGACGGCGCTCGAGGAGCGCTATCTCGCCTATGCGCTGTCGACAATCACACAGCGCGCGCTGCCCGATGTCCGGGACGGCTTGAAACCAGTGCACCGCCGTATCGTGCATGCAATGAGCGAGATGGGCGTCAGGCCCAACACCGCCTACAAGAAATGTGCCCGTATCGTCGGTGACGTCATGGGTAAATTCCACCCGCATGGCGACCAGTCGATCTATGATGCGCTGGTGCGATTGGCGCAGGATTTCGCGATCCGTTACCCGATTGTCGACGGGCAGGGCAATTTCGGCAATATCGACGGCGATAACCCGGCGGCGATGCGCTACACCGAAGCGCGCATGACCGATGTCGCGGCGCTGCTGCTCGAAGGCATCGGCGAGGACGCGGTCGACTTCAAGCCGACCTACAACGAGGAAGACGAGGAGCCGGTCGTTCTGCCCGGCGCCTTCCCGAACCTGCTCGCCAATGGATCATCCGGCATCGCCGTCGGCATGGCGACCAACATCCCGCCGCACAATGTCCATGAGCTCTGTGACGCGGCGCTGCTGCTGATCAAAAAGCCCGAGGCAACGATCGAGGAACTGGTCGATCTCGTTCCCGGTCCTGACCTGCCGACGGGCGGCACGATCATCGACGGCCGCGCCAGCATCATCGAAGCCTATGCGACCGGCCGCGGCGGCTTTCGCGTCCGCGCCCGATGGGTGAAGGAAGATCTGGGCCGGGGCGGCTACCAGATCGTCATCACCGAGATTCCCTATCAGGTGCAGAAGTCGCGGTTGATCGAGAAGATCGCCGAGCTTCTGATCGCTCGCAGGCTACCGCTGCTCGAGGACATCAGGGACGAGTCCGCCGAAGACGTCCGCATCGTGCTCGAGCCGAAGAATCGCACGGTGGATCCGGGGCTCCTGATGGAGTCGCTCTTCCGCCTGACCGAGCTCGAGAACCGCATCTCGCTCAACATGAACGTGCTGTCCATGGGCAAGGTGCCCAAAGTCATGTCCATGAAGGAGGTGCTGGTCGAGTGGCTCGGCCATCGCCGCGAAGTGCTGGTGCGCCGTTCGCGGCATCGGCTCGCCGAGATCGACCGTCGCCTGGAGATATTGAGCGGTTACCTGATCGCCTATCTCAATATCGACGAGGTGATCCGCATCATCCGCGAGGAGGATGAGCCGAAACAGGTCATGATGGTCCGGTTCGAGCTTACCGACCTTCAGGCGGAATCGATCCTCAACATGCGGCTCCGCTCGTTGCGCAAGCTCGAGGAATTCGAGATCCGCAAGGAGTTCGACAGTCTCTCGACCGAGAAGGCCGGCATCGAGGCACTGCTGGGTTCGGAAGACAAGCAGTGGACGACGGTCGCCTGGGAAATCGGCGAAGTGAAGAAGAAGTTCGCCAAGGCGACGCCGCTCGGCAAGCGCCGCACTGATTTCGCTGACGCGCCCGAGACCGACGAGGACGCGATCAGCCAGGCGATGATCGAGAAGGAACCGGTCACCGTCGTTGTTTCCGAAAAGGGCTGGATCCGTGCGCTCAAGGGGCATCTCCAGGACTATTCGACGCTGCAGTTCAAGGAGGGCGACAGTCTCAGGATCGCCTTCCACGCCCAGACGACCGACAAGATCATTATCTTCACGACGGGCGGCAAGGCCTTCACGCTTGGTGCCGACAAGCTGCCCGGCGGCCGCGGTCATGGCGAGCCGCTGCGCATCATGATCGACATGGACAACGATCAGGACGTGCTGACGGCCTTCGTGCTCGACACATCGCGCAAGCTGATCGTGTCGTCGCATCAGGGCTATGGCTTCATCGTGCCGGAGGGCGAACTGGTCGCCAACACACGCAAGGGCAAGCAGATCCTCAATGTCTCGATGCCGGATGAGGCCAAGCTCGTCGTCCATTCCAAGGGCGACCACGTCGCCGTGGTCGGCGAGAACCGCAAGATGCTCGTCTTCCCGATCGCGCAGTTGCCCGAGATGACGCGTGGCAAGGGCGTGCGGCTACAGCGCTACAAGGACGGCGGTATTTCCGACGTCAAGACCTTCGCGCTCGAAGAAGGGCTATCGTGGGATGATTCAGCGGGCCGCAACTTCAACCGCAAGGGCGAGGAACTGATCGAGTGGATCGGCGACCGCGCCACCGCGGGCCGGACAGTGCCGAAGGGTTTCCCGCGGTCGGGCAAGTTCTCGGGGTGATCAGAGTGGAACGCTGAAGTCGCGCAGGAAGCGCGTCGCGCCGTCCTCGTCGATCTCGCCGGCGGCGACAGCCATGACAAAATTGTAGAGATCGGACTCGGACGCGATGATCTTCATCCCGTTGCGTTCGAGAAACACGCCTGCCGTCACGATCGCGATGCGTTTGTTACCGTCAAGGAAAGCGCGGTTCTTTGCCAGTCCGAACAGATAGGCCGCGGCGAGAACGATAAGATCGTCCTCTCCGTAAGCTGCCTTGTTGATGGGGCGTGCAATTGCTGACTCCAGCGCTCCATCGTCGCGAAGGCCGGGCATGCCGCCAAAAGCCTCTATCTGGAAACGTTGAAGAGCCTCGACAATTTCCCGATGGACGAAGACAACGTTCATTCGGCGAGTTTCTTGAGTGCGACCTTGTAGCGATCCATGAACGCACGGCCTATTTCAATTTGGCGGGCAAATTCTTCGTCGGTCGGTTTGAGAAAGATGCCCCCATCCTTCGTCTCGAGGCCAAGCTCATCGCCCTCCTTGAGACCGAACCGGTCAAGCATTTCTTTCGGAATGATGACGCCGACCGAGTTGCCAATCTTTCGAAGCACGATGTTCATGTCATGTCCTCACGTTATAATGAGTTATAACACATGAAGAAGATTATTCAATGCGGCGGGATCGCGTCCTTCCGCATCGTATGCGTCGAGTGCCACACCAGCGCGACGAGGATGATCGCGCCGCCGACCAGCGTAGCGACCGACGGCTCTTCTGAGAAGACGAGCCAGACCCAGACCGGGGCCAGGACCGTTTCCAGGAGATAGAACATGCCGGTCTCGGCGGCGGAAAGAAACTTCGGACCGATGGCGAGCGCCCAGAAGGCGAAGGGAGTGAGGAAAAGGCCATTGAACGCGATCCACCAGGGATCGCTGACTGCATAGCCGACCTTCGTTACCATCAGACCGCCGATGATTGCGGGTAGGACCGCGGCGACGATTGGGGTGAAGCCGAAGTCCTGACGACTGGCGCGGCTGTAGGTGAGCGCGCCGGCGATGGACAACGCCGACGCGCCGGCGGCGAGGTCGCCCCAGATATGGCCGCTCTCGAGGCCGTCCGAGACGATGATGAGCACGCCTGACGTCATGGCCGCCATAGCGATGAACGTTGCCCGACGCGGCTTCTCACCGAGGAAGAGCCAAGAGAGAAGAGCGCCGAACATCGGATTGAAAGCAAGGATGAAAGCGACGTTGGCCGACGTCGTGTTGAATACGGAGAGCATGAAGAACACGGTCGATGCCGCATAAAGGCAGGCGACAATGGCACCGGGCCAACCCGGCACGAGGCGCGGCACGTGGCCTCTGATCAGACGTATGGCGAGCAGCGCCACGATGGCCACCACCACGGTCAGGATCGAACGCACGAACAGGACCGACCAGACATTGCCGTCGGCGAGCCTGAGAACCGGGATGTCGAAAGACAGCGCCAGCCCGCCGAGGAACGTGATGATCACGCCCTTGGCATGAGCGGAAAGATGCGAGAAGGGCATGATGAAATTGATCGGGCGGGGTTATTCGGCCGGCGGAGTGTAGCGCGTCCAGCCCTGCATGAGGAGATGTTCCTGCGGCAGAAACCGTGTCTTGTACGTCATCTTCCGCGACCCCTCGACCCAATAGCCGAGATAGACATGCGGCAGGCCCCTGGCCCGGGCGCGCCGGATATGGTCGAGGATCATGAACGTCCCGAGCGAACGGTCCTCGACCGATGGATCGTAATAGGAATAGACCATCGACAACCCATCTGCCATCAGGTCGGTCAGCGCTGCTGCGACCAGCCGGCCGGCCGGACGCTCGGCGATGCCGTCGCCTTCCTCGCGCAACCGATATTCGATGATGCGCGTGTTGACATGGGTGTCCTCCACCATCATCGCATAGTCGAGCACCGTCATGTCGGACATGCCGCCCGACTGGTGGCGGCTGTCGAGATACCGGCGGAAGAGCGAGAACTGCTCGGTCGACGGCTCGGCCGGATATTCCTTCGAGACGAGGTCGAGATTGGCGGTAGCGACTCGTTTCATCGATCTGGTCGGCTGGAATTCATCGACGATGATGCGCACCGAAACGCAGGCGCGGCAGCCCTCGCAGGCGGGCCGGTAAGCGATATTCTGCGACCGGCGGAACCCGCCCTGGGTCAGAATATCGTTCATCTCCGGCGCGCGCTGGCCTACCAGATGCGTGAACACCTTCCGCTCCACCTGGCCAGACAAATAGGGGCAAGGGGCTGGCGCCGTCATGAAGAACTGCGGGGAAGGATGGGCCTGCGTATTCATTCTTTAGGGAGATTCTCTCGCCACAGGTTGATCGATCAAGCATGGCGAAAGATTGGAAAACGTCAATCCCGGAATATTGGGAGCATCGGCGCCAGGTTCGCTCCCACCCTTAATAGCCCTTGGCGCTTGCCCGTACCATGTAGGTGCCAAGCAGCATATCATGGACCAGACGCCTGCGCTCGGTGAAGAGACCGACGAGCAGCAGGAAAGGCGTGAGCAACGAATTGATGATCCAGAAAGCGAGCACATGAACCATGGCGACGCCGAAATCCATGCGGCGGCCGTCGTCGCGCTCCATTGCAAGATCCATCACCTGCATGCCCGGCGTCGCCTGGCGATCAGAGCCGAGCGTCAGCGCGAAATAGAGGCCTGCAACGATGAAGAAGCTGACGGGATAGAGAAAAAAGCCGAGGCCAAGCGTCAGGATAGAGACGAAGAACAGGATCACCCAGGCCGGGATGAGCAGTACCGCGACGATCGCGTAGTCGATGAGAAATGCCAGCACGCGCCGGGTCAGCACGCCATCGAAGGCGTGGTCGGCGTAGTGGGGCATGGCAGGATCATAAGTGTTTGCCATTCTCGTCTCCAACGGTGAACTCGGATGAAATATGGGAAAGCGCCTGGCCGCCTGCAAGATGGCGCTCTCCGTCAGGGGCGAGATCGGCCGGTGTCGCTCGTGAACCGCTCGAACAGTTCTTGCCATTCAGGCTGAACCTCCAGTTTGAAGACTGTTTCGATTGTCTCCGCCAGAGCCTCGGGGCCGTCCAGCGATCGGACTTCGGCGCTGCCATGCGCGGGCCGGATCATCAGACGGTTGCCGAGCAGCAGGAAACGGGCGTCGGTCGTGGCGCGTGCGAGCATGAGGTCGCGGCGGAACCGCGACTCGGGATGGGTCGAGGTGAAGAGATTGGCTTCGGCCAGATCCTCGTCCGTGGGCGGCTTAGCCAGAATTTCATAGACCGGCGCCCAGTTCTCGCCCATCCGCATCTCGAGCACATGGCCAGCCGAGACTTCACGGAGCCGAAAGGTTTCGAGCGGCGTCGCTTGCGGTTCGCTGGTGTCGAATGCCAGTGGCGCTGTCGGCGTGCCATTGCCAAAACCGGCATCGGCAAGATAGTCGCGGCCATCAAGCCGGACGACGAGAGCCATATGGGTCGCCTTGAGCGGCGGAGCGTCCGCCGGCTGCATCCAGAGAAGGCGGGCGAGGTGGGCGTTGGCCTCGAAGCCGAGCGCCGTGAGCACGGCCAGCAGCAGGCCATTCTGTTCAAAGCAGTAGCCGCCACGTTTGCGTCGTACCAGCTTGTCGAAGATCGCCTCGGGCGCCACGTCGAGTCCCTTGCCGAGCAGGACGTCGATCGCCTCGAAGGGAATGCTCGCAGCGTGGTGACGGACGATAGCGGCCAGGGTGGCGAGATCGGCGGTACGCGGGCCGGCATAGCCGATCCGCGCAAAATAGGCCTCGAGATCCATGATCAGCCCTTGGCCAGGATTTTCGCCACATCCATCGCGAAATAGGTGAGGATGCCATCGCAGCCGGCCCGCTTGAAGCAGAGTAGCTGTTCGAGCATCACCCGCTCGCCGTCGATCCAGCCCTGCGCCGCGGCAGCCTTGACCATCGTGTACTCGCCGGAGACCTGATAGGCGAAGACCGGCAGGCCGAATTCCTGCTTGATGCGCCAGCAGATGTCGAGATAGGGCAGCCCCGGCTTGACCATCAGCATGTCCGCGCCTTCCTCGACATCTAGTGCGGCATCGCGCAGCGCCTCGGTGCCATTCGCGGGGTCGATGTAATAGGTCTTCTTGTCGCCCTTGAGCAGCCCGCCGGTCGAGATCGCCTCGCGGTACGGCCCGTAGTGCGCCGAGGCGAACTTGGTCGCATAGGACATGATGCCGACGTCCTGGTGGCCGGCTTCGTCGAGCGCCCGGCGGATCGCGCCGACGCGGCCATCCATCATGTCCGACGGTGCGATGATGTCGGAGCCCGCATCGGCCTGCATCACGGCGGCGCGGGCGATCGCATCCACCGTTTCGTCATTGACGATAATGCCGTCGCGCAGGATGCCGTCATGGCCGTGGCTGGTGAAGGGGTCGAGGGCGACATCGGTGATGATGCCGATGTCGGGCACCGCCTTCTTGATGGCTCGTGTCGCCTCGTTGATCAGGTTCTGTTCGTGGAGCGAATGCGAGCCGGTGACGTCGCGCAACGAAAGATCCTCGTTCGGGAAGGTCGCAAGGGCGGGGATGCCGAGATCGGCGGCTTCCTTCGCGGCGTCGACGGCCTTGTCGATGCTCATGCGGTTGACGCCGGGCATGGCCGGGATCGGCTCGACGATGCCGGAGCCGGCGACGAGGAAGATCGGCCAGATCAGATCGTCGACCGAGAGCTGGGTCTCGCGCACCAGGCGGCGGGTCCAGTCGGCCTTGCGATTGCGACGCATGCGGCGGTGGCCGGTAATGTGGTCGACGAGATGGGTCTTGCCAGTCATGTCCGGGCCTGTCATGTCGATATCCTCTAGGGCGCGCGAGGTGATTAGCACAGCAACTCGGGGATGGAAAAGGGCGAGGGGAGGTGACAGGTCGTCTCATGGCGGTACAATCGCCGACGCACGCTTCCGATCTGGCCTTGGCCGCTTTGTTGGGTTAGAACGCCGCCATGGCCGATATCGATACATTGCCGCGGCGGACGATTTTCCTGCCCGAGCTTCTGATGACGATCTTCCTGCGGATGGTGGCAGTGGCCTGCCTCTATTTCGCGTTCGAGATCTGGTCGGACCTCATCGGCTACGGCTCAGGGGGCGCGATGAGGATCGATCGTCTCGACACCGACCAGCAGGCGGCGGTCGCCACGCTCGCCGTGCTCTATCCCATTGCGGCGATCGGCCTGTGGCTGCGCGGCTCGTGGGGGCCGGTGGTCTGGACCGTGGCGGCAGTGGTCGAGGTCGCCCGCCATGAAAGCCTGCCGGGAAGCATTTCTGCGGCCACCCCAACGCTCTGGATGGTCGGCTCGACAGCGCTGCTTTACCTCCTGCTCAGGCTCACACTCTGGCTCAAGAAGCCGCCGAAATCAGAGCCGAAATTCGCCGACCGGTAAGCAGATATTCACCAAGACAATGCGTTGCAACTCAGTAAGGTGCCGTTAATCCTATGATTTAAGTAGAATTTTAGGTGGAGGCGCTAGATTGGCTCACATAAGGCGGACAGACAAAAACCAGAGCCGCCGTTAAACAGTGAGGCAGAAAAATGAACGCGAAGCTCAAAGCTCCCGCCCCGCAGGCACTCGACGCACAGGATGAAGTCATCCATAATCTCTACCTCGAAAGCGTCCATCTGGTCGAGCGGCTGCACCGCCGTCTCCTGGATGTCATCAAGGACGAGTTCGACCGTCAGGGCCGCGACGACATCAATGCCGTGCAGGCGCTTCTGCTCTTCAACATCGGCACGTCGGAGCTGACCGCCGGCGAACTTCGCTCCCGCGGCTACTATATGGGCTCGAATGTTTCCTACAACGTGAAGAAGCTCGTCGAACTCGGCTTCATCAACCACGCCCGCTCCCGCATCGACCGCCGCTCGGTCCGCATCTCGCTGACCGACAAGGGACAGGACGTCGCCGAGACGGTGGCAAAACTCTACCAGCGCCATGTCGGCTCGATCCACAAGGTCGGCGGCATCGGCCAGGACGAATTCGGCCAGATGAACAAGCTGCTGCAGCGCCTGGACCGGTTCTGGAACGACCAGATTTTGTATCGTCTCTAAGCAGTGAAGTGCTTACGATAGCTGCATTTCCTCCAGTCATGCGGTGGCGTAATAGGCATAACGGCGTGTGCGAACGCACTCCGTTATGCCTGTTTTTCGTTGTGGTGCCATCGTGCGATTTGCGACGCCTTTGACGTTATGCTGCCGACGGTTGCAATCGCGATTGCCAACTGGCATGGACGATGAGCGGCAAGGGGTGCCGTCAGCGCAGAACGGGGGCATCATGTGGGCGACGACGTTTTCGGTCATCCGCAACAACGCAGTTATCGTTGTTGGCTTTCTCGCCTTCGATACGCTAATCGATATCTTCTCTCGTGAGGCGGCCTCGTATCTGGAGCTGTTGACGCTCGTTTCTACCTGGCTTTTTACCTACTACATTCACCGGGCTGTGCTGTTTGAAGTGCGGTTCGATGTCGCTGGCCTTCTCCGGCCGACCTTCCTTCGTCAGCTCGGACAGTTCTTCTGGCGGTCAATCTGCCTGTCTTTTCTGCTAGGGCTCATCGCGATCATCGTGTCGATCCCGATATTCGTGGCCAGTGGCGGCACTCACATTCGCGAAAATCCGACCGCGGTCATTGCCATAGTGGCGCTATTCCTGGTCGTCGTGCCAGTCGTGTACGCCTGGCTTGGAACCTGGCTGCCGGCCACAGTGTATGGGCAGGCCAGTTCTTTCGCAGAGGCGCGCTCGCGAGGCAAGACAACCTTCTTGCCTGTACTTCGCGACCTGCTGATTCCGACAGCGATCGGCCCGTTCGCTAGCATTCTCCAGGGCACGGGCATACTCGCACTATATCTCCCGGTGCAGATGCAGTTTCATGGCACGGGCGACGATTATCTTCCCATCATCTTGATCATCGCAGGCCACGGTCTGCAGTTGATAGTGACCGCGCTGTATGCTGTGGCACTCAGCCGAGCCTATCAGAACTCGCTTGGGAAAACTGTATAGCGTGGGATCGCCGCCACAGCCAACCTTACATCTGAAACACACGAATTTTGTGATGGCTTGAAGCTCGATGACTGTAGATCAGTTCCCCGGACGGCGCCGCTCAAGCGGCAGGACCGATTAACTCGGTGGTTCGTGGCGTAACGAGGTATTGATTTGCGGCTCTAGACATGCGCATTCTATCACGTCAGGTATAGGCCAAGTCGCAAGGGGAGAGTGAGATGAAATACTTTCTTTCAGCAGTAATTGCACTCGGAGTGCTGGTCACGTCTGAAACATCTGCCTTCGCATGGGGCTGTACCGCTGTCGCCCGAGACGGCGCATACGGCTACAGCTATAACTATCCGACAAAACAGGGTGCCGTTCGGCGAGCGCTGAGAGAGTGCTCGTACCGCAGCTATCGCCGCTGCCGAATTGCCGTGTGCAGGCGTCGGGCCTGATCACGTCATCGGCAAAAATTTTGATTGCTCGGTCGGCTTTTCGTGTGAACGAAAAACGGCGCAGGGAGCCTTTTCGAGTGGCCCTGGCGCCGGAAGGCGAACAAAGAAGGCCCGCCGAAGCGGGCCTGCTTTGCTAAAGGCATTTGAAGCAGTTGGGCAGATCGGGTCGACGTGACCGAGCCCCGCGCCCTGTCTTATCGGTTTTGTGAGCAGGCGCTTATGACGATCTGGCAGCCGCCGCTGCTGTAGTTGGCGCAGGCCTTGAGCGCCTTGCGCTCAGCCCGGTTGATCTTGACGTCCCAGTCCACGCCGTAGCCGCCGTCGGTGCCGGCCGCGAGGGCCGCGCAGCTGTTGGTGAAGTTGTAGACCACCGTGCAGTCGTCCGCATTACAGTAGCTCAGCGCGGCATTGGATGCTGCGTTCTTGGAGTCATAGTTTTTCGACCATCCGCTGGCGCCCGTCGTCTGAGAAAAGGCGATGGCGCCTTCATAGCCTGCCAATGCCGCAGCGGGCAGGACAAAGCTGGTGAATGCAAGGCTAGCGGCCATAGTCATGCTTCTGAATTTCATCTGGGAGCTCCCGTCCGTGATGTTACTAAGATAAGAAAGTCATAATATTGCGTGAGATTTTACTTCACTACTGCAGATCCAGCGGTCTGTTCTGACCTTTTTTGGGGGGTAAGCAAGACATTATTACCTTCTGTACCGCCAGCGCGACGGATCGCGGCAAGATGCGCGGTTGCATGCTCTGCCAGCGCGGGATGAAAGCGCCGCCAAGCCTCACGCAACCGATCTCTGGCAAACGATGGCTGACTTACGATTTTGGAGCCGCCGGAGTGTTACCCTTTCTCTCGATCAAGTTCGTTACCGCGCTGCTGCCCCTCGTGTTCCTCGGCTATATGCTCGGCTGGATGGTGAGTGCTGCTTCGGCCGGCTGGAGCATCAATCCTGCACTCATCATGCTCGACTGTATCGGCATATTGCTCGCGCTCTGGCGCTGCAAAGAGGCGATCTGACCGGCAAGACGCTTGGCAATCGCTTCGGCATTTGCGTTTTCCTTGCAGAAATGCATTGAATTCCGGGCCGTCTGACCCGACATTTATTCCGTAGTTCGGAAAGGTGTTTTGCGATGCTTGTCGTTGTTCTCGCTGCCTGTGCAGTCGTCCTCACATTCGCCGCTGTCGGTCTGATGGCTGCCAAGAAGCGGCTGGTCGAACAGCAGATCAACGAGATCGTCGAGCGCAAGCTCGCGTCGAGCCGTGACGCGCTCACCGTGGAGGTGCTCGATCTTCGCGAGGCCACCAACGTGATGCGCAACCTTCTCCTCGATATCGCCGAGAACGAGGCCACGGCCAAGGTGGTCAATGACGTTCCGGCGGAAGTGCTGACGCGGATCACCGAGAACCGGCTTGCCCGGCGTCGCGAATTGCTCGCCGAGGTCGATGCCGTGATGCGATCGTGCACAATGGTCGACGCGAGCATGTAGCCCTTACGTCTATCCTTCTTTCACCCTGACCGGGCGCCAGACGATCATCTCGCGCTTGCGCTCGAAACTCTGCTCAATGAGCGTGATCTTGCACTGCACGCTGTCGCAGGGTTTGCAGCGGAATTTCAGCGTCTGCGGGTCACGGCCGCGGCCATAGAACAAGGCGAGTTCCTCGGCATAGAACTTCGCCTCGCGGCCGCAAAGTCGGCATTCTGCAACAACCAGCATGCGGTGGCGTCCGGCCCTTCCCAATGTGTCGATCGTGCCTGCCATGAATCGAGACTGGAACATAAAGAGAACATTGACAAGGAATGAGGGGTTGAAGCCAGTGGTCGTATGAAACCCGTCTCACAAAACGTCTTCCCTCCAACGGGCGCTCGCCGCCTTCTGGAGAAACCTATGAACATCCTCAAAACCTTACTGGCCATTATGGCGCTTGTCTTCGTCGCCGGCTGCACCATCGAATCCGACATTATTCTGCCCGATCCGACAGCCGCGGGTGAAGCGATTCCCGGCTTCTCCTCCGACAAGCCGTTCAAGATCGAGACCTTCGACAATGAGAAAGGCACCTACAAGCCCTTCGCGACGCTGACGCCCGAGCGCCAGACCGATGCAGTGCGCTACACGGTCAGCCTGGACGACGGCACACCGAACCGATTGGTGGTCCAGGCGCGCAAGATGGGGGACAACAATTACCTGATCCGATTTGCGCAGACGATCGAGGGCATGCGACCGACGCTGAACGAGAGCGGGCTCGCCTTCATCACGATCGACAAGGATACCTACTACCTGATGAGCAGCATTTCCGACGACGGCTGGCTGGAGGAAATCTTCAAGGGCGAGACGCTGCCGCGCGGGGCAGGGACCTCCAATATCAAGCTCGACACAATGGATCAGGCCGCCAAGATTTCCACGTGGTTCGGCGCGAATTTCACCCGGCTTGGCGACCGCCGCGACTATGTCCGCTTTCGCGTCGTCAAATGATGATGCGAATGACGCGCTCGTAAGTGGCAAGCTGCACAAAAGAGCCACATTGTTGTGACACCCGGAGAGCATATGACGATGGTCATCGGGCGGGGTCACTTTTCGCACCCTCTGGCATTTCCGGAGCGGTGCGATCACGATATTATGAATACTGTGATCCGTGTTTCGTTAACCACGTTCGTGCTAGTGGCAACCGAATAAGTTTGCCGGGACAACAGGAAGGCAGAGCGCATATGTCGGCTAATGACCGCTTTTCATCTCTCTCTCGCAGGACGTTACTGACATCGGCCGGAGCGCTGGGCGCCGCAGCCGTGTCGAGCGCTGCGTTCGGCGAAGTGGCGATGGATGAGATCATCAACGCCCCGCGGCGTGGCAACTGGGATGATCAGTTCGATGCCAAGGCGTCGCGAACGGCGGCTGCCATCACCACCAACAACCCGATTTTCGGCGCGGGGGCTGCGGCCAATCTGCAGCAGGCGATCTACGACTATGAAGCGATCGTCGCCAATGGCGGCTGGCCCAAGGTCAACACCACGGTCAAGCTTAAGATCGGCATGAACGATCCGGCGATTGCAGAACTCCGCAAGCGGCTGATGGTGTCCGGCGACCTCGCCAAGTCGGCCGGCATTTCCAATTCCTACGACTCGCTCGTCGAAGAGGGCGTCAAGCGCTTCCAGGCCCGCCACGGCCTGCCGCTCGACGGCGTGATCGGCAAATATACGCTCGAAGCCATCAACATTCCGGCCGACACGCGCCTGATGCAGCTTCGCACCAATCTCGAGCGCGTCAACGCGATCACCACGGATCTCGGCCAGCGTTACGTGATGGTCAACATTCCGGCAGCCTATATCGAGGCGGTGGAGAACAACCGTGTCGCCCAGCGCCATACGGCCATCGTCGGGCGCATCAGCCGCCCCACGCCGATCCTCGATTCCAAGATCTACAACGTCACGCTCAATCCCTATTGGACCGCGCCGCGCTCGATCGTCGAAAAGGACATCATGCCGCTGATGCGCAAGGATCCGAAATATCTGGCCGACAACAAGATCCGCCTGTTCGACGGCAAGGGCAACGAAGTCGATCCGACGACGATCGACTGGAATGGCGAGGCGCCCGACCTGATGTTCCGCCAGGATCCCGGCAAGATCAATGCAATGGCGTCCACCAAGATCAACTTCCACAACGAGCACGCCACCTACATGCACGACACGCCGTCGCAGGGCCTGTTCAACAAGCTGTCGCGCTTTGAATCCTCGGGCTGCGTCCGCTGCCAGAACGTTCGCGACCTGACGACCTGGATTCTCCGCGATCAGCCGGGCTGGAGCCGCCAGCAGATCGAGGCGACGATCCGGACCGGCGTCAACACGCCCATCCAGGTGACCAACGAAATTCCGATCTATTTCAAATATGTCACCGCCTGGTCGGCCAAGGACCGTGTCGTGCAGTTCCGCGACGACATCTACCAGATGGATGGCGCCCAGGAACTGGCGCTGCAGACCGGCCTCAACCAGGAACCGGCTGTCGTCAACAACTGATCGAAACACACCTCGCATCATCGAGCCGCCTCTGGGAAACTGGGGCGGCTTTTTTTGTGCGGTATCAACCTTTCGGCTTCGCGAAGGACGCGCCCGGGATTTGAGGCA
Source organism: Rhizobium sp. SRI_017 (assembly GCF_057586295.1). NCBI lineage: Bacteria > Pseudomonadati > Pseudomonadota > Alphaproteobacteria > Hyphomicrobiales > Rhizobiaceae > Rhizobium > Rhizobium sp. SRI_017. The sequence goes on along the minus strand of NZ_JBYCZP010000014.1, from coordinate 1,492 downwards.
TTGATGTTTTCTTGGCCCACGCCCGCCATCTCGAAAGCGTGACGGCCTTTTCGATGCCTGGCCCTGGCGATCTACGAGCTTGCCACCAGCGCTGCGAAATCCACGCGCTGTCGCTTCCTCCGGGCCGGTTTGGGGTCTCGTGGCGGCCGCGGCAATTCTCCATCTCATCGCGACCGATTGGTCCAATATTGGTTAGATTGCCGGTCTGAGACCCCTCCCGGTGCCTGGTGAGTACCGGTGTAGCGAAAAAAAATGATAAGAAAATCAATGCCGCGCGCTCTTTTCGTAGCAATCGTTACAAAGCTCAGCAGTGTCGCGGGGAACAGCCCCAGCGATGAGACGGCCTCACCCTTTGCTCATGAACTGCGGCAGCGACCTCCCAATCAGGCTGCCGTGAACCGAACAGTAAGGATTTGAGTAAGATGGCCCTCTACAAAGGCAACAGCAGTGACGACATCATCAACGGCAGCCTGCTCGACGATGACATCTACGGTAAGGGCGGTAATGATACGCTCTCTGGACTTGACGGCAATGATTTCATCAACGGCGGTGCCGGCGATGACTTCCTCTTCGGCGGCGACGGCGACGACATCCTCGTCGGCGGTAAGGGTACGGACTGGATGCAGGGCGGTGCCGGTGCGGACGAGTTCCGCGGCGGCGAGGGCGTCGACACGGTCGACTATTCCTCGTCTACCACATCCGTGACGGCCTTCCTGGCGCTCAACAGCGCCGGCGGCGGGGATGCGCAAGGCGACACCTATGCTGGCATGGAGAACGTCGTCGGCAGCGCCTATGACGACCTGCTGCAGGCGGGCGTTGGCGGTTTCGCGGCCGGCGGCTCCGGCGCCGATACGATGTATGGCGGCGGCACGGTCTTCACCAACGAGGACGGCGGTCGTCTGCGCGGTGACGCGGGCTACGACGAACTTTCGATGTACTACGGCGCGACGGAAGCCCAGCTGCAGAACGGCCAGGGCTATGATACGCTCTACGGCTTCGACGAAGGCACCGACGCGTTCTTCATCAAGCTCTCGGATTTCGGCCTCGGCGATACGTTCGACGTAAGCGAGATACGGAACTCCCTCACCGGAACGGCGAGCGGCACCAACGCCCAGTTCATCTATGAGGACGATGTCGGCAAGCTCTGGTTCGACAACAACGGCTCCGACGCCGGCGGCAAGATCCTTGTTGCCCTTCTCGACGGCGCGACGATCGACGGCAACAATCTCGGCGTCGACGACTTCAACTGGGTAGTCTGATTGTGCGGCCCATAGTTCGGTCCATCTGCGCGGCAGCGCAGGTGAGATAGAACGGTGAGATGCCAGCCGGTTCTGGTTTGGCTCGAACGACAGAAAGGACGGTGGCTTCACTCTTATCGCCACCCTTTGGGGCTTCGACCATCCAGGACGACAGTCTCGATTGGCAGCCGGCGCCGCGAGCGCCGGCTGCCTGCATTTCGTGATGAAGATCTTGCCGGCGAAGGGAGTCGTTC
>NZ_JBYCZP010000013.1:0-193056 GCF_057586295.1 Rhizobium sp. SRI_017 | reverse complement strand
GCTCGGCCATGCCAGCGCGGAAATGACCCGTCGCTATCAGCGCCGCAGGGACCGCTTCCGGGTCAATCTCACCAAAGCGTCCGGGCTCTGATTGATACTCTCTCCTCGCATCTGATCGTTTGCGAGCTTTTCAGCGGCCCGGCGAAAACCTGCCCGTGTGGACGCGAACAGACAGCCTGTCGAAGAGTTGATGGCTATCAGCAATGAAAAGCCTCACGCACTCGCTCGCTGCCCATCCTGTCCGAACACACGCATGCAATCCCGTCCGGATGCCTTCGCATGATAGAGGGCCTCGTCTGCCTGGTTGATCAAAGCCTTCGGGCTGATCACATCCCCGGCGCAAACCGCGATCCCCAGGCTCGCGGTCAAGACGCCCTTCTCACTCGCAAGGTGCGGCTCATCTCGCTCCCTGAGAAGCAATTGGAAGCGCTGCGCAACGGCCATCGCGCCAGCTTCATCCGTTTGCGGAAGAATGAGCGCGAATTCCTCGCCACCGTATCTGGCGGCAACATCATTCGGCCGCGCTTTCGTCTGTTTCAAACACTCGCCGAAAATGCGCAGGCATTGGTCGCCGGTGCTATGTCCGTAGTGGTCATTATAGGCTTTGAAACGGTCGACATCGATCAAGATCAGAGAAAGAGGTTGATGGGATTTTTGCGTCTGTGCAAGCTCTATTGCCAAAGCCGCGTCAAAGGCGCGCCGATTGGCAAGGCCGGTCAGGCCGTCGGTATCCGCAAGAATCTTCAATTGCTCATTGAGCTGGCGGAGTGCAACCTCAGCCTCTTTCATCGCCGTTTGGTCAGCAACGACAACGAGGGATGATCCATCCGGGGCAACCCGCGTGCGTATTATCAGCCAGGAGCCTGCCGAAGTCCGAACGTCTTGTTCGTTGTCATAACGCAGGCTCGACACGCGTTGTTCAATCCATGCACTGCGTTCACTTTCGGGGATTCCGACTGCCTCGCCAAGTTCGATCGCTGCCGTAAGGATATCTCGAATGTCGGCACCAGGGACTTGGAGAGGCCCAGTTATCGGGAAAAACGACCTGTATTGATCGTTCGCGAATGCGAGGCGTCCGTTGTGGTCAAACATGGCCAGCCCGTCCGACATTTCCCGCATCGCATGCGCAAGCAGATTTCGACTGCTGGCAAGCTCTTCTTCAAGCCGCTTTCGCTCCGTAATGTCGTGGGTTACACCCACCAATCCGATCACGTGACCGGCAGCATTGGCAAGCGGCGTCTTGGAGGTGGAATACCAGCGTGTTCCAGACGCCGTTTCGACAACTTCTTCCTTCTTGGCAATTGCCGAGCCGGACGCCATGATCTCCTGCTCTTCCGCAAGCAGTTGCCGCGATCTTGTCGGCGAAGCGATATCTGCGTCCGTCAACCCCGTCATTTCGACGGGTTTCGCGAAGCCGTTGTGGCTGGCGACGGATTGATTGACAATCCTGAAGCGACTTTGTCGGTCCTTGATGTAGTAAAAGTCAGGTGACTGTTCCAATGCCGCGCGCAGCAGATCACGTTCCACGGCGTAATCCCGTATTTTGATCATAATGATACCAGCCACCACGGTCGCGAGGAAGCCGATGGTTGCGACTGGCAATTGCGTTATTTGGAGAACGTCTGTTCCAAGTGGTGACAACGGGGTCATTCTCAGCACCAGACCGATCGCACTCAGCACTGTCGCGTATGCAATTATGTGAACCACACCTAACTGCCGCTCCTTGAAGCTGAGATACACCAGTGATGAGAACACGCCAGCCACGACAAGGTGAACCAAGCCGAACAGGGTTCCCGCTCCGCCCATCAGAACGCGATGAACGCCGGCAATCAGGACGGTCAAGGCAGCGGCGATCGGTCCACCGAACAACCCGGACATGGAAACGAGCGCATTGCGAAAGTCGAAATAGACCCCCGGCGAAACCTGCACCGACAGCAGCATCGATACCGATGCGGTCACCCCCATCCACATTCCGAAGACCGCAGCACGACTGATCCCGGAGATGCGCTCGGCCCGCGGATGGAAATGTGCCCATGCGGAAACAAAAAAGGCGGTAGCGGCGAGATTGTCGAAAAGTTCCTGCCAGATGCTTTCCATTGCTTGTCCTGAACGTCGGCGCCCGCCACAAGTCGGGTAAGCACAATCAGTAGTAGTGCTACCAGAGCTAGCTTGCGTCAGGGCGGTGCGAACAACGTTCCCTTCTCAAGGCCTACAGCTCTTCCACGCGCCGGCCTGGCGTCGTCGGCCGAGCTCGATGAGCGCTAAGTCCAGAAGCAGCTCGGCCATGCCGGCGCGGAAATGACCCGTCGCCATCAGCGCCGAAGAGACGCTTCCGGGTCAATTTGACCAAGGCTTCCGGGCTTTGAGGGCCCCTCCCCTGCTCGACGCGAAGGCGTAACGCCAAAATCGAGGGCCGAAGCTTCAACTTCCCGCTTCAATTGGGACGCAACAGCTACATGCGTCCGAAACCGGCCGCAGAAACGCGTGGAACGGGAGTCTCGAGAGATCATACCAATCAAGTATTCGACGTCGCGACCCTCAAGCATCTCGCCACGTCAGGCATGGCGCCAATACGCTCAAGGCGCTGGCTTCCGACCTCGCCTATATCGAGGCCTGGTGCGGACTAGCGACGGGCGCCCCGCTGCCGTGGCCGACGCCTGAGGCGCTGCTCTTGAAATTCGTAGCGCATCATCTGTGGGATCCCGCACGGCGCGTCGGCGACGCCAGCCACGGCATGCCGGAAGCGGTCGAGATGGAGCTCCGCGCAGCGCATTTGCTCAAGGCGCCCGGCCCGCATGCACCGGCGACCGTCCGGCGGCGGCTGACCTCGTGGTCGATCCTCACCCGCTGGCGCGGCCTTGCCGGATGCTTCGGCGAACCCACGCTCAAGAGCGCGCTCAGGCTCGCCGTGCGCGCCACCGGCAGGCCGCGGCAGCGCAAGAGCCTGCATGCCGTGACCGACGATATCCTGGCAGAGCTGATCGCCACCTGCGGCGGCAACGATCTCACCGATGTCAGGGATCGCGCCATCCTGCTCACTGCTTTTGCCTCCGGCAACCGCCGCCGATCGGAGCTCGCCAATCTACGCGTCGAGGACATTGTCGTCGACGTGCCGGTGCGGGCCGATCCGCACGACGAAAGCTCGGCTTCGCTCGCCTGCCTCACCCTGCAGCTCGGCCGTACCAAGACCACCGACATCGAGGATGCCGCCTCGGTGCTGCTGATCGGCCGGCCGGCGGAAGCCTTGCAGCACTGGCTGCATGAGGCCCGGATCGCCAGGGGGCCGGTGTTTCGGGCGATCGACAAATGGGGCAATCTCGGCCGCCGCGGGCTGACGCCGCAATCGATCAATCTGGTGCTCAAGTCACGTTGCGAAAGGCTGGTCTCGACCCGGCGAAATATTCCGCCCATGGCCTGCGCTCCGGCTATCTCACCGAGGCCGCCAATCGCGGCGTGCCGCTGCAGGAGGCGATGCAGCAATCCCAGCACAAATCCATAGCCCAGGCGGCCGCCTATTACAACGAACAGGACCGCAGGCGCGGCAAGGCGGCGAGGGTTTTCATCTGAGCTCAAACGACGAATTGGCAACAGCCAGAAAATAATGCACGGCCCTCGACCGTCAGACACAAGGGTGCCGCTCATTTCGCGCTCGCGCCATGGCGTGCTTTGTGATCGCAGCATGCTCCATCACCATCATCGAAGGGACAGGCATGCGCTTTCACGGGATGACGATCGCCTTGGCGTTTCTCGCCGCGAGCTGCGCTCCCGTTCTGGCAGCCGACAATGTCGACACGCTCCGGACGGCGCTGAGCCATATTCCGGAAGGGGCGCTTGCAACTGCTGACCCGATGCCGATCGTCTATCTCGATGTGAAAGCGCTCTCCAAGGCGGAGAGCGGCGCTCTGAGCGAGAGCGGCCTGCGCCGACTCAGCCTTGCCCGCCTGATCCGGCCACTGGAAACGCTAAGCCACGGTATGGGCAAGACCTGGACCGAAAAGGCCGGCATCGCCTTCGAAGACATTTCCTATTTCGCCGCCTTCGGCCGGCCACCGGCGCGCGTGAGCTATTGGGGCCTCGCCGACGCCAAGGCCGCTGACGCCTTGCTCGACACGCTTACGACACATGGATTCAAGGACATCGGGGCTGCGCCGCGCATGCTGGCGAATGGCGAACCTCGCATGATCAGCCTCACGACCCGCGACCCGGAAAATCCCTGGCTGGGCGTGGTCGGCCAGTCGAGCTTCGTTTTCGCGCGGCAGGATACGATCGTTCAGGCATCCGCACCCGAAGACCTCAAGCCGATTGTCGCACTGAAACGCAGCGTGGCCGACAATCTCGCCGTCGCAATCGTAGTCGAAGGGGTGGCGGGCGCGACCGCAACGAAGGACGCCAGCGTCGTCCAGGCAATGATCATCACGCCGTTGTTCGGGCTCGAGACGGTCGACCCATCCGATCTTCTACTGGCTGAACGAGCAGACCTTAAAGCAGCCACGAAGCAGATCGAAGCCAGGATGGAAGCCGGCAGGAAAGGCATTCCGGCCTATCTTTCGGGCCTCTTGGCAGATGTCGAGCGGAAGGATGGACCGGCCGTTGTCGTGTCCCTCGCCTATGCCGACTGCGCCGCGGCCAACGTTGCCGTTTCGACAATCCAGACCCGCTGGAACATGGACATGGACCTCAGCCGGCGCATCCCGGTAACCGGACAGGCCGTGGCGACTGAAAACGGTGCCTGCGCCGCCGTGGTCAGCTTTGCACTCCATGCCGACATGGACCAACCGCTTCGCGATGCGTTCCGCCGCGACGGCGAGCGCGGCTTCAACTTCCTGCAAATCGGCTCACCGGAGTGACCATGCGAGCTATGAAAATCTCGACCTTCGCCGCAACCAGTCTGTCCATCCTGCTCGGTATGGGCGGCACTGCGATCGCCCAGGAATTTGTTTGCAAGGAGATCACTCTTACGCGCACGATGGCGGGTGTTTCGGGCCCGGCAAACACGTTGCTCTCCGAGAAAACGGCACTTCACCTGATTATCGACAAGGACAATCCGGGCCGTTCGTCGATCCGTTGGAGCGGTGCCCCCAAGATGGATGGCGCCACCACCACCTTGCCTTCCGATGCCAAGATCATCGTGGAGAACGGCATCATCGCCACCAGCTTCGTCGCGACCAGGGACGGAATTTCGTCCGTCGGTACGGCAACGCTCGATTCCGAAGGCGGACTGCGGGTCACAGAAAGCACCCTCACCCAGCCCGGCATATTGATCTTCGACGTCCTGGAGGCCAAATGCCACGAAGGGCGCGATTAAGACTGTGCGGATCCGGCATTCATCTTGAAATCTTTCGAATTTCCGTCGGAATTTCTCGATCAGAGTATCCGGCTGTTAATATGTCCGCGGCAAATTGCGCCGATGAACACGCGCAAATACCAGATCGCCGCCTGGACCGCCTTTGCAGCCATCGTTTTCGTCACCATCTCGCCCATCGAGATGCGGCCGGGCGACATCTTCTCCGTGGATTTCGATCGCGCGCTGGCCTTCGGCCTGCTGTCGTCGATGTTCATGGTCGCCTATCCGCGCCATGCGCTTCTGGTCGGCGGCTTCGTTGTGCTGAGTGCCGGCGGCATCGAGTTGCTGCAGGCGCTGTCGCCCACCCGCCATGCCCGTCTCGACGATGCGGTGATCAAGGGCGCAGGCGCGATCGGCGGCATGGTGCTGGCCTATTCCTACAACGCCTTCCGCAGCTTCCGCCATGCGCGTCGCAGGGCCCGTGTCGCTGCGGTCCCCGCCGGCACGTCCGCCATGCAGCGCATGCCGGTGACGTCGGCCCTGATCGAAGCGGTCTATTTCAGCCCGGAGGACGGCAAGCTGCGCATCCGCATGCGCAACGGCGAGGAACAGTTCTTCGGCGATGTCGATGCAGGCGCCGTCAATTCCCTGGTCACCGCGCCCTCGCCCGGCACCTATTATCTCGAGAATATCCGGGACAAGTTCCCCAAGCGCGCTGCCTGACTTTCCGAGCACCCGCTTCTCAAACGGCGTGCGCCAGCGAGGCGCCGAACTCGTAATACACCGATTTGACGGCCGTAAACCTCTCGGAATAGTGCTCGATCGGCGCAATCGGCAGTTCAACCGCTGTTCCGGTCAGCAGCGCGGCCGCCGCCTGCGTCCCAAACACCGTGCCCGGCGCGATACCGCGGCCGGAATAGCCGAAACAGGCATAGGCATTCGGCCCGAAGGCGACGATCTTGGGGATGTGATCCGCCGTCATCGCGATCCGGCCACGCCAGGCATGCTCGAACTTCAGATCGCCGAGATCAGGAAACAGCCGGCGCAGCATGCGCCGTGCCCAGGCATGATGGATCGCAGCGCCCGGCCCATCCGAATTGCCGACGCCGCCGAGGATCAGCCGCCCCGCCTGATCGACGCGGAACGAGCTCATGACGAGCGCCGTATCCCAGCATCCCTCCCCGCCCGGCAGGATCGCGCGCCGCGCCGTCTCCGACATCGGCTCGGTCGCGAACTGGCAATAGCTCATCGCCGTGAATTCCGGCTTGAAGGGCGTCTCGATCCCGAGCTGATAGGCATTGGTCGCGATCAGCAACGAGCGCGCCCGCACCCGGTGGCCATTGGCTTCCACCACCCACATGTCACCCGGCCGCACGATCGCCGTCACCGGCGACCGGTCGTGGATCTTTGCGCCCATGGTCTGCGCCGCCTGCGCCAGGCCACGGCAATAGGCCAAGGGCTGGATCGTGCCGGCGCGCGGATCGAGCAGCGCGCCATGATAGGCCGTCGTACCGGTGCGCCGTGCGGCTTCCGCGGCGTCGAGCAGCTGGAGCGGCGCACCGTCGCGATTGCCCTGCCGGCAGCGCTCTTCGAGGTTCCTAAGACCCTTTGCCGAATGCGCGAGATGCAGCGTGCCGTTGCGGGTCGCCTCGGAGTCGATCCCCTCGCGCTCGATCAGCGAGAAGACGCGACGGGGCCCATCCGCCAGCACGTCGATCAAGCGCCGGCCGGCCGCCTCGCCCATCTGGGCTATGACAGTATCCGGCGGGAGCCAGAGCCCGGCATTGACAAGGCCGACATTCCGCCCCGAACCGCCATGGCCGATGATTTCCGCTTCCAGCAGGCAAACGGAGGCACCGCGACGGGCTGCTTCCAGCGCCGCCGCCGTGCCAGTGAACCCGCCACCGACAATGACGAGATCGACATCGAGGTCGCGATCGAGCGGCGAGGCCTGGAATTCCTGCCGCGCGCTCGCCCGCCACAGAATGGAGGAAGGTCTCGATGCCATGCTTACGATCCCTGCTGGTGCCTTGCGTTAACCGATATCGAAGGACACGCCCTGGGCGAGCGGCAAGGCCTTCGAATAGTTCACAGTGTTGGTGGCGCGGCGCATATAGGCTCTCCAGGCATCGGAGCCGGATTCGCGGCCGCCCCCCGTCTCCTTCTCGCCGCCGAAGGCACCGCCGATTTCCGCACCCGACGTGCCGATATTGACATTGGCGATCCCGCAATCCGACCCGTCGGCCGCCAGGAAGCGCTCGGCTTCGCGCATATCGAGTGTGAAGATCGAGGACGAGAGGCCGGCCGAAACCGCATTATGCGCTTCGAGCACCTGGTCGAAATCGGAATATTTCATCACATAGAGGATCGGCGCGAAGGTCTCTTCGAGCACCGGGCCCACTTGGTCAGGCATTTCCACCAGCGCCGGCTTCACATAATAGGCCGTGTCCTTGCCGGCTTCCGCGACGCGCGCGCCGCCGGTCACACTGCCACCTTCGGCCTTGGCCGCTTCGATCGCCTTCTGCATGGCGTCATATGCCTGCTTGTCGACCAGCGGGCCGACCAGCGCCGTCGTCTCCAGCGGATTGCCGACCGAAACCGTCTCATAGGCCTTCTTCAACCGCGGTACGAGCTGATCATAGACGCTGTCATGCACGAAGAGGCGGCGAAGCGTGGTGCAGCGCTGGCCGGCGGTGCCCATGGCACCGAAAGCAATGGCGCGCAGCGCCATGTCGAGATCGGCAGACGGGCAAACGATGCCGGCATTGTTGCCACCGAGTTCGAGGATCGAACGGGCGAAACGCCTGGCGAGCCGCGGTCCGACTTCGCGGCCCATCCGGGTCGAACCGGTGGCCGAGACCAGCGCCACCTTGCGATCATCAACCAGTACTTCGCCGATCGCGCGATCGCCGATCAAGACCTGGCTCAGTGCATCAGGTGCATCGCCGAAGCGGGCCAGCGCACGATCGAGGATCGCCTGCGAGGCCAGCGCCGTGAGCGGCGTCTTCTCGGAGGGCTTCCACACCACGGCATTGCCGCAGACCAGCGCCAGCGCCGCATTCCAGGCCCAAACAGCCACCGGGAAGTTGAAGGCCGAGATGATGCCGACGACACCCAGGGGATGCCAGGTTTCCATCATGCGGTGGCCGGGACGTTCAGTGGCGATCGTCAGGCCATAGAGCTGGCGCGAGAGGCCAACGGCGAAGTCGCAGATGTCGATCATCTCCTGTACTTCACCCAGGCCTTCCGAGGTGATCTTGCCGGCTTCGATCGACACGAGGCGGCCGAGATCGGCCTTGGCGGCGCGCAGTTCCTCACCAAGCAGACGGACCAGTTCACCACGACGCGGCGCCGGCACCAGCCGCCAGGCGCGGAAGGCTTCGTCGGCCTTGGCAATCGCGGCCGCGGCTTCCGAAGCCGAGACCGTCTTCAGCGCTGCGATCTGTTCGCCGGTGACGGGTGAATAGGAGGCCATGCCGCCACCCGCATAGAGCGCCTCGTCAACGCCGAGCTTTTCGAGGATCGCTGCGGCTTCCGCCTGCACATTCACCTGTTTGACTGCAATATTCATCTTGAAACTCCCGTTCTGATCTGAGGCGCTAGAAGCGCGCGGTGCCGAGAGATCCCGGCGATGTGATGGACTTGAGCCCGGCTGCCAGCTTCCTGACCGTGTCGGGCGTGTAGAGGTCGTAATAGGCCTGGTTCTTCCGACCGATCGCATGTTCGGCGCTGAAACTGCCACCGAATTGCTCGACAGCCACCGAAATCACCCAGTCGCGCAGCCGCCGTTCGAAACCGGCATCCGCAGCTCGCGCATCGTCCTTGGCCACGACCAGATTGAAATGCACGCCACCGTCGCCGACATGGCCAAAATCGCAGATCGCCACATCGGGGAAGATACCCGGCATTTCGGCCTTCATATGGTCACAGAAAACCATGATGTCACCGCGCCGGAAAGACAAATCGAATGCGATCAATCGCCCGCGATGCTTCACGCCCTCCGACAGCGCGTGCCTGAGCGCCCACATTTCCGCGGGCGGGCCGACAAAGGCATCGGCGAGCGGCGCCTCGTCGCTTTCGAAAATTTCCGCCAACACGGTTTCCAGCACCGCGTCGAGCGACTGCTCGCCTTCGCGCGGCTGCCAGCTGCGGCTCACCTCGGCCAGGATTACATAGCCGGGAATGTTTCCGCCCTGGAATGGATTGCGGAGCGATGGAACATGCGCGAGTGCCGCCGCCACGGCATTGCCCGACATGCCCTCGAAGGCCGAGAGATAAGCGCCGAGCTGCTTCTCCATCGCCCGAAGCAGCGGCATGACCTGCGCGCCACTGGCCGGCACCAGATAGGCCGTCGCGGTCTGTACCGGCAGGCGTTCCAGATTGAGCACGCATTCCGTCACGATGCCGAATGCGCCCGCCGTGCCGACGAACATCTGCTTCCAGTCGACGCCGGTATTGTTCTTGCGCAGATCCTGATCGATTTCGAGAATCGTGCCCGCCTCGTCGGCCAGAACCACCCTCAGACCAAGCGTGTTCCGCCTGACATCTCCATATTTCAGGAAGCGCGAGCCGCCGGTATTGGTCGCCACCATGCCACCGAGCCGCGGATCGGCGCCGAGATCGATCGGAAAGAACAGCCCATGCGGTTCGAGGCGCCGGTTGACCTCCGAAAGGTGAAAACCCGCGCCGGCACGCAGCGAGCGATTGTCGAGATCGAGCTCGAACCGACCGGTCACCCGGTCCAGGCTCAGAACAACCTGCGAACCCGACAAATCCGGCGTCGAACCAGAAACCAGGCCGGTATTGCCCGACTGCGGAACGAGGCTGATCCCCTCGCGGACGCAAAAGCTGACGACCGCCGACACTTCCTCCGTCGAGGACGGACGCAGCACCAGCGCCGCCCTCCCCTGATCGTAGCGCGCGCCGGTTTCATAGGCTGCCATATCCGAGGCATCGGTCAGCACGCCCCGGGGGCCAAGCAAGTCGCGTAAGGCGCTGATATGCCGTGCCTCGAGCATCGTTACTCCGCCGCGACCATCGCGCCGAGCGCGCTGAGGCAGTCTTCGATGGACGCACGCTCGATGCCGGCATAATGAGCGAACTCGTCCAGCACCGCTGCACCAAGATCAAGCTCGAACATCACCTGGTTGGGGCTCGCGACGAAGGCCTGGGTCGCATCGTCGCCGAGATTGGATTGGAAAATTCCGGCCGCGCTTACCGGCAGGAAATCCTCGTAGACCAGCGGATCAAACTGCACGAAGCCTTCCGCGATCGCCATCTCCAAATCGAGCCGGCAGCCCACACTTTCCCGGCCCTTTGGCGTCAGCGAATAGCTGAAATAGCCGAGGCCAGCGCGGCGAATCTCGTCCCAATTGTCCGGAAACGCCTGGAACACATCCGCCAGCACCGCCTGATAGTCCGCGGCATTGGAGCCGTGGGCTGCAGGCACCACCCACGCGCGGGCCGTGTTGAGCAGCATGTCATAAAGCGCCCTGCCCTTCGGCGTCAGCGCAATGCCGCGTTGCTCGATCTCGCCGAAGCGCGCCGTATGCGATCCTGCTCGCCAGCTGCCATCCTCCGCCCGGAAGGAGACGGCTTCTTCAAGCGCCTTGAAGGAGGTCTGGCGCAGCAGGATCGGGCATTCCCGCGTGGGCGGCCCCTCGACGATTGCCTTGGGCGCAATGCCGTATTCGGGCATGCGGCTCTGCACCGCGTCGATATCCAGCGTGCGCGGTGTCAGGTGATTGATATGCGGACCCTTGAAGGAAACGACATCGGCCACCAGCCGGTGCGCATCATGCAGCCGCTTGTACATGTCGGGGCTGACAATCGCCTTGTCATGCCAGCGGAAGGTCTCCAGCACCTCCGTCACGAAGGCCTGCGCGTCATCGCCGTCGAGCCCGCCATTTCGTTCGGCCTTCTCGACCAAAGTGATGGCCCTGTCCGCGAAGATCTTCCGTCCGGCCAACACCTTGGCCGCTTCTTCGCGCAAGCCGGCATCGGCGATCAGATCGAGACGCAGGAGCGAGGTGAAGACACGAAACGGATTGCGCTTCAGGCTCGCGTCACCAACCGGCCGGAAGGCCGTCGAATGAACGGGAACGCCAGCGGTCGAGAGATCGTAATAGCCGACCGGATACATGCCCATGACGGCGAAGACCCGCCGCATCATCGCAAGTTCGGCAGCGGTTCCAAGGCGGATCGCGCCGTGGCGCTCCTCGGAGATACGGTCGAGCGTGTCGGTTTCATCCAGCCGGTCGCGCAGCCCGAGATCACCGGCAAGCGTCACGCCATTCACCTCGGCTACGAGCTCCATCAGGGTGCCGTAAGCAGGCACTTCCTTGCGGTACATATCCGACATGGCGGCGGAAAAGGCGGCGCGGATATCGTCGGGGGATGTAAAGCGTTCGGCCACGGCAACTCTCTTCGGCAGTTCATTCCTGTTTTGCACAATATTGCTTGATCGAGAGCTTGTCTCATGAGACTATCAGGTCAGTTGATGCAGTTTTGGAATGAACATGCGTCGCAGCCTTGTACCTGACATCGCCAATCTGCAGGCCTTCGAATGCGCCGCACGCCATGGCAACTTTACCCGCGCGGCGGAGGAACTGAGCCTGACGCAGAGCGCGATCAGCCGCCAGATCCGCGATCTCGAACTGCAAACCGGGCTGTTGCTGTTCGAACGGGTGCGTCAGCGCGTCATCCTCTCCGAAGCTGGTGCCCGCTTTCTGCCGGAAGTGCGACGGCTCGTCGCCCAATCGGAACAGCTGATGATCCGCGCGGTCGCTGCCGCGGACAAGGATGAAGCGCTGAGCGTTGCGACACTGCCGACTTTCGGATCTCGCTGGCTGATGCCGCGGCTGCCCCGATTCCTCTCCGAGCGGCCATCCGTGGCGCTCACGATCGAGTCGCGTGCCGAACCCTTCGATTTCGACGAGGAAGGTTTCGATCTCGCAATCCACTATGGCAAGCCGACCTGGGCGAAGGCGACATCGACCTTTCTCTGCAGCGAGATCGTGCTGCCGATCGCCAGTGCAGGGCTCGCTCGTGATCTCGAGGCGCATACCCCTACTGATCTCATCGGTGCCCTCCTCCTCCATCTCACCACCCGGCCGCGTCTCTGGCAGCAGTGGTTCGAGGCCAATGGCGCGAGCACCGATCGCGGATTTCGCGGCAACCGCTTCGACCAGTTCTCGATGATGATCGGCGCAGTCCAGGCCAATATGGGCGTGGCGCTGCTCCCCTCCTATCTCATCGAGGACGACATCCGCGCGGGCACCCTTGTTCCCGTCTTCGACCTGCCGATGGCGACCGAGTTCAGCTACTACGTCGTCCTGCCCGAGAACCGCCAGCACAATGTCGTGGCCAATGCGTTCAAGGACTGGCTGCTGAGCCAAGTGAGCCGCCCTACCCCACAAGGCTGACATTCGCCCCATTCGCCCTGAGCAGCGCCATCAGCATCGGCCCGAGAGAGAACTCGCCCTTCGCCGCCTTGCGCGTCAGGTCCCTGAGATAACCGCCCGGCGAATTGATGTGCCCTCCCCGCTCGAGGATGCAGGCAATCGCGGTGGCGGCATTTTCCGGCCCCATCGCCTCGCAGGCCTCCTGGTAGGCCGATGGACTGACCCCGAGCATCGACCGGACGGTGACCGCGGCCGCCATCATGTCGCGCCAGCTGCCGACCGTCCCGCCGGGTCCGTACATCCCGATTTCCGGGCAGGCTCGCAGCACCATGCCCAGTGGGAAATTCTTGATCGGGATCGGCTCCCGCTTCGGTCGATCATCGTCCACCGGCTTTGCGCCCTGCTCTTTTTCAGAGCGAGGTTCAAGTTCATGGATAGAGTCGGATTTTGAATTCTGTATGTGACGTCCGATTTGGTCGTCATTGGTGTCTGTTTTTTTGAGATTTTTCTGCACTTCCAGCAGGTTGAGGATTTCTCCGCGCAACAGCTCCATTTCGTCGAGGATTTCGAGGGCCTGGTCGACCGTCGGGCTGCGTGGAACCCGCGCGCAGAGGCCGATATAGATGTCCTCGATCGCCATCCAGTCGCCGTCGGCACCTTCCTCCATCGCCGCCGAGATCAGCTTGCGAACATCGCGCCGGCAGATCGAGAGCTCTTCCTTGACGCGCCGGAACCGCGCCCGCTCGTCCGCCACCTGCTGGGCCAGCATGGCGAGTTCTGCCGCGCGGGCATGAAGCGGCGAGAGATCGAAGCCGAAGGCCATCTCGATCTCGCCGCCGCGATCCTTCCGCGCATAGCGCTTGCCGTTGGGGCTGTCGCGGCGGATGATCAGGCCGGCATCGACGAGCGCTGCCAGATGACGCCGCAGCGTCGTGCCGGCAATGCCGTGCGCCCGGACCGAGAGCTGCGCATTGGAGGGGAACACCACCATGGCCCGCTCGGCGCTCAACTCGGCGACGGGATGAAAGCTCAACAGCGCATCGAGCACGGCGAGGGCCCGATCCTGGACGCCAAGAAGCGACCGCGCCTCGCAGGCATCACGAAACACTTTCCACTTGTCGACGGAGCGATCCTTGTCTGCCTCTGATGTCGCCACCTGGCGTTTCACCAGGGCAAGCGTCATCGGCCGCCGCCCGAAGGGCGTCGTCACATGTCCACGCTGCATTTTTTCTTCACCTTTCCAAAGGCAACAGAAAAATGCTCACCAAAACGGTGCCGGCACGCTTGACTGTGATTCGGGGAAATGCGATTCTCAAATTGCTTAGAGATGAGGAAGGCTTCCACGACGGAAACGTTTGGGGGCCTTTTTCTTTTGCGTTCGTTCTCCTGTTACGATCCCTGCTTCTTCCTGAAGTCCTCGTAGAGCCTGCCGAGATTGGCGGAGAGATAATCTCCGAACCCGACCGCATCCTTGGACTTCAGCGAAAGAGAATAAATCTTGCCATTGCTCGTCGCCTCGGCCGCCACCGAACGATCCGGCGCGATCCACGATTGACGTTTCACGCGCGGTTCCGGACCCACCAGCTTCTTGCGCGTCAGGCAATCCAGCAACACATGAAAGCCGGCGTCGCCACTGATGCCCGAGAGATCGGTACGTCCGATGAAATCGAGCACCTTTTCCATATTCGCCGGCCGCTCGAGCAGCTTCTTGAAATCATACCAGCGATCGCGGCCGATGCTCTTCGCACCCTGGGCGACGTCGAGAATGGGCGAGGGGAGGCTGGCAACGGATAGCATCTTGGACAGTGTCGTCTTGTCGATCGCCAGCGCCGCCATCACCGTCGCGTTGTCGCCGTCATAGTTGAGCTCGGTCAGCCTGCGGGCAAAGATCGCCTTCTCGATGAAGGAGAGGTTGGACCGGGCGGAGTTCTCCTGGCCCTGGGCGACGACATGGGTGCGGTCGTCCATCGACTTGACGACGGCGCGTACCTTGCGGCCGAGCTGGCGAGCAATCGCCAGCCGACGGTGGCCGAAGACCACCATATAGCGGCCGGACTTTTCGGGGTGGGGGCGAACCAGGATGGGAGTATCCTGACCGCGCTCGCGGATCGCCGCGAGGAGGTCGGCGAATTCCTGCGGGTCCTCTTCCAGCCGGTCGCGCACAAAAGACGCATCGACCAGCTCCGGATCGAGCTCGACCATGGTCTCGCCTTCGAGCAAGCGGTCGGCCCGCTCGGCAAGTTCGTCGATCGAAGAGATGATTGAGCGGGACGCGCCCTTGACGGTATAGTCGAGTGCGACGCCGTTATCGACCGGCTTTTCGTCCATCAGATTGGCGAAGGGATTCTTACGCGCCATGGCGACCTCCCGAATTTCGCAGGAAGCCGCTGAAATCTTTAGCAAAAATGAAGCTGTTTACGGCCGTCAACATCACATCCTCCCCCATGAGCGGTGGATGAGGCCCTGAATCTCGAAATTGACCGCATCCATGCACTCGATGGCGCGGTCATAGGTCTCGCGGGTGAAGTTGGAACGCTCGACTTCGTAAAGGCTCTGCTTGGTCAAGCCAGCATCGGAGATCGCCGTCGACTTCACCATCGGGCTCTGGAGGATTTCCTCGGCCAGCATCGACTGCATGAAGCCGAGCATCTGGGCCTGCGGGATATCCGAGGATTCGTAGCGGGTGATGAGATAGCGCAGCCAGTCCATCTGCACATCGGCGCCGGCGCGCTTGATGGTCTTGGTGATATTGCCGAGCATCAGCAGGAACTGGCTCATCGACATGAGGTCGAGCATCTGCGGATGGACGGTGATGAGGACGGAGGTCGCCGCCGTCAGTGCCGTCAGCGTGAGATAGCCGAGCTGGGGAGGGCAGTCGACAACGACAACGTCATAGCGGTCGTCGACGTCATTGAGCGCCTTGCCGAAACGGGTGAAGAACCGCTTGCCTTCGCTCGACCGCTGCATGGCGAGCGGCGTGTCATATTCGTATTCCTGCAGGTCGAGATTGGCCGGGATGATATCGAGACCCGGGAAATTGGTCGGCAGGATGACCTCGGTGATCGCCTTGCGGCCGTCATCATAGCGGATGCAGTCGTAGAGCGAGGGGTTCTTGTCGAGCTCCGGCTGGAAACCATGCAGCGCCGAAAGCGAGGCCTGCGGGTCGAGATCGACGGCGAGCACACGATGGCCGGTGAGCGCGAGATGCTGGGCGAGGTGGGTCGCGGATGTCGTCTTGCCCGAGCCGCCCTTGAAGTTGACGACGGCGATGACCTGCATCTTCTCGCCCGGCTTGCGATGCGGCACATATTTCTTGGCGTCGGACTTGCCGTTCTTGTCGAGATAGAAGCGCAGTTCCTGCATCTGCTCTGCTGTATAGAACCGCCGCCCGCCGCTGCCGGTGGTCGGGATCGGCCCCTTGCCTTCGAGATGCAGCCGCTTCAGATTGTTCGGGCTGACGCCGAGATAGTGCGCGACCTCGGCCATAGTAAACTGCCGCAGGGTCTTCTTCGCATTGGGCGGAAACCGCTCCATGCGCAACTGGTCGAGCCGCCGCGAGATCTCCGCCCCCTGGCGCAAGATCTTCTCGTCAAACTCGAAGGTCGGAAGTTTGGGTATCGCATTCATCGGAAAAGCCATAATAGCGCTAGATTGGCGAATTCGCCGTATTTAGCGTCATTATGTCCGATTCTGTGAGTCTGACAAGAAATTTATGGTTAACGCTTTTGAAGCAAGGCCGTGGTTTCCATGGCTTTGGCCACAAAGGCGTTTCATTCTCCTCAGCGAATGCAAATCGGCAACGGGTCCTCGGTCACTGAATAGGCCCTTTGCCACGGCTCACAGGCTGAGCAATTTCCTCGCATTTTCCTTGAGGATGAGCGGCCGGACCTCGTCTCTGATATCGATGGCCTCGAAATCCCTGAGCCAGCGGTCGGGCGTGATGGCCGGCCAGTCGGAGCCGAACAGCATCTTGTGCTTCAGCATCGTGTTGGCATACTGGATCAGGATCTGGGGGAAGTATTTCGGCGACCAGCCGGACATGTCGATATAGACATTCGGCTTGTGGGTCGCCACCGACAGCGCCTCCTCCTGCCAGGGGAAGGAGGGATGAGCGAGGATGATCGGCATATCGGGGAAGTCGGCGGCGACATCGTCGAGATGGATCGGATTGGAATATTTGAGCCGCATGTTCATCCCGCCGCGCATGCCGGCGCCGACGCCGGTCTGGCCGGTATGGAAGAGGGTGATGGCACCCTCCTCGGCAATCGCTTCGTAGAGCACATAGGCATCGCGGTCGTTCGGATAGAAGGCCTGCATGGTCGGGTGGAACTTGAAGCCCTTGATGCCGAAGTCGCGCACCAGGCGGCGCGCCTCCCGCGCCCCCATCTTGCCCTTGGCCGGATCGATGGAGGCGAAGGGGATCATGATGTCGGAATTCTCCGCCGCGATCTTGGCCACTTCCTCGTTCTCGTAGCGGCGAAAGCCGGTCTCGCGTTCGGCATCGACGGGAAAGATGACGCAGGCGATCCTGCGCTCGCGATAGTAGGCGGCGGTCTCCTGGACGGTGGGTAGCATGCCATGGGCGCCGGCCGGGTTCCGGAAATATTTGGCCATGCCGGCCTGGAAGTCGTGATAGCCGTCGTCGCGCGGGCCGCAGCACGGTTCCTCCGCATGGGTGTGGATATCGATAGCGATCAGGTCGTCGATGTTCATCGCTGCGGTCATCCCTGGGCCTCGTCCTGCAATCCGGTATATTTCTTGAGAAGCGCGATCAACTGGGCCACTTCATGCTCGCCGAGCGGTCCGCCGGTGGTCTGCTCATAGGCGAAGAAGGCCTTTGCTGCCGTCCCGACTTCGATTTCCCCTGCCGCTGTCAGCGTCAGTTCGACAGCGCGGCGGTCGGCATCGGGGATGGCACGCGAAACCAGGCCCCGGTCCTCCATGGCGCGGATCAGCTTGGTCATATGCGCCCGCTTGATCATCAGCCGCTGGCCGAGCACGCTCTGGCGAATGCCGGGATTGCGGGCGATCACCCAGAGAACGGAGAACTCGCCGGGCTTGAGGCCCCTCGAGCCGTGACCTGGGCCATGATCGGAGAAGAAGTCGTCGAAGGCGCGCAGCTGGGCGAGGCGCAGCAGGAAGCCGACGGAATCGGCAAGAGGGCCGAGCTTGACCTGATCGAGATGGCGTACGGTCGCGTCCATGCTGTGACCTCAATTCTCGCCGGGGGCCTTGAGGCGGGCCGCCCGCTTTTCCAGAAATGCTCTCAGTCGCGCCTCGGCCTCCGGGCTCGTGGCGGTGAAGGAAGATATGAAGGACTCGACGAAGAGACCATCCTCCTTGGCCATGTCCTGGATGCGCGGCAGTGCATTGATCACAGCATAGTTGGAAAGCTCGGCATTGGAGGCGGCGATGGTGGCGAGTTCGTCGGCCTTCGCCCGGGCCTCGCCACGCGGCACGACATACTGCACGAGGTTCCAGCGTTCGGCTTCGGCCGGTGAGGCGACGCGGCCCGTCAGCATCATGTCGGTCATGCGGGCAACGCCCATCAGGCGGGCGACACGGACCGAGCCGCCGCCGCCGACGAAGATGCCGCGCTGGCCTTCGGGAAGGGCGAAGAAGGCACTTTCATCGGCAACGCGAATATGGGTGGCGGCCGCAAGCTCCAGCCCACCGCCGACCACGGCGCCATGCAGCGCCGAAATCCAGGGAATGGTGCCGTGCTCGATCGTGGCGAAGACAGCATGCCAGCGGCGCGAGCCGCGCACGCCTTCGATCGGGGTCTTTTGAACGTGTTCGGCGAGGTCGAGGCCTGCACAGAAATGATCGCCATGGCCGAAGATTACCGCTGCCTTTGCTTCGCGCTCCGCGCGCGCCACCGCCTCCGCAATGGCCTCGACAAACCGGTCGCTGATCGCATTGCGCTTACGCGACCGGTTCAGACCGACATGGGCGACGTCGCCCCTGACTTCGTAGGTGACGAATTCCTCAGCCGTCTCTTGATTCATGAGCAACCTCCCAATGCGCTGACAGATCCTCCTCTTGCCAGCATTTTGATTGTTTACAAGGCGATTGTTTTTTTGTAAACAAATTTTCGAGACGAGCCACTTCATGCTCAATAATTGAATTCGCCTGAATGATCTCTGGGAGGAGTCATGACGATGAATGCCGTGCAAGCGGTCAAACTGTGGTCGCCCAACCTGGCATGGCAAGAGCAGCCAAATGGGGAAATTCTTGTCTGGCGTCAGGATGAGCTTGGCCCATATCCGGAAAAACTCAACGAACGCCTCGTCCATTGGGCGCAGGCCACGCCTGCCCGCACATGGATGGCGGACCGCCAGGGTCGCGAAGCCTGGCGCAAGGTCAATTATGCCGAAGCGCTCGACCGTGTGCGGCGCATCGGGCAGTTCCTGCTCGATCGTGGGCTTTCGGTCGAGCGGCCGTTGCTCATCCTTTCGGAAAATTCCCTCGAACATGCGCTGATGGCGCTCGGCGCCCAGCATGTCGGCGTCGCCTCCGCTGCTATCACGCCCGCCTATGCGACGTCGGGCGATCTCGGCAAGCTCGTCGATATCTGCAGGCAGATCACGCCGGGCCTCGTCTTCGCCGAGGATGCGGCACCCTTCCGCAAGGCGCTGGAGGAGGTTTTCGACGACGGCACGCCATTTGTCGGCGTGCGCAACCTGCCTGAGGGGCGTGCCAGCACCTTCAGCTTCGAGGACGTACTCAAGACGGAGCCGACCGAAGCCGTCGACCAGGCCTTCGCCGCGGTCGGCCCGGACACGATCGCCAAGTTCCTGTTCACTTCGGGCACCACCGGTTCGCCCAAGGCGGTCATCCAGACCCAGCGCATGCTGTGCTCCAACCAGGAAATGGTCGCGGACTGCTACGCCTTCTTTCGCGACGAGCCGCCCGTCGTGGTCGACTGGGCACCGTGGAACCACACGGCTGCCGGCAACAAGGTGTTCAACCTCGTCATCTACAACGGCGGTACCTACTACATCGATCGCGGCAAGCCGTCGCCTGCGCTGATCGGCCAGACGCTCGACAATCTGCGCGACATCTCGCCGACCTGGTATTTCAACGTGCCGGCAGGATATGAGATGCTGATTCAGGCCATGCGGCACGACGAGGCACTGCGCCGCAATTTCTTCCGCGACCTGAAGGTCCTGATGTATGCCGGCGCCGGCATGGCCCAGCATACCTGGGATGCGCTGCTGGAACTCAGCGAAACGACGCTCGGCCACAAGGTGCCGCTCGGTACTGGGCTCGGCTCGACCGAGACGGCGCCCTTTTCGATCTATTGCACCGACCCGCAGCCGAAGCCCGGCAATATCGGCATTCCAGCCCAGGGTGTCACGATCAAGCTGGTGCCGATCGATGACAAATACGAGATGCGGCTCAAGGGGCCGAACATCACGCCCGGCTATTGGCGCAACCCCGTGCTGACGGCGGAGGCCTTTGACGAAGAGGGTTTTTATCGCATCGGCGATACGGTCCGGTTCGCCGTCGCCGGCGATCCGCGCAAAGGCTTCCTTTTCGACGGCCGGTTGGCCGAGAATTTCAAGCTGCAGACCGGCACCTGGGTCGCCGTCGGCCCACTGAGGGAACAGTTCGTCAACCAGTTCGGCGGGCTGATCCGCGATGCCGTGATTACCGGCGAGAACCGCGCCGAACTCGGCGCCTTGATCACGCCTTTCTTGCCGGCGCTGCGTGAATTGGTCCCTGAGGGCCAGGACCTGGCGGATGCCGAGATCATCAACCATCCGCAAGTCCGCGCGAGCATCACGGCACGGCTCGCCGAACACCAGCGGCAGGCAAGCGGATCGGCCACCCGCGTCGCGCGGGTGCTGATCATGAGCGAGCCGCTACGTTTCGAGAGGGGAGAGGTCACCGATAAGGGATCGATCAACCAGCGGGCCGTGCTTCTCCACCGCAAGGATCTGGTCGAGGCGCTTTATGCCGATGCGCCCGGCGTCATCAAAGCCAGCAGGGAGCGCATGGCATGAAGATTGAAGGCGCCAGCGCGCTGGTAACCGGCGGCGCTTCGGGTCTCGGCGAGGCCACTGCCCGCATGCTTGCCGCCCGCGGCGCGATCGTCCATATCCTCGACCGCAACCGCGAGGCCGGCGAAACGCTGGCGCGTGAGATCGGCGGCGTGGCCTTTTCCGGCGACATCACGGATGAAGCCGATGCCAAATTCGCGCTCAATGTGGCGGCCGGCGTCGGCGACGGCTTGCGCATCCTCGTTAACTGCGCGGGGATCGGGACGGCAGGCCGCATTCTCGGCCGCGAAGGACCTTTGCCGCTTGCCGATTTCGAACGCGTCATCCGCGTCAACCTGATCGGCACCTTCAACATGATGCGGCTCGCCGCTGCGCGCATGGCCGAGGCGCCGGAACAAGAAGACGGCGCGCGCGGTGTCATCGTCAACACGGCATCGGTTGCGGCCTTCGACGGGCAGGTAGGGCAGGCGGCCTATGCCGCATCCAAGGGCGGGATCGTTTCGCTGGCGCTGCCGGCCGCGCGCGAACTCGCGCGCTTCGGCATCCGGGTCAATACGGTGGCGCCGGGCATCTTCCTCACGCCCCTTCTCCATGCGCTGCCGGAAGAGGTCCAGCAGAGCCTCGCCGCGCAGATTCCCTATCCGCCGCGGCTGGGCGACCCGGCCGAGTTTGCGGATACGGTGCGCTACCTCATCGAGAACCAGTATGTGAACGGCGAGGTCATCCGGCTTGACGGCGCCATTCGAATGCAGGCCCGGTGACACCATGAGCTTTGCGACGCAGGCCGCCCGCACGATCAATCTGATCATCGCAACGCCGGGCTGGAAGCGCGTCAAGGCACTGCGTCCGGACTGTGACGACGGCATGCTGACGGCTATCGTCAACGAAGCCGCGCGCTTCTCCGAGACGCTGCTCGCGCCGCTCAACGTGCCGGGCGATCGACAGGGCTGCAGCATCGTCGATGGGCGCGTTCGCGTGCCGGCTGGGTTCGCCGAAGGTTTCCGGCGGTATGCCGCGGACGGGTGGCTTGCCATGGATGTGCCAGAACGCTTCGGCGGACAGGCCCTGCCGCTCGCCTTGCAGGCGGCCTGCGCGCCGCTTTTCGAGCGGGGCTGTGTGTCATTGATGATGGCCGCGGGATCGACGCGCGCCGCGTGTCACCTGCTGGCCGAAGTCGGCGATGAGGCGGTTGCCGCTGAATGGGTGCCGAAGCTCGCCGCCGGCGAATGGACCGCCTCCATCTGCATTTCCGAGCCCGACGCCGGCTCCGATCTCGGTCGCTTGCGGAGCCGCGCTGTTCTGAAGGATGGCGAATGGCGCATCAGCGGCCAGAAGATCTGGATATCGTTCGGCGATCACGACATGGCGGGGCGGATCGGCCATTGCCTTCTGGCGCGCAGCAATGACCAGCCTGGCACGCGCGGCATCAGCCTGTTCCTGGTGCCGGACTCGATCGAGGGTGAGCGCAACGGCATTGCGGTCGAGCGCATAGAGGAGAAAATGGGCCTGCATGGCTCGCCGACCTGTGCGCTTCGATTCGACGAGGCGCGCGGCATATTGCTCGGACAGGAAGGCCGCGGCCTGCCGCAGCTCTTCACGATGATTGCGCTGATGCGGCTGCAGACCGGTTGCCAGGGGCTGGGTCTCGCCTCCGCCGCCGCCGACATTGCCGAGACCTATGCCGAAGACCGGCGGCAGGGCGGCGATCCGGACAGGCCCGCCATTCCCATTGCCCGCCATCCGGATATCCGCCGGCAGCTCGACGAGATCCGCGCGCGGACCGAGACGCTGCGCGCCGCCATTCTCGAACTGGCTGTCGTCATGGACCTGGCGCGGATCGAGCCGGATGCAGATATCCGCGCCGACCTGCAGGCGTTGTCCCGCTGGATGCTGCCGCTGGTCAAGAATTTCGGCGCGGATGCCGGCTTTGCCGTTGCCAACCAGGCGATCCAGGTGCTCGGCGGCGCGGGCTATACGCGGGACTGGCCGCTCGAACACTATCTGCGCGATGCCCGTGTGATGACGATCTACGAAGGCACGACCGGCATGCAAGCGATCGACCTGGTGACGCGACGCCTCTGGGCGGAGGAGGGCAGGGGGCTCAAGGTGATGCTGAATCGCGCCGGCAGCGAGCTTTCCGCATCGAGATCGAAGGAAGCGGAGAAGGCGCGTGCCGTGCTGGCCGCCTTCGAGGCCGAGAGCGCACGCATGATGGCGCTCAAGGCGGAGCCGGAAACCGGTCTCTACCAGGCGAACGCCTATCTGCATGCGGCCTGGGAGGCAATTGTCGCATGGATGGCGGTGCGTGTCGATGCGGTGGAGCACCGGCCTGCCCGGCATACGGAAGCGGCCGCCTGACGACGTTGACGTGCATGCAATCAATATGACCGGGCGCTCCATATCGCCCCTTTCTTGGGAGGAAGAAATGAAAAAGCGCATTTTGAACTGGACGGCATCCGCTATCGCTCTCGCCATGTCGGCGAGCGCAGCACTGGCCGACATCACCATCGGCGTGACCATTCCAATCACCGGCCCCGGTGCGGCGCTTGGCATTCCGCTCAAGCAATCGATCGAACTTTGGCCGACCGAGATCGCTGGCGAGAAGCTGAAGGTCATCCTTCTCGACGACACCGGCGATCCATCCGCCGCGACGACCAATGCCCGCCGATTCGCCAATGACGACAAGGTCGACGTGATCATGGGCTCGGCCCTGACCCCGGCAGCCATCGCCGTCGCCGGCGTTGCCAACGAGGCCGAAGTGCCGCATTTCGCCATCTCGCCGATCCCGCCGACTGCGGTGAAGAAGTGGAACTTCGTACTGCCGCAATTCTCTTCCGTGCTGGCGAAGCGGATGTTCACCCGCATGCAGCAGGATGGCGTCAAGCGCGTGGCCTTCATCGGCTTTGCCGATTCCTATGGCCAGCAATGGGTCGATGCGCTCAAGAACGCCGGCAAGGAATATGGTCTGGAAGTGGTGGCCGAGGAACGCTATGCCCGCGCCGATACCTCCGTTTCCGGCCAGGTGCTGAAGGCGCTCGCAGCCCAGCCGGACGCTGTCTTCATCGGTGCGTCGGGCACCGGCGCCGCACTGCCGCAACTCGGCGTGCGCGAGCGTGGATTCACCGGCAAGATCTATGTCGTCTCCGGCGCCGTGACCTTCGATTTCCTGCGCATCGCCGGCAAAACGGTGGAAAACACGATCTTCTCGTCGGGGCCGATCATGGTCGCCGAGGACCAGCCGGACGATTCACCGACCAAGCAGGAAGGTCTTGCCTATCTCAAGGCCTATGAGGGCAAGTTCGGCCCGAACACCCGCACCCAGTTCGGTTCGCATGTCTGGGACGCCATGGTGATCCTCAAGAAGGCCGTGCCGATCGCGCTTGCCAAGGCCAAGCCGGGCACGACGGAGTTCCGCGTGGCGCTTCGCGATGCGATCGAGGCCAATGGTCCCTATAACGCGACCCATGGCGTGTTCCAGTTCACGCCGGATGATCACTACGGCCTCGACCAGCGCGCAACCGTGCTGCTGACGGCCAAGGATGGCAAGTTCCTGCTGCTGCCGGACAAGAAATAAGGCGGGTTAGGGAGAGGGCCGGGGCACCGAACAGCCTCGGGCCTCTCCATTTTTTGGCCACTCCACCGCAAAAAGCAGGGGATGCATTTGGACGCGACCATCGCGATATTCCTGGTCCAGGATGGCGTTACCAACGGTGCGGTCTACGCGCTTTTGGGTCTCGCCATCGTGCTGGTCTTTTCCGTCACGCGCGTGATCTTCATCCCCCAGGGCGAGTTTGTCGCCCATGGCGCACTGACGCTCGCGATGCTCGACGCGGGTCGCGTGCCGGGCACGCCGAAGCTGCTGATCTGCTTCGGCGTCGTCGCCTTCCTGCTCGACCTGTGGGCCATGCGGCGCGACGTGCGGCTTGGGCGCTTCCTGCGTAGCGCCGCCGTCAACCTGCTGCTGCCCTGTCTCATCTACGGCCTTGTTGCGGTGCTTGCGCCGCTGCAACTCCCGTCTTTCATTCGCGCGGTGATCACCGTCGCGATCATCGCGCCGATGGGCTATTACGTCTACCGCATCGCCTATCGTCCGCTCGCCGATGCTTCGGTGCTGGTGTTGCTGATCACCTCGGTCGGCGTGCATCTGGCGATCCTCGGCCTCGGCCTGGTCTTCTTCGGCCCCGAAGGTGTCCGTGCCGCGTCCTTGCACGAGGGCAGCTTTTCGCTGGGGCCGATGCTGGTCACGGCCCAGAGCGTGCTGATCTACGTCACGACCATCCTGATCATGGTCGGTCTCTATTTCTTCTTCGAGAAGACGCTGCTCGGAAAGGCGTTGAAGGCTACGGCGGTCAACCGCCTCGGCGCCCGCCTCGTCGGCGTGCGCACCGAACTGACCGGCGTAACCGCCTTCGTCATGGCGGCTGCCATCGCCGCGATTTCAGGCGTGCTGATCGGCCCGATCACGACGATCTATTACGACACCGGCTTCCTGATCGGGCTGAAGGGCTTCGTCGCGGCCATTCTCGGCGGGATGGGGAGCTTTCCCATAACGGCGATCGCGGCCATCGGAGTCGGGCTGGTCGAATCCTTCGCCGCCTTCCTGGCCAGCGATTTCAAGGAGGTCATCGTGTTCGGCCTCATCGTGCCGGTGCTGATCTGGCTCTCCTTCGGCGCCGGCCATCACGAGGAGGAGTAGACATGATCGGCAGCAAGCATCGCTATCCCGCTATCGCCGCCGTCATCCTGCTTGCGGTCTTCCCGCTCTTGCCGGTGCCGCCGTTCTGGATCACGTTGGCCAACAATATCGGCCTGGCCTCGCTGGTGACGATCGGTCTGGTGCTGCTGACGGGCGTTGGCGGATTGACCTCCTTCGGCCAGGCGGCCTTCTGCGGCTTCGGCGCCTATACGACGGCGGTACTGACGACGGCCTATGGTTTCTCGCCATGGATGACCTTGTCGCTGTCGGTGCTCGTCGGAGTTCTCGTCGCCTTTCCCTTGGGGCTGATGACGGTCCGGCTATCGGGGCACTACCTGCCGCTCGGCACCATCGCCTGGGGACTGGCGATCTATTATCTCTTTGGCCGCATCGAACTGCTCGGCCGCTATGACGGCATATCGGGCATCCCGCCGCTGTCGATCGCCGGCCAACCGCTGATGGGTGGCGGGTCCATCTATTATGTCATCTGGATCTTCGTCATCGCCGTGGCGATAGGCGCGCAGAACCTGCTCGACAGCCGCGTCGGGCGCGGTATCCGGGCCTTGCGCGGCGGCGCGCAGGCAGCCGAAGCCTTCGGCGTCAACATCGAGCGGTCCAAGCTCACCGTCTTCGTCTTCGCCGCCGTGGTCGCGGCACTCTCCGGGTGGCTCTATGCGCATATGCAGCGCTCGATAAGCCCGGCACCCTTCGGCCTCGACATGGGCATCACCTATATGCTGATGGCTGTCATCGGCGGTTCGGGTCATGTCACAGGGGCGATCTTCGGCGCCAGCGTCGTGCTGATTCTCAAGGAAGGCCTACAGCGCGTGCTGCCCGGTCTCATCGAGACATCCGCCAATGTCGAAATGATCGTCTTCGGCGTCCTGTTGGTGCTGATCCTGCAGTTCTCCCGCGACGGCCTCTGGCCGCTGCTGCAGAAGTGGCTGCCGGCACGACCGCCGCGCGAACTGCCGGTTGGCGGCGACACGCTCGACAAGCGGGAAATGCCGCCCGCTGGCTCCATGCTGGTGCGCGTCGACAAGGTCCGCAAGGTGTTCGGCGGTCTCGTCGCGGTCAATGATGTCAGCTTCGACATCCAGGCCGGCCAGATCGTCGGCCTGATCGGCCCGAACGGTGCGGGCAAGAGCACGACCTTCAACCTGATCACCGGCATTCTCCGGCTTTCCGGGGGTGAGGTCTCCTATGCGGGCGAACGGCTTTCCGCGCTCGATCCGCGGCGGGTCGCCGAGCGCGGCATTGCCAGGACCTTCCAGCACGCCAAGGTTCTGCCCGGCATGTCGGTGCTGGAGAATGTGGCGCTCGGGGCGCATCTCCGTGGGACGGCCGGCGTGTTCCGCAGCTTCTTCCGGCTCGATCGCAAGGAGGAGAAAGCCCTGCTTGCCGAAGCCGCCCGACAGATCGATCGCGTGGGGCTCAGTGCCCACCGTGACCGCCCCGCCGGCGATCTCGCACTCGGGCAGATCCGCATTCTCGAGATTGCCCGCGCGCTTTGCCTGAACCCAACCCTGCTTCTGCTCGACGAGCCGGCGGCGGGCCTCCGCCACGGCGAGAAGCAGGAACTGGCCAATCTGCTCAGAAAATTGAAGGCGGAGGGCGTGAGCGTGCTGCTGGTCGAGCACGACATGGGCTTCGTCATGGGCCTTGTCGACCATCTCGTGGTGCTCGATTTCGGCACGATGATCGCCGAAGGCAAGCCCGTCGATGTGCGTCGGCATCCCGCCGTGATCGCAGCCTATCTCGGGAGCGCAGCGTGACGGAGAAACTGCTCGAGGTCGACAATATCCACGTCTCCTATGGCCGCGCCGAAGTGGTGCATGGCATCTCGCTGTCCATGGCACCGGGCAGCATCGTCACGGTCATCGGCGCCAACGGCGCGGGCAAGACGACATTGCTCAACGCGATCATGGGCGTGATCCCGTCGCGCGGCGCTATCCGCTACGATGGCGCACCGGTGCCCGATACGATCGAGGGCCGGGTCGCCACCGGTCTCTGCCTTGTGCCCGAGCGGCGCGAGCTGTTTGGAACCATGACTGTCGAGGACAATATCGAGCTTGGCGGATTCCTGCGTTCCCGCGCCGAGCGTGCCGAGACCGGCGACGACGTCTATGCCCGCTTTCCCCGGCTTCACGAACGGCGCAAGCAGCTCGCCGGAACCCTGTCCGGCGGCGAGCGGCAGATGCTGGCACTTGCCCGGGCACTGATGAGCCGGCCCCGGCTGCTACTGCTCGACGAGCCGAGCCTCGGGCTCGCGCCGCTGATCGTGGCCGACATCCTGCGGATCGTCGCCGAACTGCGCCAGACCGGTGTCTCGATCCTCCTGGTGGAACAGAACGCACGCGCTGCGCTCGAAATCGCCGACCAAGCCTACCTTGTCGAACTCGGTGAAGTGCGCCGTGCAGGTCCAGCCGCGGAACTCGCCGTCGATCCGGCCCTGATGGCGAGCTATCTCGGGGCCGGCACGGAAGTCGTCTGAGGTGAACCTCAGTTCTGGTCGAGCACCCGCGACAGGCTGATCGCAGCGATCGTGCAGATTGCGCCCGAGATCAGGTAGCCGCCGATGAAGATGATGCCGAAGCTGCTGGCGAGCCCGAGCGCCACGAGCGGCGCGAAGGCGGCGCCGACGAGCCAGGCAAGATCCGAGGTCAGGGCAGCGCCGGTATAGCGATATTGCTGGGAGAACCGTGACGATACGGCGCCCGAGGACTGTCCGAAGGTAAGGCCGAGCAGCGCGAAGCCGATCAGGATATAGGCGTCCTGGCCCTTGCCGCCGGCATCGAGCAGGAACGGTGCGGAGAAGCTGAAGATCGCGATCAGGATCGCGCCCACCATGAGCTGGCTGCGCCGGCCGATCCGGTCGGCGATGACCCCCGAAAGCACGATGCCGATGGCGCAGATTGCGGCTCCAAGAACCTGGACCCAGAGGAATTCAGCCGCCGACTGGCCGCCATTGAGCATCACCCATGTCAACGGGAAGATGGTCACGAGATGAAACAGCGCAAAGGTCGCGAGCGGCACGAAGGCGCCGAGCACGACGTCGACACTGTGCTTGGAGAGCATCTCGAAGATCGGCCGCGCCTGAAGCTCTCTGGCTTCCATCGCCGCCCCGAATTCCTTGCTGGCGACGATGCGCAGCCGCGCGAAGAGCGCCACGACATTGATGGCAAAGGCGACGAAGAACGGGTAGCGCCAGCCCCAGGAGAGGAAATCCGCTTCCGACAAATTGGTGACGAAATAGGCGAAGAGCACGCTCGCCAATGCAAAGCCGATCGGCGCGCCGAGCTGCGGGATCATGGCATACCAGCCACGATGGTTGGGGGGCGCACTAAGATTCAAGAGCGATGCGAGGCCGTCCCACGCGCCGCCGAGCGCGAAGCCCTGGCCGAGCCGGAAGAGGGCGAGCAACGCCACCGACCAATAGCCGATCGCATGATAGCCCGGCAGAAAGGCGATCGATGCGGTCGAGCCCCCCAGGATGACGAGGGCGACGGTCAGCTTGACCCCGCGGCCATAGTTGCGGTCGACCCACATGAAGGCGAAGGAGCCGACCGGGCGTGCGAGGAAGGCCAGCGGGAAGATCGCGAAGGCCATCAGCGTCGCCGCGACGGCATTGGGCGCGAAGGGGAAGACCAGCTTGGGGAAGACCAGCACCGAGCCGAGGCCATAGACGAAGAAATCGAAGAATTCCGAGGTACGACCGATGACCACGGGTATGGCGATACTGCCCGGCGACAGCGGCCTGCCGTCGTCGTGCATACGGCGGGCATCCCGCTCGAGGCCGGAGGAACTGGGATTGACGACCGTGCTCATGGTTTTCTCCAGGCGATCTGCGTCACTTCGCTCAGTGTTGACCAATCAACGCCCGAGATCAAGTTTTTGACGCAAGAACGTGAACTCCGCGTTGCAATATACCTATGCCCGCCGCAGACTGCATCATATCTTGAGGTATGGGCTGTCACCGCGGCGCATATTCGCTAGTATAAAACAGCTGGAGGGAATAGCCCCGAATCCTATGCCGCACTGCGACAGAATGCTGCGCTGCGGCGAACGGTCCCATTCCCAAGCGTGATTGCGCCCGATTAATGCCAATTGTCTAAACGCAAGTTGAGCTCGAAATGGCCACGCAATTCAGATTCGCCGGACGAACGATCGTATTTCTGACCCTGATGCTCGCGCTGACGGGCTGTGACCTGGTGGTCATGTCGCCCTCGGGCGATATCGCGGCCCAGCAGCGCGACCTGATCGTCATTTCGGTCTTCCTGATGCTGCTGATCATCGTGCCGGTGATCTTCCTCACGCTGTTTTTCGCCTGGCATTACCGCCAGTCGAACACATCGGCGACCTACGATCCTGAATGGCATCATTCGACCGGGCTCGAAGTCATCATCTGGTCTGCACCGCTGGCGATCATCATCGCGCTGGGCGCCGTCACCTGGGTGAGCACCCACAAGCTCGATCCCTATCGCCCGCTCGACCGGCTGGATGCGGCCCGTCCCGTCACCAAGGACATGAAGCCGATCAATGTCGAGGTCGTCGCACTCGACTGGAAATGGCTGTTCTTCTATCCGGATTACGGCATCGCCACGGTCAACGAGATGGCGGCCCCGGTCGACGTGCCGATCAATTTCAAGCTGACCGCATCCTCGGTGATGAACTCGTTCTACGTGCCCGCGCTGGCAGGCATGATCTACACGATGCCGGGCATGCAGACCAAGCTGCATGCCGTGATCAACAAGCCGGGCGAATATGAAGGCCTGTCGTCCAACTACAGCGGCGACGGTTTCTCCCATATGCGCTTCAAGTTCCACGGCCTCGACCAGGCCGGCTTCGAGGCCTGGGTCGCTCGGGTGAAGCAGAACGGCACGGCGCTCAACCGCGACGCCTATCTGAAGCTCGAAAAGCCGAGCGCCAAGGAACCCGTCCGCTACTATGCCAGCGTCGAGAACGGCCTCTATGACGCGGTGCTCAACATGTGCGTCCGCCCGGGCTCGATGTGCATGAAGGAGATGATGCATATCGACCTGATGGGCGGCAGCGGCGTCGAGAGCCACGAGAACAAGGCCAAGCTCGAGCATGACAATCGCCATGCCGAGGACGAGGGCCTGGCCGCGACCCATCCGGCGACCGGCAACCAGCCGCGCAGCGAAGAGCCCGCGGAGGGTATCGATGCCGACGGCCAGAAGCCCGCCACGACAGACCACAACATGCAGGACATGAACGACGCCGATCCGGCCGATCCGGCCCCGGCGCATGTTCACGACAGCAACTGACGCCGCATTTCGAGAGATTTTGGACAGATCATGTTCGGTGACACAACTCTAACCCAATTCGTCTTCGGGCGGCTGACCTGGGAATCGATTCCCTATCACGAGCCCATCCTGGTCGTGACCTTCATCGCGGTCGCGCTCGGCGGCATTGCCGTGCTGGCGCTGATCACCAAATTCAAGCTTTGGGGCTATCTCTGGACCGAGTGGTTCACCAGCGTCGATCACAAGAAGATCGGCATCATGTATGTCATCCTGGCGCTTGTCATGCTGCTGCGCGGCTTTGCCGACGCGATCATGATGCGCATCCAGCAGGCAATCGCCTTTGGCGGCAACGAGGGCTACCTCAACCCGCATCACTACGACCAGGTCTTCACCGCCCATGGCGTGATCATGATCTTCTTCATGGCCATGCCCTTCGTCACCGGCCTGATGAATTATGTCGTGCCGCTGCAGATCGGCGCGCGCGACGTCTCCTTCCCCTTCCTCAACAATTTCTCGTTCTGGATGACCACGGCCGGCGCCGTCATCATCATGATGTCGCTGTTCGTCGGTGAATTCGCCCGCACCGGCTGGCTGGCCTATCCGCCGCTCTCGGGCGCGGATTACAGTCCGGGCGTCGGCGTCGATTATTACATATGGGGGCTGCAGGTCGCGGGCGTGGGCACGACGCTATCGGGCATCAACCTCATCGCGACAATCGTCAAGATGCGCGCGCCGGGCATGACCTTCATGAAGATGCCGGTCTTCACCTGGACCTCGCTCTGCACCAACATCCTGATCGTCGCGACCTTCCCGATCCTCACCGCCACCTTGGCGCTGCTCTCGCTCGACCGCTACGTCGGCACCAACTTCTTCACCAATGACCTTGGTGGCAATCCGATGATGTATATCAACCTCATCTGGATCTGGGGCCATCCGGAGGTCTACATCCTTGTCCTGCCGGCCTTCGGCATCTTCTCCGAGGTCGTCGCGACCTTCTGTGGCAAGCGTCTGTTCGGCTATGCGTCGATGGTCTACGCCACCTGCGTGATCATGATCCTGTCCTATATCGTCTGGCTGCACCACTTCTTCACGATGGGCTCGGGCGCCTCGGTCAACGCCTTCTTCGGCATCACCACGATGATCATCTCGATCCCGACGGGTGCCAAGATGTTCAACTGGCTCTTTACGATGTATCGCGGCCGCATCCGCTACGAGCTACCGATGCTGTGGACGATCGGCTTCATGGTGACCTTCGTCATCGGCGGCATGACCGGCGTGATGCTGGCTATTCCGCCCGCCGACTTCGTGCTGCACAATTCGCTGTTTCTGATCGCGCACTTCCACAACGTCATCATCGGCGGCGTCGTCTTCGGGTTGATGGCGGGTGTCGTCTACTGGTGGCCCAAGGCGTTCGGCTACAAGCTCGACTACTTCTGGGGCATGCTGAGCTTCTGGTTCTGGCAGATCGGCTTCTTCTTTGCCTTCATGCCGCTCTATGTGCTCGGCCTGATGGGCGTCACCCGCCGCGTCAGCCAGTTCGAGGACCCGTCGCTGCAGATCTGGTTCATCATCGCCGCCTTCGGCGCCGGCCTCATCGCGCTCGGAATCGCCTCCTTCCTCATCCAGATCGGCGTCAGCTTCCTGCGCCGCGAGCAGCTGCGCGAGACCTCGGGAGACGCCTGGGATGGCCGCACGCTCGAATGGTCGACCGCCTCGCCGCCGCCGGACTACAACTTTGCCTTCACCCCGGTCGTGCACGACCATGACGGCTGGTACGACATGAAAAGCCGCGGCTATGAGCGGCCGATCCAGGGCTTCAAGCCGATCCACATGCCCAAGAACACCGGCACCGGCGTCATCCTGGCCGCGATCAGCACGGCGCTCGCCTTCGGCCTGATCTGGTACATGTGGTGGCTCGTGGCCGTCTCCTTCGTGGGGCTGATCGCCACTGCGATCGGGCACACCTTCAACTACAAGCGCGACTTCTACATCCCGGCCGAAACCGTGGCCACGACCGAGGACGCGCGGACGAAATTGCTGGCAGAGCAGGCCTGACATGACAGACCAGACACACGCCGACACCACCCAAGCGCCGCAGTTCTACCTCGAGGAAGACCATCATCCGGAAGGCAGCACCATGCTGGGCTTCTGGCTCTACCTGATGAGCGACTGCCTGATCTTCGCCGTCCTCTTCGCCACCTATGGCGTGGTCGGGCGCAACTATGCGGCAGGGCCTTCGCCGGCCGATCTCTTCGACCTGCCGCTGGTCGCGCTCAACACCTCGATGCTGCTCTTCTCCTCCATCACCTACGGCTTCGCCATGCTGCAGATGGAGCGCAACGCCAAGATGGAGACGCTGTTCTGGCTTGGCGTGACCGGCCTGTTCGGCCTCGCCTTCCTCGGCATCGAGCTCTATGAATTCAATCATATGATCCACGAAGGCGCCGGCCCGACGCGCAGCGCCTTCCTGTCCGCCTTCTTCACTCTGGTTGGCACGCATGGCCTGCATGTCACCTTCGGCATCATCTGGCTGGTGACGCTGATGGTGCAGGTCAAGATGCACGGCCTGATCCCGGAAAACCGCCGCCGCCTGATGTGCCTTTCGATGTTCTGGCACTTCCTCGACGTCATCTGGATCGGCGTCTTCTCCTTCGTCTACCTGATGGGAGTCCTCGGATGAGCCCGGAACCGCAAGCCCCCACCCATGAAGGCCACCAGGCCCATCATGCCCACAGCCACGGCCATGACGCTGGCCATGGCAGCCTCCGCAGTTACATGATCGGCTTCGTCGCCTCGATCATTTTGACCGCCATTCCCTTCTGGCTGGTCATGGGTGGTGTGTTCGAGAGCAAGCTTTTGACGGCCTTCTTCGTCATGGGCCTCGGCGCGGTCCAGATCGTCGTGCACATGATCTTCTTCCTGCACATGAACCCGCGCTCGGAAGGCGGTTGGACGCTGATGGCGCTGATCTTCACGATCGTCATCGTCGGCATCACGTTGGCCGGCTCGCTCTGGGTCATGCATCATCTCAATGCCAACATGATGCCGATGACGCAGGAGATGATGAAGAACATGCCCTGACGGGCGGAACGGCGATGGATCGTGCGGTGCCGCCAGAAGAGCTGAACCGAATGCCTCGGTCGCGTCGGATCCTCGTCAGCGTCATGCTGTTGCTGGTCACGATCTTCGTCGCGCTGGGCACATGGCAGGTGCAGCGGCTGTTCTGGAAGCTCGACCTGATCGCCCGCGTCGAAGAGCGGATTCATCGCGAGGGGGTCGCTGCGCCGCCGTCGTCCGAATGGGATGATATCGGCGCCGAGAAGGATGAATATCGCCATGTGACAGTGAAGGGTACCTTCGATCACGCCAAGTCGGTGCTGGTCCAGGCGGTGACGGAACGTGGGGCCGGCTTCTGGGTTGTGACACCGATTCTGCGGGACGATGGGTCGACGATCCTGATCAACCGCGGCTTCGTGCCGTCGGGTCGCCGCGATCCAGCGTCGCGAGTTGATGGGAATGTACCCGGCCAGGTGTCCGTGGTCGGGCTTCTCCGCATCAGCGAGCCGGGCGGCGCGTTTCTTCGTAACAACGACCCGGCCGGGAGCCGGTGGTATTCACGGGATGTCGCAGCGATCGCCGCAGCCCAGGGCCTGGAAAAGGTCGCACCTTATTTCATTGACGCCGACGCCACGCCCAATCCGGGCGGCCTGCCGATCGGAGGCCTGACCGTCGTCAACTTCCGTAACAGCCACTTGGTCTATGCTCTCACCTGGTTTGCTCTGGCGGCGATGAGTGCGGTCGGCGCCTATCTGGTGCATCGCCGCCGAATCGTGTGACGACGCCTTGCTTTTTGCTGGCAGGCCGATTTCGTCAGGCAATCGGATAGCTGCGCTTGACTCGCGCTCGATGTCTGTATTTTAATCACGCCTGCGGATTAGGCATTCAACATCCGCAATCAAATGACTTTAAAGTCGCAGGGCAGTTTCGCCCCATGACGCCCCGCGGTACGCGGGACCAGCGTCGTGGGGTTTTTCGTATTTGGATTTGAGATGAGCGACGCGTTGAAGATCGGCATCCTCTATTCGACCACCGGGCCCTATGGCGCGATGGGCGTCGATGCCCGCGACGGCGCGATGCTGGCGATCGAGGACTGCACCGAGCGGACCGGCCGCGTCATCGAGCCGATCTTCTACGACCCGCATGCCAGCCTCGGCGCCTATCTCGACGGCGCCCGCCACCTGTTGCGCGAGGGCTGCCGGCATATTGTCGGCACGATCACCTCGGCGGCGCGCAAGGAAGTCATCCCGCTGGTCGAGAAGCATGACGGCCTCCTGTGGTACATGTGCCCCTATGAGGGGTTCGAGGCCAACGAGAATGTCATCTATGTCGGAGGCTGCCCGAACCAGCACCTGATCCCTGCCTTCGAATATCTCATCCCGCGCTATGGCGCACGGCCCTATCTCACCGGCGCCAACTATGTCTGGGGCTGGGAAATGAACCGGCTCGCGCGTGAGCTGATCGCCAATGCTGGCGGCGAGGTGCTGGGCGAACGCTACCTGCCGCTGGAAGAGACCGCCGTCGACCGCATCATTGCCGAGATCGCAGAACGCCGGCCGAGCTTCGTGCTGAACAACCTGATCGGCCCGTCGAGCTATGCCTTCCTCGAGGCGATGAAGGCGCTGGGCGACCGCGACCCGGCTTTCCGCCCGGAGAACTGCCCGGTGGTGAGCTGCGACCTGATGGAATGCGAACTCGACCTGATCTCGGCCGGCAGCGCCATGGGCCAGCTCTGCGCAGCTTCTTATTTCGACAATCTCGACACGCCTGAAAACCGTGACTTCAAGGCCCGCGCCGCGCAGCGCTATGGCCGCGAACGCCGCATCTCCAGCGTCTTCGCCAGCGCCTACACTGCCGTCGATCTTTGCATCGGCGCGATCCTTGCAGCGGGAAGCGACGAGCCGCAGGCGGTGCGCCGCGAGGTGCATGGCCAGGAATGGCCGTCCCTCTTCGGGCCGCTCACTGTGGACAGCCGCACCAACCATGCGGCGCTGCCCTTCCATCTTGGGCGGATCAATGCCGAAAGCGGCTTCGACGTTATCGCCTCGCGCCCGGCGCTTGCAGCCGATCCTTACCTCACCACGCGCGGCACGCATATGCCGGCGAAGCTGAGGGTCGTGTCATGAGCCGGACCCCGAATTTCACCGGCTGGCACGCCGTGATCCTGCATCGCGAGGATGCCAATACCGAGCGGCTGGAGCGCCAGCTCGGCCTGCTCGGCATTCGTTCGACCAGGCAATGGGAGCCGCTCGCGGCTGGGGATTCGGCCGACCTCGTGCTCGTCGATGCCGATCAGGGCTGGGACGATCTTCTGCCCGCCAAAGGCGATGAGTTGGGCAAGCCGCTCGTGGCCTTGCTTGGCTCCGAAGCGCCAGGGCGCATCGCCTGGGCGATGCAGCAGGGCGCGAGCGCCATCATCCCCAAGCCGGTCGCTGCTTCCGCCGTTTACCCCGCGCTGGTCATGGCGGTCTCGATTCATGAAGAACGCCGCGCGGTGGCCGAACGGCTGCAATATCTCGAAGAGCGCATACGCATGCGGCCGTTGGTCCATGCCGCCGTGGAAAAGTTGCGCGCAGCGCGCGGCCTCGACGAGGAACGCGCATACGCAATTCTGCGCGACTGCGCCATGCGTCGCCGGCTGTCGATGGAGCAGGTTTCGGCCATCTTTCTGGGCGGCCTGGAGCCACTGCCGGAGGTCGGCTGATGGGCGTCGTCCGTTCGCTTGTCTGCCAGCCCACCGCGCTGTTCGGCCTCGCCGTGGTGCTTCTCGTCGTCGTGCTGGCGCTGGCCGCACCGCTGATCGCACCCTTCAGCCCCGATGAGCAGATGTTCGACGGGCTGACGCTCGAAGGCGCGCCGATGCCGCCCGACGGCCAGTTCCTGCTCGGCACCGACACGCTCGGCCGCGATCTCTTCTCCCGCATGCTCTACGGCGCGCGCACCTCTCTGATCATCGGCCTGGTGGCCAATGGCATCGCGGTGGCGATCGGCCTCTTCATCGGGATCGTCGCGGGCTACATGCGCGGCTTTATGGGCAATGTGCTGATGCGCTTCACCGACCTGATGATGGCCTTTCCGGCGCTGCTGCTCGCCATCGTGCTCGCCGCACTCCTCCGCCCGAGCCTGTGGATCGTCGCCATGGTGATTGCGCTGGTCAACTGGGTGCAGGTGGCGCGCATCGTCTATACCGAAACGCGCGGGCTGGTGGAGCGCGACTTCATCATGGCCGAACGCTCGCTCGGCGCCGGCCATGGCCGCATCCTGCTCCTGCACATCCTGCCGCATCTGATCCCGACCGCGATCGTCTGGGGCACGCTCGGCATCGCCACGACCGTGTTGCTCGAAGCGACGCTCTCCTTCCTCGGCATCGGCGTGCAGCCGCCACAGCCCTCATGGGGCAACATCATCTTCGAGAGCCAGAGCTATTTCCAAGCGGCACCCTGGCTGGTCTTCTTCCCGGGCGCCGTGATTCTGCTCACGGCGCTGGCCTTCAACCTCGTCGGCGACGCGCTGCGCGACATCCTCGATCCGACGCAGCGGGGGAGGGGTTGATGGTGTTCCTGCTTCTCCGTCGGCTCGGTCAGGCACTGCTCATCCTGCTCGGCGTTGCCGCCATCACCTTCGTGCTGCTCTATGCGCTGCCGGCCGACCCGGCGCGGATGCTCGCCGGCCGCAGCGCGACCGCGCAGACTGTCGCCTCGATCCGCCACGAGCTCGGCCTCGACCAGCCGCTGCTGGTGCAGTTCTGGAACTACATATCGGGCCTCGCGCAGGGCGATCTCGGCCGCTCCTATGCGCAGAAGACCGAGGTCTGGACGCTGATCGCCGCCCGTCTGCCGGCGACACTGACGCTGATGGCGGCCGGAATCTTCGTCGAGGTGGTGCTCGGCGTCACCTTCGGCACGATCGCCGCGATAAACCGGGGCAGCTTCGTCGACCGGCTGGTGATGATGGCGTCGTTCGTCGGCGTCTCGGCACCGCAATTCGTCGCCGCGCTGCTGCTGCTCTATCTCTTCGCAGTCACGCTCGGCTGGTTCCCGATGAGCGGCTATGGCAGCTTCGCCCATATCGTCCTGCCGGCGGCAACGCTCGGCATTCTCGGCGCCGGCTGGTATGCGCGCATGGTGCGCTCGGCGATGATCGACGTGCTGAACCAGGACTATGTCCGCACAGCCCGCGCCAAGGGCCTGTCCTCGGCGCGCATCATCTTCCGCCACGCGCTGCCCAACGCCATCCTGCCTGTTATCGCCATGATCGGCATCGATATCGGCCAGTTCATGGGCGGCGTGGTGGTGGTCGAGGCAGTCTATGGCTGGCCGGGCATCGGCCAGCTCGCCTGGCAGGCGATCCAGCAGATCGACATACCCATCATCATGGGCGTGACGCTGACCTCGGCGCTCGCCATCGTGATCGGCAATCTTCTCGCAGACCTCATTGCGCCGGTCATCGACCCGCGTATCCGCACGACCTGACAGCAGCAACCAAAGAAGGGGAACATCAATGTTCAAACGCTGGTTACTCGGAACGACAATCGCCTTGGTGACGATGCTTTCGCCGCTGGTCGCATCGGCCGAAGGCAAGGACATCATCGTCACCTACAAGGACGACATCACCACGCTCGACCCGGCCATCGGCTATGACTGGGTCAACTGGTCGATGATCAAGAGCCTCTATTCACGCCTGATGGACTATGAGCCCGGCACGGCCAACCTCGTGCCGTCGCTGGCCGAGAGTTTCGAAGTGGCGCCTGATGGCCTGACCTACACGTTCAAGCTCCGCAAGGGCGTGAAATTCTCCAACGGCCGCGAAGTCATCGCCTCCGACGTCAAATACTCGATCGAGCGCGCTGTCGATCCTAAGACGCAGGGCCCCGGCGCCGGCTTCTTCGGCGCGATCAACGGATTTGCCGAGCTGACCGGCGGCAAAGCGACTGGCCTTTCCGGTATCGAGACGCCTGACGACTCCACCGTCATCTTCAAGCTCTCGCGTCCCGACGCGACCTTCCTGCATGTCATGGCGATCAACTTCGCCTCGATCGTGCCGAAGGAAGCCGTGGATGCCGCGGGCGGCGATTTCGGCAAGAAGCCGGTTGGTTCCGGCACCTTCATCCTCAAGGATTGGACGATCGGCCAGAAGCTCGTGTTCGAGAAGAACCCGGCCTATTATGTCGCCGACGTGCCGAAGATCGACAGCTTCACCGTCGAAGTCGGCCAGGAGCCGCTCGTAGCACTTCTGCGCCTGCAGAAGGGTGAAGTCGATATCGCCGGCGACGGCATTCCGCCGGCAAAATTCCTCGAGATCAAGAACTCGGCCGAAGGCGCGCAGATGATCGTCGATGGCGAGCAGCTGCATACCGGCTATGTGACGCTGAACGTCAAGGTGAAGCCCTTCGACAATCTCAAGGTCCGCCAGGCGGTCAACCACGCCATCAACAAGGAACGCATCGTCCGCATCCTCAACGGCCGCGCCACGCCTGCCAAGGAAGTGCTGCCGCCGCTGATGCCGGGCTATGACAAGGACTATGCCGGCTACGAATACAGCGTCGACAAGGCCAAGGCGCTCCTCGCCGAAGCCGGCCTGCCGGATGGCTTCGAGACCGTGCTCTATTCGACCAACACCGATCCGCAGCCGCGCATCGCACAGGCGATCCAGCAGGACCTCGCGGCGATCGGCGTCAAGGCCGAGATCCGCGCGCTGGCACAGGGCAATGTCATCGCGGCCGGCGGCACCGAAGGCGAAGCGCCGATGATCTGGTCGGGCGGCATGGCCTGGATCGCCGACTTCCCGGATCCGTCCAACTTCTACGGCCCGATCCTGGGCTGCGGCGGCGCGGTGCAGGGCGGCTGGAACTGGTCGTGGTATTGCAACGCCGAGCTCGACAAGCGTGCGGTGGCGGCCGACTCGATGTCCGACCCGGCGAAGGTTGCCGAGCGCATCGAAGCGTGGAAGGGCATCTTCACCGATGCGATGAAGGATGCGCCGTGGATCCCGGTCACCAACGAACGCCGCGTCGTTGCCAAGTCGCTGCGCATGGGCGGTGCCGACAACATCTATATCGATCCGACCCGCGTCATCAATTACGACGCGATCTTTGTGAAGTAAGGCCCTGCGGTCGAAGATTGCCCATCACCCTACCCTCTCCCCTCAAGCGGGGAGAGGGGAAAATTGGGGCAGCCACAGTGCCACACCTCCCTTCTCCCCGTGACCACGGGGAGAAGGTGGCGGCAGCCGGATGACGGGCTGTCGCAGATCCATTCCCGGAGAATCCCCATGTGCAGCATCTGCAACCACACGATCCACCAGGCCCAGCATAATTTCGGCTGGAACCGCGACTTTCCGCCGGCGCTGACCGCCAAGCCCGGCGAGACCATCCTGTTCGAATGCATGGATTCCTCCGGCGGACAGCTGGGCGCGGATGCGACGCTGGAAACGCTCGCCAATCTCGATTTCGCCAAGATCAACCCAGTCTCCGGCCCGGTCTATGTCGAGGGCGCCGAGCCGGGCGATGCGTTGAAGGTCTCGATCCGCAAGTTCCATCCCTCGGGTGTGGGCTGGACAGCCAATATTCCGGGTTTCGGCCTGCTCGCCGACCAGTTCAAGGATCCGGCGCTGCATGTCTGGTCCTATGATACGGTGTCGATGGCACCCTCTGCCTTCGGCCCCGGCGGCAAGGTACCGCTCAAGCCCTTCACCGGAACGATCGGCGTTGCACCGGCTGAGCCCGGCTTGCATTCCGTCGTCCCGCCCCGGCGCGTCGGCGGCAATATGGATATTCGTGACCTCACGGCCGGCGTGACGCTGTACCTGCCGATCGAGGTCGAAGGTGCGCTGTTCTCCGTTGGTGACACTCATGCTGCTCAGGGCGACGGCGAGGTCTGCGGCACGGCGATCGAAAGCCAGATGAATGTCGAACTGACGCTCGATCTCGTGAAGGGCGCGAACCTCAAGACACCCCGCTTCACGACCACCGAGCCGGTTACCCGCCATCTCGACGGCATGGGCTACGAAGTCACGACCGGCATCGGCCCGGACCTGATGACCGGTGCCCGCGAGGCGGTCATGCGCATGATCGACCTGCTGACGGCGGAACACGGTTACAGCCCGGTCGATGCCTATATGCTCTGCTCTGTCTGCGGCGACCTCAGGATCAGCGAGATCGTCGACATGCCGAACTGGGTCGTGACCTTCTACTTCCCGAGGATCGTGCTCGCGTGACGGAAATGCAGCCAACAGGGGCGCCGGTGCTCAGCGTCGAGCGCCTCTCGGTCGATGCGCGTACGCCCGAAGGCCTCAAGCCGGTGCTCGAGGACATCTCGTTCGATCTCCATGCCGGCGAGACGCTTTGCATCGCCGGCGAGAGCGGGTCGGGCAAGTCGGTGACTTCGTTGTCTATCATGGGGCTCCTGCCCAAGGCGTCGCTGAGGGTCACGTCGGGCAACATACGCCTCGGCGACCAGGACCTGACCAAGCTCTCCAACAGCCAGATGCGGCATATCCGCGGCGGCGAGGTTGCGATGATCTTCCAGGAGCCTATGACCTCGCTCAACCCGGTCATGAGCGTCGGCGCGCAGCTGGTCGAGGCGATCCGCGAGCACCAGGGCTCGATCAATGCCGAGTCGATCGCGCTCGACATGCTCGAAGCCGTGCAGATCAGCGAGCCCAAGCGCAGGCTGAAGCAGTTTCCGCATGAACTCTCGGGCGGCATGCGCCAGCGGGTGATGATCGCCATGGCGCTGTCCTGCCGGCCCAAGGTGCTGATCGCCGACGAGCCGACCACTGCGCTTGACGTGACAGTGCAGGCACAGATTCTCAAGTTGATGCGCAAGCTCAAGTCGGAGTTCGGCACCTCGATCATCATGATCACACATGACATGGGCGTGGTCGCTGAGATGGCCGACCGCGTCGTGATCATGCAGCATGGCAAGATCGTCGAGCAGGGCAACTCGCTCGATGTGTTCGGCCATCCGCGCGAATTTTATACGCGTCAACTCCTCGCCGCCGTGCCGCGCCTCGGCGCACACGCCGGCACCGATGGCCCGCCGCGCGTGCTGAAAACCGGGGCCCCGGCAATGCCGAGGGCAACGGCACCCGTGCTCAATGTCGCCAATCTCAGCGTCACCTATGGCAGCGGCACGGGGCTATTCTTCAAGCGGCGGGCGGCGGCTGCGACGGTGAGCGGTGTCTCCTTCAACATCATGCCTGGCGAGACGATGGGGCTGGTCGGCGAGAGCGGCTCGGGTAAATCAACGACCGGCAAGGCCGTGCTCGGGCTGATCTCGTTCTCGGGCTCGGTGCAGCTCGAAGGGTGCGACATCTCGGGCCTCTCCCAGCGCGAGATGCGGCCGATGCGCCGCTCGGCGCAGATGATCTTCCAGGATCCCTATGCCTCGCTCGATCCGCGCATGTCGGTGGGCAAGGCGGTGGCCGAGCCGCTCGTCATTCACGATATCGGCAATGCCTCAGAGCGGCAGGATCGGGTGGCGGAACTGCTGCGCCGTGTCGGCCTGACTCCGGACGCCGCGACGCGATACCCGCACGAATTCTCCGGCGGTCAGCGCCAGCGCATCTGTATTGCCCGGGCGCTCGCGCTGGAGCCGAAGCTGATCGTCGCCGACGAGAGCGTCGCGGCACTCGATGTCTCCGTCCGCGCCCGCGTGCTCGATCTGATGCTGGAACTGCAGGAGACGATGGGGCTGGCTTATCTCTTCATCTCGCACGACATGGCAGTGATCGAGCGCATGTCGCACAAGGTGGCGGTGATGCGCGGCGGACGGATCGTCGAGGCCGGCACGCGCCGCGAGATCTTCGAGAATCCGCGCGAGGACTATACCAAGGCGCTGATGGCGGCGGTGCCGATCCCGGACCCTCAGGTCTATCGGCGTCCGGCGGCCTTCATCGGCTGACGGCCATTTGCGGAGCGACTGCGGACCAGCTGCCGCCGCACTGTCGGCAGCCCGCTCGCTCGCCTTTTCCGCTGCCACGCCTGGATGTTCAGTCCACGCCGAACAGATCCCTCGTGTAGACCTTGTCCTTCACATCCTTGAGTTCCGCCGTCATCCGGTTGGCGAGGATGACGTCGGAGGTCCGCTTGAAGGTGTCGAAGTCGCGCTCCACGCGGGAGCGGAAGAACTGTTCGTCCGGAAACGTCGGCTCGAAGACGATGACCTCGATGCCCTTGGACTTGATGCGCTTCATCACACCCTGGATCGAGGAATCGCGGAAATTGTCCGAGCCCGCCTTCATCGTCAGCCGGTAGACGCCGACCATTTTCGGCTTCATCCGGATGATGCTGTCGGCGATGAAATCCTTGCGGGTGGTGTTGGCATCAACGATCGCGCGGATCAGATTCTGCGGCACTTCGCTGTAGTTGGCGAGCAGCTGCTTGGTATCCTTCGGCAGGCAGTAGCCGCCATAACCGAAGGAGGGATTGTTGTAGTGACTGCCGATGCGCGGATCGAGCCCGACGCCGTCGATGATCTGCCGCGTGTCCAGTCCATGGGTGACGGCATAGGTGTCGAGTTCGTTGAAGAAGGCGACGCGCATGGCGAGGAAAGTGTTGGCGAAGAGCTTGATTGCCTCGGCTTCGCTCGCCCCGGTGAACAGCGTCGGGACATCCTTCTTCACTGCGCCCTGCTTGAGCAGATCGGCGAACATTTCTCCCCGCGCCGAGCGCTCGCCGACGACGATGCGCGACGGATAGAGGTTGTCGTGCAACGCCTTGCCCTCGCGGAGGAATTCCGGCGAGAAGATGATGTTGTCGAAGCCGAGCTCGGCACGTGTCTTGTCGGTG
Source organism: Rhizobium sp. SRI_017 (assembly GCF_057586295.1). Lineage (NCBI taxonomy): Bacteria > Pseudomonadati > Pseudomonadota > Alphaproteobacteria > Hyphomicrobiales > Rhizobiaceae > Rhizobium > Rhizobium sp. SRI_017. Next base: position 149,553 of record NZ_JBYCZP010000013.1, on the reverse strand, counting down.
AAGCCGACGGGGATCGTCGACTTGATGACGACGAGCGCATCGCGGTTGACTGCCATGACGTCGCGGATGACGGATTGTACCGACTGGGTGTCGAAATAATTGGTGTCGGGATCGTAATTGGTCGGCGTTGCGACGATCACCACGTCGGCATCGCGATAGCTGTCGGTCTTGTCGTGGCTGGCGCGGAAGTCGAGCGCCGGATTGGCCATGAACGCCTCGATGTCAGGGTCGACGATCGGCGACTTGCGTTGGTTCAGCATCTCCACCTTCTGCGGCGCGATGTCATAGGCCACGACCTCATTGTGCTGCGCCAAGAGCAGCGCGTTGGACAGGCCAACATAGCCGGTTCCGGCAATGGCGATCTTCATTGTTTTCTCCATGTTGAGCCGATTTGGCTCCGGCAGGCGTCATAGATGCGGAAGCCGCTTTCGATGCGTCCGATTCGCTTCGTGGTCTGGTGGTTGAATATAGCCGTCCAGCAGTGCGACACCTCCTGGTAAATGGGCCTTCCAGACGTGGGGCGAACCCCGCGCCTTTGACTGAAGTCGTCGCTGACGACATCGGACCGGGCACAACCGAGCTCCCGATCCGCGATGGAACGATTTTGAGCCTCACTCGAAATCGCCAATAACGCCACAATTAGACCGGAGTGCCGTTTATTCGCAAGTGCGAAATAAACGGAATGCCACAGTTGGCGGTGAGGCGGCCATTCTCGAACATTTTCTCATGTGCTCAGGTAGCCTCCTCCAGTATTCCAGAATTATATAGCATAATCATATATTTATGCAGCTTCTTCAGAGTTGGTTTTTGGGGGCCAAAACACGTCTCGAGCTACCGCACTGCGGCATTTATGCTGATCTGCGGGTTGCCCCGTCGTTCCCATCCGGTTTATAAATCGGGCGAACGCGCTATCGCCAGCGACAACCAGGGTTATGCCATTGGCCTATGTAGAGCGATATTCACCGGGCCAGATTCACGTCCGCCGCCGGACCTTTTTCGGCCTGGAACTCGGGTCAGACCTGTTCTTTACAGGTGCCCTCTGCCTGCTGCTGACCTTCATTGTCGTCGAAGTGCGCTATGAAGCAGCAGCATCGTCGCTCAGTCGCGAAACGCTCGGCCTCGCCGTGATCGAGGGCGCCGGCGGCGACATGATCCGGCAGCTTACCTACTTCATGACCTTTGTCGTCGTGGGCGGCGTGACGTTCCTCTTCACCCGCCCGAGATCGATCATTCCCATCTCCATGCCCTATAATGTCGCATGCCTTTGGTGCCTATTCAGCGCCATCTATGCGATCCAGCCGGGGATCTCGATTCGCCGGGCGATCGGCATGTACATCATCCTGCTGGCCGTCGGATGGTGTATCCAGAATCTCGGTGCCGCCAAGACGTTGCGCACCGTCTATATCTTCCTCGCCGCGATCATCACGGCGTCCTACATCGCAGTTCTGCTGTCGTCCATTCCGCTGTTCTCCTTTGCGGTCCACCCCGCCGACGAGATCGACACGACGCTGATCGGCGCCTGGAGGGGCGTGATCCCGCACAAGAACATTGCCGGCGCAGTGATGATCCACGCGTCGCTGTTCTTTTTCCATCATGCGATCAACAGAAGGAAGGCCCTCGACTTCCTGTTCTTCTTTCTCGCCGCAACGTTCCTCGTCTTCACCAAGTCGAAGACGTCGATCAGCTGGTTCCTCATCGTTCTCATGGCCGGCCTCGGCTACAGGTTCATCATGCTCTATGGCCTGCGACCGTTCTTCAATGTCGCGACCGCCTTCATGGCGTTCTGGCTCGCGGTGTTCACCTGGGCGGAATGGGATCTGGTGTTGCGATTCTTCTCCAATCCCGAAAATCTCTCGGGTCGGATCGGGATCTGGGAATCCGTGATGCCCTATATCGAGAAGAATCCGATCCTGGGCTCCGGCTATGGCTCCTTCTGGGCGATCGGCTATTCCTCCCCGATCTTCGAAACCGCAATTACCGAATTCATCTCGCAGATCGGCCATTCTCATAGCGGTTACATCGAAGTGCTCCTGACGACAGGGCTCGTCGGCCTGACGCTGGCCATCATCGCGCTGATGATCGTGCCCTACTATCGCTTCGCCAATCCGTTGAATTCGGACGTCAAGCTGAGCGCCATGCTGTTTTCGATGTGGCTGTTCGGGATGCTGCAGAACTTCACGGAAAGCCAGTTCTTCTCGCCGGACAAGCAGAGCTGGGTCTTCGTGGTTATCGCCATCACCATCATCCATTCCCGGCACATGGCGGCGAAGGATCGTGACTATGCATGGCTTGAGGCGACCCGTTGGCCGCCGGCCAAACCGCAGCGGCGGCTGCAACCATAGCCGCAAAGAAGGAACATCGAGATGAACATCACGCGACGATCGCTCCTCGCCGCCGGCGCAGCCTTGCCTGTGCTCGCGGTCACCAAACCGTCAACCGCAAACGAGACGACGCTGCGCCAGGCGGCCACCGATCGCAAACTCATCTACGGAGCGGCGGTTTCGACAGGCCTTCTGGCCCAGGACAAGCCATTCGCCAATCTGATTGCCGACCAGGCAAACATGCTCGTTGCCGAAGGCGAGACGAAGCGCAAGGCGATCGAGCCCAAGCCGGGGCATTTCAATTTCGCGTCGACCGAGCGGCTTCTCGCTTTCGCCGGGAAGCACGGGCAGAGCATGAGAGGCCATACCCTTGTCTGGCATGAAGCAAATCCCGACTGGCTGTTGGCGAAACTCGAGGAAGGAGCCGATGAGAAGCTCCTGACCGACTACATAGAAAAGACTGCCGGGCATTTTCGCGGAAAGTTTCATTCCTGGGATGTCGTCAATGAGGCGATCGATCCGGACGAGGGCGGCGAGGAGGATCTCCGCATCAGTTCGCCCTGGTACAAGGCGTTCGGTGCCGGCTACATCGAGACCGCCTTCCATGCGGCCCACGCCGCCGATCCGGATGCGCTGCTGTTCTACAACGAGATCAATCTGGAAGCGGACGTGTGGTGGGCGGAGCGGCGCAGGCAGGCCGTGCTCAGGTTGCTCGAAAAACTATTGAAGAAAGGCGTGCCCCTGCACGCTCTGGGCATCCAGTCCCATCTCAAGGCCTATCGGCTCGACTATCCCGACGAGGTCTTCTCGCGCTTCCTCGATGAGGTGGCAGGGATGGGGCTGAAGATACTTATCACCGAATTCGACATTGCCGATATCGAAGGCCCATCCGACCCTGCGCAACGCGATGCGGACATTGCCGCGCTAGGCCGCCGCCATCTCGACGTCGCATTCTCCAAGCCGGCGGTCCTCGGCTGCCTGACGTGGGGCATTACCGACCGCTATTCCTGGCTGTCACGCTATGACAATTACAAATGGGCCGATGGCAGCCTGTCGCGCGGCTTGCCCTTCGACGCAAACCTGCAGCCGAAGAAGCTCGATTTCGAAATGCTGCAATCCTATCGGGACGCTCGGCGCGCCTGAAGGCAAGATGCCTATTTCCGGCCGCCCTGCATGCGGGCCCAGAGCACCCAGGCCACGACGGCGATGATCGATATCGGCCAGAAAATATAGGCGATGGCGGCGTAATACCACACGACCTTCGGGCCGCGCCCGCTGAGCCACGTCGCCATGGTCCCCGCGAACAAAAAGAACAGTCCACCGATCAACCAGATCTGAAAGTAGGTATTCAAGACGCTTGCCCTCAAGCTCAACATGTCCCGTAGCCTAGTAGAGCGAAAGCGGGACAATTAGCAATTGATTTACCAGGGGTGACGCTCATTGTTTTTGACGTTGGTAAATTTGCGCCATTTTGGGACGCCTCGCCGCCCCTCCAACACTTGTGTTCCGCCATGCAGAACACGCCGCCGCGCGGCTATGGATCGGCGAGAGCAGAGAATTAACCATCCGCAGAAGTGTAAATTTGCACTTACTAATATTAGTAACGGGTGAAACTTTGCACCTTCTGGTTATGCTTTCTTAACAGGGTTCGCTGCTATCGCGGATCCAGGACAAGGAGACGCGAATGGCCAACAAAGGCGTTACCCTCTGGGCAGATCAGAGCGAGCAGACTCTGATCGGGACGGAATTCGATGATGTGCTGGGCGGATTCCACGGTGCATCGACGCTGATCGGTAACGGAGGCGACGATACATATTACGTCGTTTCATCGTTTAACACCGTGGTGGAGACAACGGGCGGCGGTAATGATTCAGTCATCACCTGGCTGAGCTATACGCTCGGCAGCGATGTCGAAAATCTCCAGGTGTTGGGCGCCGATACGATCGGCATCGGCAACGACCTCGACAACAGCATTTTCGGCGGTGAAGGCCGGCAGCAGATCTTTGGTGCCGGCGGCAACGACACGCTGTCGGGTGGCACGGGGGATGACCTGTTCATCGTCCGCGAGAATTCCGGCTCCGATGTCATCACCGACTTTGAAGCAGGCGATCTCGTCCAATTGGGCAGCTATGGATTTACCAACTATTCTGCCGTGCTCGACCAGATGCAGCAGTCGGGCTCCGATGTCGTCATCCAGCTCAATGCCGGCGAGACGCTGACATTCCGGAACCGCTCGATCGCCGATTTCAGCGCCGACGATTTCCAGTATGCGCTGGATACGGCGAAGCTCGACCTCACCTTCCGTGACGAGTTCGACAGCCTGAGCCTTCAATCCGGCGGCGGCACGTGGCGGACCTCCTTCTGGGATGGCGAAGGCGGCCGTTCGCTGGCTTCCAACGGCGAATTGCAGGTCTATATGGATGAGGCCTATCTCGGGCTGGGCGTGAACCCTTTCTCCGTCCAGGACGGGATACTCAACATCCACGCCGATACGGCGAGCGCCGATGTCCAGGCCGAGACAGGCTATGACTATACATCCGGCATGCTGTCCTCCCGCGACAGCTTCACCCAGACCTATGGCTACTTCGAAATCAAATGCCAGATGCCTGAGGGCCAGGGCACGTGGCCGGCCTTCTGGATGCTGCCGGCAGACGGGTCCTGGCCGCCGGAGCTCGACGTCGTCGAGGCGCTCGGCAGCGACAGTTCCACCTACTTCATGACGGCTCATTCCAACAGCACGGGCGAACATACCAAGACGGGCTTTACATCCTGGGTCGGCGACATAACGGATGGCATGCACAGCTATGGGGTTCTCTGGACGCCGGATGAGCTGGTCTGGTATGTCGATGGTGCCGAAGTCTTCCGCACCGCCACGCCGGCCGACATGCATCAGCCGATGTATATGGTCACGAACCTGGCGATCGGCGGTGTCCTGCCGGGGGCTCCGGACAGCGACTTCAGCGGCGCCGATCTCAAGATCGACTACATCAGGGCCTATCAGCTCAATGACGGATCGATCCCGTCGACCGTCACATCGGGCGTGACAACCACGCTGGATCACATCGCGGTCGCACTCGTGCTGACCGGCACGCTGGATATTAACGGCACGGGCAATGGCCTCGACAACACGCTGACGGGCAATAGTGGCAACAACATCCTCGATGGCGGTGCCGGCGCCGACACGATGATCGGCGGTCTCGGCAACGACAGCTATCTGGTCGATGACACCGGCGACGTCGTCACCGAACAGCCTGACGAAGGCCTGGACACGGTGAATGCCTCCGTTACCCATATCCTGTCCGCCAATGTGGAAATCCTGACCCTGACAGGTGCAGCCCATATCAACGGCACCGGCAACGACCTTGCCAACACGCTGACCGGCAATGCAGGCGACAATATCCTCAATGGCGCAGATGGTGCCGACGCAATGATCGGTGGCGCCGGCGATGACAGCTATTTCGTCGACAATTCCAGCGATATCGTCACTGAGTGGTCGAATGGTGGAAACGACGGCGTCTATGCGTCGGTCAGCCACGTGCTCTCGTCGAATGTCGAGAACCTGACACTGACCGGAAGCGGTAACATCAACGGCACAGGCAACTGGGCCGCCAATACCATCACGGGCAATGCCGGCAACAACGTGCTCGACGGCGGCACCGACGCGGACCGATTGGCCGGCGCACATGGCGACGACACGTACTATATCGATAATTCGGCAGATGCCGTTGTCGAGAATGCCGGTGAGGGAACGGACGCTGTCTTTTCGTCGGTGTCCTACACGCTGTCGGCCAATGTCGAGAATCTCACCTTGACGGGGAGCTGGAGCCTTGGCGGCACGGGCAATGAGCTCGCAAATGTCCTGACCGGCAATTCGGGCGCCAATGTTCTCAATGGCATGGGCGGCGCCGACACGATGGCGGGCGGGACGGGCAACGATACCTACTATGTCGACAATGCCGCCGACATCATCAATGAATGGTCCAACGCCGGTACCGACGCCGTCTACTCGTCGGTCAGCTACGCTCTGCTCACGCATGCCGAGAGCCTGACGCTGACAGGCAGTGGCAATCTCAACGCCACGGGCAACTGGCTTTCGAACAATCTGACCGGAAATGCCGGAGACAACGTGCTCGACGGCGGCACGGGCGCCGATGCCATGATCGGCGATTCCGGCAATGATTCCTACTATGTCGACAATGCCGGCGACGTGGTCACGGAATGGTGGAACCGTGGCATCGATACCGTTTACGCCTCGGCGTCCTACGTGCTCGCGGCGAATGTCGAGAAACTCACCCTCACCGGCATCTGGAGCCTCAACGGTACAGGCAACGATCTCGCAAATGTCCTCATCGGCAATCAGGGCGCCAACATCCTCGATGGAGCGGCCGGCGCCGACACCCTGATCGGCGGTGCGGGCAACGATACCTACCTGGTGGACAACTGGAACGACGTGGTGACCGAGGAGGTAGGCGGCGGCCGCGATCTGGTCAAGTCCTCAATTACCTACCGGTTGGCAACCAATGTCGACGATCTGGCACTTGTCGGCAGCTCCAATATCAATGCCACCGGAAACGAGCTCAACAACGCGCTCGCCGGCAACAGTGGTAACAATGTCCTGGATGGTGGGACCGGCGCGGACGCGATGAGTGGTGGAGCTGGTAACGACAGCTACACGGTCGACAATGCCGGCGACGCTATCACGGAATGGTGGAACAGCGGAACGGACGGCGTCAACGCGTCGGTCTCCTTCACTCTGAGCGCCAATGTCGAGAACCTGACGCTGACCGGCGCCGCGGGTATCGACGCCACGGGCAACGATCTCGCCAATATCCTGACCGGAAATTCGGCCGACAACGCCCTTAACGGCGGGGCTGGCGCCGATGCGATGATCGGCGGCGCGGGCAACGATACCTATCATGTCGACAATGTTGGCGACGCGATCACCGAGTGGTGGGGCCAGGGGACCGACACTGTGCTGTCCAGCGTCGCTTTCACGCTGAGCGCCAATGTCGAGAATCTGACCCTGACCGGCTCGGCCAGCGTCTCGGGCACCGGCAATGACCTCGTGAACGAGCTCGTGGGCAATGCCGGCGCCAATGTGCTGATCGGTGGGGCCGGCGCCGATCGACTGACGGGCGGCGCTGGAGCCGATACGTTCCGGTTCCTCTCGCAGGGCGAGTCGACCGTCGCCAATCACGATGTAGTCGTCGATTTCTCGCGGGGCGACCTGGTCGATCTGTCGGCGGTCTATGGCGGCACGCTGACATATCATCATGACCAGGCCTTCACGGGCCAGGCCGGCGAGGTGCAGCTGACGGCGTCCGGCGACGGCGTGCTCGTCAACATCGACCTGACCGGCGATAAGGCGTCCGATATGCAGATCTATCTCGCCAATGTTTCGATCGGCGCGATGCAGGAAGGCGGCGGCGATTTCCTTCTCTGAGGATGCTATCTCACATGTCCGCGCCGGCCCTACGGGCAGCGCGGACATCCCCGCTTTCCGGTATGTTTACGATCGCCTGTTACCGTGTCTCCGATCAAGGAGAAGCCAGATGGTGGAACTCGCAGTCGAATCGAGAATCATAAAGTTGCTGGCCTATGACCAAGAACAGCATCGCTTGCGAATCGAATTCAAGAACGGTGCGGTTCGGATTTTCTCCGGCGTGCCACCGAAAATCGTGAATGCGCTGGTGAACGCCAAATCACCAGGAACCTATTACATCGATCACATCCGGGCGAATTTCGAGAAATTGGCGGCCTGACTGCTCGCTGGAGTGACAATCGCAGGTACCTTTTTGTGTCCCTGTCAAAGTCCATTACAGAAAATTAATGTTCAATACGCCTCGTGATACAACCGGCGATTTAACTTCTTGAAATAGTTGCTTCCGGGAAATCTCAATTCGCCCGTGGGTTAGATAGCTGGCTGTTTAAACCGCCAAGGTCAAAGAACTCTTTTGTAGCGCTTTCAAAACTGTGTTTCGCCGTTCCTTTTGGGACACCAAAACGCCTAGAACTTTAGAGTTCTATACATTAGCGCGACAGCCCAACCATGGCCATAACGGCGCTGAGGCAATTTTAATTATCCTTTAAAATCAATATATTGAAAGTTTTACAAATATTTCCCGAGCCGCTTTTGGGAGGAATTTGGTCGACACCCTCGCAACTGCGTTATACGATACCGCATCGCAACATCGAGATATGGGGGCGAAATGAGGACAACAGAAATCATTGAACCCGGTCGCCGAATAGCGAACTTGTGGCGCGACCGTTGGGTGTCTTCTCTTGCAACCGGAGAGAATATCAGGGCTTTTCAGCTCATAGTGAAACGGGGCATGGACATCCTGATTTCGGGATCGTCGTTAATAATCCTGCTTCCGCTCTTTCTCCTGATCGCCGCTCTGATCAAGATCGAGAGCCGGGGTCCGGTGTTCTTCACGCAACAGCGTTGGGGCATGGGGGGCACGAGGATCAAGGTTTACAAATTTCGTTCGATGCGATCTGATCTTTGCGATCCCTCGGGCGTCCAGCAAACTATTCAGAACGACCCGCGGATCACGCCCTTTGGGGCCTTTCTCCGGAAATCCAATTTCGATGAACTTCCGCAGTTGTTGAATGTGCTGCGGGGCGACATGTCGCTTGTGGGGCCCCGATGCCACGCCATCGGCATGAAGGCGGCGGGTGTTCAGTATGAAGAACTGGTGCCGGCCTATCATGAGCGCCACAAGATGCGGCCGGGCATTACGGGCCTGGCCCAGATGCGGGGACTGAGGGGACCGACGATCTCCCGCTCGAAATCGAAGGCGCGCATCGCCTGCGACATCCACTATGTGAACAATTTCTCCCTGCTGCTCGACGTGAAGATCGCGTTCGGCACGCTCCGGCACGAAATGTTCAGGGGAACGGGCTTCTAGGAGCAAGGCAGACGCCCGGGCGGCGGCCTCAATCAGATCAAAATTTGACCAGTCACAAGGACCGCAAAATGTCTCTGCTGGAATATGTGAAAGTGGGCGGGATGAAAACCGCGTGCCTTTCGAGGCAAGGGTTGGTTCGGGCGATCGCCACCGAAATCGAGACCCACAAAGGCCAAACACCTCCGAAGCTGCTTTTCGATGCGAATGGCCATGCGCTGGCGCTTGCCATCATGGACCGCAGCTATCTCGAGGACATGAACAAGGCGGACATCATCCATGCCGACGGCCAACCGCTGGTCATCGCCTCCCGACTTCTCACCAAGACTCCTATCCCGGAGCGAAGCGCGACGACAGACCTCTTCCACGATGTCGCACGCTCTGCTGCGGCCGACGGCGTGAAGTTCTTCCTCCTCGGCGGCACGGAGGAAGTGAACAAGGCATGCGCCGAAAAGATGCAGCAGATGTATCCGTCGCTCGATATCGCCGGGCGGCGGAACGGCTATTTCGCTCCCGATGACGAAGCGAAGGTTTGCCAGGAGATTAACGAATCCGGCGCCAATGTCATATGGGTCGGCCTTGGCAAGCCGCTTGAGCAGGCTTTCTGCGTCAGGAACCGCGACCGGCTGAACGCTGCCTGGTTGATCACCTGCGGCGGCTGCTTCAACTACGTCACCGGCGCCTATGCCCGCGCACCCGAATGGATGCAGAAGGCGGGCCTCGAATGGGTGCACCGGCTGCTGACCGAGCCCAGGAAACTCGGCTGGCGGTATTTCACCACCACGCCGCTCGCCCTCATCCTGCTGTTTGCTCGCACGAGCAGCAAGGTCTAGGGCCTCGCCCATGAGCCAGAGCCCGGTATCGATTTTCCGAGAGCAAAATCTGCTGCCGGCTCCGGCTTTCGCAGGGCATTCCGTCTGAACGGGATGCCCGGATATCGCCCTGGACGGCCAACAAGCCGCCAGTGCGAGGGAAGACGTGTAAAGGCGTAAGAGGACCATTGAATGGATGCAAGGCAGACCCTGAACCGAGCAGCCGCGGCTGTCCTGACTGTGACCTTGTGCTCTTGCAGCACTCTGCCGCGTTCGGGTCCCACCCATGAATCCATCCTGTCGCAGGCCACTGCGAAATCCACGACACCGGCCAAGCGGCAGGGTGTCGATTATGCGCTGGTCAATCTCACCAAAGACGTCGTTCCGCTGTTTGAGGAAGTCGTGCTGACGTCCTTTGCCAAAGGGTTCGGCTCCCGGAAAAGCTATGCGCCGAATCTGGCGCTCGGCGTGGGCGACACGATCCAGGTGTCGATATTCGAGGCCCAGTCCGGCGGCCTGTTCATCCCCGACGATGCGGGCAGCCGGCCCGGCAACTATGTGAATCTTCCGAACCAGACGGTGGATGCGGGCGGCATGATCCGCATCCCCTATGCCGGCGCGATCAAGGTCGCGGGCCGGCGGGCCTCCGATGTCGAAGTGGATATCGAAAGGAAGCTGGCGAACCGGGCCATCGAACCGCAAGCGGTGGTGACGACCGTCACCAGCCGCTCGAACATGGTGTCGATCCTCGGCGACGTCAACGAACCCGCCCAGCTCGACCTCAATCCGGCCGGTGAGCGCGTGCTCGATCTCGTCGCGCGCGCCGGCGGCATCAATGCGCCAGGCTATGAGACCTATGTCTCCATCGAGCGCGGAAACAAGAAGGCCACCGTGCTCTTCCAGTCGCTGGTCGACGATCCCCAGGAGAACATCTACGTCCGGCCGGGGGATACGATCTATGTAAACCGCGAACGCCGAACCTACCTGGCCTTCGGCGCGTCCGGCCTCAATGGCCGCATCGACTTCGAGGATTCGAATCTGACGCTCGGCGAGGCTTTGGCCAAGGCAGGTGGCCTTCTCGACAACCGCGCCGATCCCTCGCAGGTCTTCCTCTATCGCGAAGTGGACCGTGACATGCTCGCAAGTGCCGGCGTCGATGTGTCGAAGCTTGTCGGCGATCGCATCCCGACCGTGTTCCACGCCAATATGCGTGATCCCACGATCTTTTTCGCAGCCCAGAAATTCCGGATGCAGGACAAGGACGTCATCTACGTCTCGAACGCCAGCACGGTCGAGCTGGCAAAGTTCCTCAGCCTGGTCAACGGGGTTTCGGACACAACGGCCAATGTGCCGGCGAATGCAGTGACGACAAAGAGATCAGTACGGCAGTTGACGAACTGACGGGCCGGCGGGGCAGGGGCACCGCGGCAGCATGGCTGCAGGAATGACACGATCGGTGTGGTCACGGACCACCCAATGAAAGGACGCCCTTCGGATGCTACAATCTTCAACAGAGTTCAGGGAACTTCGCGATGGATTGGCAAGCGAGATCACCAGTCCTATCAACCTCGAGCAAATGCTGGCGATCGTGCGCCGGCAATGGCGTGTCGTCGCTTTCTTTGCGGCGGCGGCGATCTTCGTCGGCCTCGTCTATCTGCTGACGGCCACGCCACGGTTCACCTCCACGGCCGGAATCCTGATCGACGAGAGCAACCAGAAGATCGTCGATCAGCTGTCAGCGATCAGTGGGGTGCTGGAGGACGAAGGGCAGGTTCTGAGCCAGGTCGAACTGCTGAAATCCGAAAAGATCGCGCTCGCGGTCAGCAAGAAGTTGGACCTCGAGAACAACGACCTGTTCGTGAACGGCAAGCCGGGCATCCTGGGTGGCGCCATCCAGGCCGTGCGATCGGCAGTCGATATCCGCAGCTGGTTCGGCTCGGAACCACCCGCAGCCACCGAGACCCAGATACAGCGTGGGATCGTCGAGCAGCTCTCCTATGGCCTGGGCGTCACGCGCGTGGGCCGCTCGTATGTGCTGGAGATAAGCTACACCTCGCCCGATCCCGCTCTCGCCGCGTCGATTGCCAAGGCCTATGCCGAGGCCTATCTGGCCGACCAGCTCGACTCCAAATACGAGGCGACCAAACGTGCCGGTGGGTGGCTCCAGGCACGTATTGCCGAGCTGCGGCAGAAATCGCTCGAAGCTGACATGGCCGTGCAGAAATTCCGTGCAGAAAAGGGGCTCATCGCGACCGACGGGCAACTGATCACCGACCAACAATTGGCGCAGTTGAACACGCAACTCATGGCGGCACGTGCCGAGTCGGCCAATGCAGAGGCCAAGTTCAACAGAATCAAATCGATCCTCGACAGCGGCGACATGGACGCGGCGGTCACCGAGTCCATCGAGAGCGATGTCATATCGGAACTGCGGGCGAAATATCTCGACGCCTCACGCAAGGAGGCCGACATAGCTGGCCGGCTTGGCGCCAAGCATATCCAGGCCGCGCGCTTGCGCTCGTCGATGGGCGAGTACAAGCGGTTGATGTTCGAGGAGCTGAGCCGCATCGCGCAGAGCTATCGCAGCACCAATCAGGTGGCTCTGACCCGACAGACATCGCTGGAGCAGCAGGTCGCTGCGGCCATGGGAATCAGTGCGACAGCCAATGACGCGCAGGTCCAGTTGCGCGAGCTGGAACGTGAATCCGAGACCTACAAGAACCTCTACCAGACCTTCCTGCAGCGCTATCAGGAAACCATCCAGCAGCAGTCGTTTCCGATTACTGAAGCCCGCATCATCACAAATCCGGCCATTGCCGAGAAGCCCAGTTCGCCGAAAAAGCCTGTCGTTCTCGCGGTTGCCTGCCTTGCCGGCATGCTGCTCGGCGCCGGGGTCGGCGGTCTGCGAGAATTCCGGGAGCGCTTCTATCGGACGGGCGACCAGATCTCCGAGAGCCTGGGGCTGGAATTCCTCGGCTCGGTGCCGCTCATCAGCACCACACTGCCTTTGAAAGCCGATCCGCTCGGCACCACTGCGCGATCGGTGGCCAAGGTCAACTCCATGTCGAGCTATGTACTCGAACATCCGATGTCAGCCTTCGCGGAAACATTGCGCAGCGCCAAAATGGCCGTCGACATCTCGACACCGGGCGGCAAGGGCAAGGTTATCGGCATGGTTTCGGTCTTGCCGGGTGAGGGCAAGTCCTCGATTTCGATCAATCTGGCCCAGCAGCTGGCCAAGAGCGCGCGTGTGCTGCTGATTGACGCAGACCTGCGCAATCGCGGGGTCACCCTGCAGCTCGGCCGCCATGCGGAGCGCGGGATCGTCGAAGCGCTCGAAGGCGGCGCGTCCATGTCCGACGTCCTGCTGTTCGATCGCGGAAGCGGTATGGCCTTCCTTCCGGCCACGATCCGACGCCGGATTCCATATTCGTCGGAGCTGCTGACCTCGGACGCGATGGCGCGCCTGCTGTCGGCGGCGGTGACCGAATTCGACTACGTCATCCTCGATCTGCCGCCGATCGTGCCGCTTGTGGATTCACGCGCCGTGGCGGCCCTGGTCGATTCCTATCTGCTGGTCGTCGAGTGGGGCAAGACCGCGCGTGGCCTGGTGAAGCGAACTGTGCAGCACAATCCCGCTATCACCGAGCGCTGTGCGGGCGTGATCCTCAACAAGGTCGATGCGCAGAAGATGAAGTTCTATCGCCAGTCGGACTCGTCGGAATTCTATCACGCCCGCTACGCGTCCTACTTCCCGGACTGACGGGGGGACGGGCGATCAACCGTATTCGAAGCTGCGCAGGCCGGTCAGAAAGGCGAGTTTTCCGAGGGACCTGACCAGGCGGCAATAGTAGGTGACACGCTTATTTGGAGAAAAGGCAAAGACGGCAAGAAGCCCGAAATTGGCTGCGATGGCCGCCAGAGCAGACGGAAGTGCAAGCAGGCGCCCGTGCCGGCCGTACTTCCAGCGAAGTTGAACGAGCATGTTCGAGTTGCCGATGCGGAACGCCCGCCTGGTGATCCAGCCGAGAGTGGTCCGGTTCAGGGGAATGTCGTCCCAGACCACGGCCGATCTCGACCATGCAAAGCGATGACCGGAGGCCTTCAATCGCATGAAGGCATCCACGTCCTCACCGCCCGATCGGTTGAAGAGCGGGTCGAAAAGATTGGAATCGGAATGCGCGAAGGCAGATTTATGCAGCAGCAGATTGCAGGTTCCCCAGACCATGTCGACGGTGCCATCGGGCATGTCGTCCGACACGAAGAGCGGGCAATGTGCTGCCCAGCCGGGCGCGCCGGGCGCGAAGACGGGAAGGTTCGGGCCGCCGACAATGCCGGCACCCGTGGCCTTCTGCATCGCGACGAGGTCGTCGATCCACGTCTCGGTCGGCCACTCGTCGTCGTCGATCATGGCCACATAGTCGAGGGTATCGTCCTTTCGGGCGTGAGCGATCATCGCATTGCGGACGCTCGTGAGGCCGCGTTCCGGCACCGGAATGGCCTCGATCGGGAAACGATAGGACGCGGCGAGATCCTGCACCACGGCCAGGCCGGCGCCGCCGGCGCCCTCATTGTCTGCGACCAGAACCTTGATATCGGCGTCAGGATTCATCGCGGCTATCGCAGTCAGCAGGCGTCGCAATCCGTCAGGTCGGCGGAAGGTCGGGATCGCGATCAACACGCGCGCGGGCATGCCCCGATCACTATTTCCCTGCGTTCCAATCTCGGGCATTTCCATGTCTAATCCTGCTGAAAGGAATTGCTTTTCAATGGTTTGCGGCCTCGCGAAGGGCGCAGTCCGGCTTCGTTCGATGGATCGTTCATACAGCATCCTTTCGCAGTGCAACAGAAACTCCGTGGCAATTCCGGGGCATGTCGGTGTCATCGATGCCGGCGCCACGGCTGAATGGAGTGTCGGCCTGGAGGTGTCTTCATGACGCTTTACGGCGACGAGCGGGCCGCACGCTTTGTGCCGGCACCGACCAGGCTGGGGACCGCGGATGCTGCGGCGCCCGGGCATAGCCGCGCGCTCGCCGAAGGCTATCGCGCCGATATTGACGGGCTGCGGGCGCTGGCAGTTGCCGTCGTCGTCATCTTCCACGCTGGCGTCAGCCCGCTCCGCGGCGGGTTCATCGGCGTCGATATCTTCTTCGTCATCTCCGGCTACCTGATCACCCGCCAGATCGCCGCCGAGATGGAGGCCGGCACGTTCAGCATTGTGGGCTTTTACGAGCGGCGCGTGCGCCGCATCGCGCCGGCTTTGCTGTTTGCCATTGCTGCAACGCTTGCGGCCGCAGCCTTCGTGCTCTTCCCTGTGGAGCTCGCGACATCGGGCATGACGGCAATCGCCTCGATCCTGTCGGTTGCCAATCTCTATCTCTTGACTTCGGCCGGTTACTTCGCCGCTGACGCGGGCTCCCAGCCGCTGATCCATATGTGGTCGCTGGGGGTCGAGGAGCAGTTCTACCTGTTCTTCCCGCTCCTGCTGATCGCCTTCGGTCGTCGAAGCCGATCGGCGGCGCGCTGGGCGACGGTGGTGACGGCACTGGCCAGTCTCGTCCTGTGCATCGTCATCACGCGATATGATCGCGACTTTGCCTATTATTTTCCGCTGACACGGGCATGGGAGCTGCTCGCGGGCGCCGCGCTGGTCTTTGTCGCCTTTCCCCAGATGCCGGCATGGATGCGGAATGCAGCTGCGGCGGGCGCGCTTCTGCTGATCGCGGCCAGCGCCTACAAGTTCTATCCGCAAATGGCTTTCCCGGGCTTCTATGCGCTGGCTCCGGTGCTTGCGACCGTCGTGTTGATCGCGGTGGGCAGCCAGGGTGGAAGCGCGGTGACGTCAGGGCTGTCCGCGCCCCCCCTGGTCTGGCTCGGCCAGATATCCTACTCGCTCTATCTCGTGCATTGGCCGATCCTGGTCCTCTATCGCATGGCGCGGGGTGTGCCGATCAGCGCGATCGAGGCCTGGGCGCTGGTCGCGGCGAGTGTCGCCGCAGCCTATTTTTCGTGGCGATTTGTCGAGCGGCCGTTCCGCGAGAAGAGGCTTCTTGCCACGCGCAGCACGTTGTTCGCCGGCACAGGAGTGGCGGCCGCGGCGCTCATTCTGGCTGCAACGCTGCTGTCCTTCGCCCCGCTCCGCGCAGAGAACAATGCCGACAGGCTGGCCAGTTTCCTCGGCTATGACGACACCGATGTCTACCGCAAAGGCCGCTGCTTCCTGTTCGGTCATCAGGACCGTGTTTCGGACTTCAAAGTCGCTGAATGCCTGCAGTCGGTTCCGGGCAGGCCGAACATCCTGCTCGTCGGCGACAGCCATGCGGCCCATCTGTGGAGTGGGCTGAAAGCGGAATTTCCGCAGGCAAATGTGATGCAGGCCACGTCGACCGGCTGCAAACCCGTGCTGGGCGGCAAAGGCGAGAAGACCTGCACGGATCTGGTCGACATGGCGCTCGGCTCGTTCCTGCAGTCAAATCGACCCGATGTCGTCATTCTCTCGGCCAGGTGGACCGAGGCCGACATCCCTGACGTCGAGCGCACGCTGAAGGCGCTAGCCGGCAGGGCAGGGCAGGTCGTGGTCCTCGGCCCGATCGTCGAATATGCCATGCCGCTGCCGCGGCTGCTGGCACAGGTTGCTGATGGTCGCGACTCCTCCCTGCTGGTTCATGCGCGCCTCGCCGATCAGGCGATAACTGACCGCGATCTCGGCGCCGCTGTCCGGGCGTCCGGCGCTGACTACGCATCGGCCTATCGCCTCCTATGCGCCGGCAACGCCACTGCCTGCCAAACCACGGTGAACGAGGCCCCCGTCCAATGGGATTACGGACATCTGACCGTCCAGGGCTCGCAACTTCTCGCCCGAAATCTCCGGGAGAGCGGCGTGCTGGACCTGCGCGCGGAGAGCACCGATCAGCCGGTGACTGAGGGGCAGAGTCAATGACCGACACCGGTATCGCAGTGCCCGGATTAGGAAGACTTGCCGGCTTGCAGCGCTATGCTCTGGCAGTCTTCGCGCCGGCATCGACGTCGGCGGCGCATTTGGTCGTGCAGCTCCTGTTGCTGGCCACACTTACGCCGGCGGAGTTCGGTGCTTTTGCCTTCCTGATGATCGTGGTGCAGTTCGGCTTCGGCCTATCCAATGCCCTTGTGTCGACGCCCTATACGGTCGAGGTGAGCAGCCATGCCCAACCGCGCCAGGACATGCGTGCCATGTTCCTTGCCGCCAATGCTGTGTTCGCTCTCGGATTCGGGCTGTGCGTCTATTTCGTCGGCTCCATGGTTGGAAATGGCGGCTGGATCCCGCTGTTCTCGATCTACGCCGTGTTCGCCATGCTGCGCTGGTTCGGGCGCGCCCATAACTATGCCATGCTGCGGCCCGCCGCTTCAGGCATCTCCGATATCGTCTACGCCGTAACTCTGGTGATTGCAGTTGCGGTGCTGGCATGGGGCGAAAAGCTCGACATGGAGTCCGTGGCATTTGCCTTTGTCGTCGCAACTCTGCTCGCCTGCCTTTGCCTCGGCGGTGATTTCCTCGCTCGTCAGCTTGGCCTCCGAGGGTTTGCGCAACTGGCCGCGTATCGGCCTGTATGGAGGGATCAGTCACGCTGGACACTGCTCGGCGTCGTCACGACGGAATCCACCGGCAATATTCATTCTTACTTCGTGACGCTGCTGGCCGGCCCGGCCGCCTTCGCCCCCATAGGCGCGGCTGCGCTGTTCGTCCGGCCGGTTCTCCTGTCGGTGTCTTCGCTCTCGCAGCTCGAGATCCCGATTCTGGGCCGTGCGATCGCCAGCGGCGATATCGAGAAAGCAGAGGCGACGCGCCGGCGCTTCCTGAATGCTCTGTTGGCCATTTGGGTTGCAACCTCAGGACTCGCCTATGCGGTGATCGCCTTCGCTCCGTCCGTCATCTTCAAGCCGGACTACGCGCTTGATGAAGTCGAGCTCGCGGTCGTGCTTTTCCTGGTCATCAGCCTGTTTCAGGTCTGGCAGGGGCCGAACAGTGCTCTGCTTCAGGCTGCCAGGCTTTTCAAGGATCTGTCGAAGGCGAGCGTCGCGTCCTGCGCGTTCTCGATAACAGGGGTGCTGATCGCACTCGCCCTTCTGCCGCCGGTCTACTCACTTGCCGGCATCGCCATTGGCCAGCTGGTGATGGCGGCTCTGCTGGCCCGGCTGTCACGGTCAGCTTTCCCCATGGAATCAAGGAATGGAGATCGGATTGGCTGAAAATCTGAAAAGCAAAGCCAAGGCGCTCGTCAAACCCGCTTACATGTCGGGCCTCGCCGCATGGACGACGCTGCGGATGGCTTTCCTCAAGCCGGGTATGCGGCATGCCCTGCCGCATCGGCTCGTCGTTTCGCTCACCTCCTATCCGAAGCGGTTCGATGTCCTGCACCTGACCATCAAATCGATCCTGGCCCAGGACATGGCGGCCGATGTCGTGGTCCTGTGGGTCGCGCATGACGATATCAGGAAGCTGCCCCACAATGTGCGAGAGCTGGAGGAGCGCGGCCTGACGATCCGGGCGACTGACGACCTTCGGTCCTACAAGAAAATCATTCCCGCGCTCGTCGAGTATGCTGATGCAATCATCGTCACCGCCGACGACGATGTCTATTATCCCCGCCACTGGCTGCGGACTTTCTGCGAAGCCTACAGGCCCGGGGAGCGCGAGGTCCTTTGCTATCGCGCCCATCGCATCGCCTTCGACGAGCAGGGCATTGCGCCCTATGCCGACTGGACGTTCGAGATATCGGATACGAAGCCATCGTCCGATGTCTTCTTTACCGGCGTCGGGGGCGTCTTCTATCCGCCGGGCATATTCCATGACGATGTGGCCAACCGCGCCCGCCTCATGGAGCTCTGCCCGAGCACAGACGATGTCTGGCTGAACTGGATGGTCCGCCTCGGCGGCGCCAAGATCCGCAAGGTCGGCCCCAAGCTGCGCTTTCACGAATGGGGCGGCTCGCAGGCGGTGGCGCTTCAGAACACCAACCGCTTCGGCACGTCGGGAAACGACCAGCAGCTCGCCAACATCATCCGCGCCTATGGCTATGCGGGGGTACGGCCATGACGATGAAGAGCCAGGCCTACTCCGCCGTAAGATGGACGACCGCGGTCACCGTCGGGCGTGTCGTGCTGCAGACCGTGCAGCTCATCGTGTTGGCCCGGCTGATCTCGCCGCAGGATTTCGGCCTTATGGCGATGATCCTGACCGTGACGGCCTTCATCCAGCTCTTCGCCGATCTCGGCGTGTCCAACTCGATCATCCATGCCCGGGAGATCTCGCGCGAGGTCCTGTCGACGCTATACTGGCTGAACGTCGTTGTCGGTGCATTGCTGTCGGGCGCGATCTGGGCGGTGAGCCCATGGATTGCGCGCTTCTACGGCGAGCCGGATCTGGCGGCACCTCTCGCCCTTGCCGGCCTGTCGTTTCTGCTGCTGGCACTCGGGCAGCAGATCAAGGTTTTGGCGGAAAAGCGGCTGGCGTTCCGGCCCGTCGCGATTGTTGAGATTATCGCGGCCCTTGCCAGCACGATTGCTGCCGTTGCAGCGGCGATGCACGGTGCGGGTGTCTATTCGCTGGTCATCGGGGTTCTGGTTCTGGCGGGTGGTAACAGCCTTCTCTACTGGCTATTCGCTAGGGATGGCTGGTTGCCAGGCCTGCAGCTCCGCTTTGTCGAAGCTAAGCCCCATCTGCAGGCAGGCCTCTATCTCCTGGGCACCAGCCTCGCCAACACCGCAACGCTGCAGGCCGACGTCATCCTTGTCGGCCGGCTGCTGGGCAGTACGGCGCTCGGGTTCTATACCGTACCGCGCGAGCTCTGCCTCAAGGTCATGTTCGCGACCAATCCGATCGTCACTCGCGTCGGAACGCCCCTGATCGCGCAGGCGCAGGGCGATCCAGGACTGCTTCGTCGGGTCTATCTCTCGACGATCCGCATGACGTCGTCGGTCAATTTCCCGATCTACGGTGCCATCGCGGCCTATCGTCACGAAGTCACCGAGGTTGTTTTCGGCCCGGCATGGAGCGCCTCCGCGGACTTGCTTGGACTGATGGCCGTTTGGGGCATGTTCCGGGCGCTCGGCAATCCCGTGGGCAGCTTGCTTTATGGCACCGGCCACGCGCGCCTCGCCCTCATGCAGAGCGTAGCCGTCACGCTTCTCATCATTCCGGCGGTGCTGGCGGGCTCGCATTGGGGGCATCTCGGCGTTGCTGCCGCGCTCACGCTGTTTTACATCGCCTTCGCCTTCGGCGTCTGGTTCTTCGTGGTCAAGCCGATCACGCAGGCGGGCATCTGGGTCTACACCGAACAATGGGCGACCCCGCTTCTGGTCACGCTTCTCGCCTGCGTCCTCTCCCTCGCAAGTGTGCACGAGTTCTCCTCGACGCTTCTGCGCCTGGCGGTCGGCCTGCCGGTCGGCGCGATCGCCTATCTCGGCTTCAGTTGGCTGATCAATCGGAAATGGTGCCTGGCAATGTGGGGCCTCGTCGGCCTGAGGCAGGCGTGAATGAACGTGCCCGACCTCGATCTGGACATAAGGAAAACCGCTATGAATTCACCTCTCTTCACCATCGTTGTGCCGGTTTTCAATCGTGCGCATCTGATCGAGAGAACGTTGCATTCCGTCCTCGCGCAGACCTGCCAGGACTTCGAGATCGTCGTCGTCGATGACGGTTCGAAGGACGATATCGAGGCCGCGATCGGCAGGATCGGCGATCCACGCGTGCGCCTGATCCGTCAGGAGAATGGGGGAGGCGGTGCTGCCAGGAACAACGGCATCGAGAACGCGATCGGCCAATACATCGCCTTTCTCGACTCCGACGATCTCTTCATGCCCGACAAGCTCTCGCGTTACACCCGAGAGTTTCCATTGTCTGAGAATACGGTCCTCTACTCCTCGATGAATGTCGACCGCGGCGTGGAGAAATACTGGATCAGGCCTGAGCGCCCGATCAGCGAAGGCGAAGATGTCGGCGAATATCTCTTCTGCGCCAACCAGCTTATCCAGACGTCGACGCTCGTCGTGCCCGCGCCGCTTGCCAAGCAGGTGAAATTCGATCCGACGCTCAGACGCGGGCAGGACCTCGATTTCTGCATCCGCCTGCAGCGGGCAGGGGCAGTGTTCAAGATGGTCAACGAGCCCCTGACGATCTGGTTCGACGATACCGAGGCGGGACGGACGTCCTATGTCAAGGGCTACGAGACATCGCTGAACTGGCTCTACCGCGCCGAACCCATCCTGACCGAAAAAGCCAGGATCGGCTATCGTGCAACGGTGCTCGCCTACCATATGGGGCCGGTCAAGCCGCTGGTGGCGCTGCGCGATCTGTTCAATGGCTGGATGTATGGCGGTGTGTCCACCCGTGTCACGGCCCGGCAGATACTGCGGGCTTTTCTGCCTAGATCCTTCTATCGCTCGATGGTAAACAGCTTCGTGTCGAAGTTCGGACGTTGATCCTGGGAGTGATTTCTTGGAACTGGGACCGATCTCGGAAAAGACATTTGAAGGTTACGGAAAGGGCCGTCTCGCGACGGCGCCGATATTTTCCGTGATCATTCCCGTCTACAACAGGGCCGACCTGCTCAAGCGGGCGGTTGGGTCTGTGCTTCGCCAGGATTTTGCCGATTTCGAAGTGATCGTCATCGACGACGGCTCCGTCGATGACATCAAAAGCATCGTCGTCGGCTTTTCCGATATCCGCCTCCGCTATGTCAGGCAGGCGAACCGGGGCGCCAGTGCGGCCCGCAATGCGGGGATCGATCGGGCGCGGGGAGAATATGTCGCTTTTCTCGACTCGGATGACGTCTATCTCCCGCATCATCTGGCCACCATGCATGCCCTCTTGCAGAGCGCACCCGATGCGGTCGGCTACTGCCCGATCATCGCGACCCGCGGAAAGAACGGCAATTTCATCAAGCCTCCGCGTGCGATTGGCCGCGACGAGAATATGGCGACCTATCTCATGTGCGACCGGGGATTTGTCCAGACGAGCGGCGTCTGCCTATCGCGCCAGATCGCCGGGCGAGTCCGCTACCGGGATGATGCGAAATTCGGCGACGATACCGATTTTGCCATACGGCTACAGCTCGCAGGGTGCACCTTCGTCATGGCTGAAGCGCCCGGCGTGCTCTGGTCCGACGATCTCGATCACGATCGTCTGTCGGACATCAGACAGCCGATCGGCGACCTGCAATGGCTTGACGACCTGCGCCCGCACATTCCAGCTCGCGCATACCATGGCTACAGGGGTTGGCATCAGGCCAAAGGACTGATGCAGGCGGAGCCGCTTCGCGCGATGGGTCTCTATCTGAAGGCGGCCTGTCAGGGATCCTATTCCCCTCGCTTCGCCATGGTCGTGCTGCTGCAGGTCGTGGTGCCGAACCACAGATATCGTCAGCTTTCGGATGTCTGGATCCGTTGGCGCACCCGGAAGCGGGAAAGCCGCGGGGTGAAACTGACCGACATTCCAGGCGACCGGGTGCCCGACCGCCCAGGTCCGTCTGTCGCGAAATCATCGTATCGCATCCGGTGAAGAGTCACCGGGCCGCCCAGGATATCCAGTTCGCCAAGCCATGGTGGATGGCGAACCTGGGCCAATGCGGTCTTCCGACGACGAGAGCGCACTCTTCGCGCAGAAGCTCAACTAACCGCTATGGGTCGGCAAAGCGTCCAGCTGGGCCGATGTCATGACGGCGCGCTGGCCCGGCATGAAGGCGTCGGCTTGCTCCGCTGTCAGTCCGCCGAGCGCAACAGTGCTCAATCCGGTGATGGCGCTGGTGCTGAGCGCGATGATGTGCTCGACCGAGAAGGTGGCGAGGTCGTCGGCGCCAAAGGCCGCAGCCTGGGTGGCGGTCAACGCGCCGGCCTGCTCGACCGACAGCGCCGAAATCTGCGTGGAGTTCATCGCCAGGATCTGGCCATAGGTGAGCGCCGATACCTGGTCGGTCGTCAACGCGGCCACCTCGGTGCTGGACAGTGCGCCCATGATCGAGGTCGAGAGACCCTTGATCGAGGTCGAGCTGATGGAGGAGAGCTCCTGGGCTGTGAAGGTCAGCATATGCGAGGTCGTCAAGCCGGACACGCCCGACAGGCTGAGTGCCGCCAGCTGCGCGACCGAGAGGGCGTCGACCTGCTCGGTCGTCAGCGCACCAACCTGGGTGCTGGTCAGACCCGAGACGCCCGCCGTGCCGAAGGCCGCGATTTCGGTCGTCGTGAGCGAGGTGATGAAGCTCGTCGGCAGGCCCTTGATCGCACTGGAACCGATCGCACGAAGATCCTCGATCGAGAATGTGTCGAGCGCATCGCTGGAGAGATTGGCCAGTGCATCCGAAGCGAGGCCGGCAATCTGCAGCGAGGACAGTGCCTCCACCTGCTCGAGAGTCAGGCGACCCGCCTGTGTGGCGCCGAGACCCATTAAACCGGCGACGCTTAGCGCCGACATCTGGAACGGAGCGAGTGCGCTGACGCCGAGCGTGCCGAGCGCCGCCACCTGGCTGGAACTGAAAGCGAAGACCTGGTTGGCGGACAGGGCCTCGATCTGGTCGGCATTGAGCGCTCCGACCTGGCCAGCGCTCAGGCCCGAGATCGCGGACGCACTCAGCGCCGCGACCTGGCTCGCGGAGAAGGCCGCGACCGCCGATGTCGAGAGCCCGCTGATGGCGCCGGAATTGATCGCAGCAATATCTGATGTCGAAAAGGTTGCGAGCCCGGCCGCACTGATCTTGGCAAGCTGTGCCGCGCTGAATGCGCCAACCTGGGCGCTGGTCAGCGCCTCGACCTGATAGGTGTTGAGCGCTCCGATCTGGTCGATCGTCATGCCCGAGACGCCCAATGTGCTCAGCGCCGAGACCTGGGCATCGGAGAGCGACGCAATGGTATCGGTCGAGAGGCCGGTGATGGCGCGCGAGCTGATCGCAGACATATCTGCGGTCGAGAAGAGATCAAGATCACTCGTGTCGAGCATCGAGATCTGCCGCGAATTCAATGCACTGACCTGGACGGCGGTAAATGCCTCGACCTGGGAGCCGTTGAGCGTTGCGATATGATCGGTGGAAAGGCCGGCAACCGCGTTGACGCTGAGCGCCGCGATCTGCTGCGGCGAGAAGACCGATATTCCAGCCGTGCTGAGCATCGAGATCTGCTTCGAGCCGAGTGCCGCGACCTGGGTGGTGGTCAGCCCGTCGAGTTGCGCCGTGCTGAGCACGGCCATCTGGTCGGTCGTCAGGCCCGACACGGCAGAAGCGCTCAGTGCCGCAATCTGTGTCGGGGAAAGGGCGGCCAACGTTGCGGTGGGCAGGCCTGAAATGGCGGTCGAACTGATCGCAGCGAGATCGGCCAGGGTGAGCGCGTCGAGACCGCTGATGCCGAGGATGCCCAGCTGTGTCGAACTCATCGCACCGATCTGCGCGATCGTCAGCGCCTCGACCTGATGGCTGCTCATCGCGCCAATCTGCGCCGTGCTGAGGCCTGCGATGCTCGCTGGATTTAGCGCGGCAACCTGGCCCGCGGACAGCGCCGCAATATCGTCATTGCCAAGTGCCGAGAGCTGCCGTGATCCGAGCGCGCCGATCTGGGCGGTCGTCAGCGCCTCGACCTGGCCGATCGTCAGCGCCGCCACCTGGTCGGTGGTCAGCCCGGCGACCGCACCGGTGCCCAGCGTTGCGATCTGGCTTGCCGTCAGCGACCCGAGGGTGGCGGGCGAGAGACCGGAAATGGCATCGGAGCTGATCGCGCCGACTTCAGCCGCCGTGAAGACGTTGAGATCTTCGATACCGAAGGTCGCGACCTGCCGGGAGGTGAAGGCGGCGATCTGCGAGCTGGTGAGGGCCTGGACCTGGTCGGTATTGAGCGCGTTCAGCTGATCATTGGAAAGGCCGGAGATGCCGGCAACACTGACGGCCGCGACCTGCGTCGACGAGAATGCGGCAATGCCGGTCACGCCCAGGGCGCTTATCTGCGCCGAGCTCAAGGCGCGAACCTGCGATGTGGTCAGGGCCTGCAGTTGATCGGTCGTGAGCGCCGCGATTTGCCGGGTGAAGAGGGCACTGATCGCCGTGGGGCTGAGCGCTGCGGCCTGCGCCGTGGTGAGCGCGGCGATCGTCGCGGTCGACAGGCCGGTCACGGCGTTCGCATTGATCGAGCCGACTTCCTTGGCCGAGAATGTCGCAATGTCGTCGGCGCCGAAGGCAGCGATCTGCGTCGAGCTCAGGGCAGCGATCTGCGTGCTGGTGAGGGCCTCCGCCTGGCTCGGGCTGAGGGCTGTGATCTGCCGGGTGGAAAGTCCGCTGATCCCGGATGTGCTGAGAGCCCCGATCTGGGCCGTCGACAGCGCTGCGATCGTGTCGGTGGAGAGGCCGCCGATGGCCGTTGCGCCAATCGCGCTGATTTCTCTCGTCGAGAATGCGGCAATGTCCTCGGGCCGGAGCACCGAAAGCTGGTTCGAGCTCAGCACCGCGATCTGCGACGTAGTCATCGAGTCGACTTGCGCGGCATTCAGCGCCGAGATCTGAACTGTCGACATCGCCGAAATGGCCGCCGAACTAAGGGCGGCAACCTGCGCCGTCGTGAGCGCTGCAATCGCATTGACCGAGAGGCCGGCAATCGCGCTGGAGGTCAGCGCGGCGATGTCCTTGGTCGAAAAGCCTGCGATATGAGCGGGATCCAGTGCGGCCACCTGCTCGGATTGAAGCGCGCCGATCTGCAGATTTGTCAGGGCTTCGGACTGTGCCGTATTGAGCACCGCGAGCTGCTGCGAGGTGAGCCCTTCGATCGCCGCGACGTTCAGCCAGGAGAACTGGTCGGGCGTCATCGCTGCTATCTGGTCGGTTCTGAGTGCCGCAATCTGCGTCGAGGAGAGCGCGATGAGCTGCTTGCTGGAGAGAGCGCCGATCTGGTCGGTGGTCATGGCCGCGAGCTGCTCGGTGGCCAGGCCGGCGACGCCGCCGCCGCCAAGCGCGCCAATCTGCCCCCGCGACAGCGCCGCGACATCCTCAGTGCGCAAGGCCGAGACCTGTGCAGAGGTGAGTGCGGCCATCTGGCCCGTCGTCAATGCTGCGACCTGGGTCGCGCTGAGCTGTTCGATCTGGTCGACGCTCAGGCCGCGAATCGCCGTCGTGGTTACGTTGGTAAGCTGATCCAGCGAGAGTACGGCAACGTCGTCCGACAGGGACAGAATCTGCGCGGCACTGAGGGCCTTGATTTGGGCCGTGGACAGGAGCCCCACCTGGCTGGACGTCAGGGCGTGCACCTGGTCGGTCCTGAGGCTGGCCACAGTGGCCGTGGTCAGGGCGGCGATCTGCTCGGCGGTCAGCGATGCGATGGTTTCTTCGCTCAGACCCGCCATGGACCTGCTCGAGATCGAAGCGATCTGCGCAGTCGACAATGCTGCCAAGTCCTCGGCCGAAAGTGCGCTGACCTGCACCGAGCCGAAGCCGCTGAGTTGGGTCGTGGAGAGTGCGGCGAGCTGCGGGGTCGAGAACGCCTCGACCTGGCTGGCGGTCAGGGCCGTGAGCACGCTTTTGGTCAAGGCCGAGATCTGGGTGAGCGAAAGGCCTGCAATCGCCTGATCGCTCAAGCCAGGAATGGCCTTGCCGCTGATCGAGGCGATGTCCGCCGTGGAGAAGGTGGCGATATCATCCGCGCCAAGAATTTCGAACTGCGAGGATGTCAGATAGCGGACCTGGGTCGACGAAAAGGCCTCGATCTGAGCTGTGCTCAGAATGTCGATCTGGGCCGTCGTCAGGCCCGCGATTCCGCCGGTGCCGATCGCGGCGATCTGCGCGGTGGTGAAAGCGCCGATAAAGCTCGGTTCGATGCTGCCGATCTGAAATGAGCGGAGCGAGGCGATCTGCGCCGTCGTCATTGCGGCAACCTGGTCGGACGACAGGGCTGCGAGTGCGGTCGTGCTGAGACCTGGTATCGCCCGGCTGTTGAGCAGCGCGATCTCCTCCGTCGAGAAGGCAGCCAGGCCTTCCGCGCTTAAGGCGCCGATCTGCGCTGAGGTGAGGCTCTTGATCTGAAGCGACGAAAGTGCGTCGACCTGTGCGACGGACAGTGCGCCGACCTGCGTGGAGGTGAGCCCGACGATGGCGGCGGTGCTGAGAGCAGCAATCTGCGCGGTCGAGAGTACTGCGATCGAGTCCGAGCTCAATCCCCCGAGCGCCTTGACGCTGAGCATCGCGAACTGCGCAGCCGTCAACGCCGTGATCCCGTCGGCTCCAAGGGCGGAAATCTGGGCCGACGTCAGCAGCTTGACCTGCGACGTCGTCAGTGCCGCGAGCTGATTGTCGTCTAGCGCGCGGACCTGCACCGCGGACAGGCTCGACACCGTGCTCGCACTCATCGAAGCGATCTGATCGGTTGTGAGCGATGCGATGGCGGTGCTGGTCAGGCCGACCGTTGCCTTGCTGGTAAGTGCTGCGATGTCGGCGGTGGAGAACGTCGCCAACTGGTCGGTTGCCAAGGCGTTCAGCTGTTTGGAGGTCAGCGCGGCGACCTGCTTGGACGAGAGCGCCTCGGCCTGCTCGGTGGTGAGTTCGGCGATCTGGGCAGGTTTCAGTGCAGCGACCTGAGCGGCGGTCAGCGCGCCAATCTGTGCGGTCGTAAGCGCAGCGAGCGCGTCGGTCGTCATGCCCGTAATCGCGGCGACGTTGATTGCGGCAATGTTCTGGGTCGAGAAGGTCGAGACCATGTCGGGGTCGAGCGCGCCGATCTGCGTGGCGGTCATCGACCGAACCTGTGTCGACGTCATGGCGCTCAGCTGTTGAGAGGTGAGGCTGCCGATCTGCACCGTCGTCAGGCCCGGGATCGTCGCGGCGGCGAGCGCTGCGATCTGGGACGACGAGAGTGATGCAACAATGCCCGCGTCCAAGCCTGCCACGGCCGTCGACGTGATGGCAGCAAGCTCCGCCGTCGAGAAGGTGTTGATGTCGTCGATCTCGAGCGCCGAGATCTGGACCGATGTCATCGCCTTGACCTGCACCGCAGTCAGCGCCTCCATCTGCGCGCTGTTCAGGCTCGCAATCTGGTCGGTGCTGAGGCTCGCGATAGCGCGCGTGCTAAGCGCGGCAATCTGGCTGGGCGTTAGGCTGGAAAGATTTTCGGTAGACAATGCAACGACCTGCGCGCTTTCAAGCGCCGCGATCTGCATGGTCGAAAGCGCACCGATCTGATCGGTGGAGAGCTGCGAGATCGCGCCTGTGCTCAGGCCCTTCATCGCCTTGGTGTTTATGGCTGCAATGTCTTCGAGCGAGAAGGCCGCAAGATCCTCGGCACCGAGGGCATGGACCTGCTGGGAGGTGAGCGCCTTAACCTGGGCGGAGGACAGCGCCTCGACCTGCGACGAATCAAGCGCCCCAATTTGCGCCGTCGTGAGTGAGCCGACCGCGCTGGTGCTCAGGGCGGCGATCTGGCCGACCGAGAGCGTGGCAATGGTCGTCGTGCTCAGGCCGGAAATGGCCTTCTGAGACAGTGCCGCGATATCCTCGGCCGAGAAGACGGCGATGTCGTCGGCTCCGAGAGCCGACACCTGGGCGGCGCTGAGGGCCTTGAGCTGGATGGAGGTGAAGGCCTCGATCTGATCGGTATCGAGCGCTCCGATCTGCGTCGAAGTCAGGCCGGTGATCGCGCTGCTGCTGAGGACTGCGATCTGCCCTTCGGTGAGCGCGGCGACCTGGCCGGTGCTCATCACGGCGATCTGTGCCGGCTTGAGCGCGGCGACCTGGACGGTCGGCAGCGCCGCGATCTGGTCGGTGGAGAGCGCCCGGATCTGAGCCGAGCTGAGGCCGGCAATCGCTGCCGTGTTAAGGGCGCCGATCTGGTCATCGGAGAGACCCGAGAGAGCGCTGACGCTCAACCCTTTGATCGCCTTGTAGGAGATGGCCGCCATGTCTTCAGTTGCAAAGGTCGCAATATCGGCGTCGTCCAATGCTGCCAACTGTGCTGAGCTGAGCGCCCCGACCTGTGTACGCGTGAGCGCTTCCGACTGTGTTGTCGTCAACGCCCGGATCTGCACCGTGCTGAAGCCGGAAACCTGAACGGAGGTGAAGCTCTGGATGGCGTGGCGATCAAGAACGCTCAGCTGATCGAGCGATAGGCCGACAATGGCGCGTTGCGAAATGGAACCAAGCTGGCGCGAACTGAGGACCTCGATGTCCTCGGTATCGAGCGCCGCGACCTGCATCGACGAAAGTGCGTTCACTTGTAGCGTGGTCAGCGACGCAACATCTTCCGTCGTCCAGCGCCCCACTTCGGCGGGCGTGAGCAATCTGATTTGATTAGGTCTTAAGTTTGAAACAATCGAGGTCATACGGCAAATTCCGAAGAAGCAATTCAGTGAAAGACTCGAAACCGAGCTTGGTGACTTGCCAGCCAGCGGGCGCCAAATGACGCTTCGGACGGGCGAAAATACATTCCGGCAGGCGGACGTTAGGCGGACGAGCTTGCCCGAAGCTGCAGAGTTGGTGCAGCGGCGTTCAATACAGTCCTGAGATGTAGCAAGGCCTCCGGCGAGGTTGCCCACTGACAGACCGGCTCGAAATAATCGCTAGATAATCATCATTGACACTTGACAGAATTTGAAACTTCAACAAACTTAACTCACAAGTAAAGAAATCGCTGAGGGCGGTTCAAACGGCTGGGAGAGGTCAATGCTGCAGGAGCGCATTGAAGGGAAGTGGCTTGCCTGCTTCCGACGGGTTTTCACGCTCAACGGTATCGGCCGCGGCACGCGGGTGGCGATCGTTTCGGAGACGCAGTCACGTCCGGTTCTGGTCCAGCTTTCGGACCTCGCCTGCCACGATCTCGGTGCTGATTACTGCATGATCACGATGCCGACGCCGCGCCAGACTGCGCCGGTGCCGGTGAAATCGACGGGCACGTCGCTGGCCATCCAGGGCAATCGCGCCGCGATCGAGGCGATGAAGCAATGCGAGATCATCGTCGACTGCACGGTCGAGGGCATGATCCACGCCGCCGAATGGCCGGAGATCGAGGAGTCCGGCGCCCGCATCCTCGTCGTCTGCAACGAGCATCCCGAGATCCTCGAGCGCTGCGAGCCGACGGCCGAGCTTGGCCCCAAGGTGGCGCTCGGCATCCAGTTGCTGCGCGAAGCCAAGGAAATGCGGGTGACCTCGGCCGCCGGCACGGATCTTGTGATCGACCTGACCGATGCGCCCTGCGGCGGCACGCCAGGTTTCGGCACCACGCCGGGTGCGGTCGCACACTGGCCGGGTGGTCTCTGCCTGGCCTTCCCCGGTCCCAACACCGTCAATGGCCGCATCGTCATGGATGTCGGTGACATGAACCTCACCTTCAAGAGCTACCTGACTGGTCGTATCGACTTCACCGTCGAGAACGATTTTGTACGTGACATCAAGGGTGACGGTTTGGATGCCGAACTCTTCCGGGAATATATGGAAGCCTGGGAAGACCCGCTCGCCTACGGCTTCTCCCATGTCGGCTGGGGCATGAACCCGGCTGCCCGATGGGTCTCCGGTGCGCTCTACGACAAGCGCGACATGCAGGCCGTCGAGTTCCGCGCCTGGGCCGGCAACTTCCTCTGGTCCACCGGCGCCAACCAATATGCCGGCCGCTTCACCCAGGGTCATTTCGACCTGCCGATGCGCAAATGTACGATCGCGCTTGATGGCCGGGTGGTGGTGAAGGAAGGCCGCCTCCAGGGCGATCTCGTGCTCTGACAGATTGATGAAGGACCAATCATGAGCGAACCCGCAGACTATTACGATCTCTCCCGCATCCGGCCCGAAGTGCTCGATGTGCTTACCCGCATCAACGAGCTCGGCCGTGAGCGTTTCGCGCCACGCGCCAAGGGGATCGACGACGAGGCATCCTTCCCGGTCGAGAACTACAAGGACCTGGCGGCGGAGGGTTTCCTCACCCTGACGGTTCCGAAGCAGTTCGGCGGCCACGGCTTCAGCCTAGGCGAATATGCGATGGTCGGCGCCGAGATCGGCAAATATTGCGGCGCCACCGCGCTGACCTTCAACATGCACAATTCCTCGATGATGTGGTCGCGGTTCATGTATGAGCTGCCGACCCTGACCGAAGCGGACAAGGCCGCCTTCGCGCCGCTGCGCGAGCGCCAGTTCCGCCGGGCCGTCAAGGAGCAGGGCATCTATTCGCAGCCGATCTCCGAGGCCGGGCAGAACTGGACCTCGAAGCCGGCCCAGACATCCTGCCGCAAGGTCGATGGCGGCTGGAAGATCAACGGCTTCAAGAAGTTCGCCTCGCTGGCCGGCTATTGCGACTACTATTCCATCGTCTGCACCGAGCATTTCGAGGGCATCGAGCCGCGCCACGAGGATACGATGATCTTCGTCGTCCACAAGGATGCGCCGGGCCTGACCGTGACTGGCAGCTGGGACCCGCTCGGCATGCGCGGCACCAACAGCCGCGACCTCGTGCTCAAGGATGTCTTCGTCACCGAGGACGACCTGATGATGCCGCGCGGCATCTTCATCAAGACCCTGCCGCACTGGCCGCACATGATGGCGACGCTGTCGCCGACCTATATGGGCGTGGCGCAGGGCGCCTTCGATTTCACCTGTGCCTATCTGCGCGGCGAAGTGCTCGGCCAGCCGCCGGCTGACCGCCGTATGTTCGGCACCAAGCGCATCACGGTCGGCAAGATGTACACCCAGCTCGCCGCCATGCGGGCGCTGTGGTGGCAGGCCTTCATGGAGGCGCAGGGCATGCCGTCGAAGGCGCAGGTCATGCGCATGTATGCGGCCCAGTACAATGTCATGGAAGGCGTGCAGGAAATCGCGGCGCTCGCCATCCGCACCTGCGGCGGCCAGTCGATGCTGAAATCGCTGCCGCTCGAACGCATGTACCGCGACAGCCGCTGCGGCGCGCTGATGCTGCCCTACACATCCGAGATCATGGAGGATTACCTCTCCGTGCTGACACTCTACGACATGGACGAGCTCGACAAGGCGCCGGGCGACGAGGGCGGCGCACGCTCCTCGTTGTGGCGCGGCGATGCGGGAACGCTGAAGGGGCTGCGCTAGAGATATGGTGGAGGAGCGGGTCCAGGTCAGCGGGCATTCGACGGCGGATCCTGCCGCCGTCTGGGCCCTTGCCGGCGATTTCTGCGCGGCCTGGCATCCGGCCATCGCGGAGATTCGGGCCGAGCGGGATGGGCGTGGGGCGCTGATCCGGGCTTTTACCGCGAAGGATGACGATAGGCTCTATCGCGAGCAGTTGGTCTATCGCTCGGATAGTGATCGGGTACTCGTCTACACGCATCTCGAGGGCATTGTCGGGGTGGAGAGTTATGTGGCTCGGCTCGCAGTATCGGCCGACGATAGTGGTGGCAGCCGGATCGATTGGTCGGCGGAACTGCGAGCTGATGAGACACGTGCTTCGGCGATTGCGGCGGGGACCAGAGCGATTTTCGAGATGGGGATCGCTGTGCTTGCTCGTGTCGATGAACACTCCGCGCCAATTCCAAAGGACAGAGCTGTCGCGGGTGAGGCGATACCCCCCTCTGTCCTGCCGGACATCTCCCCCTCAAGGGGGGAGATTCGATGGGGCACGGCTTCGCCACCATCCAACGTCGAATATTCGGCATCCGACGCTGGTTCGGGGCAGCGCAAGGGCGTCTCGCGAATCTCCCTCCTTGAGGGGGAGATGCCCGGCAGGGCAGAGGGGGGTACTCGCAACCTCAGCAGTGCGACTGTAAGCATCCTGATCGACGGTAACCCGCCGCTGGCGCTGACCGTCACCCCGCCCGAGCCCGGTCCGCTCATCCTCTTCCTCCACGGCATCGGCGGTAGCCGGATGAACTGGTTGCCGCAGCTTGCAGCCGTCGCACCGTTTGCGTGTGCCGCCGCCCTCGATCTGCGCGGCTACGGCGAGAGCATGCTTGGATCCTCACAAAGCACGGTCGACGACTATTGCGCCGACATCCTCCGCATCATGGAAACCTTGGGCGCCGGCCGCCTCATCCTCTGCGGCCTTTCCTATGGCTCCTGGATCGCGACATCTTTTGCCATGCGCCATCCCGACAGGCTTGCGGGGCTTGTCCTCTCGGGCGGATGCACGGGGATGTCGGAAGCCGGCGTTGAGGAGCGCGACGCCTTCCGCCAGTCGCGCGAGGTGCCGCTCAACCAAGGCAAGACGCCGGCCGATTTCGCGCCTGCCGTTGTCAATGTGCTGGCGGGTCCGGATGCAGGAGACGACGTCCGCCGGCAGTTGCTCGACTCGATGGCAGCCATTCCAGCGGCGACATACCGGGATGCCCTCAACTGCTTCACCCGCCCATCCGAGCGCTTCGACTTCTCCAAACTCACCATCCCCGTCCTGATGATGACCGGCGAGCACGATCGTCTGGCGCCGCCGGCGGAAATCCGTGGGATCGCCAACCGCATCGCCAAGACAGCGCCGAACGCCTATGTGCGCTTTGAGATCATCGCAGCCGCCGGCCATGTCTGTAATGTCGAACGCCCCGATGCCTATAATACGGTCCTAACCGAATTCCTCTCGGAGGTGATCCCGTGACCGCACTGCCCAAGCGCCAGCAGAACCGTATCCTGCGCGAACAACGCATCCTCGATGCAGCCCTGACCGTCTTCTCCGACAAGGGCTTCGTCGGCGCCTCGATGGATGACATCGCGGCGGAGGCCGGAATAAGCAAGCCGACGCTCTACCAGTATTTCCCCTCCAAGGACGAGCTCTTCACCGCAATGATGAGCCAGGAGCGGGACCACATGCTCGAATCCTTCGAGTATCCCTCCGCTGGGGGCATGGTCGCGGAACTCTACGCCTTCTCCTGGCACTATGCCGAGATCGTGCTCCGCCCAGACATGCTCAATCTCGCCCGGCTGATCATCTCGGAAGCCCAGCGCCTGCCGGAGATCGGCCGCGCCTACCAGTCCTCCGGTCCGGACCGGGTGTTGGCCGGCATGATGAAATATCTCGAAGACCAGCGCGCCGCCGGCCGCCTCGTCTTCGAGGACGCGGAACTGGCAGCCGAGGACCTCTGGGGCCTTATCCTGTCCGCGCCGCGCAACAAGGTGCTGCATATTCCCGATGCGATGCCCGACCGGGCGACGCTGGAACGCTATATCCGCAACGGTCTCCGCGTCTTCCTGCGCGCCTATTCGACCGCGCCGGAGAAGGACCTTGCCAGCCTTTCTTCCCTTCAGCCGCCGACACAATCGCAAACGGAGTGACCATGACTCTCGACGCATACCTCGCCGACCCCTCAAGCCGTTTCGCGACAGTGGCGATGACCGACACGAATGGGCTGCTGCGCGGGCAGATGGTCTCCGTCAAGTCGCTGGCGGGGATTGCCAAGGCCGGCATGGGCATGTCGCCGGTGACCTTCGCGCTCGACCCGACCGATGTCGTGCTCAACATTCCCGGCATTTCCGATGAGGCTTCTGACTTCCACGACGATCCGCTGATCATCGATGCGTCGACGGTTCGGAGACTGCCGTGGTCGAAGCCGGGCTACGATCTGCTGGTGCTGACCAACTATGGTGGCGCAACATCAGAGCTCTGCCCGCGCTCGATGCTATCCAGGGTGCTAGGCCGCGCTGCGGATGCCGGCTTCGTCCCCAAATATGGCATGGAGCTCGAATATACCCTGTTCGACGAGACGCCAGAGAGCGCCCGCGAAAAGGGCTACCGCAATCTCAAGACCGCCACCATGCACAAGAGCCACGACCTCGTGCTCTACCAGGTGCAGCAAACGGAATGGTACGAGGCGCTGGCCGAAATCTGCGAACCGCTGAAGATCAACCTCGCCAAGATGCACGAGGAAATCGGCGGCGGCTTCCTCGAGGCCTGCATCGCGGCCGGGACGGGGCTGGAGCCTGCGGACCAGCTCGTCCTGCTCAAGAATTTCGTCCGCGCGCTGGCGCAGCGGCAGGGCAAATGCGTCACCTTCATGCCGCGCTGGACCGAGGATGCCGACAGCCAGTCGATCCATCTCCATGTCAGCCTCGCCGACAAGGCGGGCAAGGCGGTGTTCCATGACCCCGAAGGCAAGAATGGCGTGTCGCAACGTTTCCGCCACTTCCTCGGCGGGCTGCAGCGCTATATCGGCGACATGACGCTGATCTTCCAGCCGACGGTCAATTCCTACCGTCGCTTCGCGCCCGGAACCTTCGCGCCGCCCGGCCTGACCTGGGGTTTCGAGAACCGCACGACCTGCTTCCGCATCGTCGGCCACGATGCCGGTTCGTTGCGTGTCGAGAACCGGCTGCCGGGCGCCGATACTAATCCGTATCTCACCGTGGCGGCGACGGTTGCGGCCGGCGTCGCGGGCATTGTCGAAGGCATTGAGCCCGAACCCGAAGTGATCGGCAACGGCTATGTCCAGGACAATGCGGGGCCGGATTTCGCCCGCTCCATGCCCGAGGCGATCGAGCGGCTCAACGGCTCGTCCTTTGCCAGGGACTGGCTCGGCGAGCGCTTCGTCGATGCCTTCGTCGCCAGCCGCCAGAGCCAGTACGACGAATTCCGAAAGAAAGTGCCCGACGTAGAACTGCAACGTTTCTTTGACCTGGGGTAGCGCCATGAAGCCGGAACTTCGCATGCAATTCCTCGAAGCCATGAGCCGCGCCGCCACATTCGTGGCTGTGGTGACAACCGATGGCGAGGCGGGACGCTTCGGCGTCACGATCAGCTCGCTGACCTCGGTTTCGGCCGATGGCGATCATCCGTCGCTGCTCGCCTGCCTGCATCATCAGAGCCCGGCGGCAGCGGCGATCCTTGGGAATCGCGCCTTCTGCGCCAACCTCCTGCAGGAGGACCAGCACGAAGTG
This sequence comes from Rhizobium sp. SRI_017, assembly GCF_057586295.1. Classification (NCBI taxonomy): domain Bacteria; kingdom Pseudomonadati; phylum Pseudomonadota; class Alphaproteobacteria; order Hyphomicrobiales; family Rhizobiaceae; genus Rhizobium; species Rhizobium sp. SRI_017. Next base: position 113,713 of record NZ_JBYCZP010000013.1, on the reverse strand, counting down.
TCGGATCTGTTCGCAGGCCGGATGACGGCGGGGGAACATGCCGGGCGTTTCGATCGGACGGCCTGGACATCAGGCGAACTCGGCCAGCCGATTCTGGAGGGGGCCACGGCGAGCTTCCAGTGCCGGGTCGCGACGTCGGTCTTGTGGGAGACCCATCACATCATCGTCGGCAATGTCGTTTCGGTCGGACTGTCCGATCATCCGGGAGCCCTTCTCTACGGCCAACGGGCCTATCGTCGGGCGGTCCAGTTGCCGGCGGGCAAATGATATCTTGCTGTTGCCGAGTTACTTAACATACTAATTAGTTTCGCGCCCAGGGACGGAGGCGCGGAAACACCCACGCAGAGAGCCGGCAGCAAGATCGGCCTTCGCGCAACAACCGAGAGGGAACTATGGTTGATGTTACACAGGGCGGAGCGAACCAGCTCCGGAAGAATTCACTGGGGTTGATTGCGGTGACCTTCATGGTCATCTCGGCGGCGGCGCCGCTGACCGGCGTGGCGGGCGCCATGCCGCTGGCCTTCCTTCTCGGCAATGGCACCGGCATTCCGGCGACCTTCCTGCTGATGACGATCATCATGCTGGCCTTCTCGGCCGGCTATGTGGCCATGTCGCGCCACGTCAAGAATGCCGGCGCCTTCTATGCCTATGCGGCGCGCGGGCTCGGCGGACGCACCGCGGGTGCTGTCGCCATCATCGCGGTCGTTGCTTACAACGCCATGCAGTTCGGCCTGATCGGCCTGCTCGGCGGTGTGGCGACGGGCGTTTTCGGCCAGTTCGGCATCAATCTGCCCTGGTATGTCTGGAGCCTGATCGCCATCGCGCTCGTCGGCATCCTCGGTTATCGCCAGGTCGATCTCTCGGCTAAGGTCATGATCGTTCTGGTGTTGCTGGAATATGCGATCGTCCTGATCGTCGACTTCGGCATCCTCAGCAAGGGCGGCGCGGCCGGCCTTTCGTTCAATTTCTTCGACAGCACGGCCTTCTTCTCGGGCTCGCTGACGGCGGCGGTCCTGTTCTGCCTGGGCTCCTTCATCGGGTTCGAGGCGACGACGATCTATGCCGAGGAGGCGCGTGACCCGGAAAAGACCATCCCGCGTGCGACCTATCTCTCGGTGCTGATGATAGGCCTTTTCTTCATCTTCACGACATGGCTGATGATCGTCGGCGCCGGGGTCGACAAGCTCCTGCCGACGCTCGGCGCACTTGCGGACCCGACGGCCTTCTTCTTCGACCTCACCGCGACCTATGTCGGCGGACCATTCCCCGCTATCGCCGGCCTGCTGCTGGTCTCGAGCCTGTTTGCAGCACTCAGTGCCTTCCACAACTACATCGCCCGCTACAGCTATGTGGCCGGTCGCGAGGGCCTGCTGCCGATAGCCTTCGGCCGGACGCATGATGCGCATCAGAGCCCGCATGTCGGCTCGGTGGTACAGACTGTAATGGCGCTGATCGTGCTGGCCATCTTCGCAGGTCTTCAGCTCGATCCCGTGCTCAACATGTTCACCTGGATCAGCCAAGTCGGCACGCTGGGCGTTCTCGGCATGATGGCGATCACCTCGCTTTCGGTGATCGCCTTCTTCCGCAAGCAGGGTGGCCAGAACTCGCCGATCTCGACGCTGATCCTGCCCGGTATCTCCGGACTGATCATGGCGGTGTTGTTCGTCTACATCTTCATCAACTTTGGCGACCTGACCGGCACGAAGGGCGGCGCGCTTGGCATCATCCTGCCGGCGCTGATCCCAGTTGCCGCTATCATCGGCTTCCTGATGGCAACCCGCCTGAAGGCAAGCGATCCGGCCGCCTATGCCCGTATGGGTCAGAACAAGGCCTGACGACGGGTTCTCCACCGGTGCCGCGATGGCGCCGGTGGATCTGCTTCGAACGCGACTGGAGCGACAAATATGACCCACCCATCGCTTGGCCCTTCCGGCCATACGGATAGCTATGTCCGCGATCGCCTGCCATCGGCGGACGAATGGCCGGAGCTTCTGCTCGACGGTTTCGACTATCCCGAATGGATGAATGCCGGCGTCGAGCTGACCGACCGCATGGTCGACAAGGGTTTTGGCGACCATGTCGCGCTGATCGGTAACGGTCGCTCCCGAACCTACAAGGAACTGACGGACTGGTCGAACCGCATCGCCCATGCCCTGGTCGAAGACTATGGCGTCAAGCCGGGCAACCGCGTGCTGATCCGCTCGGCGAACAATCCGGCTATGGTCGCCTGCTGGCTGGCCGCGACGAAGGCCGGCGCCGTCGTCGTCAACACCATGCCGATGCTACGATCAGGCGAACTCGCCAAGGTCGTCGACAAGGCGGAGATCAGCCATGCGCTCTGCGATACAAGGCTGATGGACGAGCTGACCGCCTGCGCCAAGAACAGCGATTTCCTCAAGGTGGTCGTTGGATTCGACGGCACTGCCAACCATGACGCTGAGCTCGACCGGGTCGCGCTGAGCAAGTCCGTCCGCTTCTCAGGCCCGCCTGTCGGCCGTGACGATGTTGCGCTGCTCGGTTTTACCAGCGGCACGACGGGCGAGCCCAAGGCGACGATGCATTTCCATCGTGACCTGCTGATTATTGCCGACGGCTATGCGCAGGAAGTGCTCGGGGTCACACCGGACGATATCTTCGTCGGCTCGCCGCCGCTCGCCTTCACCTTCGGCCTCGGCGGCCTCGCCGTTTTTCCGTTGCGCTTTGGCGCAGCGAGCGCGCTGCTGGAACAGGCCTCGCCGCTCAACATGGTCGAGCTGATTCAGCAGCACAGGGCGACGGTCTGTTTCACCGCGCCGACGGCCTATCGCGTCATGCTGAAGGCGATGGAGGAGGGGGCGGATCTTTCCTCGCTCCGCGCCGCCGTCAGCGCGGGCGAGACCCTGCCGGCCCCGGTCTATGACGAGTGGATGCGCAAGACCGGCAAGCCGATGCTCGACGGCATCGGCGCGACCGAAATGCTGCACATCTTCATCACCAACCGTTTCGACGACCACCGCCCAGGCTGCACCGGGAGGCCGGTCACCGGCTACGAGGCGCGGATCGTCGATGACGCCATGAACGAGCTGCCGCGCGGCGAAGTCGGCAGGCTCGTCGTGCGAGGCCCGACCGGCTGCCGCTACATGGACGATACCAGGCAGCGCAACTATGTGCAGGACGGCTGGAACATCACCGGCGACAGCTTCTGGCAGGACGAGGACGGCCGGTTCCACTTCGCAGCGCGTTCGGACGACATGATCATCTCATCCGGCTACAACATCGCGGGTCCCGAGGTGGAGGCAGCGCTGCTGTCCCATGCCGCTGTGCTCGAATGCGCCGTTATCGGTTCGCCCGACGAGGAGCGCGGCCAGATCGTCGAGGCGCATGTCGTGCTCGCAGCGGGACACGCCGCAGATGAGGTCACGACCAAGCTGCTGCAGGACCACGTCAAGGCAGTGATTGCGCCCTACAAATATCCGCGGAGAATCGTCTTCGTCGGCGCCCTACCGAAGACGCAGACCGGCAAGATCCAGCGCTTCCGCATCCGCGAACAACAGAAGCAATGACCGATCAATCGGATCCGCTATCATTCTCCGAGAGATGATTTCTCACGGAGAGCTGGATCTGGTCGATATTGCGCGCCAGGCCCGACAATGTGCCTTTATCGACATCTGCCATGAGGTCACGCACCCAGCCTTCGTGAGCGGCGGCCATCTCGGCGAATGCCCGTCGCCCCGTCTCGGTCAGACGGGCCACCGTGACGCGCCGGTCATCGCCGGGCGTCTCCCGGGCAACGAGACCATCGGCTTCCAGGCGTTCGACGAGGCCAGTGATATTGCCGTTGGTCACCATGGTACGCTTTGAAATCTCGCCCAGACGCAGGCCATCGGGTTCGCGATCGAGCTGGGCGAGCAGGTCGAACTGGGGAAGCGTGGCGCCGAACTCCGTTCGGAGGCGTCGGCGGATCTCCTGCGAAATCAGCTTGGTCGCCGAAAGCAGGCGCAGCCAGACCCTCAGCTCCTGCTTGCCGTCAGCATGTCCATGGAGTTCGTTTTCCAACTCAGCCGCCAATGCAGCACCCCAGCCTTTCTCTCGTTTCTTGCGCACCGTAATGCCGCGAAATGATGTGCGTTTCAATCTCGACCCGAAAACTCATTTTCCGCCCAGCATTTGCGCGAGCATGAAACCGGAACCTGCACCGGTGCCGGCGCCCGGCCAGGTCGGTGCGCCACACAGATAGAGCGAGGCAACCGGCGTCTTGTAGCGGGAATAGCCGGCGACGGGACGGAACAGGAAATTCTGGTCGAGATGGTGCGAGCCAGAGAGATTGTCGCCGCCGATCAGGTTCGGATTCTCGCGTTCGAGGTCGACCGGGGAGAACACCGACCGTCCAAGGATCTTTCCACCGATGCCTGGCGCGTAGCCTTCGAGAATGTTCAACACACGAACGGCGTACGCTTCCTTGACCTCATCCCAATCCGTGCCGGCGATCTCGCCCTTGGCGTCGCCACGAATGCTGGCCGGCAGGACGCGGACCTGAACCCAGAGAACGTGCTTTCCATCCGGCGCGCGGCTCGGATCGAGTGCCGTCGGCTGGCCGACAACCAGCGCCGGCTCTACCGGCAGCAGGCCGCCGGTGGCCTCGGCATAGACCCGGCTCATCATTTCCAAATCAGGCGCGACATGGACATAGGCGAAAGTCTTGAGTTCCTCGCCGGCCTTCCAGTCCGGCAAGCCATCGAGTGCCAGATGGATCATCATCGTTCCCGGCCCGGCGCGGAACTTGGCGATCCGCGCGTCAAAATCCGCGCGCGCAGGATCTGGTGACAGCAGCTTGCCGAAGACCAGTTGCGGGTGGGCATTGGCGATGACGGCCTTGCGCGCCGTCAACACCCGCCCGTCCGCGAGCCGCACGCCCGTCGCCTTGCCGCCAGAGATTTCGATCCGCTCGACGGCATTGTCGAGAATGAGTTCTCCACCCTTCGACTTCAAGAGCGCCGTCATTGAGCGGATGATCGTATCAGCGCCGCCCTGTCCGATGACCATGCCGAAGGCCTGGTTGGCCATGGATTCGAGATAGGGGAAGAGCGCGCCGCCGGCGACGTCGGGCGCGAAATCAAGATGCAGCCCCCAGACCGCCATCATCGTCTTGACCTTGGCGTGTTCGAACCGCGCATCAAGGAAATCGCGCGGGGAGGACAGGAGAAGCTTCAGCGTATCGTACATCCAGCGCATACCCCGCGACCGCCAGGCCTTCCAGGCAACCTTGGCGCCGGCGAATGACGGCATGGGCGAGCCGAGCAGGCCGAAAATATGCGGTGCATCGGCGCCGAATTCGGCGAGCATCGCCCGCCAGGCTGCTGCGTCCTTCGCGGAGAAGGCGGCGATCCGGCCGGCGGTCTTTTCAAGATCAGTGCTGACACCGAGCCAGGTCTGGTCGCGGAACACGCTTGCAAAACAGTCCGCCGCTGGCACGATGCCGAGGCCATGGGCGAAGAGGTCATCCTTGTTCTTATTGAAGAACGCGGAGCCGGCGAACATCGAGAGGTTCATGGCGCAGAGGTCGTGCCGGAAGCCGGGTTGCGTCAATTCCCGCGTCTTGACCGCACCGCCCGGCTCGGCATTCGCCTCGACCACGACGACCGACCACCCCTTCGACGCAAGCTCGACTGCGGCAGCGAGTCCGTTGTGGCCTGCACCGATGACAACGGCATCGTAATTCATCGGCATGTTCCCCTAAAACCATTCTTGTCCTTGGCTTCATATGCAAACATTTTGCAAAAGCCGCCGCAAGCGAAAATATTTGAAACCTAAAGGTTTATTTTCAGCCACCATTGAGGTGATTTTCTTTTTGTGATTCAATAGGATAAACTAGTACACCGCGGCTCGATCCGTTCCCCTCTGCCTCCGCTGCGATACTTGCATTTTCATATTTGCTGTCTTAGCGTTGCCGGCAGGGAGCAGCTACGGCGCGGAGGATTGATCGTGCGTAGCACCTGAAAACAAGGGAACACACCATGTCAGCCAACATTCTCGCCGATGTCGCGAAAGCGCTTCTTTCCGGTTCCATCACGGTGGTGGATCTTACCGCACCGCTCGGACCGAACACGCCGGTGCTCTACCTGCCGCCGCAGTTCGGCAAGAACACGCCCAACGTCAAGGTGCACGAGATCTCGCATTACGATGCGAACGGTCCGTTCTGGGCCTGGAACTGGCTGGAACTCGGCGAGCATACCGGCACGCATTTCGACGCGCCCTGTCACTGGATCACCGGCAAGGACCTGCCCGGCAACACGACCGACACGATCCCGCCGCAGGCCTTCGTCGGCCCGGTCAATGTCATCGACCGCTCGAAGGAAGCCGCTGCGAACCCGGATTACCTGCTCACCGTCGAGAGCATCAAGGAGTGGGAAGCCGAGCATGGTGCGATCGAGGAAAACAGCTGGGTCGTGATGCGCACCGACTGGTACAAGCGGAATGGCTCGACCGAAGCCTTCCTCAATGCCGACGAAAACGGCCCGCATTCGCCAGGACCGACGGCGGAAGCGATCGAATATCTCGTCTCCAAGAAGATCATGGGCTGGGGCCAGGAAACCATCGGCACTGATGCCGGCTCGGCCGGCGGCATGAACCCGCCCTTCCCGGCGCATAACCTCATGCACAAGGCCGGCCGCTACGGCCTCGCCAGCCTCTGCCATCTCGACGAACTGCCGGCCAAGGGCGCGATCCTGATTGCTGCGCCGCTCAAGTTCGTCAAGGGAACGGGCTCGCCCATCCGCGCGCTGGCGCTGGTCACCAAGTAGGAAAATCTCTTCTCCCCTCGGGGGGAAGATGTCCGAAGGACAGATGAGGGGGAGGGCTCCTCGCTCGCGGCACCCCCTCATCGCCTCGCATGCGCTCGGCACTTCTCCCCGCTGGGGAGAAGAGGGAGGTCGCCGCACCGCCGAACCACATCAGGGATTCAGCTGCTGTCATGACCACATATGATTACATCATCGTCGGCAGCGGCATCAACGCGCTGGTCGCGGCGGCCCTGCTGGGGAAGAAGGGCAAGAAGGTTCTCGTCCTCGAACGCAACGACCGCATCGGCGGCTGCCTGCGCACCGAGGAGATCACCGAGCCGGGCTTCAAGCATGATATCATGGCCACGACCATGGTGTTGTTCCTGACCTCGCCGGCCTATGGCGCGCTTGGCAAGGATCTCGAAGCTCGCGGTCTCGAATTTGCCCATGCGGATTTGCCGACCGGCGTGCTGATGCCCGATGGCCGGCATGCGATCCTGTCGATGAACCGGCAGAAGAATGTCGCTGCCTTCGAAGCGTTTGCTACAGGCGACGGTCAGGCGTTTTCGCGCGAGATGGACAAGCTCGGCGCTGACGCCCCCTTGCTGTTTTCGCTGCTCGGCGGCGCACTCTGGTCCGGCAGCATCTTCAAGACCGTGCTCAAGGAAGCCTGGAAGCGGGGTCCTCGCGGGCTCGCCGCCTGGTTCGGCGAGGCGCTGGTCAGCGGCCGGGCGCATCTCGAAACGACCTACAAGTCCGAGGAGATGCAGGCTCTGTTCGCGCCGTGGGTTCTGCATTGCGGCCTTGGTCCGGAAAGCGCCTATTCCGGCGAGATGCTGAAGGTCATCGGCTTCGCCATCGAGCTTGCCGGCTGCCCGGTGGTGAAGGGCGGCGCGGAAAATCTGCTCAAGGCGTTCGAGCGACTGATCACGGACAATGGCGGTGAGATCCGCACCGGCGCCGATGTCGAGGCCATCTTCGAAAGCGGCGGCAAGGCGACGGGTGTGCGGCTCGCCGGCGGCGAAGTGCTGCAGGCAAGTCAGGGCGTGATCGCCTCGGTGACGCCAACCCAGCTTTACGATCGGCTGCTCAAGGGCTCGTCGAAGAGCTCGCCCGCCGATGTCAGCGAAGGCCTGAAAAACTATCGTTATGGCAAGGGCAATATGCAGATCCATTATGCCCTGAAATCGCCGCCGCGCTGGAAGGCGGGCGAGGATCTCGCCAACGTGGCGCTGCTGCATCTCACGCCCGGCCTCGATGGCGTGTCGCGCGCAGCCAACGAATGCGAGCGCGGGCTGCTACCTGCGGTGCCGACCATCTGCGTCGGCCAGCCGACGGCCTTCGATCCGAGCCGCGCGCCGGAGGGCAAATCGATCCTCTGGCTGCAGCTTCCCGAAGCGCCGCGCCATATCAAGGGTGATGCCGCCGCCCACCTGCCGATTCCGCAGGATGGTCGATGGACGGAGGAACTGCGGGAGCAGTTCGCCGACCGTGTCGAGCGCATTCTCGAAAGTCATATTGACGGCTGGTCGGAGAATGTCATCGCCCGAAAGGCGTACTCGCCCGCGGATCTCGAAAAGATGAACATGAACCTCGTCGGCGGCGACCCCTATGGCGGCTTCTGCGGGGTCGACCAGTTCTTCGTCTGGCGGCCGTTCAAGTGGTCGGTGAACCACAAGACCCATGTGCCTGATCTCTACCATATCGGCGCCTCGACCCATCCCGGCCCGGGCCTTGGCGGCGGGTCGGGCTTCCTGCTCGCCTCGTCCTTGAAATAGTGCTTGGAATGATGGCATGACCGAACGTTTCTCCGGCAATGTGCTCCGGCCGCTTGATGGCCCCGAAGCCAAGCGCCCGACCATGGGCGAGATCGGGCTCAACAATTTCGCGCCTTATCTGATGAATCGGGTGATCTCTCGCTGGAACGCCAATCTCGCCGACGATCTCAAGGCGCTCGACATGACGACGGCCAAGATGCGGGCGCTGGCCATCCTGTCGATCACGCCGTCTGTAACGATCAACGAACTCTCGGTCTTCGCCGTGACCGAGCAATCGACGATGAGCCGGACGCTCGATTCGCTCGAGGACCAAGGCTACATCCGCCGCCAGCCGCGGCCCGATGATATGCGCATCCGCGACGTGACGATCACCGAGGACGGCCGCGCCGCCTTCGAAAGCATCTGGCCGACCATGTATGACGATTTCCTCAAGATGTTCCAGGGCATCGAGGAGGAGGAGTACAAGACCTTCGTGGCGGTGCTGCACAGGATATTGCAGAACATCCGGCTGCACGAGATTTAGGATTTGGCCTCGTGGGGGGATCGTGCGTCGCCCTGTCTACCATGACGGATGGCGACAATTTCTATTGCGTCACCTTTGAGGCGAACAATGACGACATAGGGCTTCATCACCACCCGGCGGGTTCCGAGCGTGTCGCCATGAACGCCCATCCCGGAAAACTGGCCGAAATTCGACCGAAACTCCCTGAAGCGCTTGGCAAGGTTGTTCGCTGCCTCCGGATTGACCTCAAGCAAATAGGCCATCTGGTTCAGGAACCAGCGCTCGGCAATCGGCGAGACGATCACCCGCCTCCGGCTCATCAAGCAAGCTTCCGCGCCGCCTTGGCTTCGTGACGACGGATCATGGCCTCGGCTTCGTCGAGCATATCATCAATGTCGATTCCTTCGCCGCGATCCAGTTCCGCAATACCCTCAGCCTCCTCCAGAATGTTGCCGCCATCACCTTCCAGATAGGCTTGCATCGCACGCAGGATAACCCAGGAACGGTCACGGTCCATGGCGGCAGCGATCCGGTCGAAGTCGGCCAGCATATCGCCCGGAACGCGCAGGGAAATTTGGGCACGTGCCTTCTCGGACATCTCAACCTCTCTCGCATCTCAACGAAATTCATTGTATCCCATCGAAATACGGAATTCAATCGCGCGCTTACAGCGTCGCCACCGTCTTCAAAGCCCCATCCAGCGCATTGCCGCCTTCATCCAGAAGAGCTGCCTGCTTCAGCCGGCGCAGCCAATCGGCGCCGTCTTCACGATGACGGAGCAGCGGCAGGGCAGAGAGGACGCGGTCGAACTTCGACAAGCCGCGCGCATGGGTGTCGGAATAGCCCTTGACCAGGCGCCTGACAGCGAGGACCTCGGTCGCAAGGTCGTAATTCTCGGGCAGCAGTTCGGTCGCCGCCTTCAGCCAGGCGTTCATATGCTCCATCTCGCGGGCGTGACGCAGTGTCCCGCGACGGCGGCCGCGGAGTGCCGAGACGATGTAGAGCCCGAGGAACCAGAAGAGCGTTGCCGTCCGAACCCGCCGGCCCTTGTTGACCCGCCTGTCGAGGAAGGCAAAAAGCCTCGGACTGTTTTCTATCCATAGGCCGAGCTTCTTCGGCAGGGTACCGCAGACTTCCTCCATGCGCGGATGCATATATTCGGTCATGTAGACGACCTGGTCGTCCTTGGCGCCGACTTCCTTGCGGACGCGCTCGAAGCGCGACTCGCGCACCTTGAGGTCGGCGACGCGGATCACGTCGTCATAGGCCATGGCGACCGCGACGTATTTCGCGGCCTGTTGCGTGAAGGCGTAGCCTTTGGCCTCGCCACCTTTGGCCCGGTCAAGTGCCAGAAGCCCGGAAACGCGATCGAGATATTCGCTTGCATAGGCCGGATCCTGGAAGTCGGTGAGCTTCTTCGTGCCGGCATAAAGCATCGCATGTGCCTCGGCCCGGAATTCCGTGCGGATGCGGCCGATGAGCTTGTCGAGTTCGGGATGACCGGCCGAGGCCGGCAGCGGGTCGAGCCGCTTGCTCGGCTTGTCCGAGACCGGATCGCGCGGGTTGTTCCGGGCGCGGTCGAAGGCGGCGCCGAAAGCCTTGAGCGATGCCTCGATGCCCTTGCCGCCGGCGCGGATCGTAGCCTCGAAGGCCGCGCGCGGGAAGGGAAGCGCGCCGGAGCCGGCGAGAGCACCGAACATCGAGGCGGAGATGACGCTGCCGTTCTTCGTCGCGAGCGTCTCCATGTCGAAGGCGATAGTGCGCTTCGAGGCGAAATCGGTGGCGTCGACGACGATTTCCGGGTTGCCGATACCGTTGCCCGGCGTCTGCTTTTCGGACACGGCGAAGGCGCGATGAGTTGAGGCGATCAGCGTGGTCTTGTCGGGCGTGACAAGGCCGCGCAGGACCGAGCGGCCGGCTTCCATCAGTTCGGCGGCCATGACGACGTCGACATCACCGGGCGTCGGCATCAGCGAGAAGATCGGCGCATGGCCATCCCTCTCCGGCAGCATCTCGATATAGTAGATCGTCGCGCCGGTGCGCTGGGCGACGCCCGGCACGGATGTGGTCTGCGCCATCCAGCCCTGCGCCTCGGCGAGGCTGACGATCCAGTCGGCCAGCACGCCGCCGCCCTGGCCGCCCATGGCGAGCACGGCGATGGCGAGGGGCTTGTCGGTGGACTGGCGGACGGGGGCCGTCGGATCGATGGAGACATGTTCGTTCATGGCGCGATCCTCACTCGGCAAACAGCACGCGGCGCGACTGCCGGCGGGCCTGCAGCCAGCCGATCACGGCGCCACGGACGCGGGCGACGAAGCGGTCCCAGCCGGTCGGATTGTGGATGATATCGGCACGGTAGAAGGACGGGCAGAGCACGGCGGCCTCCGAGACCTCGCCGCAATTGCCGCAGCCGACGCAATTGTTGTCGATCGCCGCGACCGGATCGTCCTTCAACGGATCGTCGGTATGCTTGACCGAGAGCGACGGACAGCCGGAGAGACGGATGCAGGCGTGATCGCCGGTGCAGACATCCTCGTCGACGCCGAAGCGCTCCTTGACCATCCGCTTGCCGTCCTTCACCGCCTTGGCGAAGAGCGGCTTCACCCGGCGCTGCTTGTTGAGCATGCATTCGGAGGAAGCGACGATGATCTTCGGGCCTTCTTCCTTGGTGGTCAGTGCCTCGCGCAGCGTGTCGCGCATCTTGGTGACGTCGTAAGTGTGGTCGATTTGGCGCACCCAGGTGGCGCCGACGCCTTTCACCGCATTGACGATCGAATTGTTGGTCTTGCGGCGCGGATTGTCGGCGCGGGAGGACAGGATGTCCTGGCCGCCGGTCGCCGCCGAATAGAAATTGTCGACGACAAGAATGACGCCGTCCTGCTTGTTGAAGACGGCGTTGCCGATCGAGGTCGCCAGCCCGTTGTGCCAGAAGCCGCCGTCGCCCATGACCGAGATCACGCGCTTGTCGGCTTTGACGTTGAAGGCCGAGGCGGCGGCCGGCGACAGGCCGTAGCCCATCGTCGTCGAGCCGATATTGAAGGGCGGCAGGATCGAGAACAGGTGGCAGCCGATATCGCCCGACACATGATGCTGGCCGAGCTCGTTCTGCACCAGCTTCATCGCCGCGAAGATCGGTCTTTCGGGACAGCCGATGCAGAAGCCTGGCGGACGCGGCGGCACGACTTCGGCAAGTGCCTTGATCTTTGGGTCGTTGAGAACAGGCGACGGGTCCGGAATCGGCGGCTGGTTGCCCAGCAGGAGCATCTGGTAGGTCTCGATAAATTTCCGGATCCCCTTGACCAGCACCGGCGCGGTATATTCGCCGCCCATCGGCAGCACGTCCTTGCCGGAAAGCTTGGTCTGGATGTCCCGGCGGCGGAGCAGCGTATTGAGGGATTGTTCGATATATTCGGGCGCACCTTCCTCGACCATCAGCACGGCCTTCTTGCCGATGCAGAACTCCGCGATCTCCTCATCGATCAAGGGATAGGAGACATTCATGACATAGAGCGGCACCGAGGATTCGCCATAGACATCGGCGAGGCCGAGCTGCTGCAGCGCGCGCATTACGCCATTGTAGAGCCCGCCCTGCAGGATGATGCCGATCTCGCCTTCGGCGGGGCCGAAATATTCGTTGAGCTTGCGCTCGCGGATGAAGTTGACGGCGGCGGGCCAGCGCTTCTCCAGCTTTTCCTTCTCGTGCGTGAAGGACGCTGGCGGCAGAACTATGCGGTTGACGTCGCGCACCGGATTCTCGAGCGCCTGCCGCAGCGTGAAATCCGGTCGCTTGTTGTCCTTGGCGACGAACTGGCCGTGGACATGACAGCTGCGGATGCCGACCTGCAGCATCACAGGTGTGTTCGACGCTTCCGATAGCTGGAAGCCCTGCTCGACGATCTCGACGATCGAGGGCAGGTTCGGTCGCGGCGTCAGCAGCCAGAGCTGCGACTTCATCGCGAAAGCGTGGCTGCGCTCCTGCATGATCGAGGAGCCTTCGCCGTAATCCTCGCCGATGATGATCATCGCACCGCCGGTAACGCCACCTGAGGACAGGTTGGAGAGCGCGTCCGAGGCAACGTTTGTGCCGGCCGTCGACTTCCAGGTGACCGCGCCGCGGACCGGATACATGACGGAGGCGGAGAGCATCGCTGCGGCCGCCGCTTCCGACGCGGAGGTCTCGAAATGAACGCCCAAGTCTTCCATCACATCCTTGGCGTCGGCCAGCACGTCCATGAGGTGCGAAATCGGCGAGCCCTGATAGCCGCCGACATAGGAGACACCGGACTGCAGAAGCGCCTTGGTGATGGCCAGAATACCCTCGCCGCGGAAGATCTCGCCATCGCCCAGCTTGAGGTCCTCGACCTCGCTCGCAAATGATCTCTCAGCCATATCAGGCTCCCCTTGGCCTCTTTTGAGGCTTCATCTTCGAAACATGCAAAATCATATTTCTTTGCAGCGCCGATTGTCAAATGGCAAATAGCTCTATGTGTTGCAGCGCGAAGAGGCCATCTCATTATGGATGGGCGAGCCATATTAATATGCGTCGGCATATAATTTGCGTGCGAATCGTCCGACAGGCGAAAGAATCCGCTTGCCAGTGGTTTGGCCCTATTTTAAGGTTCAAGTATTCCGATCAATAAATCGACGGCATGGGCGGAAAAGCTTGAATTGCCGGCGAACAGGGGAACGACGGAGCTCATGATGACTGATATTACCCGCCGCCAGACGCTGGGTCTGGGTGCTTCTGCCTTTTTGACTGGTGTTCTCGCCGGCCGCGTGCCGGTGCAGGCCGCTGAGACCGATACGCTGACCATCGCCTTCAACGTCAACCTGCCGTCCTTCGACGCAACGGTCGGCCCGTCGGCGGTCAATCCGACGATCCAGGCGATCTACCGTTCGATCTTTGACCAGTATATCGGCCAGGCTCCCGACCTGAAGTTCGAGCCCGGTTTGCTGACCGCCTGGGGCTGGAACGACGACAAGACCAAGGTGTGGATGGACGTCCGCGAAGGCGTGACCTGGCATGACGGTTCGCCCTTCACGCCTGAGGACATTGTCTGGTCGCTTGAGCGCGCCGCCAACGAAAAGACCGGCAACCCGATCCAGTTCATCTGGTCCACCGCCGGCAACTACAAGATCGAAGGCAACAAGATCACCGGCGACGTTCTGCGTTTCGAGCCCACCTACTTCATGTGGATGGCGTTCCTGACCGGCTATGTCCTGCCCAAGGCATATTATGAAAAGGTCGGCGCTGAAGGATTCGAGAAGAAGCCTGTCGGGACCGGCCCCTATATGGTCGACGCCTATGAAGGCAACGCCTTCCTGCGCCTCAAGGCGAACCCGACCTACTGGGGCGGCAAGCCGGCTTTCGACACCGTGATCTTCAAATTCGTGCCTGACGGTACGAGCCGCGTCGCCGAAATCGAGTCCGGCTCTTCCGATATCACGCTCGAGATTTCCTATGAGGATTTCGACCGCCTCAAGGAGAAGGAAGGACTGGCCGGCATCGCCACCCCGATTTCCGATATCGGCATGATCTTCCTCAACAATATCGAGGTGATGGAGGACAAGAACGTTCGTCTCGCAGCCCATCACGCCATCGATAAGAAGGCTATCGTCGATCGCCTTCTGCGGGGTTACGGCGTGCCGATCGATACGCTCGAAGCGCCGGAATATTCGGCCTTCGATGGCTCGATCAAGGTACCTTACGATCCTGAACTTGCCAAGAAGCTGCTGGCCGACTCGGGCTATTCGACCGACAAACCGGCGAAGTTCAAGATCCAGTCGACGCGCGGCCTGAAGCCCAAGGATTACGAGATGGTCCAGGCCATCGTCGGCATGTGGCGCAAGGTTGGTATCGAGGCCGAGATCGAAGTCTACGAAATCGCCAAGCATTACGAACTGCGTGCCGCCGATCAGTTGGCACCTGCTGCCTTTTACAACTGGGGCAACGCGATCGGCGATCCGACGACGTCGACCGGCTTTGCCATGTTCGGTCCCTCGCCGCACTCGGTGTGGAACACCGATGACCTCGACGGCATGATCGGCCCGCTCTGGGGCGAGAAGGACGAGGCCAAGCGCATTGCCGGCTGGAAGGCTGTCGACAAGTATATTGCCGAGCAGGGTTATGTGATCCCGCTGCTGCAATATGCCCAGCCGGTCGTCTACAAGTCCGCGCTCAAGGTGACACCGAACGTTTCCGGTGCGCTTCAGCCGGCCTGGGTCTCCAAGGCCTGATATCGCAAGGGCGGGTAACTCCGGTTGCCCGCCCATCTCGGCATTTCTTCGGCTTGTTTGCCCCGATCCGCTCGGCTAGCCTCGGCTTCCGCGCGTGAGGCTCCTGTTCCATGCCCTTCATTCTTCTTTCGGTTCTCAACAGATTGGTGCTCGCAGCGGTGACGCTGTTGGGCGTAGCGGTGGTGGTGTTCGTGCTGCTCCGCGTCGTGCCGGGCGACCCGATTGCGATGATGATCTCGCCCGGCTCGACGCCTGAGCAGATCGCCCAGATGCGCGCCCATTACGGGCTGGATGGCTCGATTGCGAGCCAGTTCTGGATCTGGCTGAAGTCGATTCTATCAGGCGATTTCGGAACCTCGATCTCGCTTCGGCGCAATGTACTGGAGCTCCTCGGCGAGCGGCTGCCGGCAACGCTCGAACTCGCCGCCGCCGCCCTCGTTTTCGCCATTCTTCTCGGTGGGGCGATCGCGATCCTTGGCACGCTCGTTCGCAGGACCTTCCTCGAGCCGGTCGTCGATACCGTCAATGGAACGGTGCTGGCGGTGCCCGATTTCATCTGGGCACTCGCCCTGATCCTTGTCTTCGGCGTGTTCTTTCCAGTCTTTCCGCTATCCGGTCGTATCGACCCATCGGTGCAGAACGACTTTGCGACCTCCTTCTATCTGCTCGAAAGCCTGGTGACGCTCCGCTTTGGCGTATTGATCGACATCTCCTCGCACATGATTATGCCGGTGCTGGCGCTCGGCCTCCCGCTGGCCGCGATCATCGCCCGCGTGCTCAAGGAGGCACTGCTCGAAGCCATGGTGCAGGACTATATCCTGCTCGCCAAGCTCAGGGGCAAGTCGAACCTGCGGCTCATCCTGCAGGAGGCGCTGCGCAACGCAGTCGGACCGACGATCGCGCTGACCGGCGTGCAGTTCACCTTCCTCATCGGCGGCACCGTCATCGTCGAGCGCATCTTTGCCTATCCTGGGATCGGCAACATGGCGATCGACGCGGTGATCAACCGCGACCTGCCGCTGATCCAGGGACTGGTGCTGGTCTTCGGAGCGCTGTTCATCCTTATCAATCTGGGCGTCGACCTGCTTGTAGCCGCTTTCAATCCGAGGCTCCGTCATGCGTAAGAGTCTCCGCACCGCCCTCAGGGAGCCCAAGGTCGTCGTCGCCGGTGGATTCATCCTGCTGCTGATCCTGATGGCAATCTTCGCACCTTGGCTGGCGCCGAAGGATCCGCTCGAGCAGGATCTAATGCTGGGCACCCTGCCGCCAGCCAACCAGCCGGGCGCGGAACCCGGCTACTGGCTCGGCACCGACGATCTTGGCCGCGATGTGCTTTCGCGCCTCATCCATGGCAGCCGGATCGCGCTGATCGTCGCCTTCGTGGCGGCTGGCCTGGCGGCACTGCTCGGCACGGTTCTCGGTCTGCTCGCAGGCTGGTATCGCGGCTGGGTCGATGTCGTCATTTCGCGTCTCGTCGATATCTGGATGGCCTTTCCGCCGGTGCTCTTGTCGATCCTGCTCGTCGCTGTGCTCGGCTCGGGCGTGCACTCGGTCATCGCGGCGATCGTCATCATCGACTGGACGCGCTTCTGTCGTGTCGTGCGCTCGGAGACCATGGCCCAGGCGCAGATGGATTATGTGACCGCGGCCCGGACCATCGGCTTTCCCAAGCTGCGCATCCTATTTGCCGAGATCCTGCCCAATGTGGCGCCTGTCATCGTCGCGCTGCTGAGCCTCGAAATGGGCATTGCCGTCATCGTCGAGGCGATCCTGTCCTTCGTCGGCCTCTCGGTATCATCGGACACCCCGACATGGGGCGGCATGATCGCGCAGGGCCGCAGCATCATCTACCAGGGCTGGTGGGTGCTGGTGGCGCCGCTGGTCATGCTGTTCCTCACCGTTCTCGCTTTCAACCAGCTCGGCGACGGATTGCGCCGCGCGCTCGACCCGATGATGCGCCGATGACAGAGCCGCTCCTTTCCATATCAGGTCTCTCCGCCGTCTCCGACCGGGAGAACGGCGCGCCGATCCTGCGCGACGTGTCGCTCAAGCTGGAGCGCGGTGAAGTGCGCGGCCTTGTCGGCGAAAGCGGCGCCGGCAAGTCGACTATCGCCAAGGCGCTGCTCGGCATTCTGCCGCGCACGGTGCGGGTGACGGGCGGTTCGATCCGCTTCGAGGGCAGGGACCTGCTGACACTGCCACCGAAAGCACTGAGCGACATCATGGGGAGCGAAATCTCGCTCATCCCGCAAGATCCGCAGACGGCACTCAATCCCGGGCGGCGCATCGAGGGACAGCTGACTGACGGTTTGAGGATGCGCCGCCGCCTTTCACGACAAGCCGCGCATATCAGGGCCCTCAAGCTGCTCGAAGAAGTGCATATCCGCGAGCCGGAGCGCGTGCTGCGGTCTTATCCGCATGAACTCTCGGGCGGCATGCGCCAGCGCGTGCTGATCGCCGCCGCCTTTGCGCTTGAACCCAAGTTGGTGGTCGCAGACGAGCCGACCACGGCGCTCGACGTGACCGTGCAGAAGCAGATCCTCCGGCTGATCCGCGGCATGCAGAAGGCGCACGGCACCGGCGTGATCTTCGTCACCCACGATCTCGGCGTCGTCGCCCAGATTTGTGACACGGTCACGCTGCTCTATGCAGGCAAGGTGATCGAGGAGGGCTCGACGACCGATGTGCTCACAGCGCCGCGCCATGCCTATACCAAGGCGCTGATGGCGGCCGGACCGCGCTACGACAAGCCCAATGCCGGACTGGAGCCCGTGCCGCAGTCCGTCTTCGAACAGTTGCGCGGCGAGATCGGGATCACGTGATGGCTGAAGATCTTCTCATCGCAAAAGGAATCGAAGTCACCTATGGCGGTGGCGGCCTGTTTAGTGGCGCCGGCCACAAGGTGCTGCACGGCGTCGATCTCTCGATCAAGCGCGGCGAGACGATCGGCATCGTCGGCGAATCCGGCTCCGGCAAGACGACGTTCGGTCGGGCGTTGCTGCGGCTGGTCGATGTCTCCGCCGGTGAGATCAAGTTCGATGGCACCGACATCACGCACGCGCCCGATCACAGGATGCGGCCGCTCCGGCGGCGGATGCAGATGATCTTCCAGGACCCGATGGCGTCGCTCAATCCGCGCCATTCCATTCGGCGCATCCTGGTCGAGCCGCTGCTGTTCCACGGCGTCGCCGCCGATGCGCGCGATGCTGAAGCGCGGGTGATCAAGATTCTCGACCGCTTTGCGCTTCCGAAGATCGTGCTCGACCGCAACCCGCATGAACTCTCGGGCGGCCAGCGCCAGCGCATCGGCATCGCCCGCGCCGCGCTGCTGGAGCCGGATTTCGTCCTGGCCGACGAGATCGTCTCCGGTCTCGATGTCTCGACCCAGGCGCAAGTGCTCAACCTGCTCAAGGATCTCACGCGCGATCTCGGGCTCGCCATGGCCTTCATCAGCCATGACCTCAGCGTCATCCGGGCGGTCTGCGACCGGGTCTGCGTCATGCGATCAGGCAAGGTGGTGGAGGAAGGCCCCTGCGACCAGGTCTTCGCCGCGCCGAAATCGAATTATACCCGTGCGCTCCTCGATGCCATTCCTTTGCCGGAGATCGATCCGGACTGGCTGGACCGCGTGGCCCTGGTCGACGAGACTCCATAAAACGATCTGACCCGCTTTCAGCGGCGCCGGCGGAGCGTCTCGGATGGCGCTTCGCCGTAGCGTTCCCGATAGGCGGCAGCGGCGCGGCCGAGATGACCGAAGCCGGCGGCGAAAGCCGCATCGGCGACAGAGCCCTGGGCGCCAACCGAGAGAAGCGTGCTTCGGAAACGCTCAAGCCTTAGCGCGAGCAGACCCTCACCTAACGTGACCCCGCGTGCCTTGCGGTAGGCATCCTGGAGCGAACGCAGCGACACGCCCGACGCTACGGCAATCTCGGCCATGGAAATCAATTGCTCAGCATTGGCCGCCATGTAGTCTTGTGCACGACGAACGGCGAACGGATCGGCGGAGGGCGCCGGCCGGGAGAAGGCCGGCGTGACACTGCTCGACAGCCGGGACAACAGCAGCGTCGTCAGCCCATCCCGCAGCAATGCCCGATAGGCATCCGGGACGCCATCTGATGTCTCGGCAGCGTCGAGCATCAATTGGGCATGCTGCAGGATCGCACGGCCCACGACGCCGGTCAGGTCGACACCGGTCTCGAATTCGATCGCCCGCATGGGCTGGTGGGTCAGGCTTTCGAATTGCGCCTCAACCGCTTCGCGGCGGATGAGGATGATCAGTTTCTCGCAGCCTTCGTTCCAGGTCATGCGGGTGCCGAGGGTCGGCGACAGGATCGAGCCACGCTGGCCCGCCCGGACATCCGCCGCGACCGTGCCGCAGCGGACAGTCGCGCTGCCCTTCAGCGGCAGTTGCAGGAGAAAGAAGCGGGAGAGTTCGCCGGGATCGATCTCCACCGTCGAACCGTAGGCGACGAAGTTCACCGAATAGTCGACCTGCAGGGCGGTGTGATGCCGGGCGTGAAACGCCTCGGTATTGCGGCCGACGGGATTGAGGAAATGCGGACAGAAGATCCGGCCGATCGCCTCGCGCGCATCGTCAGGCGAGCGCGTGTCGACGGCGGCGAAACGGGAGAGCGGCGAGTCTTCTGTCAACATCGGCTTTCTCCGGCAAGGGTCGCTTCCAGCAGGTGACGATTTTCAAGACGGCTTGCCGGATCTGGATATTCACCTGCGCGATCCGGATTGTCCTCCATGCCGGCCGCGCGGATCATGACGATACTTTAGATTTAAAGTGAATGAAAGTCCCGGCTTTCTCCGGCAGCCCGCGATGAGGAGACAGGCGCCAATGGATAAGGACACATTCCGTGCAGCGATGCGACAGGTCGCCGGTGCCGTTACGGTGGTGACAACGCGCGGGCTGAACGGCGAGCCGCGCGGCGTCACCGCGACCGCCGTCTGTTCGCTCACCGTCGATCCGCCCTCGGTCGTCGCCTGCATCAACCGCGAGACCTGGGTCGGGCAGATTGCGCCCGAAAGCGGCAATTTCTGTGTTAACGTGCTCGCGAAAGCGCAGCGGCCCGTCGCCGAGACATTTGCCGGCCGGTCGGCGCTTTCGGGCGCCGAACGTTTCCAGGTCGGCGACTGGCAAGATGCGGATACCGGCGCGCCGGTGCTCGACGGGGCGATCGCGAGTTTCGATTGCGACCTTGAACAAGCGGTCGACTTCGCCACGCATGTCATCCTGATCGGGCGGGTGCGCAAGACAGTCAGCGACAATCCGGATGCCGAACCGCTTGTCTATGTCGGCGGCGCGTTCACGACCACCCAGTCTGCGGCCTGACGCAGGCCTTCATCCGGACGAACAAAACAACGAGAATGGGGAATTCCATGCGTGGACTAGATGGAAAGACGGCGATCATATCGGGTGGCGCCACCCTGATCGGCCAGGCGGTGGCGGCGACGCTGATCGGCTATGGCGCCAAGGCGGTCATCGCCGACATCAACGAGACAGACGGTGCTGCCGCAGCATCCAAGCTTGGACCGAACGCCAGTTTTATCCGAACTGACATCACAGACGACGCCGACATTACGGCGCTCGTCAAGAAGACGGTCGAGACGACGGGCAGGCTCGATTTCCTCGTCAATGTCGCCTGCACCTATCTCGACAATGGCGCGGAGACCAACCGGGCCGACTGGCTGAAGGCGCTCGACATCAACATTGTCGGTTCGGTCATGCTGATGCAGGCCGCTCATCAGCACCTCAAGGCCAACAAGGGCGCGATCGTCAATTTCGGCTCGATCTCCTCGCGCGTCGCCCAGACAGGCCGCTGGGTCTATCCAGTGTCGAAGGCGGCGATCCTGCAATTGACCCGCAACCAGGCGATGGACCTCGCGCCCGACGGCATCCGCGTCAATGCGGTCTCGCCCGGCTGGACCTGGAGCAATATCATGGTCCAGCTCACTTCCAACAACAGAGAGAAGACCGACAAGGTGGCCGCACCCTTCCACCTGCTCGGCCGGACCGGCGACCCCGAGGAAGTCGGCGAGGCCGTCGCCTTCCTGCTGTCGGACAATGCGAGCTTCATCACCGGCACCGATATCCGGGTCGACGGCGGCTACACCGCCATGGGTCCGGAGCAGAACGTGCCGGCGATCCCGAAGCTCATGGAATGACGCTGCAAACCTCAAGGACAACAATCAAAATTGGGAACTGAAACAATGAGCAAAGCACGTAAAGTCACCATTGTCGGCGGCGGCCAGTCCGGCCTCCAGCTCGGCTGCGGTCTCCTGGCAAAAGGCTATGAGGTCGATATCGTCCAGAACCGCACGGCCGAAGAGGTTCGATCGGGCAAGGTGTTGTCGAGCCAGTGCATGTTCGACGCGGCGCTCGAGAACGAGCGCGACATCGGCCTGAACTTCTGGGACGACAGCTGCCCGACCGTCGACTCGATCAATTTCGTCGTTCCGGCGCCTGACGGATCCGGCAACAAGGCGATCGATTGGAACGGCAAGCTCGACAAGCCGGCGCAGAGCGTCGACCAGCGGGTGAAGATTCCGCGCTGGATGGCGGAATTCGAGCGCCGTGGCGGTACGATCACCATCCATGATGCCGGCATCGACGATCTTGAGCGCTACGCGAAGCAATCCGAACTGGTCATCGTGGCCGCCGGCAAGGGCGATATCGCAAAGCTCTTCGAGCGTGACCCGGAGAAGTCTCCCTTCGACAAGCCGCAGCGCGCGCTGGCGCTGACTTACGTCAACGGCATGCTGCCGCGCCCGGACCATTCCGCCGTCAATTTCAACCTGATCCCGACAGTCGGCGAATATTTCGTCTTCCCGGCGCTGACGGTCAACGGCCCCTGCGAGATCATGGTGTTCGAAGGCATTCCCGGCGGCCCGATGGATTGCTGGAAGGATGTAAGAACGCCGGAGGAGCATCTCGCCAAGTCGAAATGGATCCTCGACACCTTCCTGCCCTGGGAAGCCGATCGCAACCGGCAGATCACGCTGACCGACGACAATGGCATCCTGTCCGGCGCCTTCGCCCCGACGGTGCGCAAGCCGATCGGCCGGCTGCCCTCGGGCGCCGTCGTGCTCGGCATGGCGGACGCCGTCTGCCTCAACGACCCGATCACCGGCCAGGGCTCCAACAATGCGTCCAAGGCAGCCAAGGCCTATATGGACGCGATCCTCGCCCAGGGCGACCGGCCCTTCGACGCCGCCTTCATGCAGTCGGCGTTCGACAGCTACTGGAACTATGCCCAGTTCGTCGTCGGCTGGACCAATGCGCTGCTGCAGCCGCCACCGCCGCATGTGCTCAACATCATGGGCTCTGCACAGGCCTTTCCTGTTCTCGCCAAGCGCATTGCCAACGGCTTCAACGATCCGCGGGACTTCTTCCCCTGGTTTGCCGTGCCCGAAGAGGCCGACGCCTATCTGCAGAAGCTTGCGGCCTGAGTTCCGCAAGGGGCCGGCGTAGCGGCCCTACCTCTCCCCTTGTGGGAGAGGATACGCAGGCCGCGAGACGCGTAGCCTGTCGCATGGCCGAAGTTGGTGAGGGGTGACGCGACGGCGCTACTACTCCTCACCAAGTGCGTCCAGCATTCGCCAAAGGCTCATGCGGACTGACTATCCTCTCCCAAAAGGGGAGAGGCAAAGCCTACCCGTACCGGCGATGCGTCGCCGCCGTGCGGGCGACTTGCTCGTAGATGCCTGTGAGAAGATCGAGGGTGGCGGCGGCATCGCGCAGCCGGCTCTGGAAGTTGGGCACGGACTGCACCGCCTTGATCAGCAGCGAGGCGCGGACGTCAGCATAGCGATCCGTGACCTCCCGGCCCTTGTCGGTGACGGAATAACTCACACCCGACCGACCGCTGCCGTTCCGCACCACCAGCCCGGCCCCGATCAGCTTACGCAGGCTGTACTGCATGTTGGGGATGTCTTCCCGGTTGGCGAGCCGTGCCAGATCCTTGATCGTCTTTGGTCGGTCATGCATGCGGATGATGTGCAACATGGCATTTTCCGGACCGCTGGCGACGAGGTCGATCACCGAGGCCAGGCATTCGCCCTGCCAACGGCCGAAGGCCTCGAAGGCGCGCATGAGGGCATATTCCAGTTCCGCAACATCGACTTCCAGCGGATTGCGGGCAAGGTGCCAGCTGCGATCCACTGCCGCGCTGGTCTCCGCCGGATTGCCTTTTGTTTTCATCGCTCTGCTTCCCGATTGCCCGCCCGCGACGGCATTTCTCGATTTTCCTAGACATCGGCCATCGAATTTCGATTGACAAGCCTTTAGTTTCAAATAGACTTTCTATTGTAAATTCTGTCAAATAATCGGGGAACCACAATGACTGAGAACAGCATGTTCGCAGACGGGCAGTTTTTGCTCGGAACCTTCGCCTCCAACTGCTCGGGCGGCATGTCCGTGACCAAGGTCGAGGAGCGCTGGGACAATTCCTGGGACAATAATCTTCGTCTGGGAAAGATGCTCGATGATGCCGGCATCGACTTCATGCTGCCGATCGCCCGCTGGATCGGCTATGGCGGCGAGACCAATTTCCATGGCGGCGTGCTCGAGACCATGACCTGGGCTGCCGGTCTGCTGGCCAGCACCTGCAACATCAATGTTTTCGCCACCATCCATGTGGCGGCGAACCATCCCGTCGTCGTCGCCAAACAGATCGCCACCATCGACCAGATCAGCCGCGGCCGCATCGGACTCAACATCGTCGCCGGCTGGAACCAGCCGGAATACGAGGCGCTCGGTCTCGAACTGCCCGCGGGACACGAGGACCGCTACGGCTATGCCCAGGAATGGTTCGACGTCGTCAAGGCCCTCTGGACCAAGACCGAGGCTTTCGACTGGAACAGCAAGCATTTCAAGCTCAAGCAAGTGCTCGGCGATCCACGCCCATCGCGCAAGGTGCCGATCCTCAATGCCGCGGGCTCCGGCCAGGGCCGTGCTTTTGCCGTCAAGAATGCCGATTTCCTGTTCACCCCGGCCATCGACCTCGAAAGGTCGAAGGAAGAGGTCGCCGCGCTCAAGCAGCAGGCCGCCGATGCCGGCCGCAAGGTCGGCGTGCTGACCTTCAGCCATGTCGTCTGCCGCCCGACCGAGAAGGAGGCGAAGGACTATCTCCAGCATTTCGGCCAGGCCAATGCCGACTGGGAAGCGGTGGACAATCTGGTGCGCCTGCAATTCGCCCATGCGCAATCCTTCCCGCATGACCTGCTGGCGCTGATCCGCGACCGCATGGCCGCCGGCCATGGTGGTTTCCCGCTGGTCGGCACACCCGAGCAGGTCGCCGAGGGCATCATCGCGCTGCATGCCGCCGGCTTTGGCGGCACCACCCTGTCCTTCGTCGATTATGCGGAAGAGTTCCCCTATTTCCGCGACCATGTGCTGCCGATCCTGGAAGCGCGCGGCATCCGCCGGGCGGTCACGACACAGCGGGTTGCGGCCTGATCCGACGCCCGCGGGCGTGACGGCGAGGGGTCGCCGTCGCGCCCGCATCTTGTGCCTGGATATCGCGCATCGCGCCGCCAAGGCGGCCTGCTCACCGGACGGAGAAGAGAGATGGGAATGGAAATGTTCACGGCGCCGCTTTCGGATCCGACCGCATACCGGCTAGCCATGCGTCATTTCGCGGGCAATGTCAGCGTCATTACAGCAGGCACCGGCGAGCGCCGTTCCGGTCTGGTCGCCACCTCCACTGTGTCGCTCTCCATGGAGCCGCCGCTGATGCTGGTCTGCGTCAACCGCAATTCATCATCCTGGCCGTTGTTCGAGGATTTAGGGCATTTCGGCGTCAATTCACTGGCGCCGCATCACCAGCCGATCGCCGAACGCTTCACCGGGCAAGGCGGCATCAAAGGCGAAGATCGTTTCGCGCTCGGGCAGTGGCGCAACGGACCCACTGGCGCGCCCCTCCTGATCGGGGCTGCAGTCGCAATCGATTGCGAAATCGAGGAAATGATCCCGAAATCAACCCATTCGATCCTCATCGGCCGAGTCTGCTCGGTCGAGATCAGCGGCGAATCCGGCGCCCTGGTCTACTGGCGTGGCGCCTACCGACCTCTCGAGACCCTTTCGGCCTGATCTGGCCTGCAGCCGGAAGCATGCTGTCGCGATATTTTAATCCTAAAATACTTTCGTTATCCGCGTCCCGACGATTGACAGAGCGCCTCCGTGAATTTACTTTAACCTTAAAATATATCGAGGCGGCCTTGAACCGGCCAGCTGAAAAAAGGGTACTGACATGCGGATCGTATGCATCGGCGGCGGACCGGCGGGCCTCTATTTCGGGCTCCTGATGAAGAAGCTGCATCCCGAACATTCCATCACCGTGGTCGAGCGCAACAAGCCTTACGACACATTCGGCTGGGGCGTCGTCTTCTCCGACGCCACGATGGAGTCAATGAAGGTCTGGGATCCGGAAAGCGCCGCTTCCATCCAGGACGCCTTCAACCACTGGGACGATATCGAAGTCTGGTTCAAGGGCAAGGTTCAGCGCACCACCGGCCACGGCTTCGTCGGCATCGGCCGCAAGAAGCTGCTCAACATCCTGCAGCGACGCTGCGAGGATCTCGGCGTCGAGCTCGCCTTCGAGACCGAGGTCGACAGCGACCTCGACTTCCCCGACGCAGACCTGATCATCGCCTCGGACGGCCTGAATTCCAAGGTCCGCAACAAATATGCCGAGGTGTTCCAGCCCGACCTCGTCGTGCGGCCCAACCGCTACATCTGGCTTGGCACAAACAAGTCCTATGACGCCTTCACCTTCGATTTCCGCAAGACCGACCACGGCTGGTTCCAGGCGCATATCTACAAGTTCGACGAAAACACCTCGACCTTCATCGTCGAGACGACCGAGGAAGCCTATGAGGCCCATGACCTCGGCGCCCTCGACCAGCAGGGCTCGATCGACTTCTGCGAAAACCTGTTCTCTGAGGTGCTTGACGGTGCCTCGCTGATGACAAATGCCCGCCACATGCGTGGCTCGGCCTGGCTGAACTTCAACCGCCTGATCTGCGGCAAGTGGAGCCATTTCAACGGCAATTCCCATGTCGTGCTGATGGGCGATGCGGCGCATACCGCCCATTTCGCCATCGGTTCGGGCACGAAACTCGCCATCGACGACGCGATCGAACTGGCCAACCAGTTCAACCGGCTCGGCCACGACAAGGACAAGATCCCTGCGGTTCTCGAAACCTATGAGGAGATCCGCCGCGTCGATGTAGCCCGCATCCAGAATGCGGCACGCAATGCGATGGAATGGTTCGAAGTCGTCGGCCGCCGTTATGCCGACACGCTGGAGCCGGAGCAGTTCATGTATTCGATGCTGACGCGCTCGCAGCGCATCAGCCACGAAAACCTGCGGCTCAGGGATGCGAGCTGGCTGGAGGGCTACGAGCGCTGGTTTGCCCGCAAGGCCGGGCTTGCCACCACGTCCAACAGCCGCTCCCTGCCGCCGATGTTTACGCCCTATACGCTGCGCGGCGTCACCCTGCCGAACCGCATCGTCATGTCGCCGATGGCGATGTATTCGGCCAAGGACGGGCTGATCGACGACTTCCACCTCGTCCATATCGGCTCGCGCGCCATGGGCGGTGCCGGCCTCGTCTTCGGCGAAATGACCTGCGTCTCGCCCGACGGCCGCATCACCCCGGGCTGCCTGGGACTCTGGAACGACGAACAGGCCGAGGGCTGGAAGAGGCTCGTCGAATTCGTGCATTTCAATTCGCCTGCCAAGGTCGGCATCCAGATCGGCCATGCCGGCCGCAAGGGCTCCACCAAACTCGCCTGGGACGGCATCGACCAGCCGCTGGAAGAGGGTGGCTGGCCGCTGGTCTCGGCCTCGGCGCTGCCCTATCTCAAGCATAGCCAGGTGCCGAAGGCGATGGATCGCGCCGATTTGGACCGCGTCCTCGCCGACCATGTGCGGGCCGCCGAGCGGGCCGTGACCACGGGCGCGGATTGGCTCGAACTGCACTGCGCGCACGGCTATCTGTTGTCTAGCTTCCTGTCGCCGCTGACCAACACCCGCACCGACGAATATGGCGGCGACCATGCCGCCCGCGCGCGCTATCCGCTCGAAGTGTTCCGCGCCATCCGTGCGGTCTGGCCGGAGGACAAGCCGATCTCGGTGCGCCTCTCCTGCCATGACTGGTTCGACGGCGGCAACACACCCGAGGATGCCGCGATCTTCGCGGCCATGTTCAAGGAAGCCGGCGCCGACCTGATCGACTGCTCGTCGGGCCAGGTGTGGAAGGAAGAAAAGCCGGTCTATGGCCGCCTGTTCCAGACGCCGTTCTCCGACAAGATCCGCAACGAGGTCGGCATCCCGACCATCGCTGTCGGTGCGATCTCCGAAGCCGACCACGCCAATTCCATCATCGCTGCCGGCCGCGCCGACCTTTGCGCCGTGGCCCGTCCGCATCTCGCCGATCCGGCCTGGGTCCTGCATGAGGCGGCGAAGATCGGCATCAGCACTGTGCCCTGGCCGAAGCAATATTATTCGGGCAAGGCACAATACGAGACCAACCTCGCCCGCGAAAAGCAGGCGGCCGCGGCCGGAGCGAAATAGACGATGGCAGGCGGTCTGGGAGAACATCACGCGCTGGTCACCGGCGCCGGCAGCGGCATCGGCGCCGCAATCGCGCGCGGGCTCGCACAGGCTGGTGCGCAGGTGACGCTGGCCGGGCGGCGGCGGGAGCCGCTGGAAGCATTGGCAGGCAGCCTTCCGGATGGGTCGTGCTTCATCGCCGATGGCTTCGACGTGACCGATCCAGGCGCCATTGCTGCGGGCCTCGAGAAGGCGAAACGTGCTTTCGGTCCCGTCAGCATACTCGTAAACAATGCCGGCGAGGCCCCGAGCGCGCCGTTCGAAAAGACCTCACTCGACATGTGGTCGCATGTGCTCTCGGTCGACCTTACCGGCGTCTTCAACGTGACGCAGGCCGTGTTGCCCGATCTCAAGGCGCGTGGCACGGGCGCGCGGATCATCAACATCGCCTCGACCGCCGGCCTCACCGGCTACGCCTATGTCTCGGCCTATTGCGCCGCCAAGCATGGCGTCGTCGGGCTGACGCGGGCGCTGGCGCTCGAACTGGCAAAGAAGGGCGTGACCGTCAACGCCGTCTGCCCCGGCTTCACCGATACGCCGATCATCGCACGCTCGATCGCCGAGATCGTCGCCAAGACCGGTCGCAGCGAGGAGCAGGCACTCGCGGAATTCACCAAGTCCAATCCGCAGGGCCGGCTTGTCCGCCCCGAGGAAGTGGCAAACACGGTTCTCTGGCTGGCGTCGCCTGATGCCGGCTCGATCAATGGACAGGCAATCGCGATATCAGGTGGGGAGGTCATGGCGGGATGAGCGACAATCGAGCGACGATGAGCGGGCATCTCAAGCCGTTCCGTGACTATCAGGCCAAGAACTTTCTCTGGTCGGCCAGCGAGGACGGACGCGTCGCGACGCTGACGCTCAATCGGCCCGACCGCAAGAATCCGCTGACCTTCGAGAGCTATGCCGAGCTGCGCGACCTGTTCCGCGACCTGGCCTATTCGTCCGACGTCAGGACGATCGTGCTCAAGGGTGCCGGCGGCAACTTCTCCTCCGGCGGCGACGTGTTCGAGATCATCGAGCCGCTGACCCGCATGACGATGCCCGACCTGCTCGCTTTCACCCGCATGACCGGCGATCTGGTTAAGGCGATGCGCAAATGCCCGCAGCAGATCGTCGCTGCCATCGACGGCATCTGCGCCGGCGCCGGCGCCATTCTCGCCATGGCTTCCGACCTGCGGCTGGCGACACCCGAAGCCAAGACCGCCTTCCTCTTCACCCGCGTCGGTCTCGCTGGTGCCGATATGGGCGCCTGCGGTATTCTGCCCCGGATCATTGGGCAGGGCCGCGCTTCGGAACTGCTCTATACCGGCCGCTTCATGAGCGCCGACGAGGGCGAGCGCTGGGGCTTCTTCAACGCCCTGCATTCCTCCTCAGACCTGGACGCGGCGGCGGACAAGCTCGCACGTTCGCTGGCTGACGGTCCGTGGTTCGCCCACGGCATCACCAAGACGATGCTGAACCAGGAATGGGCGATGGGCATCGACGAAATGATCGAATCCGAGGCCCAGGCCCAGGCGATCTGCATGGCGACAGGCGACTTCCGCCGCGCATTCGAGGCGTTTGCCGCCAAGCAGAAACCTGTGTTCGAGGGCAACTGATGACACTGACCGGCCCGACGCGCGAACATCTCGACTGGCCGTTCTTCGGTGCCGAACATCGCGGCGTCGTGGAAAAGCTCGATGCGTTCGCCGGATCGGCTGTGCTGGCCTCCGTCGATCATCATGATATCGACAAGGCCTGCCGCTCGCTGGTCAAGGCGCTCGGAGACGCCGGCCTCCTCAGGATCGCAACCGGTGTTGCCGGCCGCCGGGCAATCGATTCCCGCTCCGTCTGCCTCGCCCGCGAGACGCTCGCCTGGCATGACGGGCTCGCCGACTTTGCCTTCGCCATGCAGGGGCTCGGAACCGGGGCAATCGGCCTGTCGGGCTCTGAGGAACTGAAGGCTGCGGTGCTGCCCAAGGTGACGTCGGGCGACTGGGTCTCGGCCTTCGCGCTTTCCGAGAAGGAGGCCGGATCGGACGTCGCGGCCATGGCCTGCGCAGCACGCGCTGATGGCGATTCCTACGTGCTCGACGGCGAGAAGACCTGGATCTCGAACGGCGGCATCGCCGATGTCTACACGGTCTTCGCCCGCACCGGCGAGGCACCCGGTACGCGGGGTATTTCCGCTTTCGTCGTCTTCGCCGACGATCCCGGCTTCTCGATCACCGAACGGATCGAGGTGATCGCGCCGCATCCACTGGCAACCATCCGTTTCGACAATTGCCGCATTCCAGCCTCGCGCCGGCTCGGCGCGCCGGCCGAAGGTTTCAAGATCGCCATGCGCACGCTCGACATCTTCCGAGCCTCGGTGGCGGCGGCAGCACTCGGCTTTGCCCGCCGCGCGCTCGATGAAGGACTGGCGCATACCAGATCGCGAAAGATGTTCGGGGCGACGCTGGGCGACCTACAACTGACCCAGGCCGCCCTCGGCGACATGGCCACCGGTATCGATGCGGCGGCACTGCTCACCTATCGCGCCGCCTGGCGCCGCGACGTGCAGCAACTGCCGACAACCAAGGAAGCCGCGATGGCCAAGATGACGGCGACCGAAACCGCGCAGTCGGTCATCGATCGCGCCGTCCAGCTGTTCGGCGGCCGCGGGGTGAAGACCGGCGAGATCACGGAAAAGCTCTATCGCGAAATCCGGGCGCTGCGCATCTATGAAGGTGCGACCGAGGTGCAGAAGCTCATCGTCGCCCGCGAGCTGATGAAGGGGGCGTGAGGTGTTCACGAAGTCCTATCCCCTTCGCTTCGGCGACTGCGATCCGTCGGGCATCGCCTACTATCCGTCCTATCTCCGGATTCTCGATGGCGCGATCGAGGACTTCTTCGCGTCGCTCGGTGCGAAGCGCGACCAGATGATCTCAGAGATGCGGATGGGCACGCCGACCGTGACGCTCAATCTCGTCTTCGAACGCCCGGGCTATCAGGGCGATGAATTGACGATCGATATCCGCGTCGCCAGGCTCGGCCGATCGTCCCTGGATCTGGCGCATACCGTGTCGGCGAGGGGCGAAACGCTCTTCACCGCCCAGCATCGGCTCGTCGCGACCTCGCTTGAAACCCACACATCCTGCGCCTGGCCGGACACGCTCCGTGCCGCGCTCACCCATCACCTGGAGACGACGCATGCACACGATCCTGCAGCCTGAAGGCTGGGCAAGGCCGATCGGTTACGCCAATGGCGTGGAGGCGCAGGGACGCCTGATCTTCGTCGGCGGCCAGATCGGCTGGAACGGCCAGTGCCAGTTCGAGACCGACGATTTCGTCAGCCAAGTCAGGCAGACACTGG
Source organism: Rhizobium sp. SRI_017 (assembly GCF_057586295.1). Taxonomy (NCBI): domain Bacteria; kingdom Pseudomonadati; phylum Pseudomonadota; class Alphaproteobacteria; order Hyphomicrobiales; family Rhizobiaceae; genus Rhizobium; species Rhizobium sp. SRI_017. The sequence goes on along the minus strand of NZ_JBYCZP010000013.1, from coordinate 82,481 downwards.
AAAACGTCGTCGCCGTGGTGCGCGCGGCCGGCGGCGAGCCGCATCACATTACCTCGATGACCTGGTATTTTACCGACAAGCAGGAATATGTCGGCAATCTCAAGGGCATCGGCCAGGCCTATCGCGCGGTGATCGGCAAGCACTTCCCGGCCATGGCCGCCGTGCAGGTCGTGGCGCTGGTCGAGGACCGGGCCAAGATCGAAATCCAGGCACACGCCGTCATTCCGGAATTGTGACGATGACATCGGGAGAGGCTTCCAGTACGCTCAGTTTCTCGGCTTGCGTTTCAGGGCGTATTGCCAATGGCGTCCTGGTTGTGACGATCGACAATCCGCCGGTGAATGCTGCATCGGCTACGATGCGCGCCGGACTGGTGGCCGCCATCTCGCATGCGAATGACCGCGGCGAGATTGAAAGCACTGTCATCACGGGCGCGGGGAAGATCTTCGTCGGCGGAGCCGACATCACCGAGTTTGGCAAGCCGCCCGTCGATCCGATCCTGCCCGATGTCTGCCAGCTGATCGAAAACTCGGGCAAGCCCATTATCGCGGCGCTCAATGGTGCCGCGCTGGGCGGTGGTCTGGAAATCGCGCTCGCCTGCCACTACCGGGTCGCCGCCGCGACGGCCAGCGTGGCCTTCCCGGAGGTCAAGCTCGGCCTCGTACCCGGCGCGGGCGGAACTCAGCGGCTGCCGCGCCTGACCGGCATTCCCGTGGCCATCGACCTGGTCAGCAGCGGCCGCAGCTTGAAAGCCGGCGAGGCGCAGTCCCTGGGCATCGTGGACGAAGTCGCTGATGGTGATCTGATGGGGCGAGCGCTCGCGATTGCGGCCGAGGGCAAGGAGAAGTTTCGCAAAACCGGCCATCTTGCCGTGCCGCCGGTTTTGGCCGAGGAGGTCGATGCCGCATCCCGGAAGATCACTGCCAAAGCGCGTGGCCAGGTGGCGCCCGGCGTTGCCCTGCGTCTCGTCGCCGACACGCTAAGCACGACACTCGAAGCCGGTTTGGCCGAAGAGCGCTCCGCCTTCCTGCTCCTCAAGGATTCGCCGGAGGCCGCAGCGCTGCGCCATGTCTTTTTCGCAGAGCGCGAGGCGGCGAAGATCGCGGGCCTTGAGGGCATCTCTCCCCGCGCCGTCAAAACCATCGGCATTGTCGGCACGGGTCTGATGGGCTCCGGCATCGCCGTTGCGGCGCTCGATGCAGGCTATCGCGTCATCGGCGTCGAACAGAGCGAAGAGGCGGCGCTGAAGGGCCGGGAGCGGATTGCGGGCCTGCTGGAGCGGAACGTCAAATCCGGCCGGCTGGACGAGAAGGGGCTTGCCGATCGCCTGTCGCGCCTTTCGGTCGAAGGGACCCTGAGTGCTTTGGCCGCCGCCGATTTGGTCATCGAAGCTGTGTTCGACGACCTCGCGGTCAAGACAGAACTCTTTCAAAAACTCGACGCAATCGTGCGGCCGGACGCGATCCTCGCCACCAACACATCCTATCTCGACCCGGACCAGATCGCGGCGGCGACGGTCCATCCCGACCGCGTGCTCGGCCTACATTTCTTCTCGCCGGCCAATATCATGCGGCTGGTCGAAGTGGTCCGCTGCGCCAAGACAGAACCTGACGTCCTCGCCACCGGTTTCGCTGTCGCCAAGCAGATGCGCAAGCTGCCGATTCTGTCCGGTGTGACCGAGGGTTTCATCGGCAACCGGATCTTCTCGGCCTATCGCCGCGAGGCCGAATTCCTCGTCGAGGACGGCGCCGAGCCGAAGGAGGTCGACGCCGCCATGGAGGAGTTCGGCTTCGCAATGGGACCGTTCTCCGTGTTCGACCTCGCCGGCCTCGAAATCGCCTGGGCACGGCGCAAGCGGCAGGCGGCAACGCGCGATCCCCAGGAACGCCATGTCGATATCGCCGACAGGCTCTGCGAGGCCGGCCGCTTCGGCCAGAAATCCGGCAAGGGCTGGTACAGCTATGCCGATGGCAAGAAGGCCGTCGACCCGGACGTGACAGCAATCATCGCCGCCTCGCGCGCCGCAAAATCGATCGTGCCGCGCCATATCGACAGTACGGAGATCGTCACCCGTTTGCTTGCCGCCGTGTCGGCGGAGGGCGAGAGGCTGCTCAATGAAAAGATCGCTGCCCGCCCGGGCGATATCGACCTCGTCCTGATCAACGGTTACGGCTTTCCCGCCCATAAGGGCGGGCCGATGTTCGTGAAAACTGCAAATGCCGGCAGGTAGGGTAAACCGATCTGTAGCCCGAGCGGATCAGTGAAACCGAGATCGCGAACGCATCTCAATGTGCATTGGCTTGCCTACGCCGGCAAAGCGGAGAGATGCTCATGGAAGGCGATCCAATCGCTAGCCTCACGGCGGAAGACGATGGTTTCGCGCTCACGGTTGGTCATGGTCTCGCCGCCGACCGACGCGTCGGTCTCGACGACGTGGGTGAAGACCGCAACCTCGCCGGCCATCTGAATACGCTGGTCTGTGGACCGGCAGCTGAGCACGCGGAAGCCGTCCCGCTCTTCCCAGAGCCGCCACTCGTCGCGGTAGGCGTCGCGGCTCGTCAGCACCCGGTCGAGATTATGGAAGATGAAGCTCGCATCCGCGGCGAAGGCCTCAAAATAGGCCTCGGTGTCGTGGCGTGAAAAGGCTTCGACGAGGCGCGCGGCGGCGGCAAGCACGCCGTCTTCGGCTTTGGTCATTCGTCCTCCCGGGATTTTCTTATGGTTTGGGGCTGGAGATCAGCGTTGCGAGCGGCCGACTCTGCCGGGCGACATCGTCTTTCAGCATTTCGAGCGGCATGGTCTCGTCGCGTACGAACTCGGTGAACATCATGTTGAGATTGTTGAAGAACATGGCGCCCACCGCCGCCGTGTCGATGCCGGCGATGACCACGCCCTTCAACTGCAGCCGCTGGATGAGTGTCTGGACCTGGGCGCAAAGCCGGGCGTCGAGCGCAGTGTAGCGTTTCGAGAACGGCGTCTCCGGCTGCTGGATGGAGATCGCCATCGCCGTGCGCCACATCTCCTTGGAGAGATAGACCAGCGAGTGGTCATAATATTGGTTGATCAGTTGCCTGAGCGCCTCGGCCACATCGCCCGGCGGGTCGGCTACGATGGCCTCGCCTGCTGACAGCACTTCCTCCACTTCCATGCCGACGGTGGCGAGCAGGATGTCGCCCTTGTTCTGGTAGTAATTGTAGAAGGTGCCGACCGAAACCTCGGCGCGCTCGGCGATGTCTTCGATGCGCGCGGCATCGTAGCCGACCTCCCGGAACAGGCCCGTCGCGGCCTCCAGGATGCGCCGCTCGCGGTCCGCCTTCTGCCTCTCCCTCAATCCCGCCATCGCGGCTCGTCCTCGTTGAATCCGGCTTTTTGAATCTGCTTTAATTTTGATATTGACTTAAAAAATGAACTCATTCAATATTTTTTTCGAAGGCGCCGGAACGAGTGCCAAACAGAGGGTGAAATCGATGACCAATCCTGCAAAGGGCGCTTTTGCGCGCCACTTCCTGTCTTCTGCCGCAGCGCTTGCAATTGCGGCCGTCAGTGCTTCTCAGTCTTTTGCCGCCGAAGAACTCAACGCGCTGGTCTGGTGCGATCACACCGACCCTGCGCTGATCGAGCCCTTCGAAAAGGCCAACAACGTCAAGGTCAATCTTAAGGAATATGAAGGCACGGGCGCCGGCATTTCGATCCTTGAACAGTCGCAGCCCGGCGACTGGGACGTGATGGTGATCGACGCCGTCGACGTACACCGGATCGTCGACATGGGCATGCTGGGCGAGATGCCCGCCGATGCGCTGCCCAAGGCCGACATGTTCGCCGAACTGGTGATGGATGCCAACAACACCAAGGACGGCAAGACCTACGCCGTAACGGAAAAGTTCGGCTACAACACGATCTCCTACGACAAGACCAAGGTCGATCCGAAGGATATGGAAGATCTCTCCATCATCTGGTCGGACAAATACAAGGGCCGCATAGCGCTCTATGATTATTACCTGCCGATGATCGGTCTCGTGCAACTCGGGCTGGGCAAGAAGACCGCCGATCTCGGCGATGCCGACATGCCTGCCATCGAGGAAAAGCTGAAGGCGATGAAGGCGGCCTCCAAGCAGGTCAGCGACGTCGTCTCCTCGCAGACTGCGCTCGCGACCGGCGAAGTCGACATCCTGGTCGGCGGCGGCGAATGGATCACCGCCTCGCTCGCCAAGGACAAGCCCAATCTCGACTGGATTGTGCCGAAGCAGGGTGCAGTGCGCTGGGCGCAGTCGATCGGCGTGATGAAGGACAGCAAGGATCCGGCGCTGGCGCTGAAATTCGTGCAATACATCATGAGCCCTGAGGGCCAGGCGCGGCTTGCGACCTCGTCCTGCTATTGGGGCATGCCGACCAACGAAAAGGCCGGCGCGCATCTCGACGATCAGCAGAAGGCGGCGCTGAGGTGGAGTGACCAGGCGGGGTATCTGAAGAACACCCAGCTCTATCCGATTCCGAGTGCGGAGCTCGACAAGAAGATGCAGGATGCCTGGACGAATATGATGCAGCAGTGAGGGCAGGTCTGGCCTCACTCGCAAGGGTGATTTCACCCCTCACCAACTTCGGCCAAGGGTTCACTGACGTTCACCCGGCCTGCGTATCCTCTCCCACAAGGGGAGAGGCAGGGTGTCACGCGCCCGGCCTCGCTTGAGGCAACCCAAGCGCCGCGAGTCTACCTCTCCCCTTGTGGGAGAGGATAGCAAGCCCGCATGAGCCGTAGGCGAATGCTTGGGCGCGCTTGGTGAGGGGTAATATCCGCGCCAAAAACCGAACCACAGGACCACCATGACCCCAACCATCGAACAGACCGATCGCCGGAAGGCATGGGGCTTCGTTGCTCCCGCTCTTCTCTGGACCGTTGCCTTCTTCGTGGTGCCGTTCCTGTTCATGGCCGCGATGAGCCTGTGGTCGCGGCAGGGGCGGGAGATCGTCCGGGTCTGGAATGCAGACAACTACCTGCGCTTCCTCAGTGAAAGCGCGCTGTTCAAGGGCCTGACCAATTCGCTCGAGATCACCATCACGGTGACCATCATTTCGGTCCTTCTTGCCTATCCGCTCGCCTGGATCATCGCCGAGCGGGTACCGAAGAAGTGGCAGCGCATGGCGCTGATCCTGGCGATCCTGCCCTTCTGGACCTCCTATGTCGTCCGTTCCTATTCCTGGCTGCTGGTGCTTTCCAAGGGCGGCGTGATCAACCAGGTACTGATGGGGATGGGGCTCATCGCCGAGCCGCTTGAAATCGCCTCCAATCGCACCGCGACCGTGATCGGCTTCGTCCATTTCTTCGTCATGCTGCTGACGCTGACCATCTATTCCAACCTGATCCAGCTCTCGCCCAACTACCGCCGCGCGGCGGCCGACCTCGGGGCCAATGCCTTCCAGACCTTCTGGCATGTCATCCTGCCGCTGACGCTGCCGGGTATCATGACCGGCGCCTTCCTGACCTTCGTGCTCTGCATCGGCGACTACATCACGCCGCAGATTTTGGGCGGCAACAACGAGCTGGTGCTGCCGCAGATCATCATGCTGCAGATCGGTCGGCGGGCGGATTTCCCGATGGCGGCGGCTCTCTCCATCGTGCTGATGCTGGCGGTGACAATCGCCTATGCCGCCTGCGCCCGCTGGCTGAAGATCGAGAGGGCTTGAGATGCAGCGCTATCTGACTTCCTCGCTGAGTTGGCTTTACCTCGTCGCGCTCTATGCCTTCATCTTCCTGCCGGTCGCGGTGCTGGTGCTGTTCTCTTTCCAGGACGGTCGCCTGCCCGTGCCGCCGTTCAACGGCTTTTCGACGCAGTGGTACCAGGCCGTCTTCGCCGACCGCAAGCTGATGGCCGCACTGACCAATTCCTTCCTCGTCGCCACCATCTCCTCGGCCCTAGCCTGTCTGCTTGGCTTCCTCGCGGCCTATGCGCTGGCGCGCTACAAGCTGCCGGGCTCGGCGTTGCAGCGCGGGCTGCTGATCGCACCGATGACGGTGAGCTATCTGATCATCGCGCTCGGGTTGCTGACGGTGCTCAACACGCTCAGGGTTCCGCTGTCTCTGTGGACAGTCGGCATCGGCCACGTCGTAATCAACCTGCCGCTCTGCTTCGCCATCATCTATGCCTCGATGGGCGACCATCACATCAATATCGAACGGGCGGCGCGCGACCTCGGCGCCAATGATATCAAGGTGATGGCACTGGTCACGGCGCCGATGCTGATGCCCTCGATCTTGGCGGCCTTCTTCCTCTCCGTCACCTTCAGCTGGGACGAGTTCATCATCGCCTTCCTGCTGTCGCGCTTCGACGTGACGCTGCCCGTCGAGATCTGGAGCATGCTGCGCTCCGGCCTCAATCCCAAGACCAATGCCATCGGCTCGCTGGTCTTCCTCGCCTCCATCGCGCTCCTGCTCGTGCTGGAGATCGGCCTGTTCGGAAGGAGCCGCAAATCATGACCGCATCCGTCTCGATCCAGAATGCGCGAAAGGTGTTCGGCAATTTCACGGCGCTGGACAATGTATCTCTGGAAATCGCCGCCGGCGAGTTCATCGTTCTGCTCGGACCCTCCGGCTGCGGCAAGACTACGCTGCTGTCGATCCTCGGCGGTTTCATGGAGCCGACGGCGGGCAGGATCGCGATCGGTGGCACGGACATGGCCGGCGTCTCCCCGGCCCGCCGGCCGACGACGACGATGTTCCAGGACTATGCGCTCTTCCCGCATATGAGGCTCATCGACAATGTCGGCTTCGGCCTCAGGATGCGTGGGATGGGCAAGGCCGAGCGGGACGAGAAGGCGCTGTCTTTTCTCGATCTCGTCGGCCTCAAGTCCTCGGCCAGCAAGAAGCCGCATGAGTTGTCGGGCGGTCAACGGCAGCGCGTGGCATTGGCTCGGGCGCTCGCGGTCGACCCCGACGTCCTGCTGCTGGACGAACCGCTCGGTGCGCTGGACCTCAAGCTTCGCCGTCAGATGCAGGATGAGCTGAAGGCGATCCAGAAGCGCGTCGGCACGACCTTCATCCATGTCACCCACGACCAGGAAGAGGCGATGGCGATCGCCGACCGGATCGTGGTGATGAACCGGGGCCGCGTCGAGGATTTCGGCGTACCCTCGGACATCTACATGCGGCCGAAGTCGCTCTTTTCCGCCGGCTTCATGGGCGAGGTGAACCTGATCGACGGCAAGGTTCTGTCGGCCAATGACAATATGGCTGAGTTGGAAACCCGGATCGGGACGGTGACGCTGCCATCGGCCAATTTCACCGCCGGACAGCCGAAATCCGGCGACAAGGTCAAGCTTTGCATCCGGCCGGAGCATTTCCGTGCTGCGGCGGGTGACGCGACGACGAGGTTCGGCGAAGCTACCATCACTGGCAGCGCGTTTTTTGGTACGCATTACCGCTGCCATCTGGCGCCGGTCGCTGCCAATGAGTTGTCGCTGGTGGCGCATATGCCGCAATCGGCACGGGTCGAGACGGGGGATCGCATTGCCCTTGCGGTCGACCCGGCGGGTGTTACGGTGCTGCCGGCGGCTTGATTTGCATCAGGCACTGCCCCTCATCCGCCTGCCGGCACCTTCTCCCCGTCTAACGGGGAGAAGGGACTTGTGGCGCCCTCGGCACCTAACGTCCCCTCTCCCCGCGAGCGGGGAGAGGGTCAGGGTGAGGGGCGAAGGCTTCTGCAGGCGCGGCGCGAGGAAATGGAAATGCAACGCATCCCCCCGGAAAACTGGTACGCCGTAAAGCGCCTCGATGACGACGTGACCTATATCTGCGAGCCCTATATCCAGGAATTCTACCGCTGCAACATCTGGCATATCAGAGGCCGCGATCGGGACATGCTGGTCGATAGCGGCATGGGCGTCGTCTCGCTCCGCGAATGGGTGCCTCTGGTCACCGAGCGCGACCTGATCGCCGTGGCGAGCCACACGCATTTCGACCATATCGGCTGCCATCACGAATTCGAATGCCGGGCCGTGCATGCGGCCGAAGCCGATCTGTTGGCCCATCCGACCCGGACCAATACGCTGGCTGAACCCTATGTCACCGACGACATCTTCGATGCGCTGCCGCCGGAACCCTATTGCTCGAAATGCTATGGCGTGAAGGCAGCGCCGGCGACGCGCATTCTGGAAGACGGCGACGTCGTCGATCTCGGCGACCGGGTGTTCGAGGTGGTGCACACGCCTGGCCATTCCCCTGGAGGTATTGCGCTCTGGGAGGCGAAGTCATGCATTCTGTTCTCCGGCGACATTCTCTATGATGGCCCGCTGATCGAGGACACCTATCACGCCAATGCCGTGGACTATCTCGCTTCGATGAAGCGGCTGCTCGACTATCCAGTCCACATCGTCCATGGCGGGCATTTCCCGAGCTTTTCAGGCGAGCGGTATCGGCAGTTGATTCGCGATTGGCTGGACGCAAAGGGCGCCTGAGGACCTCAGCCCGGCGCTGATACGCCGGGCTGAAGGCGAGATCTCTCATCCCTTGGCGAAGCGCGTCACATCGAGATAGCCGTCGGCGAGGATCATCGGCTTGAGGCCGCTGCGGGTCACGGCGGCAAAGGTCTCGTGGGTGATGAAGACGAAGCCGCCGGATTCCTCCATCAGGTCCTGCATCTTCTTGTAGATCACGTCGCGCTTGGCGGCATCCGTCTCCGCCATGCCCTCCTGGTAGAGCTTTTCGAATTCCGGGCTGTCGAATTGCGACCAGTTATAGACGCCGATCTGGGAGGGGCGGAACCAGGTGAGGTTTTCCGAGGGGTCGACGCCGCCGGCGAAATTCATCAGCACGATTTCGAGATTCTTCCAGCCGTCGCCGGAATTCTTGTCGCCGATCGTCCAGTAGACGCCGTCGTCGAGCGCCTTGATCTCGACCGTGATGCCGATCTGGCCGAGCAGCGCCTGCACGATCTGGCAGGTCAACTGGCTGGTCTTGTCGTTCTGGCAAGCGAGCTCGATCGTCAGGCCCGAGACGCCGGCCTCGTCGAGCAGAGCCTGGGCTTTTTCGAGGTCGGCGGGATAGAGGATCGCATCGCGATGGCCGGGCATGGCGGGCGGGATGACGCCGGTCGCGGCCTTGGCGAGGCCCGAATAGCTGCCCTGCATGATCTGCTCGACATCAACAGCCAGCTGGATCGCGCGGCGGACCTTCTCGTCCTTGAATTTCGGATTGTTGACATTGATCGCCAGCCAAAGGAAGCGGTTGCCGTCCATGGTAATGACCTCGGACTCCGCCGGTGGTTTCTCGACATATGTCGCGAGCGTGTTGAGGCTGATCTTTGAATAGCTGATCGCCTTGGATTCGTAAGCCAGCGCCGCCGACTCGTCATCGGTGATGACTTCGAAGCGTATCTTGGAAAAGGCTGGCGCCTGTCCTTTCCAGCCCGGGTTCAGCGCCAATGTCAGATTCTGCTTCAATGCCCATTTCTCGATCACATAGGGGCCGCAACTGGCGGGCACTTCCGTGGTGAACTTGCCGCCTACTTTCTCCACGGCCTTCTGCGAGACGATATGGCCCATGTAATAGGGCAGGGTGCTGACCCAGAAGGGCGCCGACGGGGCCTTGAGCTTGATAATGCCTGATCGTTCGCCCGTCACCTCGACCTCGTCCATCGCATCGAAGGCATAGGCCCAGGCCGAGGCGCTCGCCGGATCCTTGACGCGGTCGAAGGAGAATTTCACATCCTCCGCCGTCACCTTGCCATGACCGCCGGTCCATTCCAGCCAGTCATGCAGCTCGAAGCCGATTTCGGTCGGGGAAATCTGTTTGAGCTCCTTGGCAGCATAGAGATCCCATTTCGTGCCTTCGCGCACGTCGCCGAGGCGATTGAGCGAAACGAAGAGCGCACGGCCGACTTCCTCCTCGAGCAGGCCGTTCTGGAAAGCGGGGTCCAGCACCTCGATATCGGAGGCACCGCGGATGACGAGCGTATCGCCCTCGGCGGCATAGGTCAGGCTGGGCCGGAGCGAAATGGCGGTGGCAGCAGCTGCACTGGTGGAGAGAAAATGCCGGCGGTTCATCAGAAGCTTTGTCATGTCTATCCCTCTGGTCTTGTTATGGTGATCGAGATTTCATGCGACGCGTTCCGCCCGTTTCCCGTCGAGCGGATAATGACAGCGGATCGCGTGACCCGCCGAAATGGTGGTCTCATCAGGCGCCTCGCTGCGACAGCGCTCGCGGGCGTGGGGGCAGCGCGGATGGAACTCGCAGCCATCAGGGCGATGGGCGAGGCTCGGCACCTCGCCGATGACGGGCGGTTCGGTGCGGCGCCTGCGCGGATCGGGCACGGGTTCGGAAGCGAGGAGTGCAGCCGTGTAGGGGTGGCGCGGTGCGCGAAAAATCTCCGCCGTCGGCCCGGCCTCGACGATGCGGCCGAGATACATGATCGCCACACGGTTCGAGACATGACGAGCGACAGCGAGATTGTGGGTGATGATCAGGAAGGCGGTGCGATATTCGTCGCGGATATCGAGGAAGAGGTTGAGCACGCCGGCCTGTACCGAGAGATCCAGTCCCGCCGTCGGCTCGTCGGCGATGATGACCTTGGGGATGACCGACAGCGCGCGGGCGACGGCCACCCGTCGCGCCTGGCCCCCGGACAGGCCATGCGGGAAACGCGACAGCAGTTCGCGCACCAGCCCGGCCTTGGCGGCGAGTTCGGTGATGGCATCATCAGACACCGGTGCTTTACCAGCGATGCGCCGTGGCTCGGCAATGATCGAGCGGATGCGCTGGCGGGGATCGAAGGAGGTGACGGGGTCTTGGAACAACAAGGCTGCCGCCTCGCGCAGGCGGGCGAAGCTGCGGCTTGAATAGTCGGGCAGCTTCTCGCCTTCGAGCAGTAGGTCGCCCGATGCCGGCTTCATCAGCCCGACCAGTGTCCTGCCGAAGGTGGACTTGCCGGAGCCGCTTTCGCCGACCATGCAGACGATCTCGCCGGGATGGATGGCAAGCGAGAGCTCGACGAGGATGTCGAGGCCGGGCCGGCTGACAAAGGGTAGGCCGCCGCGGCCAGGCACGGAAACCGTGAGCGAACGGGCTTCGATGAGGGGGGTGTCGCTCATGCCGCGTCTCCCATCGATGTCGATCGTGGCTGCTGCGCTGGTCCATCCGTCGCCGGGGCGCCATCCTCCCAGCTTATGGCAGGGAGGCGCCTGGCGCCGCTCTCGACCAGGGACAATTCGCAGGCGAGCAGCGCTCTCGTGTAGGGATGTCGCGGGTTGGCAAAGATGTCGTCGACGCTACCCTCTTCCACGATCCGGCCGGCATACATGACCGCGACGCGGTCGCAGATCTCGGCGATGACCCCGAGCTGGTGCGAGATCATCAGGATCGCCACGCCGGTCTTGGCGCGCAGCTCGCGCATCAGATGCAGGATCTGGGCTTCCATCGTGACGTCGAGCGCGGTCGTCGGCTCGTCGGCGATCAGCAGCGATGGCTTCATCAGCAGCGCAGCCGCGATCGAGACCCGCTGCAACATGCCGCCGGAGAGCTCGAACGGATAGGCGTCGAAACGTGCCTGCGGATCGGAGATGCCGGCCTCGGCCAGGGCCTCGATGATCCGCAGCTTCTTCTCACGCCGGCTCGACATGCGGTCGCGCCATAGGAAATCGGTGAGCTGTCGGCCGATCGTATGCAGCGGGCTGAAGGTCGCCATCGGGTTCTGGAACACCATGGCGGCGGCAGGACCGCGCAAAGCTGCGATGTCGCGCTTCGAAGCCGCGAGGATGTCGGTGCCGGCAAGCCGCATGCGGTCGCCGCTGACCGTGGCGCTCGATGGCAGGAGGCCGAGGATAGAGTGCGCGAGCGTCGATTTGCCAGAACCGCTTTCGCCGATCAGGCCGACCACTTCGCCCGGCCGCACCATCAGGCTGACATCGGCGACAGCCTTAGCCACGCCGCTATAGGTCACCGAGACATTCTGCAGATCGAGCACCGGTTCCGTCATGGCGTGCGCTTCCCTGACAGCTTCGGATCGAGCGCGTCGCGCAGCGCCTCGCCGAAGAAGGTGAAGCCGATCGTCGCGAGGATCAGCGGCAGGCCGCCGGCGATGACCGGCACCGGCGTGTTGCGGATCACCGAAAATCCGTCGCTCAGAATATTGCCCCAGCTTGGGATCTGCGGCTTCACGCCAAGGCCGAGGAAAGACAGGCCGGCCTCGAGCGTGATGATGGTCGAGAGGTCGAGGCAGGCGAGAATCAGCAGCGGGCCGATGACATTGGGCAGCAGATGGATGAAGAGTATGCGCGGCAGGCTGGCATTCATCGCCTGCTCGGCCTTGATGAAATCACGCGATTTCAGGCTCAGCGTCTGGGTGCGGATGAGGCGCGCATAGCTCGGCACGCAATAGATGACGATGACGAGGATGACGGTACCGAGCCCGGCGCCGAGCAGCACGACCATGGCAAGCGCGAACATGATCATTGGCAGCGAACTCAGGCTGTCGAAGATCAGGATCATCACGGCATCGAGCCAGCGCGGCCCGTAACCCGCGATGAGCCCAAGCGGGAGGGCGGCGGCGAGCGCGATGGCAAGGGCCGTCAGCGCCACACTCATGGCGGTCCGCGTGCCGATGATGACGCGCGAGAAAAGGTCGCGGCCGAGTTGGTCGGTGCCGAGCCAATGCGACAGCGACGGGTCGGCGAGCCGCTCCTTCACATTGATCGCGGTGGCTGGATAGGGCGCGAGCTGCGGCGCAAGGATCGCGGTCAGCACGATAACGGCAACGAGCACGGTGCCGATGAAGCCGATCGGTGTCGACATGACGGCAAAGGCGACATTCAGTGCGCGGCCGAACGATCCGGGTTCGGCGGCCGGCATTTTCGTTGACGTTTCGACCGCGTTCACCATGTCAGAGCGCGCTCCGGACGCGGGGATCGAGGATGGCCGCAACGATATCGGCGACGATCATGCAGGTCACATAGAGCGCGCAGGTGACGAGCACCGTCCCCATGACGAGCGGATAGTTGCGCGACATGACCGAGTCATAGGTGAGCTTGCCGAGACCAGGGCGGGTGAAGACGATTTCGGCAAAGACGGAGCCGGTCAGCAGCCCGCCGAAACCAATGGCGATGACGGGCAGGGCGGAGAGAAATGCCTGTTTCAGCGCGTAACCATAGACGATCCTGTTTTCACTGACGCCGAAGGCCCTCAGCGTCCGGACGTGGCTCTCGCCCATCGCCTCGATCATCGCGGCCCGAATGATGCGGGAGACATAGCCGACCCAGCCGAGACCGATGGCGATCGACGGCAGGATCAGCGCTCTCACCTGGCTCCAGATATCGCCCGGCTCGCCCGCGCCGATTGCCGGCAGCCAGTTGAGCATGACGGCGAAGATGAGCAGCGAGTAGAGCGCGACCACAAAAGAGGGAACGGCAACCATGCCGACCGAGAAGATGCCGATCAGCCAATCCGGCCAGCGGCCGTGATGGACGACGGCAGTGCAGCCGAGGATCGTGCCAAGCGCCACGGCCCAGACAAAGCTCGAAAAGGCGAGCGCCACGGTGAAGGGCAGCACGTCCAGCACCATCTCGGTCACCGGCCGCTTGCTCCAGACATCCTGCCCGAGATCGAGTTCGGAGAGTCTGAGAAGGTAGGAGCCGATCTGTTCGATCAGCGGCCGGTCGAGCCCCATCATCACGCGGAAAGCTTCCCGCATCTCCGGTGTCGAACGCGGTCCGAGCGCCACCACCGTCGGATCGCCGGGGATCATATGCAGCATGAGGAAGAGCATGATCGAGACGATGAACAGGATGATTACGCCGAGGCCGATGCGGCGCAGGAGGAAAGCGGTCATGGCTGGAGCTCCGCGCTTGAGCTTAAAGCGAGACCCCTCCCAGATCCTCCCCACAAGGGGGAGGGCTTAACCTGCTGCTCCGCTATCGCCTCAGTTCCCCTCACCACTCGCTGTGACGTTCCCATGATCGCGGCAGCGGTGCCACGGAATAAGCCCTCCCCCTTGTGGGGAGGGTTGGGGAGGGGCCTTTGCCCGCACGATGCGGCTACATATGATCGCGGTCGATCCATGCCTCACCCTCCCGCTCAAAAACCGTCGCGCCGCATTCGCGCGCCTCCAGCCGCCATTGCAGATGAAACTGCGCCTCCGTCGATGTCACCACCACCTTCGACATCGTCTCGGCTTCGCAGTCGCCGCTCTTGAACCCCAGCACCCATCCAGTATCGAGCCGTGCCGAGAGCGGGTCGTCCTCGGTGATCGCCATCTGGTCGACGACCTTGGCCCAGATCTCGATGCCGCGATCGAGCAGGCGCTGGCGGCCGTAGTCGCTGGTGAGCGTCAGCGTTTCGCGGCGCGCACCGGCATCGATCGTCAGGATACGGGAGCTCCGTTCCTCTGCCAGTTCCTCGACCGGCACTGGCGGCGATATTTCAGCCGGCTCAAATGCAAAGGTACCGTCTTCCGGGCGCGCATGTCTGACGGGCAGGATCACCCGGCTGGTGCCGGGCTCGATCTTTAAGCTCGACATCGAGGGTGCGGGCCAGAGGACCGGCCAATGCTGGTTGGAAAGGACGAGGCGAAGCCGGTTACCCTTGCCGAAGCGGCGGCCACAGTGATTAAGGTCGAAGCGGACCGTAACGTCCTGGCCCACCACAAGGGGCTCGGGATGTTCGTGGCCCGATCGATGCGAAAGATTGAGACTGCCCCAGGTAACGAGCGTCGAGGTGCCATCGGGCCACACTTCGCAGAGCCGCGCAGTCAGCGTCGCCTGAGGCCCATCCGATTGCAGCGTGACTTCGACCGATGGCGCGCCGAGCAGAACCATGTCGCTGTCAAGCGCGGGCGTGTCGAAGCAGAGTCCCAGCCCATCCTCGCGACGCTGGTCGCCCGCCATATCTGGAACCGTGCCGCCATAACCGCCATAGCGGCCGCAATCGCGACCGGCCGTGACCGGCGATCTGAGTTGCATCGTGATCCCCGGCTCCGGCTGACTGCCGAGGCCGGCGTCATTGAGGTAGAGCACCTGCGGGCGGATGTTCGGGGAAGGCCAGCCCGGCTCCTGCACCCAGTGTCCGGCGTGGTCAGGATAAAAGTGCGCCGGCCGGTGCGGATCCTTGATGTAGGCCGTATAAGCCGGCTCGGCCATGATGCCGGTATCGACACCCTCCAGCCACTGCCGCCACCAGCGGATCGCTTCCTTGAGATAGTGGATGCCGGGTCCGGGATCACCGAGGAAGGGATAGGCGTGGGTCCAAGGGCCGATCAGTCCCTTCCTCGGCCCCTTCAGACCTTCCAGAAGCCGCGGTACAGCGTTGAAATAGGTGTCGTCCCAGCCGCTGATCGCATAGACGGGAATGTGGATGTCGGAGAAATCCTCGCAGACCGAGCCGAATTTCCAGTAGGCGTCTCGGCGCTGGTGGCGCATCCAGACGTCGGACCAGCAGGTCGAGGCTTCGAGCCGCTGACGCCACATTGCCCGCCATCTGTCGCCGACGATTTGCGGATCCGGCGGCAAGGCGCCGAGGCCGAGAATGAAGCTCGACCACATGCCGTCTTCGGTCAGCAGATTGCCGCCGAAATAATGCACGTCGTCGGCATAGCGGTCGTCGGAACAACAAAGCGCGATGATCGCCTTCAGCGCCGGCGGCCGCCGCGCGGCGACCTGCAGCGCATTGAAGCCGCCCCAGGAAATTCCGGTCATGCCGACCGCGCCGGTGCACCACGGCCGTTCCGCGAGCCAGGCGATGATGGCGCAGGCGTCATCCTGCTCCTGCGCCGTATATTCGTCGGTGAGCAAGCCCTCGGAATCGCCCGAGCCGCGAATGTCGACGCGACAGCAGGCAAAGCCGTGGCCGGCGACGTAAGGATGCATCTTCATATCGCGGAAGACGGTGCCATCACGGCGGCGATAGGGAATGAGTTCGAGGATCGCCGGTACCGGCTCTTCAGTCGCGTCCTCCGGCAGCCAGATTGTGGCGGCGAGGCGTATGCCGTCCGGCATCACAATGAAAACCGGATCAAGCGTCCGGACCTTGCGCGGGAACTCTTCGACAACCCGGCTCATCGCGCGCCGCCCGACCAGATGCGGAATGGCGGCGCAGGAATCGTGTGGCGGGGTTGCGGCATTCTCCCCACGTTCATCCTGTTACCCCTTCTCCGGCATGAGCATGGGCGTAGGATAAAACGACTGATGATGATGTCAAGCGTTATTATACGATCTTATAATTAGAAATAAATGCAGCAATTTCAATTGTATATTTTGCTGCGCAATCATCTGGGGCTGATGCGGCGCATCCGGCCGCTGAGACTGCTGAATACTGCCAGCGCGATAATCGTCATAATCATCGGCGGTTAGTCGTGAAACTCGGACGCCGCATAGACTGCAGGTGAAGTGGCGGTCGCCGCCAGGGAATGATAGGGATGGCCGCGCCTAGGAGGGCAGTTGTTGAGTGCTCGAACGACACTGATCATAGGCTGCGTGCTGTTTGCGACGGTAGAAGCGATCGGCCCTTACGGCGCAGAAGCTCAAGTTCGCAGTGCGAACAGGCAATGCCTCTTCGAGAGGCCGGCAGGCCCAGGCGTCCAGAGAGTTTGCATCCGCAAGAATTCTTTTTCCCGTGATGTCTGCCGCGCGATCGAGCGCTTCGCGACGGAGCGGAATCTGCCTTCCGCATATTTCGCCCGGCTGATCTGGCGCGAGAGCCTTTTTCGCGCCGATGCCATCAGCCCGAAGGGTGCCGAAGGCATCGCGCAGTTCATGCCGGGCACGGCAAAGCTGCGGGGCCTCAAGAACAGCTTCGACGTCGTGCAAGCGCTTGATGCTTCGTCGCTTTATCTGGGTGAACTGCGCGACCGGTTCGGCAATCTCGGGCTCGCCGCTGCGGCATACAATGCCGGGGAGAATCGCCTGAGCAAGTTCCTCGTCGATGGCAGACTGCCGCTCGAAACCCGCGACTACGTCTTCGTGATTACCGGCAATCCTGTCGAAACCTGGCGGGATGATCCGCCGACAAAATCGGCAGAGCCGCTCGATCCCACGCGATCCTTCCTCAATGCCTGCATCCGGCTCGCTGTGAGCCGGAATCTGCCGGAACCGATCCTGGTCGGGTCCCTCGACTGGGCCCCGTGGACGGTCCAGCTTGCGGCGAATTTCAATCCTGCCGTCGCGAGAAAGCTCATGTCGGAATCCATCGCGAGATTGCCGGCGCCTCTCAATGCCGAACACGCGCTGATCGTCCGCCAGAAGCGCGTCAAGCCGGGAATGCGCCCGAAATATCAGGCCAGGATTGGCCGAAATACACGGCAGGAGGCTCTGACGCTCTGCGACGCCATTCACAAGGCGGGCGTGGCTTGTGCGGTGGTCAAGAACTAGCCGATAGATGTGACAGCGCGCGCTGGGCCATTTCGCTTCCGTCGGGCTCAGCTATGATGCGCATACGTGGCCGGGAGATTTTTGTTGCCGCAGATGAACGGTTTTTTCCGCGAAAGACTGATCTTGCGTATCCTGGCGCTGCCGGACGCCGTCGTCGTGCTCGAGGCGCCTGCGGGCATGGGCAAGTCCGTGCTTCTGCGGCAGATCGCAGAGAAGGCCGGCGCCAGCGTGCATGTCGGGCTCACGCCGCCCGACGGAAATACCGGCCTGGTGCTCTGGGACATCCCGCCCTATGGGACGCCCGAACCCTTGCCGGAAAACCTCTTCGCTGCGGGCAGACGAATCATCATCGCCAAGCGGCCGGGAGTCGAACTCGCCGGGCTGATCCGCGCCTTTGCCTATGGGCAAGCCGTGCGCATCGACGGACGGGATCTGCTTCTCGACGGGGACGAGGCGGTGGAGGCCTTTGGCCGGGCCGCAGCCGGTGCCGTGATGGATCGCTGTGGCGGCTGGCCGCTCGCTGCCTTCAATGGCGACCAGATTTCCGACATGTCCGAATTCATCGGGCATGAGATCCTCGATCACGCCTCGTCAGAGGAACTCGTCGATCTCAAGCACTTGCTGGAGGGCGGCTCGGTGCCTGCACGGCAGGAGAGCCGGCTTCTGCCTTTCGCATTGTCTGGCAGGGGCGACCGGCTGGAGCTCAATGTCCGCACCTGGCAGCACGACTTGAACCGCGCCATCGACGTCTCGATCTCCCGCCGCATCACCACGCCAGCAGGGGCCAAGGCCATCGCCGAGGCCTATGCCGCCCATGGCCGTGTCGTGGATGCTATCACGACCTTCCAGACCGCAGGCTTCATGGACAACGCCTT
Source organism: Rhizobium sp. SRI_017 (assembly GCF_057586295.1). Taxonomy (NCBI): domain Bacteria; kingdom Pseudomonadati; phylum Pseudomonadota; class Alphaproteobacteria; order Hyphomicrobiales; family Rhizobiaceae; genus Rhizobium; species Rhizobium sp. SRI_017. The sequence continues at coordinate 64,263 of NZ_JBYCZP010000013.1, read as the reverse complement.
CCAGCAATTTAGCAAGGCCGGCGGCCTGTTCTTCATCTATTACCATGGCCCCGCCGCCTTCGATCAAGTGCTGGCCGGATTCCCGGCGAGCTATGCGCATCAGAGCGAGATCCTCGTCCTGTCGCTCGCGCTGCAGTCTCTCAAACGCGGCGACATTTCGCGGGCGCGGCGGCTGCTGATCGACCGCTTCGGCGATCATGCGCATGACTTTGAAGCAGTGTTCAGCCCACGCTCGGTCTTCTCGCGGGAGTTCCGCGAATTCCGCTTCCTGATGCTGATCTACGAGGATTATCAGTTCAGCGACGAGATGCTGGCGACGCTGTTCAAGATGAACGCCGAGTTCCCGGCGGATGCTCACCTCTTTCGCGGCAGCTTCTACAACTCGGTGCTGGAATTCTACATCCGCCGCCGCCGGTTCGCCGAGGCGGAGGAAGTGGCACAGCGGGCGATGCATCACTACGAGGCCGCCAACGCGCCAATGCTCTGCTTCTATATCAGCCTGCACCAGGCGATGATCGGGTTGATCAAGGGCGATACGCTCACGGCCCGCAGGCATGCGGCGCTCTCCGCGAAATATCTCGGCGACGTGCCCTTCGAGACGCCGAATGACGCCCGGCTGCAGATGCTGCTCGAAGCCTGCATCGAATATGAGGGCGGCCGCGCCGAACCCCTCGCACGCTTCCTCAACACTGAGATCGACGATTTCTCGCATGGAGAGATCTGGCCGAGCCTCATGGAATTCACCTTGCTCTATGGCAGCCAGGCGATGGCGACGCATTTCTCGCTGCTATCAGCCCGCGGCTTTCTCGATCGATGGCGGATCTACCAGATCTCGAACCTGCAGTTTCAGACCATGGTCAATATCCGCGAGGCCGTGGTGCTGCAGAATGCCAATCGCTGGTCCGAAGCGACGGCGCGGCTCAAGGACTTGCCGCTCGCCATCGACCGCGCCTTGATACTGGCCGATCCGGAGCATCTGGAACACATCTTCGACCGCGACGAGATCGCGCTCACGCTCGTGTGGATCCGCCAGATCCTGCACGAGCAGCCCGATCTGCCGGGCCTGCTTTGCGTCCTTGAGCATCTCTCCGCGAACCTTAATATCACCGACCGCCAGCGCATGGCACTCGGTATCTGGCTTGCATATACCCACAAGCGCGCGCAGGACCTGACAAGGGCACGCGCCCTGCTGTCACGTCTCATCGAGGACGCTGCCCGCCTCGGCTCGATCGCGCCGCTGGCTGAGGAGAAGGTGTTCCTCAGCGAACTCATCGACAACAAGCGGATCGGTGAATTCCTTTCGGCCTCTGCTTCGGCCCGGCAGGTGATCCGCAGGCTGCGCGACAGCGGTCATCTTGCCCCGGTCTCCGGCATCCGCAGCGAGCTGTCGCGTCGGGAAAACAAGATCCTGGTGATGATCTCGGAAGGTGCGGCCAACAAATCGATCGCCGGTATGCTGGGCGTCACGGAAGCGACGGTGAAGTTCCATCTCGGCAATGTCTATCGCAAGCTCGGCTGCAGGACGCGGCAGGAGGCGATCAGCACCGCGCGGGCCGCGGGCATCGTCGGCTGAGGCGGCTTAACCTCGACGGAAAGCCTCGACCTTCCGCGTATTTCTGACAAAACCTAGACCATTTAAGCAATAACCTAGACCTTCATCGCGTTGTCACATGCCCGATCGCCATGCATTCTGGTTGGCATGGGGCAGGGCAAATGACCCCAAACCATCCAGAATGACGGCCTAGATAACGTGGCCGCGCCGGGAACTCGTTTCAGAAACTGGGAGACAGCATGAGCAAGCTCAGGATTTTTGCATCCACCGCTATCGCGGCTCTGATTGCCGGCAGTGCCGGCCTTTCCTCGGCATCAGCCGAGAATATCGTCACCATGAACACGGTGCAGATCTTCGGCACCATCGACCCCGCCAAGATCTCCGACTACACCGATTATATGGCGGCGGTGAACCTTTACGACGCGCTGATCTCCGTCGACTCCAAGGGCAACCTGATCCCGGAACTGGCCGAGAGCTGGACGGTGTCCGACGACGCCAAGGAAGTCACCTTCAAGATCCGCGCCGATGCCAAGTTCTCCGACGGCACGCCGGTGACCGCGGCCGACGTCGTCTATTCCGTCGATCGGCTGCTGAGGATCAACCAGGGTCCGGCTACGATGTTCATCGGCATCCTGGCGTCCGGTTCGGTGACCGCGGTCGACGACAAGACCGTCAAGTTCACGCTCGCCAAGACCTTCTCGCCCTTCCTGACCACGGTTCCGGCGATCTTCATCGTCAATTCCAAGGTCGCCGAGGCCAACAAGGGTTCGGACGACGGCCAGGCGTGGTTTGCGACCAATGTCGCAGGCGCGGGCGCCTATACGCTCAAGGAATGGGATCGCGGCGCGAAGATGACCATCGTCCGCGACAAGGACTATTACAAGGGATGGGGCGAGGGGCCGATCGACGAGGTCCGATGGATCATCACCAATGACGAGGCGACGGTGCGTTCGCTGGCAGCATCCGGCGAACTCTCCATGACCAGCCAGTTCCAGTCGCCCGAGACCTACAAGGCGCTCGAGGCCATGGGCCGCTTCAACGTCGTGACCGAACCGACGACCACCGCCTTCTACCTCAAGCTCAATTCCAAGGTCGCGCCGACGGACGATATCCACATCCGCCGCGCCATCGCGCTTGCCACCGACTACAAGACCATCAAGGAGGTCATCTTCCCCGGTGGCGACATGAACGGTCCACTGCCTCCGGGCTTCGCCGAGTTCCACGAGGCAAGCATCCCGACCCCGACCTACGATCTCGAAGCTGCCAAGGCCGAGGTGGCCAAGTCGAAATATGCAGGAGGGCCGATCGACATCACCCTCGGCTATGTCGCGGGCACCAAGTTCGAGGAGGAAATCAGCCTGCTGATGCAGGCCAATCTCGAACAGATCGGCTTCAAGGTGACGCAGCAGGCCGATCCCTGGAACCGGATCACAGAAATTGCGGGCAAGGTCGAGACGACGCCCGCCGTGAACCAGATCTTCTTCGGACCGACCTATCCGTCGCCGGATTCGATGTTTTACAGCCAGTATCACTCGAAATCGGCAGGCACCTGGATGTCGATGGAATGGGTCAACGACCCCGAGATCGACAAGTTGATCGACGAGGCTCGTTCGACCGGCGACACGGCAAAGCAGGCCGAGCTCTACAAGCAGTTGCAGAAGAAACTCGTCGACATGCAGTCCGATGTCTACCTGCTGACCCAGAACGTTCAGCACGCGATGGACAAGTGCCTGACCGGCTTCAAGGCCGTGCCGATGCAGTCCTTCGACTATGACTTCACGCGGTACAGCTGGACCTGCAAGTAACCGCTTTCCCCCCGGTCCCCACTCCCGGGACCGGTCTTGGCAGCGCGGGTCCGCTCGAACCCTGCGGCCCGCTCTGCCCTTTCCCTCCAATCTCGTCACGCAACCTGGAGCGTCGCAGTTGGAATTCCTCCTTTTCCTTGGCCGGCGCGTGTTGTGGTCGATCCTGGTCCTTGTCGGCCTGTCGATCGTCATCTTCGCCATCGCCCGCGGCATGCCCGGCGATCCGGCGCGACTGGCGCTCGGCCCAAGGGCCACGCCGGAGCAGGTCGCCGACCTCAACAGCAAGCTCGGGCTCGACCGGCCGCTCCACGAACAATATGGCATGTTCGTCTCCGGCCTCGTCCAGGGCGATCTCGGCCGCTCCCTGCTGACGGAGCGCCCCGTCAACGACGATATCCGCGAGACATTCGCGGCAACCTTCGAATTGGTTCTCGCCACCATCACCATCGCCTTCGTGCTCGGCGTGCCGCTCGGTGTCGCTGCCGCGCGATGGAAGGACAGGTGGCCCGACAATGCGGTGCGCATCATCGCCATCATCTCTGCCGTCACGCCGAGCTTCTTCCTGGCGCTGCTCTTGCAGATCCTTGCCGGCTATGTCCTGCATATCCTGCCCACGACCGGCCGGCTGCCGCCCAACATGGCCTTCTCACCCGACATTACCGGCCTGCTGACCGTGGATGCGATCCTGCACTGGCGCTGGGACGTGTTCGGCGAGGCGCTGCGCTACCTGCTGCTGCCCTCGATCGCGCTTGCCGCCGCCACGATGGGCCAGATCGCGCGCATCACCCGCGCCTCGATGATCGACGTCTCGAGCCAGGACTATATCGAGGCGGCGCGCGCCTTCGGGGTGCCGGAGCGGCTCAGGGTGTTCAAATACATGCTGCGCCCGGCCTTCGTGCCGCCGCTGACGATCACGGGCCTCGAATTCGCGTCCCTGATCGGCAATGCCTTCGTCGTCGAGCTCGTCTTCTCCTGGCCCGGCATGGCGGCCTATGGCGTGCGCACCATCCTGCAGAAGGACCTCAATGCCGTGATGGGCGTGGTGATCGTCTCGGGCGTGTTCTTCGTCGTGGTCAACCTGCTGATCGACCTGCTCGTCGGCTTCGTCGACCCGCGCGTCCGCATCCGGGGACGTCGCTGATGGCCGAGTTTCAGACCATGTCGACCGAGCCGCTTTCGAATGAACCTGCCCGGCTCTCGAACGCCTATCAGAATTGGTATCGGTTCTCGCGCAATCCGACCGCCGTAATCGGCGCTGCTATCGTCGTCATCTGCGTCCTCGCCGCGATCTTCGCGCCTTACATAACGCCCCATCCGGATCATGTCGGCGCCGTCGTCAATTTCCGCGCCCGCCACCTGCCACCTTCGGCCGAATATTGGTTCGGCACCGACAATGTCGGCCGCGACATCTTCACCCGCGTGGTGTTCGGCATGCGCATCTCGTTGCTGCTGGCGCTGGTCGTGCTCGGCACTGCGGTGCCCTTCGGTACGGTGCTCGGCCTGCTCGCCGGCTATTTCGGCGGCTGGACCGAGACGATCATCATGCGCCTCACCGATATCGCGCTCGCCATCCCGCCGCTGGTGATGGCGCTTGCGGTCGCCGCCGTGCTGTCGCCCGACCTGATCAACTCGATGCTGGCAATCGCGGCACTGTGGTGGACCTGGCACACGCGGCTGATCTATTCGATCACGCGGCAGCTGCGCGGACAGGAATTCGTTGAGGCGGCGGAGACGCTGGGCGCATCGAAATTCCACATTCTGTTCCGCGAGATCCTGCCCAATTGCGTCTCGGCGCTGGCGGTCAAGACCTCGCTCGATTGCGGCTTCGTCATACTGGTCGGCGCCTCGCTTTCCTTCCTCGGCCTCGGAATCCAGCCGCCGACACCCGATCTCGGCACCATGGTGTCGCAGGGCGCCGCCTTCCTGCCCGACTTCTGGTGGGAATCGGTGCTGCCGGGCTTCGCCATCCTCTTCGTCGCACTCGGCTTCAACCTCTTGGGCGACGGCCTCCGCGACCTCTTCGACGTGCAGGAGGTCCGATGAGCGAGGCCCTGCTGTCCGTCCGCGATCTCTCTGTCGAATTCTCGACTTATGGCCGCACCAACAAGGTGCTGCACAATGTCTCGCTCGACGTGCCCGCCCATTCGCAGGTGGCACTGGTCGGCGAGAGCGGCTCGGGCAAGACCGTCACGATGAAGGCGATCATGGGCCTGCTGCGCGAGCCGCCGGCACGGATCACCTCCGGCCGCATCTTCTATGACGGCGCTGACCTGCTGACCATGCAGACATCCGAGCGGCTCAAGCTGCGCGGCACGGCGATGTCGATGGTGTTCCAGGACCCGATGAGCTCGCTCAACCCGGTCTTCACCATCGGCGACCAGATGGGCACGATCCTGAAATATGCCGACAAGCGCCTGGGTCGGGCGCGCGGCCGCCGCGAGCGGATGGCGCGTGTGCATGAAGTGCTCGAACAGGTCCGCATGCGCGACCCCGAGCGCGTCACCAATTCCTATCCGATCCAGCTCTCCGGCGGCATGCGTCAGCGCATCCTGATCGCCATGGCGCTCTTGAGCGAGCCCAAGTTGCTGATCGCCGACGAGCCGGGCACGGCCCTCGACGTCACCACGCAGGCGCAGATCCTGAAACTGCTCAAGGATCTCGTCGAGGCGCGGGGACTGGCGCTGCTGATGATCACCCACAATCTCGGCGTCGTGCGTGAGACCTCCCATCATGTCTACGTCATGAACAAGGGCGTGGTGGTGGAGGAAGGGCCGACGAGCCAGATTTTCGGTGCACCGAAGGACCAGTATACTCGCGATCTCATCGCCGCCGTGCCCCGCCTGACTGGCGGCATGCAGTTCGGAAATGCGGAGGCGAGACCATGAGCGCGCCGATGCTGGAGATCCGCAACCTCGCCAAATTCTTCCCGATCCGAAATGCCTTCGGCAAGCAGACCGGCGAGGTTCGCGCCGTCGACGATGTGAGCTTCGTGATCGAGCGCGGCGCCGTCTACGGCCTGGCCGGCGAGAGCGGCTCGGGCAAGTCGACGATCGCCCGGATGATCATGGGACTGGAGACACCGACCATTGGCGAAATCCGCATCGACGGTGAAAGCATGTCGGGTGCCGCCGGCTCGCGGGCGCATGGCCGCCGCGTACAGATGGTGTTCCAGAACCCGGGCTCGTCGCTCAATCCCCGGCGCACGGTCGGGCAGTCGATCGCCGTGCCACTCGATGCGCATGGCCACCCGTCGGCCAGCCGCCAGAGGCGGATTTCCGAACTGCTCGAAATGGTGCAGTTGCCGGCCAACTTTGCCGAGCGCTACCCGCACGAACTGTCGGGCGGCCAGAAACAGCGCGTGGCGATTGCCCGCGCGCTGGCCGTGGCGCCGAAACTCGTCGTGCTCGATGAGCCGACATCGGCGCTCGATGTGTCGGTCCAGGCCCGCGTCATCGACCTGCTGGTCGATCTCGGCCGCAAGCTCGACTTGACCTTCCTGTTCATCTCGCACGACCTCAGCCTGATGCGGAATTTCGCCGGCCAGGTGGGCGTGCTCTATCGCGGCAAGATCGTCGAGACCGGACCGACGTTCGAGGTCTTCGTCAATCCGCAACATGATTACACGCGTCTGCTCCTCGCCTCCGTTCCGGTCATTTCGGAAGAGGAAGAAGCGATGCGACCAAAAATTCCGCTGATCGACGGTGAGATTCCAACGGCCGAGAAACTCACGGAACTTCGAGAAGCGTCGAATGCCAAAAAGGCTTCAAGTGAGGAATATCAAGGATGATTAGAATTGGGATCGACGTCGGCGGCACCAATACCGACGCAGTCGTGATGGACGGCAACACCGTCGTTGCCGGCGTGAAGTCGGCCACCACGGCAGATGTGATGACCGGCGTGGTCAACGCCCTGAAGGACGTTCTCGCCGAATCGAAGATGGATGCGAGCGCGATCGATGTCGTGATGATCGGCACCACGCATTTCACCAATGCAGTCGTGCAGCGCCGCGATCTTGCACAGACCGCGGCCGTGCGCCTCGGCCTGCCGGCGACGGCCTCGTTGCCGCCGATGGTCGATTGGCCGGAGGACCTCAAGAAGGCGATCGGCAACCACACCTATCTCGCTCACGGCGGCAATGAGTTCGACGGGCGCGTGATCTCGCCGCTCAACGAAGAAGAGTTGCTCGGCATCGCCAAGGATATCCAGTCCAAGGGCATCAACACGATCGCCATCACCTCCGTCTTCTCACCGGTTTCGAGCGATTTCGAGAAGCAGGCCGGCGAGATTTTCGCTCGTGCGATCCCCGGCGCCCATATCACGCTGTCGAACGAGATCGGCCGTATCGGCCTGCTCGAGCGCGAGAATGCAGCGATCATGAATGCCTGCCTGCGCGATCTCTCGGCCCATGTCATTGCGGCTTTCCGCAAGGCAATCTCCGAGACCGGCATTCGCGGCCGTTTCTTCCTGACCCAGAATGACGGCACGCTGATGGATGCGGCCTTCGCCGAAAAGTTCCCGGTCCTGACCTTCGCCTCCGGCCCGACCAATTCAATGCGAGGCGCCGCCTTCCTGTCAGGCGTGCACGACGCCATCGTCGTCGATATCGGCGGCACGACCTCCGATGTCGGCTCGCTGCAGAAGGGCTTTCCGCGACAGGCGACTGTTGCTGTCGAAGTCGGTGGCGTGCGTACCAATTTCCGCATGCCCGACGTCTTCTCGATCGGCCTCGGCGGCGGCTCGCTCGTCGTCGATGGCGATGCCGGCATGAAGGTCGGCCCGACTTCGGTGGGTTACCGGATCAAGAGTGAAGCGCTGATCTTCGGCGGATCGACATTGACCACGACCGACGTGGCGGTGGCCGCCGGCGGCTTCGATCTCGGCGACAAGACAAAGGTGTCCCATCTCGGCCGGGACCTGATCGACCGGACGCAGGCGAAAATTCTCGCCATGCTGGAAGATTGCGTCGAGCGCTCACGCCTCTCGCCTGACCCGCTGCCCGTCATCGTCGTTGGTGGTGGATCGATCCTCGTGAGCGGCCCGATCGGCGGCCTCGAAGTCATCAAACCGAACCATTTCGGCGTCGCCAATGCCGTCGGGGCGGCCATCGCCCAGGTCTCCGGCGAGATCGACCGCGTCTATGCGCTGGCCGAGATCGGCCGCGACCAGGCGCTCGACGATGCCAAGTCGCGCGCCATCGACGCCGCCGTCGCCGCTGGCGCACTGCGCTCCAGCGTCGAGATCGTCGATGTCGAGGACGTGCCGCTTGCCTATCTTCCCGGCAATGCGACGCGCGTGCGCGTCAAGGCCGTTGGTGAACTGCATGTTGCCGGAGCCAAAAATGCCGCGTGATTTCAAGATATTGGAAGAAGCCGACCTGCAGCCGCTCGCGCTCGGCGCGGCGCTACTGGGCACGGGCGGCGGCGGCAATCCGTATATCGGCATGCTGCGCACCCGCGAACTGATCCGCAAGGGCGCTAGGATCGAGATCATGCCGCTCGAAGCATTGCCCGAGGATGCCTGGGTCGGCGAGGTTGGCGGCATCGGTGCGCCCGTCGTCGGCGTCGAGAAGGTCGAGGAAGGCGGCGAATGCCACCGCGCCATGATGGCGGTCGAGGAGACCGCGGGCGTCAAGATGTCGGCCGTCATCTCGGCCGAGATCGGCGGCGCCAATTCCATGGAGCCGATCATCGTTGCGGGGCTCGCCGGCCTGCCTGTCGTGGATGGTGACGGCATGGGCCGCGCCTTCCCCGAAGTGCAGATGACCACCTTCTTCATCTATGGCGCCAAGCCCGCGCCGGCGGCGATCGCCGACGACAAGGGCAATGTCGTGGTGTTCAAGGAGATGGTCGACATGTTCTGGCTGGAACGCTTCGCCCGCGATGTCTCTGTTGGAATGGGGGCAGGGGCCGGCTTCGCGGTGGCGCCGATGCGCGGCGATTTCATCCGCAAGACGGCAGTGCCGGGCACTGTCAGCCAGGCGATCAGCATCGGTAAGACCGTGCTGAATGCCCGCGCCAAACACCAGAACGTGGTCGAGCGGATCGTCGAGGAGACGGGCGCCAAGCTGTTCTTCACCGGCAAGATCACCGACATCGAGCGCAAGCTGGTTGGTGGATTCGCGCGGGGCAAGGCAAAAATATCAGGTGTCGGCGACTGGGCCGGCTCGGAAGCCGAGATCGCCATCCAGAACGAGAATCTCGTGCTCTGGGTCGATGGCGTGCCCGTGATCATGGTGCCCGACCTGATCATGAATCTCGAGCTAGAGACCGGCGAGCCGATCACGACGGAAATGCTGCGCTACGGTCAGCGGGTGGCGGTGATCGGCCTTCCCGTCCACGACCTGATGAAGACGCCGCGGGCGCTCGAAATCGTCGGCCCGGCCGCTTTCGGCTATCCCGACCTCACCTTCAAACCGCTCTGACGAGGATTATCATGCAGATCCTGCGCACAGTCTATGCCGAAGACCTCGAAGACATTGCCATCGGCGGCGCGATCCTCGGCACCGGCGGTGGCGGCGATCCCTATGTCGGCAAGCTGATGGCCCAGCAGGCGATCCGTAAGCATGGCCCGGTGAAGATCATCGATGTCGAGGAACTCCCCGACGACGCGCTGGTCGTGCCCGTCTGCATGATGGGCGCGCCGACCGTGATGACCGAGAAACTGCCACAGGGCGACGAGCTGATGACCGCCTTCCGACAGCTCGAGCAGCTGCTCGGCCGCAAGATCGACGCGGTGCTCTGCGGCGAGGCAGGCGGCGTGAACTCGACGACGCCGTTCGTGGTCGCGGCCGCCAGCGGTCTGCCGCTGGTCGATGGCGACGGCATGGGCCGCGCCTATCCCGAGCTGCAGATGGTGACATTCACCATGCATGGCGTCTCGGCGACGCCGATGGTGCTCTGCGACGACAAGGGTAATTCGATCGTGCTCGAAACGGTCTCCAATGCCTGGACCGAGCGGCTCGCCCGTGCTGCGACCGTGGAGATGGGTGGTTCGGCCCTGCTCGCCTTCTACCCCATGGATGGCAAGACGGCGAAGAAGGCGGTGGTGCGCGGCACGCTGAGCCTGTGCGCCAATCTCGGCCTCGCACTCCGCGAGGCGCGTGCGGCCCATGCCGAGCCGGTCGATGCCATTGTCGAGATGCTCGGCGCCAAGATCATCTTCCACGGCCGGGTCAAGGATATCGACCGCCGCACCATCGGCGGCTTTGCCCGCGGCAGCGCCTGGTTCGATGGGGTCGAGAACTGGAAGGGCCATTCGTTCAAGCTCGACTTCCAGAACGAGTTCCTGATGGCCGAGCGCGACGGCGAGATCCTGGTGACCACGCCCGAACTGATCACGCTGCTCGAAGCCGACAGCGGCAATCCGGTCACCGCGGACTCGCTGAAATACGGCCTCAGGCTCGTGGCGCTTGCCTTCCCCTGCAATCCGCAATGGCGCTCGCCAGAAGGCATCGCCCTCGTCGGTCCCCGCTATTTCGGCTATGACGTGGATTATCGGCCGTTCGATTTCACTTGAATAAGAGAGGCGCGGCAGAGTTTCCGCCGCGCCCTTATGTCTTACAGGCCCAGATGCGGGACCACTTCGAAATAGCCACGCCACATCATTTCGAGCGCGACATAGAGGATGACGGCGAGACCGACATAAGCGATCCAGCGGTGCTTCTGCAGCAGGTTGGCGATGAAGCTTGCGGCGATGCCCATGAGAGCGACCGACAGGATCAGGCCGAAGATCAGGATCTCAGGATGCTCGCGGGCCGCGCCGGCGACAGCCAGCACGTTATCGAGCGACATCGAAACGTCGGCGATGACGATCTGCCAGACCGCCTGACCAAAGCTCTTGCGTGGCGCGCTTCCGGCCACTGTCCCGTCCTTGTTGAGGTCCGCATCCTGCAAGGCCTCGTTGGCTTCGGCCTCCTGCGCATGCGGCGTCCGCAACTCGCGCCACATCTTCCAGCAGACCCAGAGCAGCAGCACGCCACCGGCAAGCAGCAGTCCGACGATCTGGAGAAGCTGTGTGGTTGCCGCCGCGAAACCAATGCGCAGCACCGTCGCCGCGATGATGCCGATCAGGATGACCTTGGAGCGCTGCGCCTTTGGCAAACCCGCAGCCGCAAGGCCGATGACAATTGCATTGTCACCCGCCAGGACCAGGTCGATCATGATAACCTGCAGGAGGGCGGACAAAGCCTCCTGCGTGAAGAATTCACCCATATGCACTCGCTCCCTTAAGCGAGGGCGCCGAGCTTTCTAAGGACCTGCCGGGGAAGCATGTGCCGAAGCACAGAGGCAACGCGACCGAGAAATGGCTTGAATCCAGTAGAACCAGGCACCCGTGTTGAACTTCCCAGTCCGACATCGCAGCTTTGGGAGCTGCCAGAGGGGCCCGGCCCTGGTGGGTGTCTCCTAGCCTGATCGCGGCCGGCGATCAAGGGCCGATCGAAAATTTGCCAACTCGCCATGACATTATCTCAATCCTTCAGGAGCTCCCTGGCGGTTCTCTCGTCGGTGATGAGGCCTTGGATTCTGTGGCTGTGCAGTACGGCGCGGATCGCATCGGTTTTCGCGGGGCCGCCTGCGATCGCGACGATCCTGTCCTTGCCCGTGTCGGAGAAGGAGGCGCTCAGCGTCCGCGCGGTCACCGATGTCTCGAGCATCCGGCCCTTCCGGTCGAAGAAATGGCCGAGCACTTCGCCCACGCCGCCGAGGCCCGCGATCTCGTCGATTTCCTCCGGCTGCAACATCCCGGTCTTCACGAGATGCGCCTGCGGGTCGACGGTGCCGATGCCCACCACCTTCAGCGAGGCACCGCGGGCGAGGTTGAAAACCTCGCTGACCCCGCGCTGGCTGAGAAGTACCTCGCGATCCTCCTCGGTATTGGCGAAGAAAGGAACGGGCATGACATAGGCCTGTGTCGCGGTCTTCTCGGCGAGGCGATGCATGACGTCATAGGGATTGGCGGCATAGTGCCGGGTCAGGCCGCCGAGCAGCGAGACGAATTTGATGCCGCTCGCATTCAGTCGTGGCAGGTGGTGCACGGCGGCCGAAAGCGTGCGGCCATGGCCCAGCCCGATGACGGGCGACTCGCCGAGCTCAATCTCGCGTTTCAGGAACGCCGCCCCGGCATGGCCGAGTGTCGTGAGCGCGAGAGGGTCGTCGTCGATATCGGGCGCAACCTCGCAATAGGTCAGGCCATAGCGGTTGGAGAGTTCAACCTCGAGATTGGCGCATTCGGCGATCACGCCGTCGATGCTGACCTTCACCACGCCCTCGGCCACCGCCTTGGTGATCAGGCGATGCGCCTTGACCGACGGAATGCCGAGCCGTTTGGCGACGGCGGATTGCGTGAAGCCGCCGACGTAATGCAGCCAGGCCGCCCTGATGGCGAGGGACTCTTCATTCTCGGTCATGTCAGCATCCTGCGGTCAACATTCTGTCCCCATCCTGGTTGGAACTTGCAAGGCGTCTTGTCCCTGAGTCAGCCGACCTTCAGATCGGCTGCACCGGTATCGATATGCGGCGCCCAGAAAGCGACGCTTTCGGCAATCTGCGCGATGACCTGCCGGTCGTTCGGCTCGCGCTCCTTGAAGGAGAGTTCGAGGCAGATCTCGTTGTCGATGGCGCCACCCTCTGCGAAGGCCTTAAGCAACGGCTCGGGATGGATGCGGCCGCGCGCATTGAACTCGGCGGTAAAGGGCCGGTGGCCGCCCTTGTCCATCAGGCTCTGCTTGATGTGGATGATCGGCGAAACCTTCGGCACGGCGCGCGCCCAGGCATAGGGGTCGAAGTCATCGGGATTGTCCGACGTCACGTCGCCGTGGTCGATATCGGCCATCATCCACATCGGCACGGAAAAGTTTACGGCCGTCAACCTCTCCTGCAGTTCCATGCAGGCGGCGATGGTTTCGCCGAATTCGCGGCCGATGCTCATCGGTTCCCAGAAGATGTAGGAGAGACCCGCGGCCTTGGCATGCTCGGCGACTTCGGCCCAGCAGTCGATCGCGATCTTGATCAGTTCCTCACGCCGCGCTGGGTCGTCGTAATCCTTGTAGGTGAAGATCGCAAACTGCGTGCCGACCGAGTGGCCGCCGAGATCGCCTGTGATGTCGGCGAAGGTCTTGAACCAGTCGATATAGTAGCGCCGGACATCAGGGTCGGGATGACCGAAATGGTTGAGGCGGCCGTAGGGGCCGGTCATGCCCGACGTGACACGGACGCCGGTGCGATTGAGCGCGGCCTTCAACTGGCGGGTCAAGCGGCGGATCGTCTGGGCCTGCCAACTCGGATTGATGAATTCATGGGTGAGTTGCAGGTCGCGAAGTCTCAGGTCTCGCGCGACCATGTCGATCAGATCATCGGGATCGGCGAAGCGGTTGACGAGCGGATTGGTGTTGAGAGACAGCGTGAGCGCCATGTCTTCCTCCGGGAAATTCGGTTGGCGGATCAGGCGGCTTGCTGGAAGGACTGCTGGAACCAGGCTTCGAATTCAGCCTTCTGCGCGTCCGTCATGCGCAGGCGTTCCTTGGTCCGGCGCCAGATCACATCCTCCGCCGTCTGCGCCCATTCCTTGCGGACTAGATAGTGAACCTCGGCCTCGTAGAGATAGCCGCCGAAATGGCGGCCGAGGCCGGCGAGTGATGTGGCATCGCCGATCACATCCTTGGTCCGCGCGCCATAGAGCCGGCCATAGTGGGTGGCGAGATCGCGTGGTATCCAGGGATAGGCTGACCGCAGCGTATCGAAGAAGGTGACGTAGTCGGCGTTTGGGATTTCGCCGCCGGGCAGGGTTGCATTGGCCGTCCAGTCGCCCTTCATCTGCGGAAAGAAGCCGGCAAGGCGCTGGATGGCGTGTTCCGAGAGCTTGCGGAAGGTGGTGATCTTGCCGCCGAAGACATTGAGCAGCGGCGCGCCTCCGGTCTCGTCGAGGTCGAAGACGTAGTCGCGAGTGACCGCCGAGGGGTTGCCCTTGCCGTCGTCGAAGAGGGGGCGGACGCCGGAGAAACTCTCGCTCACATCCGAGCGGCGCAGCTTTTCCTTGAAATAACGGTTCACGACCTTGATGAGGTAATCGATCTCGCTCTCGTCGGCGGCGACATTTTCCGGCGCGCCCTCATAGGGGATGTCGGTGGTGCCGATCAGCGCCATGTTGCCTTCATAGGGGTTGATGAAGATCACCCGCTTGTCGCTGTTCTGGACGAGATAGGCATTCTGCCCCGACCAGAATTTCGGAACGATGATATGGCTGCCCTTGACCAGCCGCACCGAGCGTCGGGAATTGGTGCCGGCGACTCTGCCGATGATGTCGTTGACCCAGGGGCCGCCGGCATTGACCACGGCCCGTGCCGAAACCTTGGTGATGACGCCGGTGCGCATATCGCGCATCTCGATGGCCCATTTGCCGTTCTCGCGGCGGATGCTGGAACAGGCGGTGCGTGTGAGGATCTTCGCGCCGCGCTCGGCGGCATCGACGGCGTTGAGCACGACGAGGCGGGCGTCATCGACCCAGCAATCGGAATATTCGAAGCCCTTGGGATAGTCGTCCAGAACTGCAGCGCCCTCGGGGTCGCGCCGCAGGTCGAGCGTGCGAGTGCCGGGCAGGCGCTTGCGGCCACCGAGATTGTCATAGAGAAACAGGCCGAGGCGGACGAGCCAGGCGGGGCGGTCGTTCGGGCTGTGCGGCAGGACGAAGCGCATCGGCCAGATGATATGGCTCGCTGAATTCAGGAGCACCTCACGCTCGATCAGAGCCTCGCGCACCAGCCGGAACTCGTAATATTCGAGATAGCGCAAGCCGCCATGGACAAGCTTGCCGGAGCGCGACGACGTACCCTGCGCAAGGTCATCCTTTTCGCACATGATGACGCTGAGGCCCCGGCCAGCCGCGTCGCGCGCGATGCCGGCGCCATTGATGCCGCCGCCGATCACGAACAGATCACAGGTCTGAGGTTCGGTCATCATCTGCTCCTTCAGGCGTCGAACCGGCTGGGAAGCCGGGCCGCCGCGTTGATCTCCTATCGTGCGGCCAGGATGTCCCATGCAGGGGCGATGCCCCTACGGATATCGGCATAGGCCGCGAAAAGCCGTTCCATGCGTTCAGTGTCGGCCTGTGCCGGCGGTTCGGCGGCGCCAAGCTCGGGCGTCACCCAGTCTTCGATGCAATCATCCATGGTGCGGTAGGCGCCGATTGCCACGGCCGCCATCATCGAAGCGCCAGCCGCGCCCGCTTCCTCGCGCGAGCTGACGCGCACGGCGCCGCCAACGGCCGCCCCCAGCGTGTTGCGCAGCGCTTTGGAGCGCGCAGCACCGCCGCTGACACGGAGTTCATTGGGCAAGTGGCCCATGGCCGCGTAGCAGTCACGCGTTGCCATGCCGAGGCCCTCGACGACGGCGCGGACGAGATCGGGGAAGCGGTGGCGACTGGAAAGGCCGCTGAAGTTGGCCCGCGCCCGCGCATTGACGAAGGGACCGCGCTCGCCGGCTTCCGAGATGTAGGGGTGGTAGACGATATTGCCTGGCTTGCTCGCAGCAAACCAACCGTCGACGCGGGCAATCATGTCGTTGAGGCCAACCTGCGCGCCGAATTCGCCGAGCAGGTCGGCGCCCATCTGCAGCAGCCAGTCGAGATTGATCGTCGCGCCCATATTGGTCTGGACCTGGGTGACGACGCCGGGGATGGGGAGAGCGATGACATAGCCCGTTCGCTCGCTGTTGAGCATTACCTCGCTGACCGGCTTGGCGAGAAGGTGGACGCCAGTCGAACCGATGGCGGAGACCGCCGCGTTGCGGCCCTCGCTGCGGACGCCGGCGCCGAGCGCCGACATCACCATGTCGACATAGCCGAGGCAGACAGGGGTGCCAGCGCGCAAGCCCGAGGCCCGTGCGGCGTCGGATGTCAGTGGATGGGTCGTCTCGGTGCCCTCGATGACCGGGGGCAGCAGCGAGCGGCGATGCGCGAGCCCGAGTGCGTCGAGCACGGTGTCGTCATACTGGCGGGTGCGGAAATTGCCGAAGGTGAAGCTGACTTCCGAGGGATCGGTCGCTCGAATGCCGGTCAGGTTCAGATAGAGCCAGTCCTTGCAATGCATGGCCGTTTCTGCGCCGTCGAGCATTTCGCTATTGTGCTTGTCCATATGGGCGAGCTGCGAGCCCTGCTGGCAGGTGTTGAGGCCGGTGCCGGTCGCCTCGAAACGCCGCCGATCTGCGCCGGTCGCGGAAAGGTGCTCGACAGTCGGCGCCGCACGCGCGTCGAGCCAGAGCCAGGCATCGGTCACCGGTTTGTTGTCTCGGCCGACGAGCCATGTGCCGTCGCCCTGAGCTGTGACAGAGATCGCGGCGGTGCGTCCGGGCAGGTTTTGGACCTTTTCACCGAGTTCGCGTAGCGCGCGGGCGCAGTCGAGCCAGGTCTGTTCGAGCGATTGGGTCACGGCGCCGTCATCGCCTGTATGATAGGAATTGCGCACGGAAGAGCTGGCGATCTGGCGGCCGGACAAAGTGAAAGCGACGGCCTTCATGACCGACGTTCCGGCATCGATGCCGACGATCAGATCCGCGCTGTCAGCCATCCAGTTCCTCCACCTGCTCACGCAACTCGGTTCATCGAGATGGGCGCAGCTTACTCCTCCACAGGCTTGATCGCGATGGACCCCTCCGGTCCTCGCCACCTCTGACGGCGGCAATCTCACAACCCAGCGGAGTTGCGATCAGCAATATATCATAGAGATACCATATGTCTCGCAAAATTTTTCTGTGCCTGAATTTTTTTTCAAATCATATCTTAGTGGACGGCGCGGGCATCTTTCGTTTCGCGAGAGATTGAAGGAGGGGCTGGCTCTGCAGGCGCCGTGAAAGCTCGCCCAAGGGTCGGCGTTGACAAATTCGGATATTAAAGTAACATAAACAATTAGATAATGAACTAATGCGGGCTCGATCAGGACTTTTTCGCAAGCGCAAAAATACTTCGCTCACTCCTTAGCAGTCGCAAAATCTCTACCAGGCTGTGCCCGATCTTGGTCAGGATTGGTGACCTTTCGGCTCTGCATGTCACGACAGGCTGACCAATTACCCAGTTGACAGTTGGTGTTAAATTAACATACATATCGCACTAGTTATCGCGTAGATCGCTGAAATAGCGGTTCCGTGATGTTGTGGGTCGCGAGAGGAGATCGCGTCTGCATTGCGAGGGAGGAGGCCATGAGGACATCAGCCATTTGCCGGGTCGCCCCAGCTGCCACCTCGTTCCGTCCTATCGCGGGTCTGTTGGTCGTGGAGGTTCGCCACCATGGCTGACACCGTCACCGCCGCTTCCTCTCGTCCGAAAAGCTACCGCTGGGTCGGCATTGCCGCCGTCGTCGTGCTGGTCGCCGCGATGGCGCTCGACACCACCGTCGTCCGGATCGGATCCGAGCATGACGTGCGCGAGAAGAAATTCTCGCCGGAGACTTTCGGCGCCGAGCAGTTCCCGATCATAAAGCAGAGCATCGAGACCCGCGCCGTCGACGCCATCGAAATCGCCACCGCGATTGCCGCCGACAAGAAGGCTGCGGGCGAGAAATACGGCGTCAAGACGACGACCGGCCCCGTCATTCCGGTGACGCTGACCGGCGTCGTCGGCGAGCGCAAGTCCAACTACAATGTCGTGGCTGTCGAAGGCTTGCCGCCCGAGGTCACCGTGCGTGTGCAGACCGGCCCGGCGCTGAACGGCACCGATCTCCGTGACGCCACCGGCCAGATCGAATTCGGCCAGTTTACCAACCAGATCGAGTATCAGGATGCCGGTTCGGCGATCAACAACGAGGTCAAGAAGCAGGTTCTCGCAGGCATCGATCCGACGACGCTTACTGGAAAGACTGTATCCGTGGTCGGTGTCTTCAAGCTGGTGAATCCCAAGAACTGGATCGTCACGCCGGTGAGGCTCGACGTCAAATGAACGAGATCGTCGAACCCGGCCGCAAGGGCGAAACGGTGCTCGCTGCCCGCAACGTGGCAAAGTCCTATGGCAGCATTCATGCCCTCAAGGGTGTGAATTTCGACATCCACCGCGGTCAGGTCACGACCCTTTTCGGGGAGAACGGCGCCGGCAAGTCGACGCTGATGAAGATCCTCTCCGGTGTCGTGCAGCCGACCTCGGGCGAGATCATCCTCGATGGAGAGCCTGTCATCTTCGCGTCATCCTCCCAAGCACGCGATCATGGCATCTCCATCATCCACCAGGAGCTCAGTCTCGCGCCCAACATGAATGTTCGCGACAATATATTCATGGGCCGCGAGATCATGACGGCGACAGGCGTCGACTTCGCAGAGGAAGAGCGTCAGACGCGCGCTCTGCTCGCGGAACTGGAAGAGGATATCGATCCGCTGACACTCGTCGAGGATCTCCGTCTCGGCCAGCAGCAGATCGTCGAGATCGCCCGGGCGCTTTCAGTCAATTCGCGCATCCTGATCATGGATGAGCCGACCTCGGCGCTCTCGGCGACGGAGGTCGAAGTCCTGTTCAAAGTCATCCGTGACCTGAAGGACCGGGGCGTTTCCATCGTCTATATCTCGCATCATCTCGAGGAAGCGCTGCAGATCACCAATCATGCGGTGGTGCTGCGCGACGGCGCGATGACCGCCTCTGCCGAGCGCCAGGATATCGACCTCGAATGGATCGTCCGCAACATGGTGGGCGACAATTTCGATCTCGGCTCGCCACCCGATGGCTATGAAAAGGGCGGCGTCGCGCTCTCGATCGAGGGCATCACGGTGCCCGATCCCTCGGGCGCAGCCTATTCCGTCGTCGACAATCTTTCGCTTTCTGTTCGGTCGGGTGAGATCGTCTGCATCTATGGCCTGATGGGTGCGGGTCGCACCGAGCTCCTCGAATGCGTCGCCGGTCGCCTGCGCCCGTCGAAGGGCAGGGTGGTGCTCAAGGGCCGGGACGTGACCGGCCGATCGATCGCCCAATGCATCGACGACGGCCTGGTCCTCGTGCCCGAGGATCGGCAGCGGGATGGATTGGTCCAGACCATGACCGTCGGGCGCAACCTGTCGCTCGCCAGCATCGGCAGCTTCACGAAGCGGATTTTCACGTCCGGTTCCCGTGAGAATACGCTGATCGGGGATGCGATCCGCAAAGTCCATATCAAGACCGACGGTGGCAACGCGCCGATAGGTTCGCTCTCGGGCGGCAACCAGCAGAAGGTGGTCATCGGCAAGATGCTGGCAACCGACCCCGAAGTGATGCTGCTCGACGAGCCCAGCCGCGGCATCGACATCGGTGCCAAGGCGGAAGTGTTCAAGCTCCTGGCGGAGCGCGCCCGGCAGGGACTGGCGGTCATCTACACGACATCGGAAGTCGGCGAATGCCTGAGCATTGCGCACCGCATCGTGGTCATGCGGCGCGGCAAGATCTCGGCCGAGTTCGGACCTGACGTCACCAAGGAACAGATAATGGCGGCTTCGGGCGAAGCGCTGGTTGCGCATTAGCCCGGATGGAGGAGCGCTAGTATGGCAGTGACAACAACAATCGACAGCAAGCCGGCCGTGGCCGGCGGCAAGCGCAGGAAGAGCGTCATCGAACTGCTGTTCGAGGGCCGAGCCTTCTTCGCTCTCATCGTCATTGTCGTCGTTTTCTCCCTGATGTCGCCGAACTACTTCACGGTCAGCAATTTCCTGATCATGGCCTCACATGTGGCCATCTATGGCCTTCTGGCGATCGGCATGCTGCTGGTCATCCTCAATGGAGGCATTGATCTCTCGGTCGGCTCGATTCTGGCGCTCGCCGGTTGCGTGGCCGGGTTCATGATGAAGGGCGTGACGCTCGATTACTTCGGCATAATCCTCTATCCGCCGGTCTGGACGGTCGCGATACTGACCTGCGTCCTGGGCGGCGTAGTCGGTGCCGTCAACGGCGTGCTCATTGCCTATCTCCGCGTGCCGGCCTTCGTGGCGACGCTTGGCGTCCTCTATGTCGCCCGCGGGATCGCTCTCCTGATGACCAATGGCCTGACCTACAACAATCTCGGCGGCCGCCCCGAACTTGGCAATACCGGCTTCGACTGGCTCGGCTTCAACCGCCTCGCCGGCGTGCCGATCGGCGTCATCATGCTGGCCGTCTTCGCTGTTGTCGCGCATATACTGCTGGCGCGCACCGCCTTCGGCCGCTGGCTCTATTCGTCCGGTGGCAATGAACGTGCTGCGGAACTCTCGGGCGTTCCGGTCAAGCGTGTGAAGATCACGGTTTATGTTCTCTCCGGAATCTGCGCGGCAGTCGCCGGCCTGGTCCTGTCCTCCCAGTTGACCTCGGCCGGCCCCACCGCAGGCACCACCTATGAACTGACGGCGATTGCCGCCGTCGTCATCGGTGGTGCCGCTCTTACTGGTGGCCGCGGCACGGTGGTGGGCACCATGCTCGGCGCCTTCGTGATCGGCTTTCTCTCCGACGGTCTCGTGATCATCGGCGTGTCGGCCTACTGGCAGACGGTCTTCACCGGCGCGGTGATCGTGATGGCGGTCCTGCTCAACAGCTTCAAATACGGCCGCCGCTAGAGATAGCGCGACCGAAGGCATCGAACTTTACTGCGATCGGGTGAGGCGGAGCTACGATTGGCTCGGTCGCGGAAAGCATGGCCGTGAGAACGGCAAAACTCAGCTCAACGAAAGGGAGTGAGACTATGTTTAAAAGAGGAATGCGCGTACTTCTCGCCGCCGCAGCCGTCGCACCGCTGCTCATCAGCAGTGCATGGGCCGATGGCCTGATGACGATCATCGTCAACGATCCGGCCAACCCCTACTGGTTCACCGAAGGCGAAGTCGCCAAGGCAACCGCCGAGAAGCTCGGCTACACCGCGACAGTGGCTGCCCACAAGGGCGACACCAATGTCGAGAGTAACCTGATCGACACCGCAATCACCAACAAGGCCGTTGCGATCATCCTCGACCCCGCCAATGCCGACGGTTCGATCGGCGCGGTCAAGAAGGCAGTTGCCGCCGGCATTCCGGTGTTCCTGGTGAACGCTGAAATCAACCAGGAAGGTCTCGCCAAGGCGCAGCTCGTTTCCAACAACGCCCAGGGCGCCGCACTCGGTGCGCAGCAATGGGTCGAGGCTGTTGGCGACAAGGGCAAGTATGTCGAACTTTTCGGCAACCCGGCCGACAACAACGCGGCGACCCGCTCCAACGGCTACGAGACGGTGCTGACCCAGTATCCCGACCTCGTGAAGGCCGCCAAGGAAGTCGCTGATTGGGACCGCACCAAGGGTCACGACAAGATGCAGTCCATGCTGCAGGCCAATCCCGACATCATCGCCGTGATCTCGGGCAATGACGAAATGGCGCTCGGTGCGATCGCTGCCCTCAAGGAAGCCGGCAAGCTCGCCCAGGTGAAGGTGGGTGGTTTCGACGGTTCGCCGGATGCGGTCGCCGCCATCAAGGCCGGGGAGATGCAGTATACCGTCCTCCAACCGGTCGCCGTGTTCTCCGAGGAAGCCGTCAAGCAGGCCGACAGCGTGATCAAGACCGGCAAGACCGGTGCTGACAGTGAGAAGCAGCTCTTCGATTGCCTCCTGATCACCAAGGACAATGTCGACAAGTACACCGCTCCCTTCGTCCTGAGCGAATAAGCCATAAGCGGGGCGCCGTCATCCGGCGCCCCGCCCCTTTGCCACACTGCCCGATCCGCGATACGAGACTGAAAACACTCGATTTCAAGGCAGGGATCACGACGGTGAACAAGAAAGTCGATGTCAAGGAACTGCTTTCCGAAGAGCTGCCCAGCGACTCCAGGCACGCCCGCCAGATGGTCAGGCGCCAGCTGATCGCGGAAACGGTGATCGCGGAAGGCTCCATCCGGATCGAGGATCTGACCGAACGCTTCGGCATCAGCCTGATGACGGCGCATCGCGACGTCGATGAACTGGTCAGCCGAGGGCTGTTCCGCAAGACGCGTGGCATCGTCTCGGCGGCGCCGACCAGCCTGATCGAGTCGAGCGACGTCTATCGCGTGACGCGGCAGGCTGCAGAGAAGAAGGCGATCGCCAGGGCGGCCATGAGTTTCGTGGAGCCCGGTCAGGCGATCTTCCTCGATGACGCGACCACGGTTCACCAGATGGCGGGCATGCTGCCAGGCAAGGTGCCGCTCACCATCATCACCAATTCGCTGGTGATGATCAACGATCTGAAGGACGTGATCGACCTCAATCTCATCTGCCTCGGCGGGCAGTTCCACAATTGGTGCAATGCTTTCATGGGGCATATCACCACGGCCGAGATCAGGGCCTTGCGCGCCGACACTGTCTTCATGTCGCTCTCGGCCATCGTCGACGATGCGGTCTACCACCAGTCACCCGACACGATCGAGGTCAAGCGGGCGATGTTCGAAAGCGCCTCCAGGCGGATCCTGCTTTCGGACCACACCAAATTCGAGCGCCGCGCACTGCATCGCTTCGTGGGGCTCGAGGAATTCGACGTCGTCATCGTCGACGAGGATACGCCCATCGCGCATCTCTCGCGGCTGCGGTCGAAGGGCATCAACGTCGTCGTGGCGGAAGCGGCAAAGGCCAACTAGAGGCAGCGCATTCCTGGCGTTCCTCCGAAGGCCCGTCGCCCGATAGGACAAGGAGAAACGCATGCCCTCGCTGTTAGGAATCGATAGCGGCTTGACAGTGACCAAGGCGGTCGTCTTCGACGCCGATGGCACGGTTCTCTCCGTCGCCCGGCGCCGCGTGCCGCAGCTTATCCCCGAGCCACGTCATGTCGAGCGCGACATGGATGGTCTTTGGGTCGCGACAGCCGATGCGATCAAGGAAGCCGTCAGCAAATCCGGCCGGCCCGCCAACGATATCGTCGGGATCGCCGCGACGGCGCATGGCGACGGCATCTATCTTGTCGACCGTGCCCTCAATCCGCTCGGCCCAGCGATCACGTCGCTCGATACAAGGGCGTTTGGAGTTGCCGCAGACTGGAACGAAGGCGATATCGGCGATCGCTCGCTCGAAATGACAGGCCAGAAGCCACATGCGTCCGCCCCCTCGGCGGTGCTGCGCTGGATCCGCGATCTCCAGCCGGAACGCTATGCCCGCATCGGGCACATATTGGCAGCCAAGGACTGGCTGTGCTTCTGCCTCTGCGGCACTGTTGGCACGGATCGAACCGAGGCCAGCACATCCTTCACCAATGTCCAGACCCAGGACTATGACGAGGAGGCGCTCGGACTTTTCGGTTTGGAGGCACTCACGGCATGCCTGCCGCCGATGGCCGCCTCGACCGAGATTGTCGGAAAAGTGACGCGGCTGGCGGAACTTGAAACCGGCCTCGCCGAAGGCACGCCCGTCATGGCGGGCCTGCATGATGTCACCGCCTCCGCGCTTGGCATGGGCGGCTATCGCGAAGGCGTCGTCGCCGTCATCGCCGGGACCTATTCCATCAACGAGACCGTCTCCCGCGCGCCCAAGATAGACGCGCGCTGGTTCTGCCGAAACGGCATCCTGCCCGGCGAGTGGAACAGCATGTCGATCTCGCCGGCATCGACGGCGAACTACGACTGGTTCCTGGAAAAATTCTTCGCGCTTGAAGCCGGTGAAGCGGAAAAGGCGGGCCAGAGCATCCACGACCTCGTCGCCCGCGAATTCGATGCCGCGAGTGCCCGGCGGTCAAGCGCGGTGTTCCACCCCTATCTCTTCGGCTCCCCCTTTGGCGGGGCGACGAGTGCGAGCATCTTCGGGCTCAATGCCTGGCATGACCGCGGCGATGTCATCCGCGCGGTCTTCGAAGGCATCGCCTTCAATCATCGCATTCATGTCGATGCACTGAGGGACGGCTTTGCGCCGAAGATGGCGCGGTTGACCGGAGGCATATCGCGCAACCCCGCGATGGCCCGTCTCTTTGCTGATATTCTCGGGCTGCCGGTCACAGCCACGGCCACGGAAGAAGCTGCTGCCTGGGGTGCTGCGCTTTGTGCCGGCGCCGGCGCCGGCCTCTTCGCATCCCCAACCGATGATCCCCGCGATCTGGAAAGCATCGAAACGATCTGTCAGCCGGATCCCGGCCGGAGGCAGATCCTCGACCAGAAGTATCAAGTGTTCTTGGACCTTGCCGAAGCCATCAGGCCAATCTGGCCGCGGCTTCAGGATCTGGGTTCGGCCGGACAATGACAGGACAAGTGAAATGAGCATCGAGAACACAGGCGCTGTCGGCGCCGGTGGCCCGGAAAAATTTGACGTCGTCATCCTCGGCGCGGGCATCAATGGCGCCGGCCTGTTCCGTGATCTCTGCCTGCAGGGCCTGAAATGCCTCATCGTCGACAAGGCCGATTTCGGCTCCGGCACCAGCGCTGCACCCTCGCGCCTCATCCATGGCGGCGTCAAATATCTCGAGACGGGTGAACTCCGCCTTGTCGCTGAGTCGACGCTGGAGCGAAACCTGCTCCTCCGCAACGCGCCGCATTGCGTCGAGCCGCTCCCCACCTTCATCCCCTCCTTCTCGCTAATGAAGGGGGCCTGGGCTGCACTGCGCACGCTGTTCGGCTCAACCACAGCGCCAAGAAGCCGCGGTGCACTGCTGATCAAGATCGGGCTCACGATGTATGATCTCTATGGCGCCCGGCATCGGGTGATGCCGAAACACCGCTTCCTGTTCCGCAAGTCGGCGCTCGCCGAGATGCCCGAGGTCACGCCGCGGATCGTCGCCGGCGGTATCTATTACGACGCCAAGATCAGCCGGCCCGAGCGCCTCGTTTGGGAACTGGTCAAGGATGGCCTTGATGCTGCGCCGGACTCCCGAGCCATAAACGCCACTGCACTGGTCGGCCGGGACGGGAGCACCCTTCGGTTCCGCGATGCGGAGGGCGAGAGACAGCACTTCACGGCCGAGTTGGTCGTGAACGCGGCCGGCCCCTGGATCGACCAGGTCAATGCCGGGCTTGGGATAAATCACAAGCTGATCGGTGGCACCAAGGGCTCGCATATCCTGCTGCGACATCCGGAGCTGGTCGAAAGCCTCAAGGGCCGGATGATCTATTTCGAGGCCGATGATGGCCGCATCTGCCTGGTCTACGAATATCTCGGGCTCGCGCTGGTCGGGTCGACCGATACCAAGGCCGATGACCCCGATACGGTGCGATGCGACGAGGACGAGATCGACTATTTCCTGGCCAGCCTCCGTTCGCTCCTGCCGCGCCTCCGCTTCGATCGTGACCAGATCGTCTATGCCTATAGCGGCATCCGCCCGCTGCCGGCCTCGGATGCCAGCCAGCCGGGGCTGATCAGCCGCGATCACTCCTCGCCAGTCTCGGAGCCGTCGGGCGACCGGCCCTTCGCCGTCATCTCGCTGGTGGGCGGCAAGTGGACGACGTTCCGCGGCTTCGCGGAGGAGGTCACGAATGCGATTCTGGTTCGGCTCGGCGGCAAGCGCAGAACCGACACCAAGCTGCTGGCAATCGGCGGCGGCCGGCACTTCCCGACAGATGCGGCGGCCCGCAAGCAGTGGATCGACAAGCGTATCATTCGCGCTGGGCTCACCGCAGCGCGTGTCGAGACGCTTCTCGGCCGCTATGGCACCACTGCGGATGCCGTGCTCGCGCACATCGC
This sequence comes from Rhizobium sp. SRI_017, assembly GCF_057586295.1. Classification (NCBI taxonomy): domain Bacteria; kingdom Pseudomonadati; phylum Pseudomonadota; class Alphaproteobacteria; order Hyphomicrobiales; family Rhizobiaceae; genus Rhizobium; species Rhizobium sp. SRI_017. Next base: position 38,348 of record NZ_JBYCZP010000013.1, on the reverse strand, counting down.
TCAGGCCGGCGGCGAGACGATGCTCGCCCACGTCGATGACTATAGCGACGCTGAGATCGAGTGGATCGCCAGCAATGAAATGATCAAACATCTCGCCGACATCGTCATGCGCCGGACGACACTGGCAATCGAGGGCAGGCTGAGCACCGCTTCGCTCGAAGAAGTTTCGGCAGTTGCAGCGAAGGCGCTGAATTGGGACGAGGCGAGACGGAGAGAAGAAGTGAGCGCCGTCACCGGACAACTCCAGAATTTCAATCGGGCACGGTTTTAGGGACGCCAGCCGCTCGTCAACCCCAAGCCCAGCAAATGGGTCAGATCGGTGATGTCAACAGAGACGGATCGACACATGCCGGCGCCATTTTGATTTGCTCACGCTCATCCAGCACCTATAATCGAGTTCGTAGTTTGCAGCAGATACCGAAGAACGCGCTCAACGGTAGGAGGCTCACTTGGTGAAGAGTTTTGATATCCAAGGCTATAATTTCACTGGCTACGGGACGGATGTCTTTGGAACGGGGACATCGGCCAACGAGCTGAAATTGCTGGCCAACTCCGGAGTGAATTCGGTCGCGATCGTGCCGAACTACTACATGGACACGATCAATTCGAGCAGCGTATTCGCCGACGAGATCACACCGACCGATGCAGATGTGATCGCCGGGATAAAGGCTGCACAGGCAGCCGGCCTGGACGTTCTGCTGAAGCCTCATGTCGACCCGCTCGACGGCATCTGGCGTGCCTATCTCGATCCGGCGGATCCCGCGGCATGGTTTGCCAGCTACAAGGCAATGCTGGTCAATTACGCACAGATCGCCCAGCAGACGGGCCTCAAGACCATGTCGATCGGCACCGAACTGGCATCGATGACCGGCGCGAACTATCGCGCGGAGTGGCTCGATATCATCGACGCCGTCCGCGGCGTCTTCGACGGCGAGCTGACATATTCCGCTGAGTGGGGCGAGGCGAAAACCCTGTCGTTCTGGGACGAGCTCGATGTCATCGGCATCGACGGCTACTTCCCACTCTCGGTCGACGACAAGACCCCCACGGTCGCCGAGCTCAAGTTTTCCTGGATGCACCCTTCGGCAAACGACTACATCCAGGACCTGCTCGGTGGCCTCTCGCCCGTAGAGTATCTTCGCGACCTCGCCGAGCAATATGGCAAGAAGGTCATGTTCACCGAAATCGGTTATCGACCGATTGAGGGCGCCGCGACATCGCCGGGCGATTGGGAAATGAACGGGGCGTTCAACGAAAAGGCGCAGACCAATCTCTACAAGGCGCTGTTCGACGTTTTCGGCAGCCAGGGTGGCGATTGGTTCTCTGGCTTCTACATCTGGGATCGTCGAGCTGAGAACCAGGAGGGCCGCAAGGATTACCATACCGAGGGCCGGGCCGCGCAGAAGATCATCGATCGCTGGTATGGCATGGACGATGACGACAGCGCCGCGCCCAATACGGGAACGACGCTCTATGGCAGCGTGCGCGACGACGCGCTCGTGGGAGGCATTGGCGGCACCAGGATTCTTGGCGGCGACGGAAACGACACGCTGACCGGTGGCGACGGCAAGGACACACTGGTGGGTGGCAGAAGCGAGGGCGCCGCGGGTGGCACGTCGATCATAAGCCTCGCCGCCTATAGCGACTTGCTCGACGGCGAGGGTGCGCGCTTTGAGGTCCTGGTCAACGGTGACGTGGTCGGCAAGGGCGAGGCAGGTGCGGGCGGCAAGGAGAATTGGGATTTCGACCGCTTCAGCTTTTCCTTCGACACGCCGGCCCAGTTCCAGAGCGTGAAGATCGTGTTCACCAACGATGATAGCAGCGGCAACAAGGATCGGAACCTCTATGTCACCGAGATTGCGGTGAATGGCGAGACGATTGACCTTGCCGAGGCCGACAATGATCAGGAACCCAATACCGGGGCCCTCTATGCGAACGGCAGCTTCACGCTCGATCTCACACCATACGATGCCCAGCTGACGCCATCCGAAGCCGACAACGATACACTCGCGGGAGGGCTCGGAGCCGACCGGCTTTCGGGTGGTGTGGGCAAGGACATTTTCCTCTTTGTCAGCGTCGACGAAGTCATCGGCGACGTAATCACCGACTTCGTCTCGGGAGACGATATCGTCAATCTCGATGCGATCGACGCCGACGAAGATGCGGTCGGCGGCCAGGACTTTACCTGGCGCGGCGATCAAGGATTGAGTGGTGCGGCTGGCGATCTCGCCTTTCGCTTCAAGCGCGACATGACGCTCGTCTCCGGCGATACCGATGGCGACGGCGTTGCCGACTTCACGTTGAGGCTTACAGGCAAGCTGACGCTACAGGCGACGGATTTCGACCTGTAACGTCTTCTCCTGCCTTCAGGCAATCATGCCCATTTCCTTGGCGACATGATAGGTGTCCAAGAACTGGTCGTATTCCACGATCCGGCCATCTTTGAAGGTCAGTTTGTCGACAAGCTCGGTGTCGAACTTGATGCCCGTCGTCTTGTGGAGAACCGTGCCTTTGCGCTGGATCACCGCGGTATTCTGTTGTTCGTCGATGTAGATGTTTAGGTTCTGCAGGCCAGACAGATCCCAGTCGCCAACCAGGCTATCGACGGCCTTGCGCAGGGTCTCCTCGTCGCCGCGATTGACTTGGGTGAATGGCGCCAGGCTGTCGGTTCCAACGATCCGGTGACAGCAGTCCGGATGAATCGTCGCCAGCACCTTGGCCGGGTCTTCGGTGTTTCGCATCGCGTAGTGATTTTCGACTGCGGCGAGAATGGCCTGTCTGTCCGTCATGCACGTACCCTCCCCATGGTTGAGGCAATGTGCACCCGCTTCGCGATATGCGCAACGAAAAGATGCATGCGACATTGGTATGCAAGTCGGATGACAAGCGCCCGAAGGCCCTCATTCGCCCGAAATTCACCGTTCGTGGCCTCCCATCGGGAACGCTTGATTAGAAAAGCGTAATCATCCACTGGCGCGTCGGCGCAGTTCAAGGCATCCTGTCATCGAGGAAAATCGTGCTTTTGGCAGTTGGAGGAACGCCCGATGCGCTGCTTTACCGTAGTTGGACCCTCGCAGACGGGAAAAACCACCGTCGTCGACAAGCTCGGGTCGCTGGAAGGCATACCGAAAAAATCCAGTTCGCCCCATGGACTCAACTTCACGGAATTCACCTTCCTGAACGAGCCCTGGTGTGCGCTGGATGCGCCGGGAGCGATAGAGTCGCTGCCGCATGCGCAGCATGCGCTGTTGGCGAGCGATGCCTGCATTCTCTGTGTTTCGCCGGTACCGGAGGAGGCGGTGCTCGCCGCCCCCTACCTGCGGATGATCGAGGCTTCGGGGACGCCTTGCATCCTGTTCGTCAACCGCATGGACGAGCCGAGAGGGCGGCTGCGGGACGTGATCGCAGCACTCCAAGATTATGCGAGCCACACGCTGCTCTTGCGACAGATCCCGATCCGCGAGGGCGACAAGGTCGTCGGCAGTTGCGACCTGATATCGGAACGAGCCTGGCGCTACCGCGAGGGCCAGACCTCGGCGCTGATCGCGATCCCTGAAACCGTCGTCGAGCGAGAGCACGAAGCGCGTGCGGAACTGCTCGAACACCTGTCCGAATTCGACGATTGGCTTCTGGAGGAACTGGTCGAAGACCGCGAGCCGCCGAGCGATGCGCTCTATGCCATCTCTGCCCGGGTTCTTCGGGAAAACAAGATCATACCGGTCATGATCGGCGCGGCCAGCCATAATAACGGCATGATGCGCCTGATGAAGGCGCTGCGCCACGAAGCGCCGCCGGTTGAAAGCCTGCGGAAGCGTCTCGCCGAAGCGAGTGCCGTGGCGGCAGGAAAGCTCGCTGCGGTGAGCTTTCACGCCTATTATCGCCAGAGCGTCGGCAAGACGGTGTTCGTCCGGGCGCTCGGCGACGGTCTGAAGCAAGGCGCTCCTCTGGCCGGCTCCAACCTCGGCATGCTGCAGGACATCGCGAATGGCCGATCCGGCACACCGCTGGCGCCAGCGGCAGGCGATGTGTTTGCGGCGGTCAAATCCGATCACCTGCAGGTGCCAGCACTGTTGACCGCTGATCGTGCGGTCGACCCGCCGGAATGGACGGAGCCGCCGACGCCGATGATCGAGAGGATCCTCGTGCCGGCGAGCGAGCGCGACGAAACCAAGCTCTCCGAAACGCTGGCTAAGCTCTCCGATACGGATCGCGGTCTGAAAGTACTGCAGGAGGAGGGGACCGGCGCCCAGCTGGTCTGCGCCCAGGGGCCCGTGCATCTGCGCGCGGTGTGCAAGACGCTCGCCGATGTCTTCCATATCACTGTGACCGACCGCACGCCCAACCCGATCTATCGCGAGACGATCTCCAAACCGGCTGACGTTCACTATCGCCACCGGAAGCAGACCGGCGGCGCCGGCCAGTTCGCGGATGTGAAGCTGAGCATTCGCCCCAACGAGCGCGGCCAGGGTTTCACCTTCGGCGAGACCGTCAAGGGCGGCACCGTTCCGCGCAACTACTTCCCGGCGGTGGAAGCGGGGGCGCGTGAAGCGATGGAGAAGGGACCGCTCGGCTTCCAGGTCCTGGATGTCGGTGTCACCCTCTCCGACGGGCAGCATCACGCCGTCGACAGTTCGGAACATGCCTTCCGCACCGCGTCGAAGATGGGCGTGCGACAGGCGCTGTCCGATGGCGCAGCTGTGCTGATGCAGCCGGTGTTCCGCAGCGAAATCCATATCCCGTCGATCTATTCGGGCAATCTCGTCCAGATCGTCTCCGCCCTCAAGGGCCAGGTGCTTGGCTTCGACCGGGATGACGGCGCCAAGGGGTGGGACATCTTCCGCGCGCTTGTGCCCGGCGGCGCGCTCGACGAACTGGCGCGGGCGCTGCGCTCGGCAACGCAGGGCATCGGCTATTTTTCCAAGACCTTCGATCATTTCGAGGAGCTCTACGGCAAGGAAGCAGATGCCATCGTCAAGGCCCATGGCCAGCAGCGTGCGGATGTGGCCTAGATGTGAACCTTTCCACTCGGCATGATAGCCCCGGCAAGATCACTGCCGGGGGCTTTGGCTTTCAAGCATCGCTACTCTATCGTCATTCGCCGAGTTCCCTGGCCGCGGCGTCGATGACGTCGGCGACCTTCTCCGGCTGCGAGGCGAAGACGGCGTGGCTGGCCTCGATCTCAGTCACCTGGCTTCCCGCACGCTTGGCCATGTCGCGTTCGAGCTCCGGATTGATCGAGCGGTCGCGGGTAGCAACCACTGACCAGCTCTTCTTTACCCGCCAGGCCGGATCACTCGCCTTGGCCGTGAAAGCCTTCTTGGCGGCGAAGACCTGTGAGCGGGCGAGGAAGGCGGCCTCGTCCTTCGGCAGGTCGGCGGCGAAGTCGTTGGGGAAGGCTGCCGGGTCGATGTAGAGATATTCACCGTCCTTGGTCTCGCGGATATTCATGCCGCCGGCCGGCTTGGAACTCGCCAGACCGAGCAGGCTCTCGCCCTTGTCGGGCTGGAAGGCCGCGACATAGACAAGGCCCGCGACATCGGGCCGATTTCCAGCTTCGCTTATCACCATGCCACCATAGCTATGACCGACCAGCAAGATTGGCCCAGTCTGCAGGTCGAGCACGCGATTGGTCGCGGCGACATCGTCGGACAGCGAGGTAATCGGCTGCTGGACGATGGTGACGTTGTAGCCGCGATCCTGGAGGATCTCGGTCGCCTTGCGCCAGCCGGAGCCGTCGGCCAAGGCGCCGTGGACGATGACGATGTTGCGAACTTCGGCGGCCTGGGCGGCGAAGGCGATAGCGCTGGTGAAGACGGCAATGGCGAAAGTGGATATGCGGTTCATGTTAGTCTCTCCTTGGTTGCGTTGTAGATTTGGGAAATGGGCGTCTAGCCGAAGGTGAAGGCGTAGGCTTCAGCGCCTGGATCCAGGAAACGGATCTCGAAATTGCGGGCTTCAACCTCGCCCGCCTGGCGGACGAGCTGATAGAGGCGGGTCTTGGTAATCGTGCCGTTTCCGTCAGCGGCGGTGTCCGCGCCATGGTGCTTGCCGGGTGCCTTGCCGTCGACGGTCACCTTGAAGCGAACGGGCTTGCCGTCGGCGCGGGGCGCGAGCACGAGGTGCAGGTCGCGGGCACTGAAGCGGTAGGCGATGCCGCCGCCGGCCCGATCGAGGACCGCCTTTTCCGCTGCGATGGTCCAGCGGCCGGAAAGGCCCCATTCGTTGAGACCGGGCTCGGTCACCGAATAGTCGCGGGAGGTATCCGACAGGATGCCTTCGGGCGAGACGAAGCCGGCAGCGCGCTGGTAGCCGAGATAGGTCTCGCCCGAGCCGAGATTGACGAGATCGGGGGCCATCTCGGCGCCCTTGGTATCGGGCCGAACGGTCGCCTCTGTGGCCATCTTGCTGCCGGCCTCGCGCAGCAGGTCCTGAATCGCTTGCTCGGTCTGGGCATGATTGCCCTCGCCGAAATGGTGGTAGCGGAGCTGGCCCTTGGCATCGATCAGATAGTGCGCAGGCCAGTAGCTGTTCTCGAAGGCGCGCCAGATGCGGAAGTCGTTGTCGATGGCGACGGGATAGCGGATGCCGAAATCGGCCACTGCCTTGCGGACATTGTCGATCTGCTTTTCGAAGGCGAATTCCGGGGCATGCACGCCGATGACCAGCAGGCCCTGGTCTTTGTACTTCTCGGCCCAGGCGCGGACATAGGGGACGGTGCGAATGCAGTTGATGCAGGAATAGGTCCAGAAATCGACGAGCACGACCTTGCCGCGGAGATCGCTGGCCGTGCGTGGCTTCGAATTCAGCCACTCGACGGCGCCATCGAACCCGGGAGCGACGCCTTCGATCGGGAGGTCGCTGACGAAGGGCCGCTTGCCCGTCGCGTCGGTCATCGTGGTCGTATTGCTCGCAACCAGCGAGGATTCGCGGGCATGGAAGCGGTCGAGTACTGCCTGCTCGAAGACCGACGTGCTTGCATAGGAGAGCCGCGCCAGCAGGCCGGTATCCGCACCGAGCGCGATCGCGGTCACGCCGGCCAGCACGGCCACGCCGAGGCCCTGTCGCAGGCGTTCGCTAAGATGAAGCGATTGCTTCATGCGGGAAAACACCCTGCCACCGGCAAAGAGGGCGATGGCGAGCGAGGTCGCGGCACCCATGGCATAAGCGAGCAGGAGGAAGGTCGTTAGGAGATTGGCGCCTTGAAGTGCGGCGCCTGTGAGCACAAGGCCAAGGATCGGGCCGGCGCAGGGTGCCCAGAGCAGGCCGGTCGCGACACCCAGGACAGCCGAACCGGCCACTGTCGGCGCTGCAGGATTGCCGGCCGCAGATGTCAGCCGGTTGCCGAGATCGACCACCGGTCGGGTGAGAGAGCTGGCGATGCGCGGTGAGAGTAGGCTGAGGCCGAAGATCGCAAGCAGGGCCAGCGCGGCGAGGCGGCCATATTCATTGGCATGCACTGCCCAGCTTCCGCCGACCGCGGCCAGCGACGCGATAGCAGCGAAGGTAACAGCCATGCCGGCCAGCATAGGCAGCGTGCTCTTGATGAAGGGCTGGCCGGCGCGGGCGAATACGAAGGGCAGAATGGGGAGGATGCAGGGGCTGAGGATCGTCAGCGCGCCTCCAAGATAGGCTATGATCAGGAATGTCATCGTCGTTTCCTTTTGCCGTTGGGCAGAGTTGCTCCGGCGAGGACCGGCGCAGGCAACGAGATGCATTTGGCTGGGGTGACGTATCCCGGATGTGTCCTGAGACGGGTCGAAATGTATCGGAATGTAGCAGCCGATCCTCGACGATACAGAACGACACAAATCGGGTGAGAGCGGACATAGAGGGGATACATGCGGCCGGCTTTCTCTCAGTCGTGATCAAATCGATGGAGAGACCGATGACCGCCGAAATCAATCTCGAACGCCGACGCCTGTTCGGCATGGCCGCCCTGGGTGCCGCCGCCGTGGAATTCGGCATTGTCGGCAGCGCGCGTGCTGCGACCAGCAACGTCACCACCACGGCCTCATCCGTGGCGAGCCATACCAACTTCGAAATGTTCCGCAGCGTGAAGGCAGGCGACCTGGAAATCGGCTACGCCGAGGCCGGTCCGCCGGATGGTCCGGTCGTGCTGCTGCTGCACGGCTGGCCCTATGACATCCACAGCTATGTCGATGTCGCGCCCATCCTCGCGGCCGAAGGTTATCGGGTGGTCGTCCCGCATTTGCGCGGTTATGGAACCACGCGCTTCCTGTCGTCTGCTACTCCGCGCAACGGCCAGCAGTCGGCACTTGCAGTGGACATGATCGCGCTCATGGACGCGCTCGGCATCAATTCGGCGATCATCGCCGGCTATGATTGGGGTGCCCGCACCGCCGATATCATAGCCGCACTTTGGCCCGAACGCTGCCGCGCTCTCGTCTCGGCCAGCGGCTACCTCATCGGCAGTCAGGCCATCAACGCCACACCGCTGCCGCCCAAGGCGGAACACGCCTGGTGGTACCAGTTCTATTTCGCCACCGAGCGGGGCCGCCTGGGTTATGAGGCCAACACCCGTGAATTCGCCCGGCTGATCTGGCAGACGGCGTCGCCGGCCTGGACGTTCGACGACGCAACGTTCGAGCGCTCGGCCAGGTCGCTCGACAATCCCGACCATGTGGCGATCACCATCCATAACTATCGCTGGCGTCTGGGCCTGGTTGAGGGCGAGGAGCGCTTTGATGCCTATGAGGAAAAGCTCGCCATGGGGCCAAAGATTTCGGTGCCCACGATCACCATGGAAGGCGATGCCAATGGCGCTCCTCATCCGGACCCGGCAACCTACGCAGCCAAGTTCACCGGCAGGTATCAGCACCGCACGATATCAGGCGGCATCGGCCATAATCCGCCGCAGGAAGCGCCAGGTGAATTTGCCCAGGCGGTGCTTGACGTGGTCCGCTTCTGACAGGCCGCTTGCCTCTTAGCGAGAAGCGCGGGAAGGTCTAAGGAGAGTAAGCGCCGCCTGGCCCGCCGATCATCAGAAACAGCCCGGAATGCCACATGGAACATGTCGACCACGTCCTGATCGTCGATGACGACCGCGAGATTCGCGAGCTGGTCTCGAGCTATCTGACCAAGAACGGGCTCCGTACCGCGGTCGCGGCCGACGGCCGCCAGATGCGCAAGTTCCTCGAGGCCAATACGGTCGATCTCATCGTGCTCGACGTGATGATGCCGGGTGACGATGGCCTCGTGCTTACCCGCGAGCTCAGGGCCGGCAAGCACAAGGCGACGCCGATCCTGATGCTGACGGCGCGCAGCGACGAAATGGACCGGATCATCGGCCTCGAAATGGGGGCCGACGATTATCTGCCGAAGCCGTTTGCAGCGCGTGAACTGCTTGCCCGCATCAAGGCGGTACTTCGGCGGACACGAATGCTACCGCCGAATCTGCAGATTTCGGAAGCCGGCCAGTTGCTGACCTTCGGCGACTGGCAGCTCGACACTGTCGGGCGTCACCTGATCGACAAGGAAGGCACCGAGATCGCGCTCAGCGGTGCGGAGTACCGCATGCTGCGCGTCTTCATCGACCATCCGCAGCGCGTGCTCAACCGCGACCAGCTGTTGAACCTGACGCAGGGCCGCGACTCCGAGATCTTCGACCGTTCGATCGACCTCATGGTCAGCCGGCTGCGCCAGCGGCTCGGCGACGATGCGCGCGAACCGACCTATATCAAGACGGTGCGCAGCGAAGGCTATGTCTTCGCGGTGCCGGTCGAAATCTCAGAGCAGCGGCAATGACGGCTTCCCGCTTGTGGCCACGGTCACTCAGATCCCGGCTTTTCGTCATCCTGTTCGCCGGCCTCGTCGTCGCCTATGGGCTCTCGTTCAGCATCCTGTTTCTCGAGCGCTACATGTCGGCAAAGGCAGTCATGCTCGGCACGCTGGAGACGGATGTCGCGACCTCGATTGCCATCCTTGATCGCCTGCCGGCGAATGAACGGCCAGATTGGCTGGATCGCCTGAGCCGTGGCAGTTATCGTTTCGTGCTTGGTCCGGGGACCCCGGGCGTACCAGATCTCTCGCCACGCGTGGCCGAGATTGCGAGCCGCATCGAGGAAGCGGCCGGGCATCGCTTCGCGCTACGGGTCGAGTCGATCCCCGGCGATGGACAGCGGCTCCAGGCACATTTGACACTCAGCGATGGCTCGCCGTTGACCCTCGATGTGACGCCCCGCGGCGTGATGCCGATCGCCGAATGGCTGCCCTATGTGCTGACGGTCCAGATGGCGCTCATCATCCTTTGCGTATGGTTTGCAGTGCGGCTTGCGACACGCCCGCTCGCCCAACTCGCCTCTGCCGCCGATGCGCTCGACCCGAACCGGAAGGGCGCGCCGATGAGCGAGGAGGGGCCGAGCGAAGTGGCACATGCCGCCCGTGCCTTCAACGCCATGCGCGAGCGGATCGCGCATTATCTCGAGGAGCGGGTGCAGATCCTGGCCGCAATCTCGCATGACCTGCAAACGCCGATCACCCGCATGAAGCTTCGCGCCGAGATGGCCGATGAGTCGACCGAGAAGGACAAACTGGTCCGCGATCTCGGCGAGATCGAGCGGCTGGTGCAGGACGGCATCGCCTATGCCCGCAGTGCGCATGGCAATGTCGAGAAGGTGTCGCGCATCGACATCGCCTCCTTTGTCGAGAGCATGGTCTATGATTATCAGGACACGGGGAAAGCGGTGGCTGTCATCGACAAGGCGGAGGGTACCGTACAGACCAAGCCGCATGCGCTTCGCCGCATCCTCTCGAACTTCATCGACAATGCGCTGAAATTCGCGGGCAGCGCAGAGATCAGCGTCGTGCGGCGGAATGGAGACACCTTTGCCATTACCGTGATGGACCGCGGCCCGGGCATTCCTGAAGACCAGCTTGAGGCTGCGATGCAGCCATTCTATCGCCTGGAACAGTCGCGCAACCGGGAAACTGGCGGCACCGGCCTTGGGCTCGCGATCGCCCAGCAACTGGCCTCCGCTATCGGCGGCTCGATCCGCCTCTATAACCGGGAAGGTGGTGGCCTGGCCGCCGAGGTCATCATCCCCTGATCAGCGCCGGCCCCGAAATTTCGGGGCCTCTTTGTGTCCGATCATATCGACACCATCAGGCGCTACATCCCGATACAATTCAGCCACTTTCCGAAACATCGCGGATACGTCGGCTCGTCAAACCACTCCTCGTCAAACACGTCGCGCGAAACGCGACCCAACAAGGAGTGATCCCATGACCAAGATCGACAAGGTTCTCTATACCGGCAAGACCCACACGACAGGCGGTCGCGACGGCGTCTCGAAAAGCAGCGACGGCGAACTCGACGTCAAGCTTTCGCCTCCCGGCAGCGCGAAGGCCGGCACCAACCCGGAGCAGCTCTTCGCCGCCGGCTGGTCGGCCTGTTTCCTTGGCGCCATCGGCATCGCCGCTGCCGGTCGCAAGATCAAGCTGCCTGAAGACACCGCCGTCAACGCCGAGGTCGACCTCGGAACGGCCGAAGGTGGATATTTCCTGCAGGCACGCCTGAATGTCAGCCTACCCGGCATCGAACGCGATGTCGCGCAGTCGCTGCTCGAGGAAGCACACCAGACCTGCCCCTATTCCAAGGCAACCCGTGGCAACATCAATGTCGAACTGACGGTCGCCTGAGAAGCGGCCCGGCCGGCAAAACCAGGAGACCGTCGTGCATCGCATCGTAGCTGTCGTCCTGTCCCTGATCGTCCTCGCGACACCCTGTGTCTACGATCTTGCGTCCAGCGAGCCTTCGCCACTGTGGGTGATGCTCTCGGCATTGGGCCAGTTTGCCTGGCCCTGAAATGGCTGGAAATGGCAGCGGCGGCGACCCGGGTTGCCGCCGAAATCTCTGTTCCTGACATGTCTTGAAGAGCGGCAGGGGACGCCTACTTCAGTGAAACTCTGCTGTGCGTCGCGTCGGGGTAGTTGACAACAGTCAATTGAACGCAGAGCATTCTGATACTGAAACCGGGGGCATGAGAATGCGGAACAGGCTGCTTTCAGCAATTGGCACTTCCCTTTCTTCTCTCTTCACCGTCACGACGATTCTTCTTTCATCCAATGCCATGGCACAGGACGCGGCGGCACCGCCGCCGGTCACCGTCGCCAAGCCGCTGGTGCGGGAGGTCGTCGACAATGACGAGTTCGTCGGCCGCTTCGAGGCCGTGGATGAAGTCAGCGTCCGCGCCCGCGTCGGCGGGTATCTCGACGAAGTCCATTTCACCGATGGCGCGCTGGTCAAAAAGGGTGACCTGCTGTTCGTGATCGACCAGCGGCCCTACAAGATCGCGCTTGAACAGGCCGAGGCGCAGCTCCAATCGGCGGTGGCGACGCAGACTTATGCCGAGGCGCAGCTCAAGCGCGCCGAAGGGCTCGTAAAGAGCGGCGGCCAGTCGGTGCAGACGCTAGAGGACCGGCGCCGCGAATGGATTACGGCACAGGCGAGCGTCCGGGCTGCGCAGGCGACGGCGGATCGGGCCAAGCTCGATCTCGACTATACCAAGATCACCGCGCCGATCGACGGCCGGATCGACCGTAACCAGATCTCGGTCGGCAACCTCATCCAGGCCGACCAGTCCGTGCTGACGACGATCGTGACGCTCAACCCGATTGACTTCTATTTCGATGTCGACGAGCGCCGCCTTCTGAATTTCGCACGGACGGCTCGCGGGCGCGGTGACGACTTGCAGCTCGGCGGCGGTGGCGTCGACGTGAAGGTCACGATTGTGGATTCGAACGAGAAGCCCTTTGTCGGCAAGCTCGATTTTGCCGAGAACCGGATCGACAAGGAGACCGGCACGATGCGGCTCCGGGCGCGGTTCGATAATCCGAAGTTCATCCTGCAGCCCGGCCTTTTCGGCCGCGTCGAAGTTGAAGCGTCGAATAAATACAAGGCGACGCTGGTGCCTGACGAGGCCATCGGCTCGGATCAGAATGTGCGCGTCGTCTATGTTGTGGGCGCTGATGGCACGGTCTCGACCAAGCCGGTTCGCCTCGGCACCCGCGTCTATGGCTACCGCATCATTCACGAAGGGCTGGATGGAAGCGAATCCATCATCGTCAACGGCCTGATGCGGGCGCGGCCGGGTTCCAAGGTGACCCCGCAGATGATCGAGTTGCCGCCGACGCGCGAGAGTGCTGTGCCTGATGCTGTCGACCTGGAGCTGGCGCAATGAGGTTTGCGCATTTCTTCGTCGACCGTCCGATCTTCGCCTCGGTCCTGTCCATCGTGCTGTTGATCGTCGGCGGGGTTGCCTATTTCCAGCTGCCGGTGGCGCAATATCCCGAGATTGCACCGCCGACCATCGTGATCCGTACGGCCTATCCCGGTGCCGACGCCGAGACGATCGCCAGTACCGTGGCGACGCCGCTCGAGCAGGAGGTCAACGGCGTCGAGGACATGCTCTACATGTCCTCCTATTCGACGGCGGATGGCTCGATGGCGCTGACCGTTACCTTCAAGCTCGGCACTGATCTCGACAAGGCGCAGGTGCTGGTTCAGAACCGCGTCGCGATTGCCGAGCCGCGCCTGCCCGAAGAGGTGCGCCGCATCGGCGTCACTACGGCCAAGAGTTCGCCCGACCTGATGATGGTGATCCATCTCCTGTCGCCCGACGGTCGCTACGACCAGCTCTACGCCTCCAACTATGCGCGCAGCCGCATCCGCGACAAGCTGGTGCGCCTCGACGGCGTCGGCAATGTCATCCTGTTCGGCGAGCGCGAATATTCGTTGCGCATCTGGCTCGATCCGGAAAAGCTCTCCGCCTACGGCATGACGTCGAGTGATGTTGTGCAGGCCCTGCGTGACCAGAATGTGCAGGTCTCCGGCGGTTCGATCGGCGCGCCCCCGGCCGCCGATGGCAATGCGTTCCAATACACGGTCACGACAGAAGGCCGCTTTTCTGATGCGCGCCAGTTCCGCTACGTCATCGTCAAGGCATCCGATAACGGTCGCCTGGTGCAGCTGCAGGATGTCGCCCGTGTCGAGCTCGGCGCCAAGGAATATGTGACCAACAGCTATCTCGACGGCAAGCCGGCCGTCGCGCTCGGCATCTTCGCCCGGCCCGGCACCAATGCGCTTGCCGCAGCGGAATCGATTCAGCAGACGATGGCGGAGGCCGCGAAGGAATTCCCGCCCGGCCTCGGTTACGAGATTGTCTACAACCCGACCGAGTTCATCGCGGAATCGATCAACGAGGTCTACAAGACCATCATCGAGGCGGCCGTGCTCGTCGCCATCGTGGTGCTGATCTTCCTGCAGTCGTGGCGCACGGCGATCATTCCGATCGTCGCGATTCCGGTCTCATTGATCGGCACCTTCGTCTTCCTGCTCGCCTTCGGCTTCTCGCTCAACATGCTGACCCTCTTCGGCCTCGTGCTGGCGATCGGCATCGTGGTCGACGACGCGATCGTCGTGGTGGAGAATGTCGAGCGCAATCTGGCGCTCGGCATGAAGCCCAGGGATGCGGCGCATGTGACGATGGACGAGGTGGGCGTCGCCGTGGTCGCGATCTCGCTGGTGCTGGTCGCCGTCTTCGTGCCGACGGCCTTCATTCCTGGCATCACCGGCCAGTTCTACCGGCAGTTCGCCGTGACGATCGCGGTGGCGACGGTGATCTCCGCGCTGAATTCGCTGACGCTGTCGCCGGCGCTTGCCGCGGTGTTGCTCAAGCCGCATGACAAGGATCATCAGCCGCGCAATCCGATCTCGCGGATGACGGCGGCGCTGTCGCATGGATTCAACGCCGGTTTCGACAAGTTGAGCGCCGGATACGCCTGGATCGTTCGCCGCATGGTGCAGACGGGATTCGCCATAGCGGCCTCGCTCGTGGTCTTTGCCGGGCTGCTTTACGCGACCTACTACATGGCCAATGCAGTTCCGCGCGGCTTCGTGCCGAACATGGATCAGGGCTATGCCATCGTCGTTGTGCAGTTGCCCGACGGTGCCTCGCTCGAACGCACCGACGCGGTGATCAAGAAGGCGTCGGACGTTGCGCGCTCGGTGCCCGGTGTCCGCAACGCCGTCGCCTTCGCCGGCTTCAGCGGTGCCACATTTACCAATGCCTCGAATTCCGGCGTGATCTTCACGGCCTTCAATTCGTTCGAAGACCGCCTGGAACATGGCCGCAGCGCCAACGCCATTGTCGGCGAGCTCTATATGAAGCTGCAGAGCATCCAGGAAGCCTTCATCATCGCCATTCCACCGCCGGCGATTGCCGGTATCGGCAATGGCGGCGGCTTCAAGATGCAGATCATGGATCTCGAAAGCTCCGACATGCGCCGGGTGCTGGGATCCGCCTATCAGATGATGGGCATGGCGGCCCAGACACCGGGCCTGCAGGGGGTTTTCACCACCTTCTCGGCTTCGAGCCCGCAATATTTCCTCGCGATCGATCGCGACAAGGCGCGGGCGCTGAATGTCCCGATCCCCAATATCTTCGACACGTTGTCGATCAATCTCGGCACGTCCTATGTCAACGACTTCAACGCCTTCGGCCGCGTCTACCAGGTGCGGGCGCAGGCCGATAAGCAGTTTCGCGGCGACAGGGACAGTATCCTGGCGCTGAAGGTGCGCTCGGCCACCGGCGCGCTCGTGCCGCTGGGAACGCTGGTCGATATCAAGGACACCAGCGGTCCGTCGCTCGTCCAGCATTACAACATGTATGTGTCGGTTCCGCTCCAGGGCAATCCGGCGCCCGGTGTCTCCACCGGCACCGCGCTCGCCACGATGGAGGCGCTTGCGAAACAGGTGCTGCCGGCCGGCACGACCTTCGAATGGACCGAGCTTGCGTTGCAGGAGAAGAATACCGGCAATACGGCGCTCTATATCTTCGCGCTGTCGGTCATCTTCGTCTTCCTGGTGCTGGCCGCGCAATATGAGAGCTGGGTGCTGCCGCTCGCGATCATCCTGATCGTGCCGCTCGCCATCCTTGCGGCGCTCTTGGGCGTCTATTTCAGGGGAATGGACAATAATATCCTGACGCAGATCGGCCTTGTCGTGCTGATCGGACTCGCGGCGAAGAATGCGATCCTGATTGTGGAATTCGCGCGGCAGGCGGAGGCCGTCGAGGGCATGAGTCCCGTCGAAGCGGCGGTCCAGGCCTGCTACCTGCGCCTGCGCCCGATCCTGATGACCGCCTTCGCCTTCATCTTCGGCGTGGTGCCGCTGGTCATCGCGACGGGTCCAGGTGCTGAAATGCGCCAGTCGCTCGGCACGGCGGTGTTCTCCGGCATGCTCGGCGTCACGCTGTTCGGTCTCTTCCTGACGCCGGTCTTCTACGTGATGCTGCGCGGCCGCCGCCGTTCAAAGACGGAAGCGCCATCGCCGGAGGTCACTGAGGAGCCTCAGCCGAGCGAGGCTACCTGAGGTGTGAAGAATAATGTTCAACGAATTTCAATTTCGTTGAACATCTGCTATGCTCAACGAAACTGAACTTTGTTGAGCACGTCGGTGATCGCGCATCATTCTCCCATAGCCCACTCCGCCTACCACGATCTGCTGGCCTCCTTGCGGGACGAGACCGTTGCGGAAATCCGCGGCACGCCGACCCGCATCGAACGCAAGGGCCGCGTTTACTGGTACGATACCTATCGCGTCGGATCCGACGTCAAGAAGACCTATATCGGCGAAGACAGCGAGCAATTGCGCGCCCGCATGCAGCGTATCGAGGCGTTGCGCGATGACCGCGAGAACCGCCGGCGAAACCGGTCCCGGCTCATTCGTCTCCTGCGTGCCGAAGGCTTTCTCGGCGTCGATGCGGCCACCGGCAGCCTTCTCAATGCCATGGCTTCTGCAGGCGTGTTCCGGCTTGGCGGCACCATCGTCGGAACGCAAGCTTTCCGGCTCTACGAAGGCGAACTCGGCGTCCGCTTCGCCTTCGATCAAACCGCCCAAACCCAGGATATCGATATCGCCAGCTTCGAGCGCCTGTCAGTCGCGCTCGAGGATACGGTTTCCGAACCGCTCGGAACCGTCCTCCAGGATTTTGCCTTCGAGCCCGCGCCATCACTCGACCACAGCAAGACCTGGCGCTGGAAGCAGACGCGTAACGAGACCCTGGTCGAGTTCCTCACGCCGTCCTTCTCCGAAGCGGAGGATCTGAGGCCTTTGCCAGCGCTCGGCGTGCACGCCCAATCGTTGCACTATCTCAACTATCTCCTCGCGGAACCGATCTTCGCCGCCGCGACCTACCGCGACGGCGTTCTCGTGCAGATCCCCCGGCCCGAGCGGTTTGCGATCCACAAGCTCATCGTGGCGAACCGGCGGCTTGAGGGGCCGGACAGCCTCAAAGCGATCAAGGACCTGCTTCAGGCCGAATTCCTGGTGAAGGTTCTCGCCGCCGACCGACCGGATGATCTCCGCGATGCGCTCGAGGAGGCCCTTTCTCGCGGCAAGCGCTGGCGCGAGCGCATAACTGCCTCCATCGCAAAAAAGCCGTCGCTGCGGGCTGCGCTGGAAGCCCATCTCTAGGGGTACGCGACCCGGATCGGCGGCACAATCGCTCACGTCCTGCCCGAGAGCAGGCTGCAGCCTATTCCGTCAGCGCCATCAAGCAATTGTGAGACAGAGAACTGTGGCTAATTGCCCTCTTCGCTACGCTTGTTCTCGCAATTTCGACATCTTTAAATTAGACTTTGCAAGGAACGAACTGAATTTAGATTCGTTTAATTTAACAGCGGCCGTCACGACGTTCGCAAATCCCAGCGCGGCCGCGGGAGAGTTTCATGCGGGCCACTGACAGTGACGTTTTCGATCTCTTTTCAAAAACTTATGCAAGCGGTGCACAGGAAGAGCTAAGCTTACAGGAATATCTCCTGGCCTGCCGCGACGATAAAGGCATGTACGCGACTGCACAGGAGCGTATGGTCAAAGCGATCGGTGATCCCAAGCTGATCGATACCAGCGGCGATGAACGGCTCGGCCGGATTTTCGCCAACCGAACCATCAAAATATATCCTGCCTTTGCAGACTTCTACGGAATGGAAGACACGATCGAACGCATCGTGGGCTATTTCCGCTATGCGGCGCAGGGTCTCGAAGAGCGCAAGCAGATCCTCTACCTGCTCGGCCCCGTTGGCGGCGGCAAATCGTCCCTCGCCGAACGCCTCAAGAAGCTGATGGAAGAGGAGCCGATCTACACGCTGGCCATCGACGGCAAGGTGAGCCCGATCTTCGAATCGCCGCTCGGCCTGTTCCATCCTGACCGGATGGCCGATCTGCTCGAGGACAAATACGGCATTGCCCGGCGACGCCTCACCGGGTTGATTTCTCCCTGGGCGGCCAAGCGGCTCGACGAGATCAACGGCGACATCTCAAAATTCAGCGTCGTCAAACTCATCCCGTCGCGGCTCCGGCAGATCGCCATCGCCAAAACCGAACCTGGCGACGAGAACAACCAGGACGTCTCGGCCCTGGTCGGCAAGGTCGACATCCGGCAGCTCGAAAACTTCAGCCAGGCCGATCCCGACGCCTATTCCTATAGCGGCGGCCTGAACCGCACGACGCAGGGCCTTCTCGAATTTGTCGAAATGTTCAAGGCGCCGATCAAGGTTCTGCATCCGCTGCTGACGGCGACCCAGGAAGGCAGCTATAACGGCACCGAGAACTTCGGGGCCTTCCCCTATCAGGGCATCGTGCTAGCCCATTCCAATGAATCGGAATGGCTGCAGTTCAAGCACAACAAGAACAACGAGGCTTTCCTCGACCGCATCCTGGTCGTCAAGGTTCCCTATTGCCTGCGCGTCACCGAGGAGCGGCTGATCTATGAGAAGCTGCTGCGCGAGAGCGAACTCTCGAGCAGCCCCTGCGCACCGGAAGTGCTGGAAAATCTTAGCCGCTTCACGGTGGCCACGCGCCTGACACCGCATGAGAATTCGCCGACCTATACCAAGATGCGGGTCTATGACGGCGAGAATCTCAAGGACACCGATCCCAAGGCGAAATCGCTGCAGGAATATCGCGATGCCGCCGGCGTCGACGAGGGCATGACCGGCGTCAGCACCCGCTTCGCCTTCAAGGTGCTGTCGGAAACCTTCAACTACGACACCAAGGAGGTCGCCGCCGATCCCGTCCACCTCATGTATATCCTCGAACAGGCGATCCGCCGCGAGCAGTATCCGAAGGAGATCGAAGCGGCCTATATCGACTTCATCAAGTCGGAACTCGCGGCGCGCTATGCCGAGTTCATCGGCCACGAGATCCAGAAGGCCTATCTCGAATCCTACAGCGAATACGGCCAGAACCTGTTCGACCGCTATATTTCCTATGCCGATGCCTGGCTGGAAGACCAGGACTTCAAGGATCCCGATACCGGCCAGATCCTCAACCGGGAAATTCTCGACAGCGAACTCTCGCAGATCGAGAAACCCGCCGGGATCGCCAATCCGAAGGACTTCCGCAACGAGGTGGTCAAGTTCACGCTCCGCGCCCGCGCCAAGAACAGCGGCCGCAATCCGGGCTGGACGAGCTACGAGAAACTCCGCGAGGTGATCGAGAAGCGCATGTTCGGCCAGGTGGAGGACCTGTTGCCGGTCATCAGCTTCGGCTCCAAGAAGGACAGCACCACCGAGAAGCAGCACGCGCAGTTCGTCCAGCGCATGACGGAGCGGGGCTATACGGCGCGGCAGGTCAGGCGGCTGGTGGACTGGTACATGCGGGTGAACAAGGCCGGCTAGCGCTGTCCAGGGGAGACAGGCTCATGCCGAACTTCATAGACCGTCGGCTCAATCCGAAGGATAAGAGCCTGAGCAACAGGCAGCGCTTCCTCAAGCGCGTGCATGCCGATGTCAAACGTGCGATCCGCGACCAGGTCAAATCCGACAAGATCGCCGATGTCGACAGTGCGCATGGCATACCCATGCCGAAGCGCGATGCCGACGAGCCAAGCTTCCGGCCGTCCTCCGGCACGGGTGACCGGCAATATGTGCTGCCGGGCAACCAGGACTTCTCGCCCGGCGATCGCATCAAGAAGCCCGAAGGCGGCAATGGCAACGGGAGAGGTCGCGGCCAGCCCGGCATGGGGGAGGACGGTGATGACGAGTTCATCTTCGTGCTTTCCCGCGACGAGGTGCTCGATCTCTTCTTCGAGGATCTCGAACTGCCCGACATGATCAAGCTGAGCCTCAAGGAAACCGTGACCTTCAAGCCGCGCCGCGTCGGCTTCACGACCGCGGGCACGCCGACCAACATCAATGTCGGGCGCACCATGCGTAACAGCTTCGGCCGGCGCGTGGCGCTGCGGCGGCCCAGCGATCGCGAATTCCAGGTGATCAACGACGAGATCGGCGACCTTGAGAAGCTGGAGAAGCCGTCGCAGACCCAGCGCCGGAGGCTCACGGCGCTGCGAGAGGAACTGGAACTGCTGCAACGCCGGCGCAGGCGCATCGCCTATGTCGACCCCGTCGATGTCCGGTTCAACCGCTTCGAAAAGCAGCCGGTGCCGAACGCCAATGCGGTGATGTTCTGCCTGATGGATGTCTCCGCCTCGATGGGTGAGCGTGAGAAGGATCTCGCCAAGCGCTTTTTCGTGCTGCTCCACCTGTTCCTCAAGCGGCGCTATGAGCGGATCGATCTCGTCTTCATCCGCCATACCGACCAGGCACGGGAAGTGGACGAAGAGACTTTCTTTTATGACAAGCAGACCGGCGGCACGGTGGTCTCGTCGGCGCTCGAGGAAATGCTGCGGATCATCGAGAGCCGATACCCCTCGAACATATGGAACATCTACGCCGCCCAGGCCTCAGATGGTGACAATGCCACGGGCGATTCCGAGCGCTGCGCCCATCTCCTGCGCGAGTCGCTGATGAAGCTCTGCCAATACTACGCCTATGTCGAAATCATCGACGAGCGGGAGAGTGACATTTTCGGGACGACGGACAACGGCACGTCGCTCTGGCGCGCCTACCGCTCCGTCCATGGAAACATCCAGAACTTCCAGATGACGCGCATATCGAAGCCTTCGGACATCTATCCCGTGTTCCGGAAACTTTTTGCCCGGCACCAGCCGGTGGCAATGCGCAAATGAAGGGCAAGCAAATGGCGACGCGCGCAGCATCGAGCCTGCTCTTCGACACGTCCGAATGGAGCTTCGACACCATCTCGCGGACTTATGACGCTATCGAGGCGATAGCAATCGGCGAGATGGGCCTCGATGTCTACCCCAACCAGATCGAGATCATCTCTTCCGAGCAGATGCTGGACGCCTATTCGTCCGTCGGCATGCCGCTGATGTATCAGCACTGGTCCTTCGGCAAGCGCTTCGTCTTCGAGAACCAGCTCTACCGCAAGGGCCGCCGCGGTCTCGCCTATGAGCTGGTGATCAATTCCAATCCCTGCATCACCTATCTCATGGAAGAAAACACCATGCCGATGCAGACGCTGGTCGTGGCGCATGCCTGCTTCGGCCACAACCACTTCTTCAAGAACAACTATCTGTTCCGCCAGTGGACGGACGCGGCCTCGATCCTCGGCTATATGGATTTTGCCAAGAAATACATCGCCAAATGCGAGGAGCGGCACGGGCCTGCCGCCGTGGAAGACATACTCGATTCCGCCCATGCCCTGATGAGCCACGGCGTCTTTCACTATCGCCGTCCACCCCGGCTGTCGTCGGAGAAGGTCCGTGAGCGGACACGCGAACGGCTGGAATACGAGGAACAGACCTTCAATGATCTCTGGCGTACACTGCCCGTGACCGCGGGCACCTCCAACCGGGAGGAGGCTGAGCGCGAGGCTTCGGAACGCAAGGGCAAGCTCAATCTTCCGGAGGAAAACCTGCTCTATTTCCTCGAAAAAACCAGCCTTATCCTGGAGCCCTGGCAGCGCGAGATATTGCGCATCGTTCGCGTCATTGCCCAGTATTTCTATCCGCAGGCCCAGACGAAGGTGATGAACGAGGGCTGCGCGACCTTCGTCCACTACACCATCATCAACAGGTTGTTCGACCAAGGCAAGATCAGCGAAGGTGCTATGCTGGAACTGCTGGCGAGCCACGCCAATGTGGTCTTCCAGCCGAGCTTCGACGACCCGCGTTTTTCGGGGATGAACCCCTATGCGCTTGGTTTTGCGATGATGCAGGACATTGAGCGCATATGCACCGCGCCCACATCGGAGGACCGGGACTGGTTCCCCGATATCGCCGGCAATGGTGACTGGCGAGGCACGCTGATAGACGCATGGGCGAACCATCGCGACGAGTCTTTCATCCTGCAATATCTCAGCCCCGCCGTGATGCGCCGGTTCCGGCTGTTCCAGCTTTCGGACCGATCAAGCGACAAGTTCTGCGAAGTCAGGTCGATCCATAACGAGCGCGGCTATTCGTCCGTGCGCTCCGCCATGGCCCGCAGCTACGACCCCGGAACAAGCAAGCCGGACATTCAGGTCATCGACGTGGACCTCCTCGGCGATCGCCAGCTTCGACTGCGCCATACGGTGAAGGACGGCGTCGAACTTGACGGTGCCACCCGTGATGCGACCTTGGGCCATATCCGCCGGCTCTGGGGATATGATGTCAGCCTGGTGGGAGTCGGAGCACCGGGCGACAAGATTTTGTACGAGTGCTCGACGGCCAAGACCGGATGATCAGTCTTGCGGCTCAAGCGCCAGGCCGAGTCTTCGGCGTCGCGCACCCGGTCGAGCAGCTTTCGTCCCCGAGAAAAGATTTCCTATCTGTTCACTGACCCAATCCATCCCTATCGGGTGTTCTTTGCCCAGACCACGGCATGGGCGGCCAGTCCCTTGCGACGCGGGCACCGTGGTCATCAAACACACATTCAAATCCTCTGCCCATTTGACAAATGACGATTTATCATTTACGAGTGACGAAAATTGAAATTCGTCACTCGTAAATCGAAAGCGACTCGCAATGGTCGAGACCCTCGAAACCCCCGCGGAAACGCAGCGTCAGGAGACGATCACACGCATCCTCGACAGCGCGGAAAAGCTGTTTCGCCACTACGGCTACGCCAAGACTAATGTCGCCGATGTCGCCAAGGACCTCGGCATGTCGCCGGCCAATATCTATCGCTTCTTCGCCTCCAAGGTTGAAATCCATCAGGCGATTTGCGCGCGGCTGCTGCACACCGTCCGGACGCTGGCTGAGCTGATCCTGAGCCAGGACGACGTGAGCGTGGAGCAGCGTCTGCGCCAGTGGATCCACGCCATGCACAAGATTACTGTCGAGACCATGATGGACCAGGAGAGGGTCCACGAGATGGTGATCGTCGCGCTTGAGCGCGACTGGCATGTCGTCGATGCTCACATCGACCGGCTTAATCTCATCGTCGCCGACGCGATCCGCGAAGGCATCCTTGCCGGCGAATTCCCGGAACAGGATCCGGATTCGGCCGCCCGTTGTTTCGGCGCCGCGACCGTGCTGCTCTGCCATCCGCAGATGGTGGCGCAGTGTCTCGCCAAGCCCAATCGTGCAACCCCCGAAGAGCTGGTCGAATTCGCGATCCGCGCTCTCAAGCATTAGACCGGAGACGGAAATGTTCTCGCTCAATCGCAATATCAGGAACCTGTCCGCCACCGGCATGGTGCTCGCGGCAGCGCTGGCACTCTCTTCCTGCACGGAAGAGAAGGCAGAGACGAAGCCGGACATCCGTCCGGTCAAGGTGGTCGAAGTCGCCAAGGCGACCAATGTCCGCGCCCTCGAATTCTCGGGCTCGGTCAAGTCCCGCACCGAAATGAACCTCGGCTTTCGCATAGCCGGCAAGGTCACGGAGCGGCTTGTCGATATCGGCGACCGCGTGCGGCCGGGCGATGTGCTATCGCGCATCGACCCGACCGACTACAAGCTGGCGGTCGACTCGGCTGAGGCCAATCTCGCCGCCACCGAAAAGGCCGTCGAGACTGCCAAGCTCGTCAACGATCGCGCGCATGCCCTGTTCAAGAAGGACGCCGTGCCGAAGGCTCAGGTCGAGCAGGCGCAACTCGCCTATGATCAGGCTCTGTCCACCCGCGTCGCTGCGGCCTCCTCGCTTGAACAAGCGAAGAACCAGCTGAGCTATGCCGAGCTGAAATCCGATCGCGACGGCATCGTCACGGCGATCAATGCCGACCGCGGCCAGGTGGTCAGCGCCGGCACACCCGTCCTGACCGTTGTCGCCGAGGACGAGAAGGAAGTGCAGATCGCGGTGCCGGAAAACGACATCGCGGAGTTCAAGCCCGGCAAGGCGGTGAAGGCCCGCTTCTGGTCCGACGATACGCTGGTGTTGGCGGGCAAGGTCCGTGAAGTCTCGGGCAGCGCCGATCCGCAGTCGCGCACCTTCTCCGTCCGCGTCAGCCTGCCCAATGATCCCCGCGTGCTGATCGGCATGACCGCGACCGTCGAGGCACAAACGGCGGGTGGTGCCGATACGATCACCGTTCCGCTCAGCGCACTCGCGGAGAAGGATGGCAGCAAGATCGTCTGGACGGTCGACCGCAAGGCTGCCACCGTGCATGCCCGCCCGGTCGAGGTCGCAGACTTCACCGCCGACGGCGTCGGCGTGGTCGAGGGCCTTGCCCCGGGCGACCTCGTCGTCTCGGCCGGCACCCAGTTCATGACCGAAGATCTGAAGGTCAAGCTGCCCGCCATTATCGGCCAGGTCACCGCCGACCTTATGAACTAAGCGCCCGCCGCTGCAGGCGGGCCGAGAGCCAAGCATCACATGACGACGGAGACGTGTCGGGCATCGGCCCTGACGCGGCCGATACCCTCATTCCCGAGCACGGAACCTGACGATGTCCAACACCACTGAAGCCAAGCAGTCTTTCAATCTGTCGCGCTGGGCGATCGGTCATCCGAGCATCGCGCGGTTCCTGTTCGGGCTGATCGTCCTGACCGGCGTCTTCGGCCTGATGAATATGGGTCAGAAGGAAGACCCGGACTTCACCTTCCGCGTCATGGTCGTGCAGGCCGTCTGGCCGGGTTCCTCGATCCAGGAGATGGAGGACCAGGTCGTCAACAAGATCGAGCGCAAGTTGCAGGAAGTGCCGGATCTCGATTTCGTGCGGTCCTACACCCGCGCCGGCAGCGCCATCATCACCGTGCAGATCAACGGCGATACCAGTGGCCGCGACGTGGCCGACGCCTTCTACCAGGTGCGCAAGAAGGTCGGCGACATCGACAGCGAGCTGCCTCAGGGGCTGCTCGGCCCATACTTCAACGACGAGTTCGGCGACACCTATATCACGCTGCATTCACTCTCGGGCGAGGGCTACTCCTATCCGGAACTCAAGAAGCAGGCGATCCAGGCGCGCGACATGCTGCTTGCCACGCCGGGCGTAGAAAAGGCCGTGATCCTCGGCGACCAGCCCGAGAAGATCTTCATCGATGTTTCCTCCAAGGCGCTGGCCGAACGTGGCCTGACACTGACCGACCTGCAGAATGCCATCCGTGGCCAGAACAATGTCGATCCATCAGGCACGGTGGATACCGGCACGCGCTCGGTCCGCATTTCAGTCGAGGGCGCGGTCGATCGCGTCGAGGATATCCGCAATCTCCGCCTCACCGCGGGCGGCCAGGTGACGCGGCTCGGCGACATCGCGTCCGTGGCTGCGGGTCTTGAGGATCCCTATCAGCGCAAGTTCCGCTTCAATGGCGCCGACAGTGTGCAGATCGGCGTCGTCATGGCACCCGGCTTCAAGGTGACCGATGTCGGCCATGCCGTCGAGGAAACTTACAAGCGCTTCCAGGCGGCGCTGCCCTATGGCATCGAGGTCAAGCAGATCTCGAATCAGCCCGAAGTGGTGACGGAAGCCGTCGGCGAGTTCATGAAGGCGCTTGGCGAAGCGCTGATCATCGTTCTGGTGGTCTCCTTCCTCTCGATCGGCTGGCGTTCGGGTCTCGTTATCGCCATCACTATCCCGCTGGTGCTGGCCGCCACCTTTGCGATCATGTACGAGCTCGGCATCGACCTGCAGCGCATCTCGCTCGGCGCGCTGATCATCGCGCTCGGCCTCTTGGTCGACGATGCGATGATCGTCGTCGAAATGATGGAACGGAAGCTCGAGGAGGGCCTCGAGAAGGTCGATGCCGCGAGTTTCGCCTATTCCTCCACCGCGTTTCCGATGCTGACCGGCACGCTGATCACCACCGCTGGCTTCATCCCCGTCGGCTTCGCGGCCTCGACCGCTGGCGAATATGTCCGATCGCTGTTCTACGTCGTCGGCATCGCGCTGATCGTATCCTGGTTCGTGGCAGTCTATTTCACACCCTGGCTCGGCAACATGATCCTCAAGCAACGGGCCCATGCCGGTACCCATCACGACGTCTTCGACACCCGCTTCTATCGCGGCCTGCGTGGTACGGTCGGCTGGGCGGTGCGCCACCGCGTCATCGTACTGGCGCTGACGATCATGACCTTCGTAACGAGCTTGTGGGCATTCCAGTTCATCCCGCAGAACTTCTTCCCGCAGTCGTCGCGACCGGAAATCCTCGTCGACATGTGGCTGCCCGAAGGGACCAGCATCAAGGAAGTCGAGACCCAGGCCAAGGCGCTGGAAGCCAAGATGATGGCGGACCCGGACAAAAAGTTCATCGCCACCTATATCGGTGAAGGCGCGCCGCGCTTCTTCCTGCCGCTCGACCAGCAGCTTCGCAACCCGAACTATGCACAGCTGCTGATCATGGCCAATGACGAGCCGGCGCGCGAGCGGCTGATCACCAAGCTGCGCACCATCCTGGCACAGGACTTCCCCGATGTGCGCGGCAAGGTCGACCGCCTGTTCCTCGGTCCGCCCACAGGCTGGCCGGTGCAGATGCGCGTCATGGGCACCGATCGTGTCGAGGTCCGCCGCATCGCCGACGAGGTCAAGGCACGCTTCCAGCAAAACCCGCAGCTCGGCGCCATCCATGACGATTGGCTGGAGCCAGTGACCTCGATGAAGCTGGTCATTGACCAGGACCGCGCCCGGGCGCTGGGCGTCAGCTCGCAGCGCATCCGCCAGATGCTGCAGGCCGCCATGTCCGGCGCGCCGCTCGACAATTTCCGTGACGGCGAGGAGACCGTGTCGATCGTCGCCCGCGAGCCGGAGGCGAGCCGCAAGCTGCTCTCGGCGGTAGATTCGGTCTATATCCCGACCGATCTCGGCACCTTCGTGCCGCTGTCGCAGGTCGCCAAGGTCGTACCGGTGCTCGAACAGGGAATTGAATGGCGCCGCGACCGCCTGCCCACGATCACTGTCCGGGCCACGCTGCCTGACGGTATTCAGCCGAATGACGTCGCCACGAAGATGTATAACGACATGGCCGATCTCCGTGCGACGCTCCCCGCCGGCTACAAGGTCGAGATCCAGGGCGGCGCCGAGGATGCGGCCGAGAGCCAGATGTCGATCGCGGCCAAGGCGCCGGTCATGCTGGCGATCATCGTCATCCTCTTGATGATCCAGCTGCAGCATTTCGGCAAGGCGATGCTGGTGCTCGCCACCGGTCCGCTCGGCATCATCGGCGCGGCTGCGGCACTGCTGATATCAGGTGCACCCTTCGGCTTCGTCGCCATCCTCGGCGTGATCGCGCTGCTCGGCATCATCATGCGCAACTCGATCATCCTCGTCGATCAGATCGACCAGGATATCGCTGGTGGCATGGAGCGCTCCGAAGCGATCATCGGCGCAGCCGTCCGCCGCTTCCGCCCGATCATGCTCACTGCGATGACGGCGGTGCTGGCGCTGATCCCGATCTCGCGCGGCGTATTCTGGGGTCCGCTCGCCTATGCGATGATGGGCGGCATCTTGGTCGCAACCGTGCTGACGATCCTCGTCCTGCCGGCGGCCTATGCCCTGTTCTTCGGCCGCGAGCCGAAGCGCAAGGAGGAGGCGCAGTCAGAGGTCGCCGAGGACGTGCTCGAGGAACTGCCCGACAATGTCAGGCACCTGCCTCTCGCAGCGGAATAGCGGAGCCATATCAAGGACGGGCGGCAATCTGTTGCCGCCCGCCAGCATGTCGCGGAGCGGGCCAAACAGGTAACTCGCCTCAGATCCCGCCCATGCAGAGATACTTCATCTCGAGATAGTCCTCGAGGCCATGGCGCGAGCCTTCCCGGCCGATGCCCGACTGTTTCATGCCGCCGAAGGGTGCCGCCTCCGAGGACATGCGGCCGGTATTGATGCCGACCATGCCATATTCCAGCGCCTCGGCGACCCGCCAGACGCGCTTGAGGTTGGAGGCGTAGAAATAGGCCGCGAGCCCATAGATCGTGTCATTGGCCTCCCGCACCACCTGGTCCGGATCGTCGAAGCGGATAACCGGCGCCAGCGGCCCGAAAGTCTCTTCCTGCGCGAGCCGCATGGCACCGGTGATGCCGCTCAGCACGGTCGGTGCGAAGAAGGTGCCGTCTCTGCCGATCCGCTCGCCGCCACAGCGAATCGCGCCGCCCTTGTCCAGCGCGTCGGCGATGTGGCCTTCGATCTTGCTCAGCGCCCGCGTATCGATCAGCGGGCCGATCGCGATGCCGGGTTCGAACCCGTCGCCGACCGAGAGTTCCTGGACCCGCGCGGTGAACTTCTCGACGAATTCGTCATGCACGCCGGACTGGACATAAAGCCGGTTTGCAGAGACGCAGGTCTGGCCGGCATTGCGGAATTTCGCCTGGATCGCGCCATCGACCGCGGCATCCACATCGGCATCGTCGAAGACGATGAAGGGCGCATTGCCGCCGAGCTCCAGGGCGACCTTCTTGATCTGCTCGGAACATTGCCGCATCAGCAGCCGGCCGACCTCGGTCGAGCCGGTGAAGCTGATCTTTCGGACCTTGAGGTTCGAGCAGAGTTCGCGGCCGACGGCGTCGCCCTCCGAGGTATAGATCAGGTTGACCACGCCCTCGGGAAAGCCGGCCTCCTGGGCGAGCGCGAACATGGCGCCGGCGACCAGCGGCGTCTGCTCGGCGGGCTTGAGCACGATCGTGCAGCCTGCTGCCAAGGCGGGCGAGATCTTGCGCGCCACCATCGAGGCTGGGAAATTCCACGGCGTGATGGTGCCGACGACCCCGATCGGCTGCTTGATGACCAGCATGCGCCGATCGGTCGAGGGCGCGGAGATCGTCTCGCCATAGATCCGGTTGGCTTCCTCCGCATACCATTGCAGATAGGCAGCGGCATGCGACACTTCGGATTTCGCCTCGGCCAGCGGCTTGCCCATTTCCGCGGTCAGGATGGCGGCGAGATCGTCGGTGTGAGTGATGATGAGCTGGTGCCAGCGCCATAGCGTGTCGGAGCGATCGCGCGCCGTGAGCGCCGCCCATTCCGCCTGCGCCGCATAGGCACGGTCGATCGCCGCCCGTGTCTCCTCGACACCCATGTCAGGCAGTTCGGCCAGCAATTCGCCGGTCGACGGATTGAAGACCTGAAACACCTTCTTGGTCACAGGCGTTCCGAGCGCCGGCACGCGGTCCAGCGCTTCGAAAAGTCCCGGCTCCTTGAGGTGACGGGTCAGCGCAGACAAGATCGTCAAAGTGGAACCTCCTCGCATGTTTGCGGAGTTCCTACTTCAGAATGACGGGCGTCTCAATCTCGCACTTTGCCGCCTCACGGCGCGACTGCGCCACCTTCACCCGACCTTGGCCTCTGCCGGTCCCGTTCCCGCGACGGCACGCCGGAAGGCCTGTTCCAGGTCGCGGATCAGGTCATCGGGATGTTCGAGGCCAACCGACAACCGGATCAGCCCTTCGCTGACGCCCGTCTGCGCGCGCGCCTCGATCGGTACACCGGAATGGGTGGTCGACGCCGGATGGCAGGCGAGCGACTCCGAGCCGCCCAGCGATACGGCCAGCTTGAAGATGGTGAGGTTGTTGAGGATGCGGAAAGCGAGTGCCCGGTCGTCTGCGATGACGAAGGAGAAGGTCGAACCGGCGCCCGAGCACTGGCGGGCATGAATGGCCTTCTCGGTCTCCGGCATGTCGTAGTCAATGTGCAACACATTTGCCGGAATGAACGGGTTATCCGCCAGCCAGGCCGCCACCTTGCTAGCGGAATCGGCCGCCCGTTCCATTCGGAGCGCGAGCGTTTCCATCGATCGCGACAGCATCCAGCACGAATGCGGATCGAGCTGGAAGCCATAGGCCGAGCGGGTCTGCCGCACCGGCGCCAGAAGCTCGCGCGAACCGGTGATGCCACCAGCCACCAGGTCGGAATGCCCGCCGACATATTTCGTCAGCGAGTAGACGCAGATATCGATGCCGAAATCGAGCGGCTGCTGGAAGACCGGCCCGAGCATGGTGTTGTCGACGACGATGATCGGCTTCTGGCCGCTCATCCGCGACCAGTCGTCGACGGTATGGCGGATCAGTGCGAGATCGAGTGTCGCATTGGTCGGGTTGGCTGGAGTTTCCAGATAGACCATCTTCACCGGACCGTGGCGCGCCGCCTTTTCGAGCGTATAGACCAGCGCCTGATCCTCGGTGCCGTCGATGAACGGGATCGGCTTGATGCCCCATTGCGTGAAGACCTTGCGGAACAGCGTCTCCGTGCCGCCATAGAGCGGCGTGGAGTGAACCAGGGCGTCGCCCGGCCGAAGGAAGGCGAGCGCAACGGCGCTGATCGCCGCCATGCCCGAAGATGTCACGAGCGCCTTTTCGGCATGGTCATAGATCGCCAGGCGATCCTCGACGATTTCAAGATTGGGATGGTTGAACCGCGAATAGACCAACCCGCCGGCGCCCATGCCCTCAGGCGCAGGCTTGCGGCCGGCGACCACATCGAAGAAGTCGGCGCCTTCCTCGGCGCTGGCGAAGGCGAAGGTGGAGGTCAGGAAAACGGGCGGTTTGACCGCACCCTCGGAGAGCGAGGGGTCATAGCCGAAGGCCGTCATCTGGGTGGAGGGATGCAGCGGGTGACCGTCGATATGCGTGCGGCGAAAGTTCTTGGCCATCGTGAGCTCCGGTTCGGGATTTCCGATTGCATCATCCCGCGCCGCTTCTGGCAAAATCCTACTTGTTTCGGCACGATTGAAGGGATTAATGGTGGAGAATGACTACGATCGACAAAACAGACGTCAAAATCCTCCAAGTCCTCAGCCAGGACGCGCGGCAAAGCGTCGAACGCGTCGCCGAACAGGTCAACCGATCGGCCACGCCTGTCCGCCGCCGCATCCGTCGTCTCGAAGAAGAAGGCATCATCCGGCGATACACATTGGACGTGGACATGAAGGCCTGCGGCTTCGGCCTGCAGCTCTTTGCCTTCATCAAACTGCAGAGCCGCGATCGGGCGACGATCGCCGATTTCGAGGACCGGGTCCGGCGGCTGCCCGAGGTGACGAACTGCAATCTGGTGACCGGCGCACACGACTACATGCTCCAGATGCAGATGGCCGATATGGACACCTACAATCATTTCCTTCGCACCACGCTCGCAGAACTGCCCGGCGTCTTCGGCATCGAGACGAGCGTCGTCATCGGCCCGGTCAAAGACGAGGTCGCGCTGCCCTATTGATGCAGGAACGGGCGACGCCCGGAGGATCAGAACAGGAAACTGTCGCGGTCGAGATCATCGAGATCGACGCGCCTGAGGACCAGCATGGAACCGTCGTCGGCGGTGATGACCAAGTTCTTGCCGACATCCTCGATATGGTTCCGCATCAGGTCGTTGAAGTTCGTGATTCCGACAGCATCGGAGAGGTCGATGCGGTCCCCGTCCTCGGGCTTGAAGTCGACGATCGTGTCGCGCCCATAATCGGCGCCGAAGACGAAAATGTCGGCGTGCTTGCCGCCCTTCAGGATATCGTCGCCGCCGCGACCATCGAGATTATCCTTGTTGGCAAGACCGAGAATCCTGTCATCACCACTGGTGCCAATGAGGGTGTCGCGCTTCGCCGTACCTCTGAATATGTCAGGCGAAACGCCTTCGACAGTGATATCGATCTCGTCGGTGGTCTCCCCGCCTTTGCCGTCGGAAACGGTGTAGCTGATCGTCACCGTCTTGCTCTCGCCCTCGGCGATATCCTGATTAGGCGCGTTAGTCGGGTCGTAGGTGAGGGTGCCGTCCTTGTTGACGGTGAGCTTGCCGAAGCCGGTGACGATTTCGGCGCTCTTCACGGACAGAGTGCCGCCATCGATGTCGCTGGCGCCCGAGAGCACATCCATCTTCAACTTGGCATTCTCCAAAGTCGTCGTTGCTCCGTGGTAGTCCAGCACCGGCGCATCGTTGACCGCCGTCACGTCGAACTTCAGCGTGTAGGTACCACTCGTATCGACGCCGCCATTGGCAACGCCGCCGGTGTCCTGGACCTTGAATGTGAGAGATGCGAGATTGCTGCCGTTCACGTCGGTCGGCGGCGTCCAGACCAGCTTGCCGGCAGCGATGTCCTCGGCCGTGATCGACTGGCCGGCGGTCACGACCTGGCCATTGAGGGAGAGAGTGCCCGCGGCCGGAATCGAGCTGATAGTGATGGTCTTGAGGACATCGCCATCTCCGTCCGTGAAGCCGAAGCTTGCGGCGGAAAAGACATAGGCCACGTCTTCCGGCGTGGTCCGGGTCAGGTTGGCGGCGGTCGGCGCATCATTGATCCGCGTCACATTAAACGTGATCGAATAGGCGTCGCTCGTGTTGGAGTCGCCCGCTGCAACAACACCATCGTCGATCAGTTTGTAGCTGAGCGACCCAAGGCCGTTGCCGCTCGCTCCGATGGCCGGCGTCCAGACGAGATTGCCGATATCGGCTGGCAGGATCGTCTGCCCGGCGGTGACGGCAACGCCGCTGAGCTTCAATGTGCCGTTGGTTGGAAGGCTGGTGATCTGGATCCCGGTCAGACTGTCCTGCTCGGCGTCGCCGAAGGGGAAATTGGAGAGCGAGAATGTGTAGGAGGAACTTTCCAGGAGGGTGACGGTGGAACTGGAACTTGTCGGTCCGTCACGGGTGATGTCGAAGACCTGGCTGTAGGTGCCCGTGTAGAGCGCTGAACTCAGCACGAAGCCGCCATTGTCGAGGGCGGCTATTTCCAGCTGCGCTCCACTGAAAATGTCGACGCTGTCATCGAGATCGACGTCTTCGGAATAGCGCAGCGATCCGTCTTCGTTGAAGACGCGGACCGCAAAGCCCAGATCGTTGTTTATAGTGTCGCCGAAGGCCCAGGCAGCAACAAAGCTGCCGTCCGCCAGAACCTTGACTGTCGGGATCGTGTCGGAATTGGCGTCGAGACTGACCTCGGCCCGGCGGACCGTGCCGTTATTGTTGAAGACGGCGAGTGCCGAGCCGGAACCCGAACAGCCACAGGCGCCCCATGCGACCACGAAGCCACCGCCGGGACCGTTCAACGCGGTGACGCTGCTCAGCATCTGGACGCCACTGGTGGACGTATTGGCCTCGACGACGCCCGAGGTTACCTCGTCTCCATCTTCCTCAAAGATTTTCAGGGCGATGCCGCCATTGGCATCTCCCGTGGTCTCACCTGACCAAGCCGTAACGAAGTTGCCGGACGACAGTCGAGCCATGCCGATGATGCCGATGTCGTTGGCCGGATCATCGTTGACGAGCAGTTCGGGGGCTGTCGTGGCGCTGCCGTTATCGTCATAGATTGCAATATAGACATCGCTCGTGTCGTCATCGAACCAGGATACGACGAAGCCGGCGCTCAAGCCCATGACGTTCGAAAAATACTGGTCGCCGACGGTGTTGAGAGTGTTGACGTCAATGTCGGCGACGGCGGCGCCGGTCGTAAATGCACGCACGGATACGTCATAGGTGCCGGAGGTGCCGGTGGCGGTATCACCGAACCAAGAGATGGCGAAGCCGCCAGTGTCGATGGCTGCGATCTGCGAAAAGCCCTGAGAGTCCGATCCATAGACGCTTACCGGTGCCGGGACGGACAACTGCGGGACGAGGCTGCTGTCAAAGACCTGCAACAGCACGTCCGTCTCCGCCGCAGTTGCGGACAGCGATGTCCACGTGATGGCGATCTCGCCGGTCGAAAGCACGGCCATGGTCGGGGCGAAGAATCCGTCATAGAGAACGGTGTCCATGACGATCTCGCGTGACCCCAGAAGTGTCCCGTCGTCACTAAATTTTTGCACATGCAGGTCATTGTCGCCATCGATCCAGGTGACGACGAAGCCGCCCGTGGGCAGTGCAAGAGTCGACATTACCGGCATGAAAGTCGAGGGCGTTTGCCCATCAAAGGTCAGGTCTTGGCCGACGACGATGCCCATGGCGCTTCTCTCCCCTGCAAATGCCCGATGAATTGCTGCCGCCGGAGGAACACGGAGGCATGTGTCCGAAGCGGGGCTGCATGATCGAGCGGTCTAAAGAGCTACGGGCAAGCTAGGCAAAATCCTCGCGCAACGCACGGAAGTTCCTGACCATTTTTGGGATCATCGCCTTTGGACGCCTTGTCCGGCGTCATCTCGCCGGGCCCGCAATGATCTCGGATCAACCACCACAAACATGAATCGACCCACCGCGATCGATTCAAACATGTCGTTGGACGCTTGAGCAGCACTTGGCGATGCTGCCGCCATGACCACGCAGCCCTATCAAATCTACATCGAGCGAACCGATGCCGCGAGAAACATGGCCCGGTTCTACGCCTTGGTAATCTCGACGACTCTTTTCGGTGAGGCCTGTCTGACGCGGCGCTGGGGCCGCATCGGTGCGTCCGGCCAGTTCAAGACCCATCGTTTCGCCGAGGAAGATGAGGCGGTCAGGCTGTTCCTCCGCATCCTCAAGCGGAAGCGCGCTCGCGGCTATCGACCCAGACGGTGCGGAACCGTTTGAGACACTGACTCATTGGAAAGACCATAGCAGCGCACTTGGAGAGGCAGCCTTGGCCGAGTTCGACTTTGGACCGTGCATTTCAACGGATGGGGTCTTGTTTCGGCTCTGGGCGCCAAGGCAACCGGAGGTGATGCTCAAGATCGACGGTCACTCGCCGCGTCTGATGGACCGAGACAATCGGGGGTGGCACACACGCTTCGTCGATAGGGCAGGGCAGGGCACGCGCTACCACTTCGTCATGCCTGATGGGCTCGAAGTCCCGGACCCTGCATCGCGCTATCAGCCTGAGGATGTCCACGGAGCGAGCGAGGTGGTCGATCTTGCCGCCTATGGGTGGAAGCAGGCGGGCTGGATGGGTCGCCCCTGGGAGGAGACGGTCCTCTACGAATTGCATGTCGGAGCGTTCACTGCGGAGGGCACGTTCCGCGCGGCGATCGATCGGCTCGACCATCTCAGGGATATCGGCATCACGGCCCTGCAGATCATGCCGGTCGGCGATTTCCCCGGCCGCTATGGCTGGGGATATGACGGCGTGCTGCTCTACGCGCCGGAAAGCAGCTATGGGCGGCCTGAAGATTTCATGGCCTTTATCGACGCCGCACATGCCCGCGGCATCTCCGTGTTCCTCGATGTCGTCTACAATCACTTCGGGCCGGACGGGAATTATCTTGCCGGGTATGCGCCGCTCTTCAACGAACGGCATACGACGCCCTGGGGCGCGGGAATCAATTTCGACGGCGAGGATTCCCGGATGATCAGGGAATTCGTGATCCAGAACGCGATCTACTGGATCACCGCCTTTCGTCTGGATGGTCTTCGTCTGGATGCAGTCCATGCAATCCGGGACGACAGTGACGAGCACTTCCTGCAGGAACTGACCCGGCGGGTGAGGGACGCCGCCGGCGAACGATTCGTCCACATCATCGCCGAAAACGAGAATAACGACGCCTCGCTTCTGGAACGAGGAGAGGGGGGAGCGCCAGCATACTTCACCGCCCAATGGAACGATGATGTCCACCATGTGCTGCATGTCGCCGCGACCGGCGAACGCTTCGCTTATTATCAGGATTACCAACCGGGGCCTGCGCATATCGGACGCGCACTGGCGGAAGGCTTTGTCTTCCAGGGCGATCACATGCCCTATCGCGGCGAGGTGCGAGGAACGCCGTCGGCCCATCTGCCGCCGACCGCTTTCATCTCCTTTACCCAGAACCACGACCAGATCGGCAACAGGGCGATGGGCGACCGGATGGCGGCCAGCCAGCCCATCGAGGCGCAGAAAGCGATTGCCGCCGTCTACATCCTCGCACCGCAGGTGCCGATGTTGTTCATGGGGGAGGAGTGGGGTGCGACGGAGCCCTTTCCCTATTTCTGCAATTTCGACGAAGAGCTCAACCGCAAGGTCCGCGAAGGCAGAAAAAAGGAACTGTCGCGGCTGCCAGGCTTCGACGCGGCCCATGCCCTGGACCCGACGGCAGAAGCAACATTCCTGGCTGCGAAGCTGGATTGGGATCGCGTGGCTGAGGGACCGGAGATGCTGGGATTCTACCGCGCACTGCTGCAACTTCGACATTGCGAGATCATCCCGCGACTGAAGCAATTGAACGGTGGCCGCCGCCGCTATGATGTCGATACGCCTCACGTGAAGGTCGAATGGCGACTGGGGGACGGATCGCGGCTACGGCTGGCAGCCAATCTCTCTGATGAGTCGGTGGCGAATGCCTCGACAGGACTTGGCGCACCCATGTTCGCGCTGGGCGACCTAAGCCGGGAACACCTGGCACCATGGACGGTCGGGTGGTGGCTGGAGACGCCGTCAGCCGGGTAGGCGGACCTTCTCCGTCAGGCCTCGACGCAAACCGCTCCGCCCGTGGCCGGGCGATCTCGCCCTCCATCGCCCTGTCGCGAATGCGCTGCAGGTTGGCGGCATGGGCGAAGGAGAGCTCGAGCGTCTCTCTTTGCCGGATGCGCGGATGAAACGCTCGGCGTTGGTCTCGACCGGTGTGAGGGCGAAGTGCCGCCATGTCTGTGTTTCGATGTCCTCGCCGAGGCCGACGTCCAGGCGTGTGCCCGAGACAGGCGCCACAGCCACCGGCTCTCCGTCCGCCAGTCGCCCCAGCATCGGCTTGCGAGCCAGCTCTGCAAGTAAGGCGCCTTTGATTGGCACCGGCACGACAAGGAGTCGAGCTGGACGCTAAAGCGGCAGCTCAGTCGAGAATTTCAGCTCGCGCAGCACGAAACTGGAAACGACCGTACGGACATGGGGATTTCGCATGAGGTAGCGCGTCATGAAGGCATCGTAGCTCTCGACATCTTTGGCGCGGATCTTGAGCATGTAGTCGAAGGTGCCTGACAGCGCGTAGCACTCCATGATCTCCGGCCTTTCCTGCACCACTTGTGCGAAAGAGGCGACCGCTTCCTCGTGATGATCCTCCAGCGTGACATGAGCGATAACGCAGAGCTTGAGGTCGAGTTTCCTGGCGTCAAGGAGGGTGACGCGCTTGCGGATGACGCCATCTGCTTCGAGTTCCTGGATTTTGCGCCATGCGGAGCTTTGCGACATGCCAGCCCTTTCGGCCAATTCCGCAAGCGAGAGGCTGCTGTCCGCCTGGATCAGTTGCAGGAGCTTGCGTTCGGCTATCCCAGTTTCTTTCATAAATCTCATCCGTGGCGAGAAAATCTTCCAACATCATGCCGAAAAGTGGCAGGAAAGAAAAGAAAATCCGCGCTGTCGGGTGTATGATTGCCAAACCTGCGTAACGCCCGGGAGAATTCAGATGGCCAAGGAAAGCAGCTACGTCGCGAAATTGCCCGGTCCGAATGGTCTCTATCACTACACAGCCGAGGAAGACGCGGTCTGGGGCGAACTTTATGCGCGCCAGATGAAGCTGCTGACCGGCATGGCCTGCAAGGAATATCTCGATGGGGTCAGGACGCTGGGGCTCGGAGCCGATAAGGTGCCGCAGCTCCTTGATGTCGACAGGCGGCTCCACGAGACCACCGGCTTCGGGGTTGAGGGCGTGCCCGCGCTCATTCCGCCCTCAAAGTTCTACGAACTGCTGTCGCAGGGCAAGTTCCCGCTCGCAACCTTCCTCCGCCGACGCGAACATATCGACTATATCGAGGAGCCGGACCTGTTCCACGAAGTCTTCGGCCATTGCCCGCTTCTGACCAATCAGAGCTATGCCAATTTCGTCAAGCGCTTCGGCGAGGCAGCGGTCAAGCTCGGCAAGGGCTTCTCCTGGCACCTGTTCCGTATCTTCTGGTTCACGGTTGAGTTCGGCCTGATCAATACATCGGAAGGTCGTCGCTGCTTCGGCGCCGGCATTGTCTCCTCACCGAGCGAGGCGAAGGCGGCGATGGACGGCAGCTCTTGCGAATTCCGACCGTTCGACCTGATGACAGTGCTCAGGACGCCCTATCGGATCGATATCGTCCAGCCGATCTACTATGTCATCGACAGCTTCGCCGAGCTCGAAGCCATCGTCGACCAGGATATCGGGGCGATGATCCTCAAGGCCAAGGCATTGGGCGACTACCCGCCGGCATTTGAAGCGAAGGCGTCGTAGCGGGCGGCGGTTGATCGCGGCATCATTCGCAAGTCGCACCTGGAAATGGAATCTGACCCCCGGCCACGCCA
>NZ_JBYCZP010000012.1:0-211786 GCF_057586295.1 Rhizobium sp. SRI_017 | reverse complement strand
GCCCGAAGCTGACATGGTCGGAAATATGTAGCAAATGCCACAAGTTGCCGAATGCAGAGGGATTGCCTCCTCTGGGCGACCACGCTCCATTGATGGCCACCACGCGAACCAAATCTGGGTACGAAACTACCCGGATTTGGCAATTTAATAACACTGTTGACATTCTGCGAAAATTCGATTTTCGTACCCGAAATGGGTATGTTCTTACCATAAGTGGGTATCACAATGTCGAGCGCCGGTTTTCTGCTTTCAGAGCGCCAACAAAACGTATTGCGGGCGTTAATCCTGCACGGTGAGCGTGAATTGTCTGTCTCCGATCTCATACGGATCGCGGGACCGGGCAACGGGGCGACGCAAAGAGTTCTCGACACCTTCGAGGAAGCCGGCATTGTTACGAGGAGAGCAAGGGGAAACCAGCGACTTTTCAGCGTGA
Organism: Rhizobium sp. SRI_017; assembly: GCF_057586295.1. Taxonomy (NCBI): domain Bacteria; kingdom Pseudomonadati; phylum Pseudomonadota; class Alphaproteobacteria; order Hyphomicrobiales; family Rhizobiaceae; genus Rhizobium; species Rhizobium sp. SRI_017. The sequence continues at coordinate 211,353 of NZ_JBYCZP010000012.1, read as the reverse complement.
ACAAAAAGCATCCCATCTACCCTGAGCTACGTTCAATCTGCCTCAAGACCTTCGGTTTGGCTGACGTGATCTCCGATGAGTTGGCCAGGTTCGCTCCCAACATCGAAACTGCTTTCGTTTTCGGCTCCATTGCAAAGGGGGATGAGTGGGCGGATAGTGATGTCGACCTCATGGTCGTGGGTGAGGTCGATTATTTCGAACTAGGCGAAGCCATCGAGACCATGAAAGGCGTACTTGGACGTGACATTCATCTACATCTACACACGCCTGCCGAATGGAACGACTTGCAGTCCGACCGCGTGATCCGGGCGATCAACAGCGAACCTCGCATCATGGTGGCCGGCGCATGAAGTGGCAGGAGAACATCGACAATCTCGTTTGAATCGGAACGTTCAAGCGAACCGACTACATTGCGGACGATCTGCGACAATACGTTCTTAATGCGAAAGAGTATCTCGCAGATGCAGAGAGGGCGTATTCGTAAGAACTATTCAAGAAGATGACCCGATGACCGCAATTGATGGCTCTTCAGAGACCTTAGGTGTCGGCTCCGTTTCGTCCTAAGAAGTCATGGACTGCAGGTCGACCGGTGGCGATAGGAAAAAACAAACGGCCGCGTTCGTCCTCGGAAGCTCCAATTCGCCCCTGATGAGACGTCGTGCCCGGCATCAACGCGCCAGCATGAGGCCCACGAGATAAACCGCCCACAGCGACTCGACACTGAAACCCGGATGAGCAGCAGCCATCTCTTTCAATATCGCCTCGTCATGGCCGCTATCCTTGATTCCAGTGCAAGCCTCGCGCAGTTGCTCTGCCCAGTACTTCTCCCCCCAGCCCGTGGCGCTTTGTCGAAGCGCCGCTACTCTTCCCCGAATATCGTCGGCCTCGCTCGGTGACAGGCCAGATAGGCATGCGCCAGCATCCAGGTGTTGCGAGACATCTCGGACATGCCTGCCGTTGAACAGCTCGACCGTGAGAAGCGCATCGGCTGGAGACATAGCCCCTATGCGCTGCTCCACGCCTTGGCGCGACCATCGCCATAGGTGATCGCTTTGCGTGTCCGAAGACACATCCGTGTTTTCCTCCACCATCGCAATCCTGTGTTTCAATACGCGGCGTAACCGCAGACGGGCCGACATCCACAGTTGCGACCGAGTTCGACCTCGAACCTTGGCCGCGGCTAAAAGCCATACATCGCAATGATGACGCCGAAGGCGATGACGAACAAGATGCCGACGAACGTCAGCGCGCTTGCGATGAGGGCGGCCGCGATCGGATAGACGTTGCGCCATGCAAGCGTTGCCGCTGCGATCGCAAGAAGGGCGACATCACGACGATGGCCGGTGCAACTTTGCCATCGCCTGGAAAATCGAATCCTTGCTCAACGACGGACGGCAGCGTCGAAAGCCAGCCCAGCATGATGCTGCCGGCGACTGCAAGGGTGGTGCCGCGAAGATCATGGCTGACGGCCAGCATGAAAGCACGACGGCGGCGACCGCCTGGAGCCCACCCAGCGTCGCCGCGGTCCACGCACCGAGCCCGGAGGCCGGCTTCAGTACCCCCATGAACAAGTATGCCACGAACGGGAGACCCGAACCTGCCTGCAGCACAGCCGTGAAAACGAGCAATGGCCATGCCGCCTGTGCCGCCAGAGATTTGTCTGCTGGTATTCGCCTGCCATTTTGATCTCTGAAACTCGCACCCCCTCGGCTGAGCATCAGCCAACACAAGGGTTATCCACACTAAGTTCGGCGGCGTGCACCTTAACATAGCTACGACATAGTCGCGAAAGGCCTGCGGTTCCCTCCTTTTGTTAGATGTTGATTCCCGCGCGAAAGAAATCAGGGCAGTATATCTTGAAAGCAATCTGTCTCTCGCGCCAACGGCGGCGAAGACAGGGGATACTTCCCAGTCTCCAAGCCTCTGATTGGCCCGAAGCGGCAATGAATTCCGCGTTTGGCCCATCGCAGGCATGGGCATTTTTTGGCCAGAACGGACACACGCCATGGCGGCAAGGTTCTTTGCTCAACGTTTTGCCGAAGCTGGACGGCAACTAGGTTGGGTTCTTGTTGGCGCGTTGACGCTGGTTGCCGATCTGAGCTGCACTCAAAAACCTACCTAACGTGTGGGTGACCAGGCGTATCGATTCCAAAGGAAAATCTGCCGCTCCGCTCGCGCGCCATCGGTCAGGCAAAAGCATAGCCGTGCATGTCTTCTCTTGGCGCTGTCCGGAAACTCACCGTCGCTGCTTTACCTTTGCAGTGAGGTCTAAATGCCCGAGCCCTCGAGCTCCCGATCGTCTTCACCGTCCCAAGCGGTGGGCAATGTCATGTGCTCGAGATTGGCTGTAGGCAGCGGCATCCAGCACTTCAATTCCGACTCGGCATATTCAATGACCTTGCCTGGCGCGGAATCGGAGGAGCGCCAGCCCTCTCCGCCGAACTGATCGCCATTCGACCAGAAGGCGAGGTCAACGGCTCCGGGGCCCTGTTCGGTCGGACGGATCGTCACAAGGACGCGGCTGCCGTCTCTCGGCGCGGTTCGCATATGTCGCCAGTTGCTCAGCTCGTCCATTGCACCCTCTTTACAATAATCACCACAGGGGAGTGTCGTCGCGCGATACGGACGTCGATACAAGTCGCCAGCCGCCGCCGCTGCCAGTAATGTGCGATCTGATGCGCGGGTTCCGCAGATGGCCCGAAGCGGACGTCAGGGTTGAAACCCCTCAGGCTCACTTTATGAGTTTGACCGTCGTTCCTTGCGGACCCACCCCTTCAGGCACGGGAACGAGTGTGGAATCATAATCTGTGTTCAGCACCAGGTTTGGTCCCTTGGAAAGCTTCAAACGTCTAACGACGACCGCGGTATAGGCCGAAGCGTCGGCGACCTTGTTGTTGGCGTCCACGATCAGATTGCCTTGGGGAAGATAGACCGTCCCGAGAAGATTCCTGGCCTTGTTGCTCGTGATTACGAAATCGGCCTCTGCGGATTGCCTATCCTGGAAAAAGATCAGACCTGCCAAGGGTCCGTCTTTCGGAGCTTCGATGTTGACGACAGAGCTGCTCTCGAAGACGAATGACGCGTCGGTTCCGGTGAAATAGATTCCCACACCCGCCCCATCGACCTGTGAGGCGGATTGGACCACGAACGGTCCATCCTTCATCACGTAGACCCCGGGCTTCAGCGTCACATTCGAACTAGAGCGGATCGTAAGTCCCCCGCAATAGACACCCGGCGAAAGCGTACCGGTGAAGTTCTGGTAGACCGCGTCCCTTTCTTTGCACATTCCCACAGGAGGCGATGGCCTTGAGGAAAGGGGATCGCTTACTGCCGGACAGTCCGTGAGCGGCAGCTTATCGAAGTTCTTTGTCGCCCCGGAGAATCCCCCAGCCGAACAGGTCAGGTCCGAGACGAGCTTGGCGTTTCCCAGCGACTGCAAGCCCGTTTGGCTTGCCGAGTTCGAATACACCGCGCAGTCGGGTGCGGACAGCATGGCGTTGGTGTCCATCGAAACAGTGCCGGCATCGGATTCATGCAGGCCGATGACGCAGATGTTGGAATGGTTCGACGCCTGAGCCGTCGACTTCACCCTGATCTGCGGACTTCCCTGAAAATATCCGATCACGAAGTATCCCCGGTGATCCTGTTCCAGCGTCACGGTGACCTGTTTGGCCTGGGCATCCACCTTGACCTGCGCGGTGAATTCGCCCGAGATTGAATTCCGAACGTTCGCGTCGATGTAGGATTCAACCACCGCCTTGGCCGAGCTTTCCGACCAACCGCTCAGCCCGCCTTCTTTTGCGGCGGCAAGAGCCGCCGCGTCGGCCGCCGATTGCAGTTCATCCTTGTGGACTATGAATGACCCCATGTCGATCGCGCCTCCCGTGAGGCCGATCAGCATGGGGGCGAGCAGCGCGAAACTGAGCGCCATATTGCCCTGTCGACAAAGGAGCAATTTGCGCAACCAACGCGCCGTCATCCAGCGCTCCGGGTCCGGAAATCGAAGGAGCGATGATCGCGCAGCAGACGTTTCACCGCTGTTTCCGGCTCCGGCCTCGCGAAGAGGAAGCCTTGGACGCGATCGATGTCCGCTTCGAGAGCCACGCCCAGTTCGGTGTGGTTCTCCACGCCTTCTGCGACCGTCACAAGCTCGAGGTCACGAGCAAGTTCCGCCGACGAGTTCACGAACCTGCGGGTAATGGGATCGCGGACGGCACCCGCGATGATGGAGCGGTCGAACTTCAGTTCCGAGAACGGACATTGACGCAGAAGTTCGAAATTTGACGCGCCGGTGCCGTAATCGTCAAGCGAGAGACGAAAGCCGGTCATTCGAAGTCTTGCGAGCGCCTCTATCAGGCGCGACGTGTTCCTGGGCAGGCTCTTTTCGGTAACTTCGAGACAGATCGATTTGGGGTCGATGCCAGCTTCCCTGACGGATTGCACAATCTCGGCGACGGACTGTGGCTGCTCTAGGACCGACGCGTCGAAGTTGATCGAGACGGTATGGGCGATCCCGTTTTGCCGCCATGTCTTGGCGTCCTCCAAGACACGCGCGCAAATCCGCAGCGACACTTCGGTCAGGTGGTCGCCGTCCCGAAGCGAGTCGAACAGCTTTGACGGTCCGTGAATCTGCCCATCCGTCGTACAGAGCCTGATGAGAGCCTCGACTCCTTTGATATCGCCGGACGAAAGCTCGAACTGCGCTTGATAGTAGGGGGTCAGGTCGTATTGGTCGTCTTGGAGGATGATCTCAGTCGCTTGGCTGCGGACTCGATGTGGAAGATGGCGGCCGAGTTCGAGCATCGCCTTCACTTCCGAAAGCTGGAGCGGCTTTCGCAACGCGCCCGCGATCGAGACCCCGAGCATCCGGCCCATCGTTTGGGCCGACTGGAGGATCGCGCGGTCTTCTCCGCTCGAGATCACCACATGACCCTTGAACCCGGCCTCAGAAGCAGCGCGTAAGAAGGCAAGCCCATCCAGGTCGGGCATGTTGAGGTCAAGAAAGACGAAATCGATCGGAGCGCTGCCGTTCAATTCCCGAAGGCCGTCCTTGGCGTTTGACGTCGTTACGACTGGACCATGCGTCAAAGATTTGAGCACGCCTTCGGCAACAAGATTGAACATCGGGTCGTCGTCGACCACCAAGCAACTCACGTCGTAGGCCATGGCTTTCTCCTCCTCCGATGTCAGCACAGGAAAGAAAAGAAAGGCTTACTTCGCTGTATTAGCGGGCGCTCGGTCTGGTTTCCCACAACACGAAAAATCAACTTTCGGACGCTATGGTCGAGGAAAGGTTAACTTTAGTACGGAATCTTGGCACGATGGCTGGCACGTCGATTTCCGGACGAATCGCGAAAACAGTCGTATCTGCCGTCGGACTTGGCATCGCAGCCGGCGTTGGGCTGTTTCTGTTCCATGATTTCCAGCAGGCGCTCAAGCTCGAGAAGGCAAGGTTCGAAAGTGCCGCATACGCCTTTGCAGCAGCGGCGAGCGACGCTGTGGCCGGGCAGGACAAGAGGAAAAGCCTCGAGGTCTTGCGCGGCGTGCGCGGACTGCCGGAAGTCGTCTACATCGCCGCTCGAGGGATGGACGGTAAGTTGATCGCCGAGATCGGAACAGGCGTGAGCCTCGTCCCAAGCAGTTCCAGCAGCTTTATGGGCGAATTTTTCCCAGCCACTCTGACCACTGAGGTTGAAGTCCAAAACGCAGGGCGGGTCGTCGGCTCCGTCGAATTGCAGGCGCAGATCGATGGATTGCGGAGCCGCTACGTCGATGCACTCCTGTTCTCGGGTACAATAGGGCTGTTGCTCGTGGCCGTCACGGCACTCATTTCCCGCATGCAGATCAAACGCATCGTCAAGCCTTTGAAGTCGTTAGCGTCCGAGTTCCAGGACATCGGAAAGCGGACAGACCTGCGCAGGCGGCTTTCGAAGGAGCGGGATGACGAGGTCGGCGTTCTCGTCGATGCATTCAACGAAATGTTCGCGCATATCGACGACCGCGACAGGCAACTCGAGCGGCATCGTGAGACGCTTGAGGACACTGTCGAGGAGCGCACTGCTGAACTGAGGCTGGCAAAAGAGGACGCCGAGACCGCAAATGCGGCCAAATCCGATTTCCTTGCCACAATGAGCCACGAAATCCGCACCCCCATGAATGGCATGATGGTGATGGCCGAGATGCTGGCAGCCGCCCCGCTTGCGCCGCGCCATCTACGCTATGCTGAGATCATTACTCGGTCCGGCAAGAACCTGCTTCACATTATCAACGACATTCTCGACTTCTCCAAGATCGAGTCGGGCAAGATCGACCTTGAGTCGGTTGAGTTCTCCTTGGATGGCTTGATCGAAGACGTCGCATACCTCTTCGCCGAACGGGCGCGGGAGAAGGGGCTGTCGCTGGCGATCCGCATATCGCCCTCGGTTCCCGCGCGCGTGTTTGGCGATCCTACGAGACTGAGCCAGATCGTTGGGAACCTGGTCAACAACGGCCTGAAGTTCACAAGCCAAGGCGGTGTCACCATCTCCGCCTGCAGTTCAGCCCAAGGAGACGTCATCATTGCTGTCGAAGACACAGGCATCGGCATCGCGCGTGATCAGGTCGACCGCATTTTCACGCGCTTCTCGCAGGCCGACGAGACGATCACGCGCAAGTTCGGCGGAACGGGTCTTGGTCTCTCGATATCCAAACGTCTATGCGAATTGATGGATGGAAGCATACGTGTCGAAAGCACTGTCGGCGAAGGTTCGCAATTCATCCTCTCCATCCCCTTTGAGGTTGCGGAAGAGGGCAGTGGTGTCGAATCGGGCGGGGTAGCGTCGATCCTGCTCATTGAGTCCGATATGATCTCCAGGAGAGCGCTCGAACGCTCGTTCGCCGAACGCGGCGTTGAGATATTGCCAGTCGATACCCCGCGTCGACCGGATGCGATTCTTCTTCGGTCGGGCGAGCGAATACCCGCGCAAGTCGAAGTCTCCGACCTCCCCATCATATTGCTTCGCCCGTTCGCCGGGACAACGGCGGCGCTTTCGGACGGGGTCACGCCGCTCCACGAGTTCAGCCTTCCACTTTCGAGGGCAAACCAGAACCTGATCTGTCGCGCGCTATCGACAGGCGACTACACTGAGTTGGGTACGATACAAAACGAAAGGCAGGTCGTTCAGCGCCCCGACTTGTCGAACCTGCGCGTTCTCGCCGTCGACGACATGGCCGTGAACCGGGAAGTCCTGTCGGAGGCTCTCAAGACTTTCAACATCGCCTGCGACTTGGCCGAAAGCGGCCCAGATGCGATTTCGAAGGTCAGGGAGCGGACTTATGACGTGATCTTCATGGATTGCTCCATGCCGGAGATGGATGGCTTCGAGGCGACCCGAGCTATCCGTACCGAGGAACAAATGCTTCGCCGGGAGCGCAGTTTTGTCGTCGCCCTCACCGGACACGTCATGGGCGGGGACGCGGGACGGTGGCGAGAGGAGGGAATGGACTCCTATCTGGCAAAGCCTTTCAATATCGAACAGCTTGACAAGGTGTTCCGCAATGTCGGGTCCGCCAATCAGGCGGGTGAGATGGTGAGCCCATCAGGGAATCCAGGAGAGGGAGGTCGGGATTTCTCCGACCAGCCGCTCCTGTCGCCTGACAGTCTGGCCATGTTCGAAATGGTACGACAGGCGACGGGCAATGACATAAGGGCGAAGGTCTACGATCTGTTCAAAGTCAGCGTCTTCGAGGCGTTCGCCGCCGCCGCGGAAGAGATCGAAGCTGAAGGCACGAAGGCCAAGGACCTCATCCATGGGCTGAAGTCCAATTGCTCGAGCGCCGGCGCATATCGGGCAACGCTGTATTGTGAGGACATCGAGAACATAATCGCTGCGGGCAGGTTCCCCGGAAAGGATCAGCTGGCATCGCTACGGAGGTCGTTAGAGGAAACGGTCGAAGTGATGGACGACAAGGGCGCACAGATATCAGTCGTGAGTCTCTCCCATAAGTAGAGGGCGCATCCAAGGCTACGTTCGATCAGCAAGTCGTTCCGTTCTGATTCGGAGGCAACAAGTGCATTCCAACTGAGGCGACGGCTGCTTGTGGCGCAAAGCGGCGGGGCTGGGCATACGGAAACGGAAATCATTTCCGCTTCCGAGCGCTTTATGCGTTTGATCTTACAAGTCTCTGTGTACTCAGGCCCCCGCAACCAAATCAAAAAGCCCGCTAAACCATATGGTTAGCGGGCTTTTCGTTTCCTCTGTAGGACTTGTCATCCGGGCTAAAATCGTCACCCATCGTCACGGTGGGATGCCTTCAATTGCCATCCTAAGGTCATGACAAGATCTGCCGTTGAATTGAACGGGCAGCCGGGATGTTCGCGAAGGTTCAGGTTTTCAAGGGTGAACGTGACGCCCTCGTCTTCCGCCATGTCGCAGATGCGGTGAAGGGTATCGCGTGCTTTCAGCCACATGCCCGGTGCGACATGTGCCATTTGCTGAATGGGCAGCCCCTGATCTCCGAGACCAGTACCATGAAGGTTCAGGCGATGAACACCAAGGCGCTTGCCAACCTGTGCGGTATCGCGGGCGGACCTGAGGAGGAGTTCGGCACCCTCTGCATCCGCCAGTCGACCTTCAAGATAGCCGTTCATGATCGTAAAGGTCGCACCAGTCTTTTCGAGCGCATCAAGGTCCCAGGCGGGATAATTTCACAGGCCGACACCAAAACCCATCTCATGCAGGCGGGCTGCTCGCCAATGGATCGGTTTGTCCTGCCACAGCATCTCGGCACAGGCTGCCAGTTGAAAGCTCATGTCAGATATCCTGCAATTTGAAATCGGCTGGGGCGACTGGCATGACGCCCCTCAGAAGGGTCACGGATTTCTCGAGCCCTTCGAGCGAGTTAAGGAGGACGTCCTCATGCTCGATGGAAAGCCAGCCGTCATAGCCTGCCATCTTCAGGCGATAACAGAACTGCCGCCACCATTCTTCGCCATGGCCGAAACCGAGCGTGATATAGGACCAACTGCGTGCCGGGATATCCGTAAGGCTGCCGTTTTCAAGGAGGCTGGTCGTGGCCTGCTTCGGGGCGTTGAGGAACGTGTCCTTCGCATGGACGTGATAGACGGCATCGCCCAATGCTTCCGCCGCGATCAGCGGATCGGCCCCCATCCAGAAGAGATGCGAGGGATCGAGGTTGGCCCCAACGACCGGGCCGACTTCGTTGCGGAGCCTGAACAGAGACGGCACGTTGTAGACGCACTGATTGCCGTGCAGTTCGAGTGCGATCTTCTCGACACCGCATTCCTTCGCGAGCGTCACGATTTCCGTCCAAAACGGGAAGAGCTTTTCTTCCCACTGGTATTTGAGGATCGCCTGGGTTTCCGGCGGCCAGGAGGAGACCACCCAATTCGGCATGGTGTCGGTGGGGTTGCCCGCAGGCAGGCCCGACATGGTGCAGACCGTCCTGATGCCCATCTCGCCTGCGACACGGATGGTGTTTTTCAGGTCTTCGCTCTGAGCGGGATCGGTGGGATGCAGAGGATTCCCGTTGGCATTGAGACTGATGACTTCGAGCCCACGGTCAGAGAAGGACTGCCGGAACTCCTTCTGCGCGGCCGTGTTGCCGAGCATGTATTTCAGGTCGAAATGGGGAGCGGTCGACCAGCCGCAGGTGTTGACCTCGACGCCCGAGACACCCATGCGGGCAGCATTGTCGAGAAGGTCATTGAGCGGCATGCCCCCAAGGCTGTCGGATACGAAACCCAGTTTCATGCGTAGAACTCCGGCTTGGAAATCATTTTGACGGGTTGCTTCTGCCCGGAAGCGAGTGCTTTGACGCCTGCCTCGGCGACCACGGCAGCGGCATAGCCATCCCAGCAGCTCGATGCGAATTCCGGGAAAATGCCTGTCTCGACGAAGCGTAGGAAGGCGCGGTTCTGGCGGCGATAGGCATCGAAATAGCGGCCTCGCCAATCGGCATCGTAGCCAGTATGAACACCCAGTGACTGCTCCAGCCGCGTATAGGCGACATGGTTCGAGGCCATGCTCGCCTGCTCGCCGACGAGTTCGGCACGGACATCATAGCCGTATGCCGCGTTGTTATTGATCTCGATGTTGACGAGTTGACCATATGAGGTTTCGAGAACCATGAAGACTGGTGCAACCCTGGCATCCGACCGAACGGGCTGGAAGGCCGAAATCGCGGCATATTCAGTTCCGAGCACATAGCGGACCACGTCGAACTCATGTGGCGCGGAATTGGTGATCGCCATAGCCCCCGTAAAGTCCGAAGCGGGCGTTTCCACGTTGCGGTGGAAGTTGTGCATCATCAGCGCCCGGCCAAGTTTGCCGTTCGACAATGCCTGCTTCATCTCGCAATAAGACTGGTCATACCGGCGCATAAAGCCGAGCTGGACGAAGCGCTGACCCGCTGCCTGTTCCGCCTGCATGACGGAAAGACAGTCTTGGGAGGACGGGGACAGCGGTTTTTCGCACAGCACCTTCTTGCCCGCCCGAATGCAGGCCGCGGACAGGGGTGCATGGGTAAAATCGGGGCTCGCGACAATAACGGCATCGACATCTGAACGGGCGATCACCGCTTCAGAATCGCAAGCCACATCGGCTGCACCATGGGCATCGGCTACGCTTCGAGCCCGCGCCCCGTCCATGTCGCAAACCACCTGGAGGACTGCTCCCGGCATTTCCTCCGCAACGATCTTGGCGTGGTCCGCGCCCATCAGCCCCGCGCCAATGACTGCTACTCGCACCATTGGACAAACTCCTTCCTGTCAGTTGGCGTCATGGCCAACTGTTTCAAGTCAACAAAAACGATTGTTAAAAGGCTATATCAGCCTTCCCTCAGTGTGCAGGCGGTGGCGGATGGCCGCCGTGGGTTTCCAAATATCCATCGACGGAGGCCTCTAGGTCAGCCATGGATTCTCCGCCCGCCATCAGGTCTGCAATCTGCTCTCGGGTTTTTTCGCCCTTGCGGAAATCGGCGGCGATCGCGCCACGTATGAGAACCGCAAAATGATCACCAACCGCCATGGCATGCATCACCTGGTGGGTGATGAAGATCACTGCCAGGCCACGACGCTTGGATTCGTTGACGATGCGCAGCACGTGCGCAGCCTGCTTAACACCCAATGCGGCGGTCGGCTCGTCGAGGATCAGCACGCGGGCACCGAAATAGACCGCACGGGCAATCGCGAGAGACTGCCGCTCGCCGCCAGACAGACCGCCAACCAGACGGTCACCATCGGTAATACGGGTAATTCCCATCTTCTGGACCTCTTCCACGGCGACCCTGTTTGCGGTCTTGCGGTCGAAATACTTGAACGGTCCAAACCCCTTTGTCGGCTCGGAACCCATGAAGAAATTTCGGCCAATCGACATCAGCGGATAAGTTCCACCGAACTGATGCACGGTCGCAATTCCTCGCTCCTGCGCCTCGCGGGGGCTGGAGAAGACCGTCGGCTGCCCATCCATCAGGACCTCGCCGCGGCTAGGCTGGTAAACACCAGAGAGCGTCTTGATGAGTGTGGATTTTCCTGCACCATTGTCGCCAAGGAGGCAAAGTACCTCACCCGGGCTCACCTTCAGGCTGATGTCGTTCAGGACATCGATGGGCCCAAAGGATTTATCGACATTGCGAAGTTCGAGAACGGGCTTCGTGTCGGACATGTCGTTCTCCTTACTTCTTCTTGGGTGCCGACCAGCTGGTCGCCAGATGACGGAAAGTGTCGTTGAGGAGAACGGCAATCAGAAGCATGACACCGATAATCAGGAAGGACAGGTTTCTATCGATGTCGGTAAAGCCGATGGCCTGAGTGACGATGGAAAGCGTCAGGATACCGAAGACAATACCCATCACGGTACCGAAACCGCCAGTGAGCAGGACGCCGCCGACGACGACCGAAATGATGGTGTTGAAGATCAGGCCGAAGTTTGCCTGCGAGGTTGCAGAACTGAAGGTCATCACCTGAAGGACACCTGCGAAGGCAGCCGAGGTGGAGCACAGCATGAAGAGGCCAATCTTCATCCGAGCAACAGGAATACCTGCGTTTCGGGCGCTCTCCTGGTCACCACCAAGGGCGAACACCCAGCTCCCCTTCGGAGAGTAGTGAAGGAAAAAGGTGAAAGCTGCGATCAGACCTGCCCACCATAACACCGAGGAATTGAATCCATATACCTTTCCGCCGAAGAGCGACTTGGCCCAGGCGGGCGCATGGTAGAAGGAGTTCGTGTTGTTGATGAAGAAGATCGACAGGTAGAGTGTGATCCCGGCTACCGCAAAAAGCGTCGCCAGTGTCACGATGAAGGAGGGCACCCGGGTTCTCGTGACAATGAAGCCATTGATGAAGCCGATAAGTGCGCCAATGGCCAAAGCTGCTGCCACGCCCACCACGACCGGCATCTTGTAGTGTTCACAAATGATCGCGACAGTCATCGTTGCCGCAGGCAAGACCGCACCCGTCGAGATATCCAGCTCCCCAGCAATCATCAGGAAGCCGACAGGGATTGCAATCATGCCGATCAGCGAGGCGAAATTGACCCATGTCGTTACCCCAGGAATGGAGAGAAAGTTGCGGCTGTATCCAAAAATCGAAAAGAGAATGAAGACCGCCACAAATCCCATGAAAGCACCTGCTGCAGGGCTGCGAAAGAAGTCCTTGATTGAAGAGCTGGCCGCCTTTCTCTCAACGCTGGAAGCTTGGACAGGGATGGTTTGTTGATTTGTGGCGGTCATGGAAGCAAATCCTCATTTTATCTACGCGGGGTCGCAGTATGTTCGGCCCTCGTCGAGGCCCGGCATTGCAACTTGCCGGGCCCCGGTCCTGGGAGGACTTAGCGTGCGCCGAGCTTCACGCCTTCAATCGCCGAAGCGACATTCGACTTGTCGACGATGGCCGGACCGGTCAGTACCGGCTTTGTGGCAATCGCGGTGCCGAACTTCAGGTTCGCGAAGAGCATGGAGGTAGACAGGAAGCCCTGCAGATAAGGCTGCTGGTCGATTGCAAAAGTCTGAGTGCCGTTCGAGATGCGATCCAGAACCGAGGCGGACATGTCAAAGGTACCGAGCTGAATCTTGCCAGTCTGGCCCTGCTGCTCGATGGAGTTGGCAGCAGCATCCGCGGCCCATGCTGCAAGCGTGATGACGGCGTCGATGGTCGGATCGGCGATCAGCTCGGACTTGATGGCTTCAGAGGTACCATTCATGTCCTGGTCGAGGTTTGCGGGAACGCGCAGGATGAAGGTGCTTGCGCCTGCTTCCTTCGCACCGGCTTCGACACCCTTGCAACGGGTTTCGAGATTGACTGCGCCCGGATTCTGGATGTGGCAGAGGATTTTCTTTGCGCCGTGCTTGGCGAGATATTTGCCGCCTTCAACACCGGCGAGATACTCATCCGACCCGAAGTAGTTCAGGGCATCATAGTTGTCCATTTCGCTCTGGCCGGCGTTGAACGACATGATGACAACACCCTTCTCACGCGCGGCCTTGAGTGCAGGGGTTTCAGATTCAGGCAGCCAGTTCGGGATCGCGATGCCTTCAGCACCCTGTGCTACGGCCTGTTCGATCAGCGACGCGAGGTCGGGACCGAAGTTGTCGTAGTTCTGGGTCTGCATGAAGTTGACCGTGCCGCCATTGGCTTCAACCATCAAACGCGCATCATCGACGCCCTTCTTCACCATGTTCCAGAAGCCATCCTGGGCAGAGCCCACGATGACGGCGATGTCCTTGTCACCGGCATATGCGCTGGATGCCAACAAAGCAGCCATTGCGGCGGTGGCGATTTTCTTGATGAACGACATGTCGAATTCCTCCTCAGGTTAAAGCCGCACGGATGCGGCTCGACATTTGTTTTGGCCGTTTGGCCGATCCCGACAGGCACGCACAGGGACGCGATCTCAACGCAGCTGTGCCACGCCGAGTGTTTTCGTTCGAATTGTGCGCTGGGCCTCCCCCAATGCGCTGACGGCTCGAAAATGAATGAACGCCATCAGCGCCCAATGAATGCTACGTTGACATCTTTCACGTCAATGTGGATTAATATCGCTTCAGAAAATCATCTCAAATCGTTTCCATGAGCGCCCTAAATGAAGTGATCTGAGATTCCAACTTTCCGCGAAATGGATTTTTTTGAAATGAAGAGGCCAACCATTCCAGACCTTGCGAAGGCGGCCGAGGTATCGATTTCTACGGTCAACCGTGTGCTGGCCGAGCCTGAAACGGTTCGCAGCAGCACGCGCGCACTCGTCCTCGCAGCGGCTGAGGAAATCGGTTTTTATGGCCTTGGCACGATCAAACATGCAGCGAAAGCTCCCGAGATTGTACACCGTCTCGGGGTACTGCTGCAGCGAAGAGAGCGCCGGTTTTATCGGTTGCTTGGCGATTCCATCACGCACGCCGCCGAAGTCTACCCGGAGGGAAACATCGAACTGACCGTTGAATACATGGAGGACCTGACTCCAGAAAAGGTAGCGGCGCACATCGAATCCCTGGGCGCACGTTGCGAAGCTTTGGCAATTGTTGCGCCCCAGCATCCGGCTGTGGCCGATGCCATCGATAACGTGTTGGAGAAAGGAGTTCCCGTAGTCTCGCTGATTGGACCACTCACGGCAAAGGGCGGGATCAGTTTTGTTGGGCTCGACAATTGGAAAGTGGGGCGCACCGCCGCATGGGCTTTCGACCGCATGGTGCGGGAACCGGGCAAGATAGGCATTCTTGTCGGCAGCCATCGCCTGCGAAATCAGGAAATGAACGAAAGCGGCTTCCGCTCGTATTTCCGCGAGCATAACTGTGGCTTCACGCTCCTTGAACCCTTGCCGACCTATGAGTCCGCAGTGGTTGCACGTGAGCATGTAGAAAAACTTCTGACGGACCACCCCGATATGTGCGGACTTTACATATCAGGCGGTGGTGTGACGGGCGCAATAGCAGCGCTTCGCGCCACTCCCAAACGAGATGACTTCGTTGTTGTGGGCTATGAACTCTTTGAGGATACACGCGCCGCTTTGATTGATGGAACATTTTCCTTGCTGATTGCGCATCCGATTGAGCGGTTTGGCAGCGAAACCATAGCTACCCTGATGAAAGCCAAGAGTGCGGGGCGCGACATGGGAGTCTTCCGCGTTACATTTCCCTTCGACATCTATAGCCCGGAGAGCGTCTAAGCGGGAATCGCGAACAGGAGCTTGACCACAACGAGCAAAGTGGAAATGATTTCCGCATCATTTGTCGCTAAAAGCCCGAATTTACAAGCCTCTGTGCGTTCAGGCCCCCACAACCAAATCTTGAAGTGAAAACAATACGAAAGCCCTCCTACCAAGGAGGGCTTCGTGCGTTTGGAGCCTGGCACACGCCAGAGTAGGTCACTTGTGACGGTGACCTGCCACTGCATCGCTTGCCTTCGGACATAGTCTCCGCCGTCAGGCCGACGCCCTCTGACAGATCAGTTGCGTTCTTCCCAGATGGCAGCAAGTGCGACGAGTGTCTCGACGGTCTTCTCCATGTCCTGCCGGCTGACCCATTCGAGTGGCGAATGAAAGGCATGGCCGCCGTCAAAGATGTTGGCGCAGGGCAGGCCCATGAACGACAGGCGCGAACCATCCGTGCCGCCGCGGATGTTGCCACGCACGGGCGCCAGGCCCACGCGGCGGGCCGCTTCCATGGCGTTGCCGACGATATCAGGATGACGGTCGAGCACGGCCTTCATGTTTCGATATTGCTCCCGGACCTCCAATGTGTGGGATGAGCCGGGATAGGCGATCATCACGTCGCGGACGATCGCTTCGAGCATCGCTTCTTTCGCCACCAGCCCTTCCTCCGTGAAGTCGCGGACGATCAGACCTATGCTGGCCTTCTCCATCGAACCCGAGAGCGACACCGGATGGACGAAGCCTTCGCGCCCCGACGTCGTCTCTGGCGCCATGTCGCGTGGCAGCCTGTCGATGATGGTGCCGGCGATCTTGATGGCATTTTCCATCCTGCCCTTGGCAAAGCCCGGGTGGATGGCAACGCCCTGAATGGTGATGTCGACACCATCAGCCGAGAATGTCTCGTCCTCGACATGCCCGACCGTGCTGCCGTCGACCGTATAGGCAAATGCCGCGCCGAGCTTGGCAATGTCCACCTTGTCGACGCCGCGGCCGATTTCCTCGTCCGGCGTGAACAGCAGCTTGATCGTGCCGTGCTTGAAATCGGGATTGTCGACCAGGATCTGCGCCATGGTCATGATCTCGGCCAGTCCCGCCTTGTCGTCGGCGCCCAGAAGGGTTGTGCCATCGGTGGTGACAATATCATTGCCGATCTGGTCTCTCAGCGCGGTATGCTCGGACACGCGGATGACCTGCTGCGGGTCGCCCGTCAGCTGGATATCGCCGCCGGCATAGTTCCTGACGATCTGCGGTTTGACATTGGTGCCCGTGAAATCCGGTGCGGTATCGACATGGGAGCAGTAGCAAATGACCGGCACGGCCTTTTCGCTGGTGGCCGGAATTGTCGCATAGACATAGCCGTGCTCGTCGAGATGCGCATCCGTCAGGCCGATTTCGAGGAGTTCGGCCACCAGCAGGAGGCTGAGGTTCTTCTGCTTGTCCGTGGACGGCTGGGTAGTCGACGTAGGATCGGACTGGGTGTCGATCACGACGTAGCGGAGGAAGCGATCAAGTACGGTGTCGGCCATCAACAAATCCTGTCAGATCAATCAAGGGCTCCGACATATAGCTGCCACCTGCGCCGTCGCCAATCACTTCCGTCGGGGAGGCTCTATGAGCCGTCCCCTGTTTTGCGCGCCTTGGCCGCCCGCTCCTGCGCATCGATCAGCATTCTCGTCTTGTCCGTTCCATAGACGATGTCTTCGCTCCTGCGATGCACCGTCAGCTCGACACTGTTCCACTTGCCACCGTGCTTGCTCGCATAGGTGAGCGCCTCGCCAATGCTCGAACATTGAAACGGTTTTGCGTCCGGCAACCAGAATTGCACGGAGCATTCGGACTCGGCATAGGTTTCAAGCGCTTTCATCGGATCGAATGCGGCCATGTCGTTCTCCTTGCGTGCCCAGCCCTCAGACCAGAAGTGAATCCCTGACACAAGCTGAAATCAGGTGACGGGAGCAGCATCGCACCTGACCGCTTTGAAATGTAGTATCGCAATGGCTGCAAATAGCGACCAAAGTCTTTCACGGACGATCGTCGCTCTCCCTTGTTGGCCGGCTGTAGCCCCTGTGGTCCGTCAATCCTGCGACTGGCGAACCTGCTCGCAGAGCCA
Source organism: Rhizobium sp. SRI_017 (assembly GCF_057586295.1). Lineage (NCBI taxonomy): Bacteria > Pseudomonadati > Pseudomonadota > Alphaproteobacteria > Hyphomicrobiales > Rhizobiaceae > Rhizobium > Rhizobium sp. SRI_017. Next base: position 194,103 of record NZ_JBYCZP010000012.1, on the reverse strand, counting down.
GGCGCAGAAGCTGCGTGGCGCCGGGCGCTGGTCGCCTTCGCGGATCAGGGCGAAGTACCAATCCGGGCCCTTCAGAACCGTGGCTAGAGGCGCAACGAGCAGTCCATTGTCCAGGAGCGGCCGGAAGAATGTTGGTGACAGCAATGCGACACCGAGGCCGGCCACTGCCGCGTTGGCGGTCAGCTCGAAGATCGAATAGTCGACGCCAACGAAGCGTAATCCGCCCGGCATGGGCCGCTCGGCTCTTGCGAACCATTTGCTCCAATCAGGGTGAGGCAAGAGATCAAAGCGTGCGAGGTCTTCCGGTTCGGCGAGGGCCCGCGAGCCAAGCAGCGTGGGCGCTATCATCGGTGTGACGTCGACCGGTGTGAGAGGGTACTCGTCCAGTCCGTCCCATCCGCCCCTTCCCGTCCGGATGGCAACATCGAAGGCGGTCGGGTTGCGCAGGTCTGAAGAAATGTCGAGTTCGATGGCAGCGCCGCCTGGTGCGGCATAGCCCGACAGTCGCGGCGCCAGCCAGCGGGATGCGAATGTCGGCGGCGCTGTTACACGCAACGGCGCGGTCGCTGCCTGAAACTCGTCGAGTGCATTGTTGATTCCATCCAATGCATGTCGAACCCGGCCCGCCAGTGTCACGGCGGCTGGCGTGGGTACGACTCTCCGACCAACTCGACTGAACAGGGGTTGGCCAAGTTCAGTTTCGAGCGTGCGAATGCGGAGACTCACGGCGGCAGGAGTAAGGGCCAGGCGATCGGCCGCGCTGGCAAAGCTGCCCATGCTGACACACATCTCGAGTATGCGAAGCGATTCAAGCGAGGGACGAATGATTAGTTTCCCTTGTCATATGCGCAAGCAATGCGCGTTTTGTGACTGAGGCGGCGTGGTGCACAGTCGGTGTCACCAGAAGGATAGGAGTTATGCCATGTCGCCGCAATCGAGCAGTGCAACCTTGGTAGCCGGACTCATAGACGTGTTCGCGGATACTTCACTGAGCGGCAATCCATTGGCGGTCGTCGAGGGCGCGGATGCGCTTTCCGACAGCCAGATGCGTCGGATCGCCAGTGAATTCAACCAGGCCGAAACGACCTTTGTCATGCGCAGCGATCGGGCCGACCTGAAGCTCCGGTCTTTCACGGCGGCCGGAGCGGAAGTGGGAGGCGCCGGTCACAACGCGCTCGGAGCGTGGCTTTGGCTGGCGGAAGACGGCAAACTCGGACCTATCCAGGCACCTCGAATTTTCCGGCAGGAAATTGCGGGCGAGATTCTGCCAATCGAACTCCGTCCGGTGGACGGACGGATCTTTGGCCGCATGAAGCAGTCGACGCTCAAGCTGGGAGCCGCACTCGGCGACTTGGCGCCTTTGACGGCGGCTTTGGGCCTCGCCCCCGAGGATGTTCTTTCCGAGCCGGCGCCGCGCGTGGCGGACACGGGAGTGGCGCATCTCCTCGTCCGCCTTCGCGATGTTGCGGCAGTCGACCGCGCGGAACCTGCCGCCAAGGGCCTTCTCAAGGTCCTGAGCGCGGCGTCGGCCGAGGGATGCTACGTCTATGCCGTCGACAGCGCCGCGCCGGATCGTGCCTATGCTCGGTTCTTCAACCCGACGGTCGGGTTGTGGGAAGATGCGGCGACCGGCACTGCCGCCGGCCCCCTCGCGGCCTATCTTGCCAGCGAGGGCATGATCTCCGGCGCCATCGAGATCGAGCAGGGCACGAAGATGGGGCGGCGGAGCATTCTCCGCGTCAGTCTCGCGCCCGAGCCCGAAATTTCCGGAGCCGGCATCATCGTCATGCGCGGCACGCTCACGCTCTGAAGCAGAACGCAACTGCTCCTTCGACACCGCCCTCGCAGCACGCGTGGACGCTCGACCATCCTTGTCCAATCGCCATCACACGCACTGGGGAACGACATGACCGTGACACGTCGCAGCTTCGGCAGGCGCGCGCGCTCGCTCCTCGCCGCCATCGCCAGCAAACCCGCCATCGCGCAAACTCAGGAGGAAGGCCCCATGCTCTCGATAAAGCCGTTCAAGATTCAGATCAGCGACGCAGCGCTTGCCGATCTGAAAGACCGTCTCGGAAAGGCGCGCTGGCCCCATGCCATCACCGACGATTGGTCACGGGGCCAGCCGATCAAGTTTATCAAGGAACTCGCCGATCAGTGGAGCAACGCATATGACTGGCGGGTGCACGAGCGCAAACTCAACCGCTACCCTCATTTCATGACGGAGATCGACGGCCAGCCGATCCATTTCATGCATATCAAATCGCCCGCGCCCAATGCATTCCCGTTGATCCTCAGCCACGGCTGGCCGAGCAGCTTCGTCGAGTTCCTCGACCTCATAGGGCCGCTGACCGATCCAAGGGCGCATGGCCTCGACGAGTCGATCGCTTTCGATCTGGTCATCCCGTCGCTGCCGGGCTTCGGCTTCTCGAGCCCGATGTCATCGCCGGGCTGGGACAGCGCAAGGACCGCCAAAGCCTGGGACGCCTTGATGAAAGGGCTCGGCTATGACCGCTACGGCGCGCATGGCGGAGATGCCGGCGCCCTTGTCGGCCGCGAACTCGGAATTCTGGCGCCGGAGGGTCTCGTCGGAACGCATCTTCAGCAGATCTTTGCATTTCCTGCGGGCCAGCCGGGCGAAATGGAGAAGCTCACGCCCTTCGAAATGGAGGGAATGGCAAATCTGGCCAACTTCGAAAAATACGGCGGATACCAGGCCATTCAGTCAAAACGCCCGGGAACGCTTGCCTTCGCATTGGTCGACTCGCCGGTCGGCCAGCTCGCCTGGAACGCGGAATTGTGGTTCGGTTTCGAAGGTGCCGGTGCCGACCATGTGGATCGCGAACGCTATCTGACCAACAACGCGATCTACTGGTTCACGGCCACCAGCGGTTCAGCCGCGAATGTCTACTACGAGGATACGCAGACCGGGGCGGGATATCGCGAGGTGCACAATCCGACCCCAACCGGCGTGGCCGTGTTCCCCCAGGACTTTCGATCCGTTCGCAGCTTCGCGGAGCGCTCGAACAACATCGTCCACTGGACAGAAATGCCGCGCGGCGGGCACTTTGCGGCTTCCGATGCGCCCGACTTGCTCGTGGAGGATATCCGCAAGTTTTTTGCGAGCCTGATTGCCGGATAGTCCGGCGATTTATCAGGAGAGCGGCGTGCCAGTCGAAGCGGCGGAAGTCCGATTTCCATCGCGGACACTTGCAGTTGACGCGGGATGCCGAGGCAACCTCGGCATCCCTGTTTCGGATTTCGGATTTCGGATTTCGGCTTGTCGATCGTCGATGCCATGATCTGGCGCCCGTCCCCGTCCCCGTCCCCGTCCCCGGCGCCGGCGCCGCCGCCGCAGAAGCCTCAGCAATCGCGGCGCGGGCTTCCGCTTAGGCCTCGGCCTATTCCGGAATGTGGAATGCGCGGCGAAAATAGGATCTGAACGCCTGCATCGCAGGACTGAATTCGACATTCCGCCGCCAGGCGAGACCGACATCCATCGATGGCACGGGATCGTGCAGCACGATCGTCTCGATACGCCGGCCCTCGAGCGACCATGGCCGGTGGACCATGTCCGACAGGATCGCGACGCCCTGACCGTTGGCGACGAGTGAGCGCACCGCTTCGACGGACGATGTCCGGAGCGTGATCCTCGGCAGATAGGGCGTCTGGCTCCAGTATTTCATCGAGGTGTGTGACGCTTCGTCCAGGGTCAGCATGATGTAGTCCTCTTCTGCTACCTCCTTGAAGCCGATCGAGCCGGCGGAAAGCAGCTTGTGGCGTGCGGGCACCCAGAGCCGGCGTTGCGAACTCAAAAGCTTCTCGGTCGTGAGTTCCAGGTTGAGGATATTCGAGGTCAGCATGACCGCGATGTCATAGCGGTTGGACAGCATGCCTTCCTCGACGCTCTCACGCGGCAGTTCGAACAGCTGGAAGCTGATGCCGGGAAATTGCCGCCGCAGCCGCTCGATGTGGAAGGGCAGGAAATAGCCCATCACGGTGTAGGTTGTGGCAATGCTGAGCGTACCCTTCACCGCACTCGTCACGTGGTCGACCTGGGTCGCCTCGGCAACTTTCTGAAGGATTTCATAGGCCTGGGACAGGAAGCGGCGGCCGGCCGGTGTCAGTTCCATGCCGTGCGGCGTCCGCTCAAAAAGCGGCGCGCCGACAATGTCCTCGAGATCCTTGACCGCGGTCGTTACGGCCGATTGCGAGATCGCCAGATTGACCGCAGCCTGGGAGACCTGCCCCGCCTCGGCGGTGGCGATGAAATAGCGGATCTGTCTCAAACTCAGGGACATCTTCTTCTCCGATCTGATTTATCGATGTAGCGCATCTGAAAATCAGAAATAGTAAGTCAAGAGTTGCGTTCGTCGACACGAAATGCACCATCTTTCATAAATTTCCTTTGAAAACAAACGATTTTTTGAAGTTCGTGGTGCGAATTCCATCATAAGAAAATACGATTTTGCTATTTCGAAAATAGAATTTTTCAAATGAAGGAATTTTTCCTACGGTCCTTCTGACAAAAAGAAGAGCACTTTGTGCATTGCACAAAAAGCAGGCAAGGCAGGGAAGACAAGTGACACTCGAGGTCGTCGACATCAATTGTGACATGGGCGAAGCCTTCGGCCGCTGGCGGGTCGGCGACACTGACGACGCCGCGCTGATGGGCCTTATCAGCTCCGCCAACATTGCCACGGGCTTTCATGCCGGTGACCCCAACCTGATGGACCAGACAGTACGTCTTGCGGTCGAGCATGGTGTCGGCGTCGGTGCTCATCCCGGCTATCAGGATCTGCAGGGTTTCGGACGGCGCAAGATCAGCGGGACGGCGCGAGAACTCGTCAACGACATGGTCTATCAGGTTGGCGCCTTGCGCGAATTCGCCCGCCGCCACGGCGCCAAGCTCCAGCATGTGAAGCCGCATGGCGCGCTCTATATGGAAATGGCAGTCAATCCCGAGCTCGCGCAGCTTTTCGTCCACTACATGCGCACCGTCGCGCCCAACGCCTACATCTTCTGCATGGCTGGGTCGGCGACGGAGCGGGCCGCACAGGAAGCAGGCCATCCGGTCGCGCGCGAATTCTACGCCGATCGCGATTACGACGAGAGTGGTTCGATCGTCTTCACCCGCGACGCCGGCCGGCCCGATCCGTCGGCGATCGCCCGCAAGGTCGTCAGGGCCTGCAAGGAGGGTAGGGTGACCGCCGTCTCCGGCAAGGACATCGAGGTCCCCTTCGAGACGATCTGCTTCCATTCCGATACGCTGGGCGCGCTGGATATCGTCCGCAGCATGCGCGCGGCGCTGATATCAGAAGGCATCCGTATTTCACCCATTTCCGAAATCGTCCGCTAAGCGCCGGAGACCTCGATGAGCAAGCTCGAAATCAAATCGCCCCTTCCCGGCACTTTCTACCGCAAGCCTTCGCCGGATGCCGCATCCTTCAAGACCGATGGCGACAGTGTCTCCGCCGGTGACGTCATCGGCCTCATCGAGGTGATGAAGACCTTCCATGAGGTCCATGCCGGCGTCGATGGCAAGAACATTACCTTCATCGCCGACGACAACGAGCCGATCATGGCCGGCCAGGTGATCGCCGAGGTCGAAGGATGACCATCAAGTCCCTCCTCATCGCCAACCGGGGCGAGATTGCAGTCCGCATCATCCGCGCGGCGAAGGCGCTCGGCATCCGCACCGTGCAGGTTCATTCGATGGCCGACCGCGACATGCTGGCGGTGAAGCTCGCCGATCAGTCGATCGAGATCGGACCACCATCGGCCGCGAAATCCTATCTCAACATTTCGGCTGTGCTGAATGCGGCCAAGGAGACCGGCGTCGATGCGGTCCATCCGGGCTACGGCTTCCTCTCCGAGAATGCGGCCTTCGCCCAGGCGGTCGAGGATGCAGGCCTGATCTTCGTCGGCCCGACGGCGCAGGCGATCAGCCTGCTTGGCGACAAGGTCGAGGCCCGCAAGGTCGCCATCGCCGCGGGCGTGCCGACCGTTCCGGGCTCGAATGGTCGCGTCGAGACGATCGATGCCGCGCGAGACGTGGTTGAGACGGTCGGCTTCCCGGTCATGATCAAGGCAGCGGCTGGCGGCGGTGGCCGCGGCATCCGCATCGCCGAGACGATGGAGGACTTCGAGCGCCATTTCCCGCAGGCCTCAGCCGAGGCGCTGGCCGCTTTCGGCGACGGCGGACTCTATGTCGAGAAGGTCATCACGCGGGCGCGGCATGTCGAGGTGCAGATCCTCGGTGACGGAACGGACGCGATCCATTGCTTCGAACGCGAATGCTCGCTGCAGCGCCGCCGCCAGAAGGTGTGGGAAGAGGCGCCGTCAGTTCGTTTGCCAGAGGCGGTACGCCAGAAGCTTTGCGCCAGCGCCGTAGCTCTGGCCCGTCAGGTCAATTACCGCGGCGCGGGCACCGTCGAATACCTCTATGACGACGAGAGCGGCGAATTCTATTTCATCGAAGTGAATACCCGCATTCAGGTCGAGCACCCCGTCACCGAGATGATCACCGGCATCGATCTCGTGCAGGAGATGATCCGTATTGCGGGCGGCGCCAAGCTCTCGATCCGGCAGGAGGACGTGAAGGTCCGCGGCCACGCCATCGAATGCCGCATCAATGCGGAAGACCCCGCGCGCGGCTTCCTTCCGGGGCCGGGAACCATCGAATCCCTGAAGGTGCCCGAAGGCGAGGGCGTGCGTTTCGACACCATGCTATACGAGGGCTACACCGTGCCGGCCTTCTATGACTCGCTGCTCGGCAAGCTGATCGTCTGGGGCGAGACTCGGGAAGCCTGCATTGCGCGGCTCGCCGAAGCGCTCGACAATTTCACCATCCGCGGCCTGCCGACCACCATTCCGTTGCACCAGGCGCTGGCGGCCGACCCGTCGGTCGCGTCCGGCGATGTTCACACCCGCTTTCTCGAACCGTGGCTGGAGACGGACTTCTCGGCCTTTTGCGCATCCAAGGAGGTTGCCTGATGCCCATGCGCTATACGTTCGGAGGTGACGAGCACCTCTTCGTGGAATGCTCGGAGGAAATGTCGCTCGAGGCATTCTTCAATTCGCTCTCCATGACCAATGGCGTGCGGGAATCGAAGATCAAAGGGGTCACCGAGATCTGCCCCGCCAATGCCTCCTTCCAGATCAAGTTCGACCCCGATGTCATCCATCCCGATGACATCATGAAGGAAGTGAAGTCGATCGAGGTCGCGGCGGCGAAGTCGGAACCCGTCATCACCACCCGTATTGTCGAGATCCCGGTCTTCTACAACGACCCCTGGACGCATGAAACGCTGATGCGCTTCCGCGAGCGGCATCAGGATCCCTCCGGCACCGACCTCGACTATGCGGCGCGGATCAACAATTACGGCTCGGTCGACGATTTCGTTGCCGCCCATGCCGGCTCGCCCTGGTTCGTCTCGATGGTCGGCTTCGTCTCGGGCCTGCCCTTCATGTATCAGATGGTCGAGCGTCAGCGGCAGATCGAGGTGCCGAAATACCTCCGTCCGCGCACCGATACCCCCAAGCTGACGGTGGGTCATGGCGGCTGCTTCGGCTGCATCTATTCGGTGCGCGGCGCCGGAGGCTATCAGATGTTCGGCATCACGCCGATGCCGATCTACGACCCGACCCAGACGACGTCCTATCTCAAGGATTTCATGGTGTTCTTCCGTCCGGGCGACATCGTCAAGTTCAAGCCGGTCGATCGCGATGGCTATGACGCGGCGGTCGAGGATGTCGACAAGGGCCGCTTCGCCCCGCCGATCCGCGAGGTGAAATTCGACCTTCGCGAATTCCAGAAAGACATCGACGGCACCAATGCCAAGCTGGAGGGCGTTCTCCATGGCCATTAAGGTTCTTCATCCCGGTCTTGCCACCTCCGTCCAGGATCTCGGCCGTCCCGGCTATTTCCATCTCGGCATTCCGCTCGGTGGTGCCATGGACCGGCTGGCGCTGAAGGCGGCGAACCTGCTCGTCGGCAATGACGCGGGAGCTGCAGGCCTTGAGGCCGTCTTCATCGGGCCGAAGCTCGAATTCACTCAGGATGCCATGGTCGCCGTGACCGGCGCCGAAATGCCGATCAAGGTCGACGGCGAAGATAAGCCCGGCTGGACCGCCTTCAAGGTCAAGGCCGGACAGGTGCTGACCTTCGACTTCCTCAAGGCCGGCGCGCGCATCTATATCGCCATCTCCGGCGGCATCGACGTGCCGGTGGCGCTCGGGTCGCGCTCGACCTATGCCATCGGCGCACTGGGCGGCTTCGAGGGCCGGCCGATTGCCGCAGGTGATGAGCTTCCCGTCGGCACCGCTGGCAAGGCGACAGAAGGCAAGTCGATCCCGGAGGCGCTTCGCCGCAAGCCGGGCATGCCGGCCGAACTCCGCGTGCTGCCTGGACTCTACTGGCACCGCATCACCGAGGACGCCGGCAGGAACTTCTTCGAGGATGAGTGGAAGGTGGCGCCCGAAGCCGACCGCATGGGCTATCGCTTCCGCGGTGGCCGCAAGCTGAGCTTCGTCGATCGCACGCCGCCCTTCGGCGCAGGCTCCGACCCGTCCAATATCGTCGACAGCTGCTACCCCTATGGCTCGATCCAGGTGCCCGGCGGCACCGAACCGATCATCCTGCATCGCGATGCCGTTTCCGGCGGCGGCTATTTCATGCTCGGCACCGTGATCTCGGCCGACATGGATCTGATCGGCCAGCTCCAGCCGCATACGCCGACCCGTTTCGTCAAGGTGGACATGGAAACTGCCCTGACCGCCCGCAAAGACAGAGCCGCGCTCGTCAACCAGATCCGCGCCCTCTTCTGATCCTGAGACCAAAAGCTAAAACAGGGGAACAACCATGAAACAGAAAATCGCACTCACACTTGCAAGCTCGATCTTCGCGCTTGTCGCTGCCGCTCCGGCTTTCGCCGAGAGCTGGTATCCCTACCCGGCCCAGGCGATCGAGCCGGCCTTTGCCGCGGATGGCAAGTCCGTCGATGTCTCCTACAGCCCGGTCGAAAAGGCCGAGAAGCCCTGGAACATCTGCGTCTCCTTCCCGCATATGAAGGATGCCTATTGGCTCGGCGTCGACTACGGCGTGGCGGAGCAGGCCAAGGATGCCGGCGTCAAGATGAACCTCGTCGAAGCCGGCGGCTATACCGAACTCAACAAGCAGATCAGCCAGATCGAAGACTGCGTTGCCGGCGGCGCGCAGGCGGTGGTGATCGGCGCAATTTCCTTCGATGGCCTCAACAACCTGGTCAGCGAAATCAAGAAGAAGAACATTCCGGTCATCGACGTGATCAACGGCATTTCCTCGCCCGACGTCACCGCCAAGTCGCTTGTGTCCTTCTATACGATGGGCTTTGAGACCGGCTCCTATCTCGCCAAAAAGCATCCGGCGGGCTCGGAAGAGGTCAAAGTCGGCTGGTTCCCCGGTCCGGCCGGCGCCGGTTGGGTGGAAGCCGCCAACAAGGGCTTCCTTGAAGCCATCAAGGGTTCGGCCGTCGTCGCACTCGAACCGAAATATGGCGACACCGGCAAGGAAGTGCAGCTGAAGCTGGTCGAAGACGCGCTGCAGGCCAATCCCGATCTCCGCTACATCGCCGGCACGGCGGTCACCGCCGAAGCGGCGCAGGGCCTCATCCGCGAGCGCGGGCTCCAGGGCAAGGTCGATCTCCTCGCCTTCTACATGACACCCGGTGTCTATGAAGGCATCAAGCGCGGCTTCATCCTCGCTGCTCCTGCCGACTCCATGGTCATCCAGGGCCGTATCGCCATCGACCAGGCGATCCGTGCGCTGGAAGGCAAGGAACTGGTCAAGCATGTCGGCCCGAAGATCTTCGTGGTCGATCCCTCCAATATCGCGAATGTTCCGCAGACCAACATCCTGCCGCCTGACGGCTACAAGCCGGTCTTCTCGGTCAACTGACCGCCTCCCAAGGGACCCCGGCGCGAAAGTGCCGGGGTTTGACCAGCCAAGACAAAGTGGGAACATGGGGAATGACTGCCGCTCCGCCGCTGGTCGAAATGACCGGCATCGCCAAATCCTATCCCGGCGTGCGCGCGCTTGATGGCGTCGACTTCACGCTTGAGGCGGGCGAAGTCCATGTTCTGTTCGGCGAGAATGGCGCCGGCAAGTCGACTCTCATTTCCATCCTTGCCGGCGTGACGGGAGCCACCGAAGGCACGATCCGGATCAATGGCGAGGAGAAGACCTTCCAGTCGGTGAAGGACGCCCGTGCCGCAGGCATCGGCGCCGTGTTCCAGGAATTCTCGCTCGTGCCCACCATGTCGGTGGCGCAGAACATCTTCCTCGGCGCCGAACCGCGCGCATTCGGCCTTGTCGACAAGCGGCGGATGCGGGAGGAGGCGGGGGCACTTTTCGAAAGCCTGTCCTTTCCCATCGATATCAGACGTTCGGTCGTGTCGCTGTCGCGCGCCGAGCAACAGATGGTCGAGATCGCCAAGGCGCTGCACCAGAAGGCGCGGATCCTGATCCTTGACGAACCCACGGCTTCGCTGACCGAGCGCGAGACGGAAAAGCTGTTCGCCTTCATCACCGCGGCCAAGAAGAATGGCGTCGGCGTCGTCTACATTTCCCACCGCATCCAGGAATTCAAATCGATCGCCAACCGCATCACAGTGCTGCGCGACGGCCGGCTGGTCGGCACGATTCCCGCCGCCAACCTCTCCGAGACCGCGCTCGTTGAAATGATGACGGGGCGAAAGATGGACGAGACCTACCCGACCATCGCCCGCGACCCGTCGCCCCAAACGGTGATGGCGATCCGGGGTCTCAAGGCATGGGGTGTCGATGGCGTCGATATCGATATCCGCAAGGGCGAGATCCTCGGCGTCGCGGGCCTCGTCGGCTCAGGCAAGTCGCGTACGTTCCGCGCCGCAATGGGCCTGCTCCCCGTGCAGGCAGGAACTGTGTCAGTCGACGGTCGCGACGTGACAAGCGCACCGACGCGCACCATGATGCAGGCCGGTGTCTTCTTCCTGCCCTCCGACCGCAAGGAGGAGGGCCTGATGCTGTCGGCGAATGCGCGCGACAATATCGGGCTCTCGGTGATCGATCGGCCGGATGCACGCAATCGCTTCGGCCTGATGTCGCCGAAGGCGATCGGCACCATGACGAGTGATATCGGCAGCCAAGTCGATCTCACCGAGGCATTCCTCGCCCGCACCACCTCCAAGCTTTCGGGCGGCAACCAGCAGAAGATCCTGTTCGGCAAGAGTTTCGGCCGCGACTACGACATCTATATTTTCGACGAGCCGACCGTGGGCGTCGATGTCGGCACGCGTGCCGCGCTCTATCGGATCATCAAGTCCATCGCTGAATCCGGCAAGGCAGTGGTGGTGATTTCCTCGGATTTGCCCGAGGCCATGCACCTCGCCCATCGGTTGATCGCCTTCCGCAACGGCCGGATATCGGGTGAGTTCGAAGGTGAAGCGATCCGCGAACAAGCCATCCTCGCCGCCTTCTTCGATCAGGAAAGAAAGACCGCATGACCAGCAAGCCAGAGACCGCCGTATCCGCAGACGTGAGCCGGGTTGCCGGACCCGTCGCTTTGCTGAGGGCGACCTTCATCAAGCTCGGCGTGCTGCCCTTCTTTCTCATTGCGGCGCTCATCCTGTTCACCATCGCGTCGCGACAATTCCTGACGCTCGACAACATCACCAATGTGGCGCGCCAGTCCGTCTATCTCGTGCTCGTCTCGCTCGGGCAGATGCTGGTGCTGGTGACCGGCGGCTTCGACCTCGCGGTTGGAACATCGATTGCCCTGACGTCGGTGGTGTCGGCCACGACCATGGTCTATTTCGCGGCCCAGTTCCCCGACATGGTGTGGCTTGCCATCGCGATCGGCATGCTGGCCGGCTTCCTGCCTGCGCTGGCGATCGGGACGCTCAACGGCGTCGGTATCGCCCAATTCGGCGTCTCGCCCTTCATCATGACGCTGGGCGTCCAGTCGGTCGGCGCGGGCGTCGCACTCTTCATCACCGGCGGTGTACCGGTCGGCGGGCTGCCCTATGATTTCGGCGAGTTTTTCGGCTTCGGCAGGATCTTCGGCGTGCCTGTACCGGTCCTTGTCGCCATTGTCGCCATCGTGGCGATGTGGGTGCTGATGAACCGGACGCGGACCGGCGCGCGCATCTATGCCATCGGCGGCAATATCAAGGCCGCGAACCTTTCGGGTATCAACACCAAGCGCACGCTGTTCATCGCCTACATCATCTGCGCCTTCCTCGCCTCGGTCGCCGGCGTGCTGATGACGGCGCGGGTCGAGAGCGGCGAGACCAATCTCGGCGGCACCATCGCGCTCGAATCCATCGCCGCCTGCGTGATCGCCGGCGTGTCGCTGCGCGGCGGCATCGGCCGGGTCGAGAGCGTGGTGCTCGGCGCCTTCTTCATCGTGCTGGTCCAGAACGGCATGAACATGATGCAGATCGGCTCCTACATGCAGATGGTGCTGCTCGGCAGCCTGCTCATCCTCGCCGTGGTCACCGACCAGTTCCGCTATCGGCTGCTCACCGGCGCCCGCTGACGCCTTCAATCCAGAAAGGATCCCTTCATGTCCCAATTCTCTGTATCGCAGCCGCCATTGATCGCACATCTGCCCGGCGAACGCAGCCTCGCCGTGAAAGTGGCGATTGTCGTTGCCGGCTCCATCCTGCTCGCCATTTCCGCCAAGCTGCAGGTGCCGTTCTATCCCGTGCCGGTCACCATGCAGACGCTGGTCGTGCTGGTGCTGGGCATGACGCTCGGCTCGCGGCTGGGTTTCGCGACGCTGGCACTCTATCTCGCCGAGGGCATGGCGGGTCTTCCCGTCTTCGCCGGCACGCCCGAGAAGGGCATTGGCCTCGCCTATATGATGGGTCCGACCGGCGGCTATCTGATCGGCTATCTCCTTGCCGCCACGCTGACCGGCTGGCTCGCCGAGCGCGGCTTCGACCGCAGCCTGGCCAAGGCGGCCTTTGCACTGATGCTCGGCAATATCGCGATCTACGTGCCGGGTATCCTCTGGCTCGGCAGCGTGATCGGCTGGGACAAGCCGGTGCTGGCTTACGGCCTTACGCCGTTCCTCGTCGGTGATGCGCTGAAGCTCGCCCTCGGTGCCTGCCTGCTGCCCCTGCTGCGCAATGTGGTGCCGGACCGCAAGCCCTGAACGACCGCCTTTGACCTTGCGCCAGGCAGTTCGAGGGTGTTCAGTTCACAATCGGACTGCAGGGAGGCGTCGTCGTGCCATGTTTGAAATGAAAAGAAGATGACTGCGGCGGGTGGCATTGGTTCCGGTGAGGTCGATTCAGGCTATGCCTGGTGGCGACTGGTGCTGACGCTCATTCTCGGCACCGTTGCCTGTGTCGGCAATTGGTCCGTCGTGGTGCTTCTTCCGACCCTGCAGGTCGAGTTCGACACGGTGCGTGGCGGTGCTTCGCTGCCCTATACCTGCACGATGCTCGGCTTTGCCTTTGGCGGAGTGGCTATGGGCCGCCTGGCCGACCGGATCGGCATCGTCGCGCCGGTGCTGGTCGGGGCGTTCCTGCTGTGCATCGGCTACATCGCGGCCGCGCTTACCACCAATATCTGGCAATTTGCCGCCTGCTCGCTGGTCATCGGCCTTGGATCGGCTGCCGGCTTCTCGCCGCTGATATCCGACCTCTCGCTTTGGTTCAGCAGGCACCGGGGGCTCGCGGTCGCCTTTGCCGCCTCGGGCAGCTACCTCTCGGGGGCGGTCTGGCCAATGGCGATCGAGCATTTCCAGACGACCCAGGGCTGGCGCACCACCCATGTTGGAATCGGCCTTTTCGTCCCCCTGGTGATGGTGCCCATCGGCTTGCTGTTGAGGCGGCGTCTGAAGGCCGCAAACTATGTCCAGGGCGAGGCCGTCACCGAAGCAGCGCGCAACGAGCTCGGTCTAAGCCCGAATGTGCTGCAGGCCATTCTCGTCGTCGCCGGCTTTGCCTGTTGCATGGCCATGTCGATGCCGCAGGTCCATATCGTCGCCTATTGCGGGGATCTCGGCTACGGCGTGGCGGTGGGCACGCAGATCATCGCCCTGATGCTCGGACTGGGCGTGGTCAGCCGCCTGGCTTCGGGGGCGGTCGCCGACCGGATCGGTGCCGGTCCGATGTTGATCCTCGGCTCCTCGATGCAGGCGGCAGCGCTGCTGCTCTATCTGTTTTTCAACAGCCAATCGTCGCTTTACGTGATCTCCGGGCTGTTCGGTTTGTTCCAGGGTGGCATTGTTCCGATGTATGCGGTGATCATCCGCAAGTACCTGCCGCCCCGTGAGGCGGGCATCCGGATCAGCCTGGTGTTGATGGCGACGGTGCTTGGCATGGCCTGCGGGGGCCTCGCCGCTGGCTACATTTTCGACGCCACCGGCTCTTACCGTCTGGCCTTCCTGCACGGCTTCCTTTGGAACGGCGTCAACCTTGCTTTGGTGAGCTGGCTGATCCTGTGGCCCAGGCTGCGTCGGAGGAGCCAAGCGGTGGCGGTATGAACGAGGGTCCTCGCCTCTATGCCAGTGTTGGCGTATTGCAGTTTCTGATCCCGGTCCGGCTGCCCGGCCCGCATCATGGTGACTGGAACGCATAAATTCGCATTTGATTCTGAGTGCAACCGGCTGCAGCCAGACATGGAACTTCCCCCAGACCAATTTGACTTAACCGACTGCAAAACGCTTTCCGCCTTCTTGACGGATCCTATGCCGCCAGGATCGCAAGTTCCATTTGCTGGAACATGCGAGCGAGATTGAGAAAGCAGATCATGCTTTTGTCCTGCGTTATGATGCCATCGGAGAATCCCTTGTCGAAGGACGCCGCTATTTCCGGCAGTGGCTGAATTTGACTTCCTCGAACAGTCAGTATGTCGGAGACCTGATCGACGAGCAGTCCGACGACGGTGCTATGGACATCCGCGACCACAATGGCACTGCGATCGTTGGGGATCGTCGGCCCCATGCCCAATTTCCTCGAGAGATCGATTATTGGAATGACGGACCCACGCAGATTCATCACACCGAGCACGTCGGACGGGGCGTAGGGAATAGGCGTCGAGGGGGCCCACCCGCGAATCTCGCGGATGGTCGTTGTCAGGACGCAGAATTCCTGGCCGCTAAGTCGGAAAGCGATAATTTCCAGTGTGTCGCTTTCGAGGCCTATCATTGGCTGCTGCTGGTTCATCAGAATTCCCGCCATTCGGAGCCAGCGACAGCGGCGTTTCCGTTAAAGGCAGTTGCCAGCTTGGCATTCATTTGCCGCACCGGCGATGGTACGGACTTGGTTGACGCTCTCACGGGCGTAGGAGCGGAACGATGCGCACCGGAGACAGGATGCGCAGCAGGCGTCATCCCGATGCTGAATTGCCCCAGCAAATGAAAGAGATTTTCGGCCTCCCTTGCGAGACTGTGCGCGGCTGCCGTCGACTGTTCCACCATGGCGGCATTCTGCTGTGTGCCCTGGTCCATGGTGTTGACGGCCTCGTTGATTTCCTTGAGGCCGGTTGCCTGCTCCTTGGAGCTTTCGACGATTGCTCCCACGTTGCCATTAACCTGCTGCACCTGGACAACTATCTCTTCCAAGGCCTTGCCGGTCTCCCCAACCAGGGCCACGCCGCTCTTGACGTGCTCATTGGACGCGGTGATGAGTTCCTTGATCTCCTTTGCCGCCTTGGCCGAGCGCTGGGCAAGCTCCCGAACTTCCTGCGCCACCACGGCAAACCCTTTGCCCGCATCGCCGGCTCTGGCCGCTTCAACGCCCGCGTTCAAAGCCAAGAGATTGGTCTGGAAAGCAATTTCATCAATGACGCCAATGATGTTGCCAATCTCAGACGAGGATTTTTCGATATTTCCCATGGCGTCGACGGCGCTTTTTACGACCGTGCCGGATCGCTCCGCGTTTTCGCGCGTCTTGCGAACGAGCTGGCCAGCCTCCTGCGCGCGATTGCTGGAGTCCGCGACCGTAATGGTAATCTGCTCTAACGCCGCTGCTGTTTCTTCGACCGATGCGGCTTGTTGTTCCGTCCGCTTCGACAAATCGTCGGATGCAGAGCGGATTTGCTGAGCGCCAGCGGCAATCGCGCTGGCGTTCTCGGCGACACCCTGCAGCGCTCTCTGCAGCTTGGCGACAGCTGCGTTAAAATCGGTCCGCACTTTCTCCAGCGAAGGAATAAAGGGCGTCGCAATCGTCTGCGTCAGATCACCATCCGAGAGTGCCTGGAGAGAGACTGCCAATTGATCGACATTGTTCACGCGGCCGGTTACGTCGGTGGCGAATTTCACGACTTTGAAGACCTTGCCGTTCATGTCGTAAATAGGGTTGTAGGACGCTTGGATATAGACCCTTTTGCCGCCTTTGCCGATGCGTAGGAATTCGTTCGCCACGAACTCGCCGCCCGCCAGCCTTTGCCAGAACCGGCGATATTCCTCGCTGTTGACATAACTCGCATCGCAGAACATCGAGTGGTGCTTGCCCTGGATTTCCGAGAGTTGGTAGCCCAGTGTGGACAGGAAATTCTGATTGGCCGTCTGGATCTCCCCGCTGGGCGTAAACTCAATGACGGCTTGCGCGCGTGACAAAGCGTCAAGCTTGCCGGCGTCCTCAGCGGTCTTAAGCTTCTGGGATGTAATGTCGGTGGCAAACTTGATGACCTTATAGGGCTTGCCGTTTCGAAGGACGGGATTGTAGGACGCCTCGATCCAGATTTCCTTGCCGCCCTTGCCAATGCGCTTGTACTGGCGCGAGTCGAACTTGCCGGCGGCGAGGTTGCGCCAGAACTCCGCATAGGCCGGCGCTGAGGATTCGGCCGGATCGACAAACATCCGGTGGTGCTGGCCGACAATCTCCTTGAGCTCGTAGCCCAGCGCCCTGCAGAAATTGTCGTTCGCCTTGAGGATCTTGCCGTCCATCGTGAATTCGATAATTGCCTGGGACTTGTGCATGGCGGCGAGAATAGCATCGCTGTCACGCGACAAGAGCGAGAGTGTCATGATCAGGATTCCTTGGACGGGGTTGCGGATTGACGGCGGACTTCGTCGAGAAGTTGCTCGATCAGGGCGTAGGCTTTATTGAGATCTGTCAAGGCGGAACGAAGATTATCGGCGGCCATGAAGTTGTTCTATGAGCACATAAGTAGGCGATATGTGTCTTCATCCATGTCTGATCGGCCGATGTTATGAAATATGTTATGAAGGTTGGAATTTCTCACTGCTGCATCCTCACATCGCGAGAGTCTTACTGAATCGCATCCAGTAATTGTATTTTATACATGCGTGGTCATGGGCAGAAGATAGTTGACGCATCACTAGGAGGGGGTTAATTCAACTATCCGAATGCGTAATTATTGATGAACACATTGCGTTCATCTGCCGAGATAATGAGCAATTTTTGACCAGGAATGCGTGAGCAATTATCCGGTCGTATCAGAAATTGCCCAGGACGCTTGGGAGATGGAACGATCCAATGGGCGTCAGTCATGCCGCAGCGCCGACGCACCCCGGAGCCCGACATTGCCGATTCGCACCGCCAAGACCCCCGAAAGCAAAGTTCAGTTGCTGGAGTCCCTATTGGGAGCAGGCATCTGGACCTATGATCTGCAATCACGCGAGGTCACTTGGTCCGGAGGATTGTTCCGGCTCATCGGGATTGATCCCAACGCCGTGGCGGCAAGCACCGACCTCTACGCATCGCTCGTGCATCCCGACGACCGACTTAGCCATGAAGAAATCGTGGAGCGAGCCAGGTCGGGTGAGCTAACCCCGCGACGCTTTCGAATGATCCGGCCTGACGGTCGTCTGATCTGGCTCGAGAGCAAGATGGACAGGCAATTTGATCGCGACGGCCGGATGGCGGTGTTGCACGGCGTCGTCCAGGATGTCACCGCTCAGGAAACGCTCAGCGCTGAACTTGGCCGGATGGCGAAGGTCAATACGTCGATCCGCAAGATCGCCGGCGGGGATTTCTGGCGGGCGAATCCCGAAGGCAAATTGCTGGATCTGACCAACTGGGCGCGCTTTACCGGCCAAACCACCGATCAACTCAGGGATTATGACCAGCTCTCTGCCGTTCATCCCGACGACCGGCGCACGTTCCGTGACGCCTGGGCGACCGGCATCAGCACCAAGGAAAGAATCGATCTTTCCGTTCGGGTTCGCCGATTTGATGGTGTCTACCAACGGTTCATGAACAAGATCGTGCCGGTGATGGATGCTGATGGTCTTGTGCAGGAGTGGCACGGCATGTCGTGGCTGGTGGACGATGCACGAGAAGTTCGAAGTGCAACAATGACGTTGGAATCCGCCCATCTGCGAGCCGCCCGGGGCCTTCTTGACTGGTCGGCGCAGGAACTTGCCGCGGCGTCGGAGGTGTCATTCTCGACTGTCCGACGCATGGAAATGGACGCGTCGACGGTCAAACCCGACAGCGTTGAAAGAGTGAGGAAGACACTGGAATCCCGTGGCGTCCGGTTTCTTTTGACTCCTGATGGCCATGTGTCACTGGCATTGACATTGGCCGGCAACTGACGGGCGAAACCTCTGAGCCAGCCCGAACTGCAGGTCGGGCCTCTTGATGCGGGCCCCGCGCCTCTTTCGAACTCGGCGTAGACCGCGGGATTTCTTTCACAACGCTCCTCGACCGCCGCCCGACCGCTGTCATCGCAACCCCACACATTGAAATCCACGCCCCCACATCCCATATCCAGCACATATCAATGGCCCTGCCCGGCGCCGTGACGCTTCGCATGACCATTCATCCCCAACCGACTGGCTTCGACTGCAGGCTGCCAACCAGCTTGCCGAAGCTTTATCTCCAGGAGTTCTCCCATGGCCGACAAGAAAAACAACGCCCCGGCGGACGCGCAGGCCTATCAGCCGGTTCCGTTTGCCAAGAAGCATCGCATATCGGTGGAAGATGCCACCGCGATCCTCAGGAAGCATGGCGCCGATCGCAAGTCGGCCGACAAAGAGGCGCGTCGCGTCGCTGTTTGATGGCAGATCCGGGCCGGGATCCGTGCTACCAAGGTGAGTCTGATCCTTGTGATGTCACCGATCCCAACCTGCTCGATGAGGCCTACCCCGTGACCGCTGCGCCGAACCCTGTGAGACGACCTTGACGGAGGACGGCGAAGCTCAATTCCGCGCGTCGCTCGGATGGACGGATTTCTTTGCCGACCAGGTGGAGCCGGCCGAGCGTGAGCTCGAAGCGGTGCGCATCGCCGAGGTCCATCGCAGTCGGCTCAGCGTCGCCCATCCGGACGGGCCGGTCAGGCTCGACATTTCGCGCCGGACCATCACGGCTCAGTTTGCCGTCGGCGACTGGGTGCTTGCCGAGCCTGGAACCCATGCGCTGAAGCGCCGGCTCGAGCGCAGGACTCTGCTCCAGCGCCGGACGGAAGGCAGGGACGTCCCGCAGCTCGGCGCCTCCAATGTCGATACTCTGTTCATCGTCACCTCCTGCAATGCCGACTTCAATGTCGCGCGGCTGGAGCGCTACCTGGCGCTGGCAAACCAGGCCGGGACGACACCGGTGATCGTGCTGACCAAGGTCGACATGGCCGATGGCGCAACCTTCGTGCAGGAGGCGATGGCGCTGCAGCGCGATCTGCCCGTGATCCCGCTCAACGCGAAGTCGCCGGATGCCAGAGAGGCGCTCGCGCCCTGGTGCCGGTTCGGCCAGACGATCTCGCTGATCGGCTCGTCGGGCGTCGGCAAGTCGACGCTGGTCAACACTTTGGCGGGGCTGACGGCCGAGCGGTCGCAGCAGACCGGCGAGATCAGGGAGCACGACGCCAAGGGCCGCCATACGACCACCGCGCGGTCGCTGCATCCGATGCTGGGCGGCGGCTGGATCATCGATACGCCGGGCATGCGCAGCCTGCATCTGAGCGATGTGGCCTCGGGGATCGACGAGCTGTTTGCCGAGATTACCGAGCTTGCGCCGCAATGTCGGTTCCGCAACTGCACCCACGAGCACGAGCCGGGCTGTGCCGTGCAGGCTGCCGTCCGCGCCGGCACGCTGCCGGCCGAGCGGGTGGCGCGGTGGCGGGTGCTGAGTGCGGAAAACATCAGCAACACGCCGCAGCAGACGGGTCCGCGCGGCAACAAGGTCGCGCAGAAAAAGCGCTGACACGCGCTGCCGGCGGTTTGCGCTTCAGGCGTCAGACGTTAGGCTGGCGTCCGGAATCACAGTCTTGCATTTGCAACAGGGGAATGAAGTATGTCCAAACCCACCCGCAGGCCCGTCAGTGCCATGGATGCCGCCGAGGCCTTGTTCCAGCCGAAAAAGGTCGTGGTGGCGCCGGCTGTCGAGCGGCCAAGGTTGCCGAACACCAAGGAGCTCGTGTCGATCAAGATCGACAGCGACGTGCTGGCCCATTTCCAGGAAGCCGGTCCGGGCTGGCAGGATCGCATCAACGACACGCTGCGTGCGGCCATGCAAAACCAGGATTGACGCCCGCTCCACGGCAGAAGGCCCCGGATAAATCCGGGGCCCTGTTTTTGCTGTGAATCTCGCAGTCGTGAAGACTACATCATTCCGCCCATGCCACCCATGTCGGGCATGCCGCCCGCAGCGTCCTTCTTCGGCAGCTCGGCAATCATGGCTTCCGTGGTCACCAGCAGGCCGGCAACCGAGGCTGCATTCTGCAGGGCCGTGCGGACAACCTTGACCGGATCGACGATGCCCATGGTGATCATGTCGCCATATTCGGAGGTCTGGGCGTTGTAGCCGAAATTCTCCTCATTCTTCTCGAGGATGCGGCCGACGACGATCGAGGCTTCGTCACCTGCATTTTCTGCGATCTGGCGAACCAAGGACTGGAGCGCACGGCGAACGATATTGATGCCGGCTTCCTGGTCGTCGTTCTCACCCTTGACGGTAATCTTGGTCGAGGAGCGCAGCAGGGCCACGCCGCCACCGGCGACAATGCCCTCTTCAACCGCCGCGCGTGTTGCGTTCAGCGCGTCGTCGATACGGTCCTTCTTTTCCTTGACTTCGACTTCGGTCGAACCGCCGACGCGGATCACGGCAACGCCGCCGGCAAGCTTGGCCAGACGTTCCTGCAGCTTTTCCTTGTCGTAGTCGGACGTGGTCTCTTCGATCTGCGCCTTGATCTGGGTGACGCGGCCTTCGATGTCCGACTTGGCGCCAGCGCCATCGACAACCGTCGTGTTTTCCTTGGTGATCGACACCTTCTTGACGCGGCCCAGCATGTCGATGGTCACGTTTTCGAGCTTGATGCCGATGTCTTCGGAGATCACGGTGCCGCCGGTCAGGATGGCCAGATCCTCGAGCATCGCCTTGCGGCGATCACCGAAGCCCGGCGCCTTGACGGCAGCGATCTTGAGGCCGCCGCGGAGCTTGTTGACGACGAGCGTCGCAAGCGCTTCGCCTTCCACATCTTCGGAGATGATCAGCAGGGGCTTGCCTGTCTGGACCACGGCTTCCAGGATCGGCAGCATGGCCTGGAGGTTGGAAAGCTTCTTCTCGTGCAGCAGGACATAGGCGTCCTCCAGCTCGGCCACCATCTTCTCGGCGTTGGTGACGAAATAGGGCGAGAGGTAGCCGCGGTCGAACTGCATGCCTTCGACGACTTCGAGTTCGGTCTCGGCGGTCTTGGCTTCCTCGACCGTGATGACACCTTCGTTGCCGACCTTCTGCATCGCTTCGGCGATGTAGGCGCCGATTTCCTTCTCGCCATTGGCGGAGATGGTGCCGACCTGGGCGATTTCTTCAGACGTGTTGATCTTCTTGGCCTTGGCCAGAAGGTCCTTGACGACGGCCGTCACGGCTAGGTCGATGCCGCGCTTGAGGTCCATCGGGTTCATGCCGGCGGCAACGGCCTTGTTGCCTTCGCGGATGATCGACGCGGCGAGAACCGTCGCGGTGGTGGTGCCGTCGCCGGCAATGTCGTTGGTCTTGGACGCGACTTCGCGGACCATCTGGGCGCCCATATTCTCGAACTTGTCGTCAAGTTCGATTTCCTTGGCGACCGAGACGCCGTCCTTGGTGATGCGCGGCGCGCCGTAGGACTTGTCGATGATGACGTTGCGGCCCTTGGGACCGAGCGTGACCTTCACCGCGTCATTGAGAATGTCGACGCCGCGCAGCATCTTTTCGCGGGCCGTACGGCCGAATTTGATTTCTTTGGCAGCCATGATGAAAACTCCCGAGCAAATTGCTCATTGGCTAGTATGGGTGGATGAACGATCAGGCGATGACGCCCATGATGTCGCTTTCCTTCATGATCAGAAGGTCTTCGCCATTGAGCTTGACTTCGGTGCCCGACCACTTGCCGAACAGGATCCGGTCGCCGGCCTTGACGTCGAGAGCGACCAGCGCGCCATTGTCGTCACGAATGCCGGTGCCGACGGCGACGACTTCGCCTTCCTGCGGCTTTTCCTTGGCGGTGTCGGGGATGATGATGCCGCCCTTGGTCTTGGCTTCGGCTTCGATGCGCCGGATCACGACACGATCGTGCAACGGCCGGAAATTGATATCCGTCATTCTAAATATCCTCAATGAAATGGGCTTTTGGCGCCTCTACGGGCCAATTTCACTGTCTTAGCACTCTCTGTGTGGGAGTGCTAGCACAATAAATTTTGAGTGAGTCGGATGGACCCGTCGAGCAATCAATCGCCGGAGAAGTCTGGCGGCAGACTGCCCGATTTGAACAGAATCACAGGGTCATCATAGATCTCGGCGTCGGCATCATGAGATTGCTCGAAGGCCACGATGCCGGCCCGGCTTTCCGAAAGACGTTTCGCGAGGTCGACCGCGATTTCGGCCGTTTTGCTCATCCTGGGCTGATCGGGGACGAGCGACCGCCCGCGTTGCTGAAAGCCGATCGTAATGAATGATTTGGTCATGTCTGATATCTCTTGCTATCGGGCAATGTCGGCCAAGGCGGTCATTGGCGAAAGTCGCTCCTGCGCGGGCGGTCTTGTGTCGAGGCTAGGCTGACATCACTGCGGCCTTGCCGCGCCCACATGTTGCGCTTCCTTGAGGAGCCGCTTTGATCTGAGATCAAAGGTCTTGCGTTCCCGCTCCACCTGCTCGCGGCGCGTGATTTCCGCTGCCACATGGTTGGTGGCGTTTTGCCGGCGCTGCCTTGGTGTTTCCGGTATCGGTTTTGCCATTGCATCAAGCCGCCATCGTCAGCATCTGGGGAATGGCGTGGTCTGCGCCCGGCGAATCATCGCTGGGGCTGAAGGCGGGAAAACCCAGCATGATGCGTCGTACAATCGTGGTTCGACCGCTGATGCGCCGCATGCGGGGCTGTCGGGTCGGCCGCGCCTCCGAGGCTGGCGCTCCACCTTCATTTTCCCATGCCTTGATATCGGCAAGTTCACGGGCCTGTACCCGCTCCGACATGTCCTGATGGAGATGATGGAACAGTTCAAATCTCAACGCCATTTCCGTCGAAATGCCCTGCTGAAAGCAGCCGATGAGAAATCGCGATGCGGCGAGTCTCGCCACAAGGGAGGCTTCGCCAGGTCCGTCGTAAAGGCCGGCATTATCGAGAACACGCCTGAGCATGTTCAAATCATCGGGTGCAAAATGCTGCTGGATCGTGGAAGACAAGATGTCCTCCTTTGTCGGGGCTAGGGCTCAATGGCCGCCCTTTCGCGATGGCGCCCTGATAAATGGCCATCGACGAGTCACCTTGCTCTTTA
This sequence comes from Rhizobium sp. SRI_017, assembly GCF_057586295.1. Taxonomy (NCBI): domain Bacteria; kingdom Pseudomonadati; phylum Pseudomonadota; class Alphaproteobacteria; order Hyphomicrobiales; family Rhizobiaceae; genus Rhizobium; species Rhizobium sp. SRI_017. Next base: position 170,416 of record NZ_JBYCZP010000012.1, on the reverse strand, counting down.
ATCGGCGGCCGCACAACAAAATAGCGAGCCATCGAGCAAGTGCGTGCTAGGGTGTCCGCCTGCCGACGCGACGCCGCAGGAGCGGCTCGCGCCTCCAGGCACAAGGATACCCAAATGAGCAATAATGACGGGCTGTTCGACCTCAAGGAGATCGAAGCGATTACCTGCGAGTTACGCATGCTCTGCCATGAGCTTGCGGAACGGCTCCATGCCAGTGATCCGTCTGCGGCCCTGGAATTCGCTGAGAATCTCAAGTCGCGCAAAATCTCGGCCGAAACGTTTGTCGAGTTGTTCCGCGAGAACATAATCGAACGTCTCAATCCGCCGGCAAAGATCAGAACCGTTTTGATCGAGAGCACGATGCGCAAGACGCACTAGCAACTCGCCGATTGGGACGGCTTTGCCAGGAACGCAATCTTGAACGAGCAACAACAAGTTTCTGAGATGGCGAAGCGTGCGGGAGCTCATCGCGCTGCTTGCGGCTGATCAGGCAGCGCCCCGCTCGTCGAGCTTGTCGCGCAGCATGCTCCATGGCAGCAGCATGTTGGGCGCGTGCTTCAGAAGCCCATGAAAGGGTATCTCCCTCGGCGGGGCGAAAGGAATCGGCAGGGCGGCGGCCGGTATGCCGGACGCCCAGGCTGCGATTTCGCGGCCGAGCGCCGTGGTCAGCGCGATGCCACGGCCGTTGCAGGCAAAGCCTGCGATCAGGCCCGGACCGAGGTCGATCAGGTGGGGCAGGAAATCGGGCTCGACCGCTGCCATGCCCGACCAGGCGTAGGCGATCGGGGGGATGTCGTCGAGGTCCAGCATCGCGGCCAGGCACCGGTGGATGGTGCGCGGCACGCGGGTCTCCGCGCCGGGGCCGAAGACATGCATGCCGCCGGAGATGAGGCGGTTGTCGGCATCGAAGCGGAAGGTGAAGAGATTGCGGCGCGTGTCGGAAACCGATTGGTTGCCGGGCAGGAGGCGTTGCCTGATCGCGCGCGGAAGGGGTTCGGTGGCGATCTGGAAGACGCGGAGCGGGAAATAGGTTCTGCTAAGTCCGGGCTGCAGGTCGCCGCCATAGGCATTGGTGGCAATGAAGACCTTGCCGGCGCGGACGGCGCCCGTGGCCGTCGTCAGTCCATAGCCCTCTCCGGTACGGGATATTGCGGTGACCGGGCTGTGTTCGAAGATCCGGGCACCGGCGGCCTCGGCGGCATCCGCCAATCCACGGGCATAAGCGACGGGATCGAGGAGCCCCCCCGAGCGGTCGGTCCAGCTTCCGGCATAGCCCCTGGCACCGGTGACACTCTCGGTTTCCACTCTGTCCATAACGACGGCCGGCCGGCGCCGGCTCGCCCATTGGGCGGCGCGTGATTTGATCTTGGCCAAAGCGGCGGCGGAATGGGCAGGCTGGATCCAGCCGCTCTGCTCGGCCTGGCATTCTATATCGTGACGACGGATGAGATCGAAGACGAGATCGGCGCTGCCAGAGGCGAAGCGGATCAGGTCCTCGCCCCGCTCCGCGCCGAGCGCAGCGATGATATCATCAGGGTCTCTCTTGGCAAAGTTCGGCACCACGAAGCCCGCATTCCGGCCCGTTGCGCCCCAGGCAATGATCTCGGCCTCGAGCAGCACGACCGAGAGACCTTTGGCGGCTGCGTGCAGGGCAGTCGACAGGCCGGAAAAGCCGCCGCCGATGATGGCAAGGTCGGCGTCGACCGCCTCTGAGAGCGGCGGGCGTTCGCGGTCGTCTCCGCCGATCGCATGCCAGAGCGAAATTGCGGTCATGAGGACGGACCAGGGGTGTCGGCGGTGGTTTTCGGGGCCGGGCGACGGCGCTCGATGAAGTTGCCGAAGAGGCCATTCGGCCTGATCAGCAGGATGACGCAGAGCATCACGCCGATCGCGACAATCTGCAGGGCAGCGGCGCGGGCCTGCTGGTCGGCGGGCGCAAGCGAGCTGACGAGAGCGCCAGATCCGGCCCAGATCGCCCAGACCAGGACGGACCCGATCACGGCGCCGCGATTGCTACCCGACCCGCCGACGATCAGCATCACCCAGACCTGGAAGGTCAGCATCGGCGTGTAATTGTCCGGGGCGATGAAGCCGATGAAATGGGCCTGCACGGCGCCGGCGAGACCCATCAGCGCGCCGCCGACGGCGAAGGCCTGGACGCGGTAGAAGCGGGCGCTCTTGCCGAGCGAGATCGCAGCGCGCTCGTCCTCGCGCAGGGCCTTGAGGACGCGACCCCAGGGGCTGCGGGCGAGGTGCTGCAGGGCGAGATAGGCGACCAGCGTCACCGCCGACACCACCGCGAGGTTGGCGAGGTTGAAGTAGAAGGGCGTCTCGGCGAGCGCGGCGAAGGGTCTGGGGATGAAGCCGACGCCGAAGGCGCCACCGGTGACGCTCTGTGCGTTGAGAGCCACGAGCTGGACGACGACGGCGACGCCGAAGGTGGTGATGGCCAGATAATCCGATTTCAAGCGCAAGGTGGCAAAACCGGTGATCGCCGCGGCGATGCCGGCCACCAGCATCGCGCCCAGCCAGCCCGCGACGATCGGCAGGTCGAAGCCGCCGAAACGGACAGGATCGTCGGGCGTGGTCATCAGGGCCGATGTGTAGGCTCCGATCGCGACGAAGCCCGCGACCCCGACATTGAAGAGGCCAGTGAGGCCCCATTGCAGGTTCAGCCCCAGGCTGATCAGGGCGAAGACGAGGGCCGTGGTGAGGAAGAAGGCAACATAGCCGAGAAGATCGATCATCGTTCCCGCACTCCGAAAATGCCGATCGGCCGCACGAAGAGCACGCCCATAAGGATGATGAAGGAGATTGCGGCGCGCCATTCGGCGCCGATCAGCTGCACGGCACCGGCTTCGGCAAGGCCGATGATCAGGCCGCCGAGAACGGCGCCGGGAACCGAGCCGATGCCGCCAAGAATGGCTGCCGCGAACATCGGCAGCAGCATGTCGAAGCCCATCAGCGGTCGGATCTGCACGAGTATGCCGATCATGACGCCGGCGACGCAGGCGAGCGCGCCGCCGAGCAGCCAGGTGACGCGCACCACACGGGCGACATCGATGCCCACCACGCGGGCGAGCGCCAGATTCTGGCTGACGGCCTGCATGGATCGTCCCGTCTGGGTGCGAGTCATCAAGAGGTGAGTGGCGGCCACCAGCCCGGCGGTGACAATGAGAAGCGCGATCTGGTCTGGCGTGACGCGGATGCCCAGTCCAACCGGCATCGCCATCTGGATCGCCTTGCTGAAATAGGCGGGCCGCGAGGTGAAGATGAATTCGAGCAGACTGCGCAGCGCCATCGATGCGCCGAAGCTTGCCATGACGACAATGATCGCCTGTCCGCGCGCCCTGAGGCGGGCGAAGAGGACGATGTCGAGCGCCAGCGCCAGCAGCCCGGTTATCGCCGCGCCGACAATGACCGCGACGATCAGCGGCCAACCGAAGGAGAGCGCGCCGATCGGTGCGAACTTGCCTGCTATGGCGCCGATGGCGCTGACCACGGCCAGCGTCGCATAGGTGCCCCAGGCCATGAAGTCGCCATGAGCGAAGTTCGAGAAGCGCAGGATGGAATAGGTGAGCGTGACGCCGATGGCGCCGAGCCCTATCATCGAGCCTGTCAGCAGGCCGTCGACGATGAATTGCAGGTTCATGGCTGGCCTCCCGACGGCTGGTGCGCGCGCTGGCCGAGATAGAGCTCTGCGACAACAGGATCGTTCCAGAGCTCCGAGGCCACGCCCTCATGCGCTTGCCTGCCCTCGACCAGCACATAGGCGCGGTCGCCGATGGCGAGCGCCGCCCTGGCATTCTGCTCGACCAGCAGGATGGTCATGCCCGCTTGGCGAATCTCGCTCAGCATCGCGAAGACCATGGACACCAGCTTTGGTGAGAGGCCTGCCGAGGGCTCGTCCAGCACCAGCAGCTTCGGCTCGACGATCAGGGCACGGGCGACGGCGAGCATCTGCCGCTGGCCACCCGACAGATTGCCGGCGCTGGTGCGGCGGAAGCTCCTCAGGTCGGGGAACGTCTCGTACATGCGCTCGATACGCTCAGCGGCGATCTTCGGCTTCAGGATTCCGCCGGCCGTGCGGAGATTGTCCTCGACGCTCATCTGCGGAAAGATGTTTTCGGTCTGCGGCACGAACGCAAGGCCCCGGCGCACCATCTGGTGGGCGGGCAACGTGGTGATGTCATCGCCATCGAGAAGGACCGTGCCGCCAGAGACCGGAACGAGGCCGGCGATCGCCTTGATGAAGCTCGATTTGCCGGCGCCGTTCGGGCCAAGCACGACGACGATCTCGCCGCTTTCAACACGGATCGACGCGCCGCGCACGATCGGCACGCCCGGCTCGTAGCCGGCGACCAGGTTGGAGACTTCGAGGACGGGCCTGGTCATGCCGCGCCTCCGAGATAGGCCTCGATGACGCGCGGGTCGCGGGCGACCTCGCTCGCCGTCCCCTCGCAGATCAATTGCCCGCTCGCCATGACCAGCACGCGGTGGCAGAGGCGTGTGACCATGTCGATATTGTGCTCGATGAGAAGGAAGGTGACGCCGCGGGCATTGATCTCGCGGATGCGGTCGATGATCACTTCGAGCAGCGTGGCGTTGACGCCCGCCGCGGGCTCGTCGAGAAGGATGATATCAGGGTCGGCCATCATCACGCGCGCCAGTTCAAGCAGCTTACGCTGCCCGCCGGAGAGCACACGCGCCGGCTCGTGGGCGAGACGCGAAAGCAACAGGAGATCGAGCAGTTCCATCGCCTTCTGCTCGGCCGCCCGCTCTTCGGCGGCGACGCGGAAGGGGTTGAGGAAATTGGCGAGCAGTTTCTCCCCGGCCTGGTTCTGCGCGGCAAGCATGACATTTTCGACCAGTGTCAGATTGGGAAGAGGCCGCGGGATCTGGAATGTCCGTCCAAGCCCGCGGCCGATCCGGCGGTGTGGCATCTCGCGCGACACGTCGACGCCGTTGAGTGCAATATGGCCCGATGTCGGCGGCAGGCTGCCGGCGAGCAGGTCGAACATCGTGGTCTTACCAGCACCGTTGGGGCCGATCAGGCCGAGGATTTCGCCCTGGCGGACATCGAAGCTGACGTCGTTGACGGCGTGAAGACCGCCGAATCGCTTCACGACGTTCCTTGCGCTCAGCACGGCGGAAGCCGGCGGCTCCACCTTGGTCGCTTGCCCTGACCTCATCTAACCCTCTGTCCGAAGCGTTGGTCGCTTCGTGATTTTTGATTTGTGATCACACTTGCATTGATCACAATATTAAGCTTAAAATAATTGGCAAGGGAAAAATCGCGAGGGACAAGGGACGCGATGCGAACAGCCGCAGCCGACAAGGGACACGACCTCTCCTCCGCGCAGTTGATGCCGGTGGGGCGCGAGACCGTGCAGGACCGCGTCTATTCCGAGCTGCGTCGCGCGCTGATCGGCGGGATGTTCGAGCCGAGCCAGGTGCTGACGATTCGTGGCCTCGCCGATGCGCTCGCCACCAGCACCATGCCGGTGCGCGAGGCCGTCGGCCGGCTGATCACCGAAAAGGCGCTGGAGGCTCTACCGAACCGCTCCGCCCGCGTGCCGCCGATCACGATCGAGCGCATGGCCGATCTTCTGCGCACCCGCATCCTGATCGAGGGTGAAGCGATCGCGCTCGCGACCGAACGCATGACCGGCCCGGATTTCGCCCGCATCGAGGCGATCCTGCATGAATGGGACGAGATGCGCGCGCTGAAGCAGCCCAAGGACGTCGACCGCGAAGTGACGCTGAACCAGAAGTTCCACTTCGAGATCTACAACTCCTGCGGCTCGTCGGTGCTGATGCCGATGATCGAGAGCCTGTGGCTGCAATCCGGCCCCTGCATCCGCGTGGCGATCTATGCCTTCTCGGAGGCGGGCGAGGTCGATACCGCGCAATATCATCGCCGCATCGTCAGCGCGCTCGCCACCAAGGATGTCGATGCCGCGCGCGAGGCACTGGCCGGCGATATTTCCCGGCCGTTCGAATATCTGCGCACCAAGATGCTCGCCGAAGAGACGGCAGGGAAGGAAGGAAAGTCATGACCCGCGCGATTCTGATCGAGGAATCGAGATCCGGCCTCTCTGTCAAGGCGCAGCTGCTCGACGGCAAGGCGCCCGACAATGCCGCCTTCCTGTGGGACTATCTCGCCGAACCTCGCATCGTCGGCGGCATCCATGCGATGTGGACCGGCCCCGAAATATCCTGCCCGATCCCGCCTGACCATCTCGAGGGCGCGGGTTATGCCAAGCCGCTGCCACCAGAGAACGCGACACTCAATCCGCAGCCCGGCGATATCGTGCTCGCCTATGTGCCGCCGCGCATGTGGGGCGGCAATCCGAACCCGATCTTCGATATCGGCCTCTTCTATGGCGCGGGCGCGCGGATGCTGTTTCCAATCGGCTGGCTTGCGGGCAGCGTGGTTGCCCAGGTGCCGCCGGATGAGCGAGACCATTTCGCCACGGCCTGCGGTGTGATCCGCCGCAACGGCGCCTGCGAGGTCACCTTCAGCCGGACGGAGGCATGAGATGAGTGCTGTCGATGACGCATTCGAGCTCTACGACCTCAGGGTCGAGGCGGTGATCCCCGACGGCAAGCCGATCTATTGCGGCGCCAAGCCGGGCGACCATTTCGAGCTGCGCGGCGAGATGCTGTCGATGCCACCTGGCCAGGGCTTCTCCATCTATTCGATCTCGGCGGTGCTGCCGCTCCTCGCCGCCAAGCAGCGCGAGACGCATCCGAACGACTGGATGACCTCGGATGCCGAGATCGCCTGCCCGGACCCCAATTGCGCCAGCCGCCTCCGGATCGTGCGGCTGGGCAAACGGCGGTTCAGCCATGCCGAGACAACGGCGGTGCCATTGCCCAGTGAAAGCAAATGACATGACTAAAATTGGGACCAGGACCTTCGAACTCTCCCCCGGCTATTCGATTTCCCGCGTCATTCGCGGCGGGTGGCAGCTTGCGGGCGGACACGGCGCGATCGACCGGGCGCAGGCCGTGGATGACCTCATCGCCGCCTTCGATGCCGGGATCAGGACCTATGACTGCGCCGACATCTATACCGGCGTCGAGGAACTGATCGGCGCGGCGCGGCTCAAGCTCGCCTCCGAACGCGGGCTGGATGTCGCCGCCCACATGAAGGTGCATACCAAGCTGGTGCCGGATCTCGAAATCCTGCCACGCATCAGCCGCGACTATATCAGGGGTATCGTCGAACAGTCGCTGCGGCGCTTGAAGACCGAGCGGCTCGACCTCGTCCAGTTTCATTGGTGGGATTACACCTACAACGGCTATGTCGATGCCATGGGCTGGCTCGACGAGATGCGCACTGAGGGCAAGGTGCGCAATCTCGGGACCACCAATTTCGATGCGCCGCGACTGGCCGAGATCGTCGGGGCGGGCGTGCCGCTGGTGAGCCAGCAGCTGCAATATTCGGTGCTCGATCAGCGGCCCACGCGCCACGTGGCTGCGCTCGCTGCCCGCCACGGTTTCAAGTTCCTGTGCTACGGCTCGGTTGCCGGCGGCTTCCTCAGCGACCGGTGGCTCGGCCAACCGGAGCCGGAGATGAATCTCGAGAACCGTTCGCTCGTCAAATATAAGCTCATCATCGACGATTTCGGCGGTTGGGAGCTCTTCCAGGAACTGCTGCGGACGCTCCGAGGCGTGGCCGACCATCACGGCGTCGACGTCGCTACGATCGCCAGCGCCTGGGTGCTGACCCGCGAGCATGTCGCCGCCGTCATCGTCGGCGCCCGCAACCAGAGCCATGCGCTGGCCAATGCCGGCATCATGGACATCGGGCTGTCCGCCGAGGATCTCGCCGATATCGACGCCATCATCGACCGGAGCATCGGGCCGGAAGGCGACGTCTATACGCTCGAGCGAGACCGCACCGGCCGCCACGGCTCAATCATGCACTACAACCTCAATGCGGGGAAGAAATGAGCCCGTCACCCCTCTTCATCCGCGCCCGCGACGAGGTCGTGTCGCTGCATGAATTCTTCGTCGCCTGGTACGACAGGAACACTGCTGACGCTGTGGATTTCGACCGTTTCGACAAGGTCATGGGACCAGGCGTGCAGATGATCCCGCCGAGCGGCGACATGCTCGATCGTGAGGCGGTCGTCTCCTATGTCCGCAACAACCGCGCGACCTTCGATGGCGATTACGCGATCGAGATCGCCGATGTCAGGCCCGCCTGGGAATCCGGCAACGCTGTCGTCGTCACCTATATCGAAAAACAGGAGCGCCGTGGCGTGAAGACCGCGCGGCGTGCCTCGGCACTTTTCGTCAAAAGTTCATCGGCGCCCAACGGCGTCGAATGGCGCCATCTGCATGAAACCTGGATGCAGACGGCTGAATAGAACGGGTTTGAAGACTGGGAATAAATCAAACAAAGAGGGAACCACGATGAAGAAGACACTGATCCAACTGACTGCCGCATTGCTACTGTCAGGCACTGCCGGCATCGCCAACGCCGCCGACTGCAAGGTCACCGTCGGTCTGGTGATGGAACTGACGGGTCCTGCCGGCGAATATGGCCAGGCCGGCGCCAAGTCCGTCGAGATGGCCTTCCGCGACATCAACGATGCCGGCGGCGTGCTGGGCTGCGATCTCATTACCGACACGCGCGACAGCCAGAGCGCGGGCAACATCGCGGTCGATGCCGCGACGCAGCTGGTCCAGGTCAAGAAGGTGCCGCTCCTGATCGGGGGTATTATCTCGTCCGTGTCGATCCCGATCCTGACATCGGTCACCGGGCCTGCCAAGATCGTGCAGATCTCGCCGGCCTCGTCCTCGCCGACGCTGACCGCGCTGGCCCGCGACGGCAAGACCAACGGCATCTTCTTCCGCACGATCACGTCGGATGCGCTGCAGGGCGTGGCCGCTGCAAAATACGCCATCGACAGCGGCTTCAAGAAGCTTGCTATCGTCCATGTCAACAACGACTTCGGCGTCAACATGGTCGCCGAGTTCTCGAGGGCTTACAAGGCGCTTGGGGGCACGATCGTCTCGGTCACACCCTATAACGAGAAGCAGTCGAGCTATGCTTCGGAAGTCACCGCCGCGATGGGCGGCGAGCCTGACGGTCTCTACCTCGTCAGCACACCGGTCGACGGCGCGACCATCGCGCGGACCTGGATCTCGCAGGGCGGGGTACAGAAATTCCTGCTCAATGACGGCATGAACAGCCCTGACTTCATCGAATCGGTCGGCGCCGAATACCTCAACGAGGCGCACGGCACGTCGTCGGGCACCAACCCGACGAAGTCGACCGACTATTTCATGAAGAACTACAAGGAGTTTTCGGGCATCGAACCGTCGAATCCGGCGGCCGACCGCTCCTATGATGCGGGCGCCATCGCCGGCCTGGCGATCGCCATTGCCGGCTCGCAGGACCCGGCCAAGATCAAGGACGCCGTCTCCAAGGTGGTCGATCCCGCGGGCACACCGATCTTCGCCGGCAAGGAGGAGTTCGCCAAGGCGCTCAAGCTGATCAGCGAAGGCAAGCCGATCAAGTATGAAGGCGTTATCGGCCCGGTCAGCTTTGACCAGTACGGCGACATCACCGGCCCGTTCCGCCTCTGGAAGATCAAGGACGGCAAGGTCGAGACCACAGGCGAAATGACCACCGAGCAGGTTGACGAACTGATGAAGAAGGTCAATTAAAACTGCATCGATATCGAGGGGTGCCCAGCGCCCCTCGATTTTTCAGCTGAAGACCCTGTCCGGGCCAGGTCGCATCGCTCTCCGAGCGTGGATTTCCCCACAGCGATGCAGTTTTTCGCGAGAGGTCGTCGACTCGCACGACGATCGCATTGATCGCGATTTCGTGAAGTTCGGTGGAAAGCAAACGCGTCGCCGGGCGCCTATATTGACCATGGAGTGGGGCCAAGGCGGTTTCCCAACTCCAAGTCAGATTTGGGCCGGGTTATTCGGTCTCAGCCAACCGCAGGAAAACGACATGAAAAAGGCACTGATCGCCCTTGTGGCCCTTGTCCTCGCAAGCCCAGCGCTCGCGCTTGAGCCTGTCCCCGGGAGCATCACCTACGGTGGTGGCCCCCACGCGAAACTTCAAAAGAGCCCCGTCGGAAGTACGCTGGTTCACCGGTTCCGTAGCGGCGGCGACGAATATGAAGAAAGGTATGTTCTCCAGCCTGATCGCAGCCTCAAGCTCATTTCCCGCGGCCGGCGGAGCGGTCGGTAGTCCTGGCAGATGACCAAGCGGCTTGCTGTGTGGTTCGCATGAGAGCGATCACTCGGCCGCAGCACGCATGGCGCAAGGCCCGGAGCGTCCGGGCCTTGGCATCGCGATCTGGTCAGGCCGTGCTCGGTTCCTTCTTCTCGATGCCGTCAAGCAGGGCGGAGACGGCGTTGTCGCCTTCGAAGCCGGCTTCCTTGAGAAGGCGGTCGACAATCGGCTTGTTGGCCTGATAGGCGAGAAGCTGGCCGGCAAGACCTTCGCCCATGCCGACGCCGCCGCCGCCTTCGCCCGAGCCACCACCGCGCCCGAGCATTCCGCCGGTGTCGAAGATGCGGATGTCGGAGATCTTCTCGATCGGCCTGACCGCCTCGGCCAGCGCCTGCGGGATAACGCGAATGCGCTCGCGGAGAATCTCGAACTCGATCATCGCCGTCGACAGCTTGTTGCGCGCCTCGTTCAGCAAGGCCTCGCTCTCGGCTGCGGCGCGGCCGCTTTCGAGAATGCCCTTGGCCTTGATGATCGCGGCATCCGCCTCGGCATTGGCCAGCGTCTTGATCGCATCGGCCTGGTCGGCCGCTGCCTGCTTTTCGGCCTCGGCGCCCACGGTGATGGCGGTCGCTTCGGTCTCGGCCCGCTTGCGGGCATCGATCACGGCGATCTGGCGCTCGCGTTCGGCGATTTCGACCGCCTTGGCAGTTCCGACCTTTTCCTCAGCCGCGATGGCGAGAGCGCGCGCGGCTTCGGCCTTGGCGCGGGCCTCGGATTCCTCCTGGCTCTTGGTCGCAACGGCGATGGCGCTGGCCTGGGCGACGATCTGTAGGTCGCGCTTGGCTTCGGTGTCACGCTGCTGCACGGCGCGGGCCGATTCGATATTGGCGCTTTCGCGCGCCTGCTTGGCCGCCGCTTCGCGCTCGGCGATCGCCTGTTCGGCGGTGATGCGGGCTTCTTCCTCGGCGCGCTTGGCCGCCTGTTCCTGCTGGGCGGCTTCGGCGCGGGTCGCGGCCGTCTTGTTGACGATGTCGCGTTCCTGGTTCAGTTCCGCCTCGCGCTTGGTGCGTTCGATCGCGAGCGATTGTTCGCGGGCCTCGAGGTCCTTCTTGGCGATCGCGACTTCGGTGTCGCGAACGATCTCGTTGCGCTCCTTCTTGCGCGCCTCGGTGATGCGGGTCAGCGTGGCAAGACCTTGGGCGTCGAAGAAATTGTTGGCGTTGAAATGCTTGATGTCGGTCTGGTCGAGACGGGTCAGCGACACCGATTCAAGTTCCAGACCGTTGGACTGCAAGTCGGCGCCGACGGCTTCCTGCACCCCTTTGACGAAATCCATGCGCTGTTCCTGAAGCGCATCGAGATTCATCGTGGCGGCGACAGAGCGCAAGCCGTCGACGAATTTCGCCTCGATCAGGATACGCAACTGCTCGGCATCGTTGGTGCGGTCGCCGAGCGTCTGGGCGGCGAGCGCAATCGAGGAGGCGTCGGGTTTGACGCGGACGTAGAATTCGGCGCCGATATCGACGCGCATGCGGTCCTTGGTGATCAGCGCGTCACCTTCGCCGCGGCGGACCTCGAGACGAAGCGTCTTCAGGTTGACGCGGGCGATCGACTGGAAGATCGGCAGCACGACTGAGCCGCCGTCGAGCACGACCTTCTGGCCGCCGAGGCCGGTGCGGACATAGGCCTCGTCGCGGCTCGAGCGCGTATAGAGCGAAGCGAGCACGAAGCCGATGCCGAAGATGAGGACAAGGCCAATGCCAACGGGCAAGAGGAGATCGTAAATCATGGCTGCTCCTGGGAAGAGGGATTGTCGAAAATGTCTGGGGATACCGGAATCGCGACGAAGATATCGCCTTGGTGGTCGACGATGAGCGCGGCGGCGCCGATGGCGATCGGTGGCTGGTCGGGCGCAGCCCGCGCCCTCAGCGTATGCCAGTTGCCGTGCTGGTCCTTGACCTTCAGGCGCCCGGGCAGTCCCTGATCGAGAGGGCCGACGGTCACTTCGCCGGTCCGGCCGACGAAATCGGACAGTTCGACCGCATAGGTCTCGTCCTTCGGCACGATGCGGGCCACGAATTCACTCGAGATCCGTACGGCCGGCAGCGAGACGACAAAGGCCGCAAAAGAAGCCGGCGCTGCGGGAATGAGCTTCCAGACGGTTTGGGCCACGCCCTGGATCACAAAGCCGGAAATGGCGAACATGCCGAGGGAAATCAGCAGGAGCACAAGAATCGGCACGCCACCGGCATTGAGCCAGTTGAACAGGCCTGTGCCGTCGTTGTGGCCGTCATATCCGCTCGCCTTGTCGATCGCCTCGCCGAGCGAGAAGCCGACCAGCAGGCACAGCATCTCGATCGCCGTCAGCGCGGCAAGCAGCGAGGCCGATATGGCGAAGGCGAGGCATTCCGGAGCGAGAAACAGCCCCATCGGTGCTAACCCCCCTCCGACTTGAAGCGGGCGAGCCGGGCGGCGATCGCCTGTTCGCGATGCAGCCGGTCGAGTTCATCGAGATCGGCGCTGGCGGCATTGCGGCCGGAGGGCACGCCGGTGACGCGTGTAACGGCGGCCGCGGCACGATTGGCATGCGCGGTGGCGCTGCCATGCTTGCGCCGCGAGGCGGGATCGTCCGGATGGTAATCGAGGCTCTTCTTGAGTTCCAGAAGGCGTGCCTCGGCCTCGCGGCGCGCGCCGAGAACCGCATGCAGCGCTTGCTGGCCTTCTTCTAGGTGCGAACGGGCATCGGCGAGAGCTTTGTCGAGCGCGGCAATCTGTGCTTCGAGATCGAGCTGACGCGCGACGCCGGCCTTGGCGAGATCATCACGGCCGGAGTCCAGCGCTGTGCGGATCTTCTCGTCGAGTTCGTTGATGCTGCGGCCGATTTCGTCGCGGCGCGTGGTGATGCGGTATTCCTCCGCGCGCGAGCGGCCGATATCGGCGCGTGCTTCTTCAGCGGCAGCGTCGATTTCGCGCAGCGCCTGCTCGACGACGGCAACCTTGTTGGTGTCCTCGATCCGGTCGATCGCGGCATTGGCGGCACCAGCGATCAGGCGGCCCATCCGCGAGAGTATGCCTTCCTGCGTCATCATCATGCTGTCCTCCATTCGATCCGAAACCTGGTTTACCGAGACATGCAATTCGTATTGGCCGTGATCAGAGACGAGTTCGGCGGCGAAGACATCGACCGTGCCGCGGCTGTAGCCCGCCACCTCGTAGGGCACAGAGACTCGGCCATGGATGGTGGCGATCGTGAGATCCGAAGGCCCCTTGATCGCGAAAAGCTTGTCATCGAGCGGCAGACGCCGAAGCTTGTCCGGATGGCTGCGGTTCGATGCATAGTGGCGAAGGCCGAGCGTCACGAGCCGCGCCGGCAGGCCGGTCCGCGACCTGACGGCCTCATAGGCAAGGTCATGCAGCGTGACGAGATTGGCCCCGCGCTTCTCGGCCAGGATTTCATCCATCAAGGCGAACATTGAATCGTAGGCCTGAAACGTCTCTTCCAAAGCAAGCCTCGCTTGCTCCGAAGGAGCGAGGCGATAGCAGATCACCGAATTCACGTTTCTGTTTGACATGTGCAAGATATAAAGCACTTCCTTAGTGCTTTCAAGAGGTGATTTCACCTGCCCGCCAAAAATCTCAACCATTGTCAAAAAGCGCGTGTCGGCGCGCAGGAAGATGCGCTGTGAAAAACCTTAGCGCAACAAAGCTGGAGGCCGGCAATTCAGCCTGATAGAACACCGGCGATGATCGCCCTCACAGAAATACGCAAACTCGAGATCTCTGCCGACGCTCGCGGCACGAAGCCTTCCCATTTGAGCGCTGCCAGCGGACTCATATGCGTCGGCTCAACGGCCTACGTCGTGGCCGATGACGAACTTCACCTGGGTGTGTTTTCCTCTTCCGGACTTGCGCCCGGCCATCTGATCCGCCTGTTCGATGGCGCGTTGCCCGACGACAAGGTTGAGCGAAAGCGGCAGAAGCCGGACCTCGAAGCCCTCGCCCTCGTTCCGGCTTTTGCGGATTTTCCGCATGGCGCCCTGCTGGCTCTCGGATCGGGATCGAGGCCGAACCGCAGACGCGGGGCTATTCTCGGCCTTGACTCGGTTGGCGCGATGCGCGGTTCGCCGCATGCGCTGGATATGTCACCCATTCTCGGGCCACTTCACGATGCGTTTGCCGAACTCAACATCGAGGGCGCGGTGATTGTCGGCGATGAATTGCGCCTGTTCCAGCGTGGCAACGGCAGCCGCCCCGATAATGCGATCATCCGCTACCCGCTTTCCCCCGTTCTCGACGCCATGCGCAGCGCGTGCGCCGATATCATCGCGCCAACAGCCATCGATCGGCTCGATCTTGGTTCGATCGACGACGTCCCCTTGTGCTTCACCGACGCATCGGCCTTGCCCAGCGGTGACATGGTGTTCTGCGCTGTCGCGGAAGACACTGACGACCCCTACCGCGACGGCCCCTGCGTCGGGGCGGCCATCGGGATCGTCGACAATAGGGGACATCTCGGCGCCTTGCAGCGACTTGAGCGGCCCTACAAGGTTGAGGGCATCAGTGCCCGGCAGGACGGCGATCGACTCGATCTGCTGCTGGTCACCGACGCCGACGACCCCTCGGTACCGGCGATGCTGCTGTCTGCATCGATTTCGAAGTAGGTCGGGCTTTCGGAGTTCCTGACCGACTTCGCCCGGATCTCAAAGACCGTCCAACACGTGCTCAAGCCGGATTGGGAATTGCCGCACCCGTTTTCCCGTCGCATGCCAGACGGCATTGGCGATCGCTCCCACGGTTCCGGTAATGCCGATCTCGCCGACGCCCTTCACCCCGATCGGATTGACATAGGGGTCGTCCTCCGGAATGAGCAAGGCCTCGAGCGGCGGTATGTCGGCATTGACGGGCACGTGGTACTCGGCAAGGTCGGCGTTCATGATCCGACCCGACCGGCGGTCTGCGATCGCCTCTTCATGCAGGGCAAACGAAACGCCCCAGATCATGCCGCCGAAATACTGGCTGCGGACCAGGCGCGGATTGATGATGCGGCCGGCGGCAAAGGAACCGACCAGACGCGTGGTCCGGATCTGGCCGAGATCAGGGTCGATCTTCACTTCGGCGAAGACGGCGCCATGGGAGTACATGGCATGGGCGGCCGCTACCGCCGGGTCACGGGCGGCCTTGGCTGTGCCGATCAATTCCGCTCTGCCGGCGCGGGCGAGGATATCAGTGTAGCTTTCGCTGCGTCCTTCGTCGTCCCGACGATGGAGCCAGCCACCCCGCGCCACCACGCCGACATTGCCGGCACCATAGAGCGGCGACGACGGATCGTTGGTGGCGAGGTCGGAAAGCTGCGCGATGACATCCTTGCCGGCATTGTTGAGCGCCAGACCGGCACTTGCCGTATGGCCGGAACCGCCGGCAATGCCGGCATCGGGCAGGGTAGACAGGCCGGAATGGAACTCGACCTGATCCGGATCGAGGCCGAGCGCCTCGGCCGCGATCTGGGCGAGCGCGGTCCAGGCTCCCTGACCCATGTCGGCCCCTGACGTTTCCACCAAAGCGGTCCCATCGGCGCGCAGGGTCGCGCGGGCTTCGGCCGGGAAATGCGGACAGTGGAACACGGCCGTGCCCATGCCCCAGCCGACCAGGAAGCCGTTCTCATCGCGCATCTGGCGCGGCGCGAGCGGTCGCTTGGACCAGCCGAAGCGGCTGGCGCCCTCGGCATAACATTCCCGCAGCGATTTGGAGGAGAAGGGCTTGCCGCTGCCCGGCTCGGTCTCGGCGTAGTTGGCGAGGCGGAAGGCGAGCGGATCCATGCAGCAGGCCTCTGCGGCTTCGTCCATCGCGACTTCGAGAGCCGCCGAACCACTGGCTACGCCGGGCGCCCGCATCGGGCCGGGCGTTCCGATGTCGAGCCTGAGACCCTTGTGTTCGACAAGGATCGCGGGGCTTGCATAGAGCGGCAGTGAGGCATTGGCGGCGGGTTCGATGAAGTCGTCGAATGAAGAGGTTGAGGCGACCGCCTGATGATGAAGCGTGGTCAGGCGCCCTTCGTCATCCATGCCGAGCCGCAACTTCTGCCAGGTGCTGCCGCGATGGCCCACCGGGCCGTACATCTGGCTGCGGGACAGCGCCAGTTTCACGGGCCGCTTCAACATTCGGGCCGCGAGAATGGCGAGGATCTGCGGGCCGTTGAGGATGGCCTTGGAGCCGAAGCCACCACCGAGGAAGGGCGAGCGGATCGTCACATTCTCCACGGGTATGCCGAAATAGGCGGCGTAGGAGGCGCAGCTCAAGGCGAGCGCCTGGTTCGGCATGTCGAGCATCACCCGGTCGCCATCCCATTCGGCCACGACGGCATGCGGCTCCATGGCATTGTGATATTGCGCAGGCGTGGTGTATTCGGCTTCGACGATCCGCGTCGCACGGCCGAAGCCGTCCTCGATGTCGCCAAAGGCCGTTCGCGGCGGTGCGCCGATGCCAATGCCTTTGGGATCATAGAGTTCGCCGGTGGTCCGGCTGGTTCTGGCGGGTTCAATTTCATAATGCGGATCGAGCAGGGCAGCGCCTTCGGCAGCGGCCTCCAGGGACTCCGCAATGACCATGGCGATCGGCTGGTGGACGTAGCGGACACGGTTGTCCTGTAGCACTTCGACGCGGAAGCCGAAGGGCGGCATCTTCTCATCCGGATTGTGGAACAGCGGCGGCCGGTTGGCTGGTGTCAGCACGTCCACCACGCCCGGATGCGCCTTTGCGGCCTCGACATCGAGAGACGTCACGCGGCCGCGGGCAATCTTGCTCACGGCCATGAAGGCATAGAGCAGGCCTTCGGGCTTGTTGTCGGCGGCATAGGTCGCGCGGCCCGTGACTTTCAGGACGCCGTCGCGTCGGGTCAAGGGCTGGCCGGCGTTCGAACCGTAGCGGGCGCTACGGAGAGGAATGGCTTCAGGCGACATGGCGATCTCCCGGAATTGTCGAGAAGGGTGAGCCGGGCAACGCCGGCATGGTCGCCGGCGTCCCCTCGGCTGCTAGGATGAGCGCGCGCGACAGGATGCGGCGCGCGAGCTCGATCTTGAAGGCATTGTCCCCCGATGGACGGGCGTCCGCGAGGGCCAGCCGTGCTGCCTCGGCGAAAGTCTCCGCGCAGGCCGGCTTGCCCACGAGGAACGCCTCCGCTTCACGGGCGCGCCAGGGCTTCGGCGCCACGGCGCCGAGGGCAAGGCCCGCGCGCACGATCGTACCATCCTCGATTTCGAGCATGGCAGCGGCGGAAACGACGGCGAAGGCATAGGAGGTGCGTTCGCGGAGCTTGAGGTAGCGGGAATTGCGGGCGAAGACGCCGCCCGCCGCTGGGATGCGGAGGGCGACGACGAGTTCGCCGGGGGAGAGGCTGGTTTCTTTCTCGGGGGTCTCTCCCGGCAGCCGATGCAGGGCATCGACGGGAATTTCGCGCCGGCCGTCCGGGCCTTCCACCTCCACCACGGCATCGAGTGCCGTCAGCGGAACGCAGAAATCGGACGGATGGGTCGCGATACAGTGATCGCTCCAGCCGAGCACCGCATGCAGCCTGTTTTCGCCATCCTTGGCGTCGCAGCCCGAGCCGGGCGCCCGGCGATTGCAGGCGCTGGCCGTGTCCTGGAAATAGGCGCAGCGCGTGCGCTGCATGAGGTTGCCGCCGACGGTGGCGGCATTGCGCAGCTGGGCGGACGCGCCGGATAGCAGCGCCTCGGCGACCGCCGGAAAGGTCGCGGCAAAGCGGTCGTCGTAGGCGAGATTCGCATTGCGAACCAGGGTGCCGATCCGCACGCTGCCGTCCTCTAGCCAGTCGACGCGGTCGAGATCGGGCAGGCGCGATATGTCGATCAGACGATCCGGTCGGGAGACGCCGATCTTCATCAGGTCGAGCTGGTTGGTACCGGCGGCGAGATAGGCGGAACCCGGGACGCTTGCCGCGGCGATCGCCTCCGCGATGGAGGTCGGGCGAATGAAGTCGAACCGGTTCATGCCGCATTCCTCCGCTTTTCTTCGCCCATGCTCTTCTGCGCCATTGCCACCGCTTCCGTGATGCCCTGATAGGCACCGCATCGACAGATATTGCCGCTCATCAGTTCGCGGATGCGTTCAGGATCGTCGCCGGCACGACCCTCGGCTATCAGTCCGACTGCACTCATGATCTGGCCGGGTGTGCAGTAGCCGCATTGAAGGCCGTCGCACTCGATGAAGGCGGTCTGGACGGGATGAAGCGCCTCGTTCTTGGCCAATCCCTCGATGGTGGTGATCACAGCACCGTCGAGGCTGGCGGCCAGCGTGAGACAGGAATTGATTCGCCGTCCATCGATCAGGACGGTGCAGGCGCCGCATTGGCCGCGGTCGCAGCCCTTCTTCGTTCCGGTCAGGTCCAGCCTGTCGCGGAGGAGATCGAGAAGCGTTATACGGGGATCGTCGAGCGCGATGGCGCGCGGCTCACCATTGATGGTGAGGCTGATGGAGAGTGACATTGGGGTACTCCATGCAGGGATATTGATGTAAGGATCGAACCGCGCTCGGCGGCAGATTGGCAGAATGCGGGTGGCGGCCCGCTGAAGCACCGCCGGGACTTCCTCGGAAGCCCGGACGCAGAAAACAATATACGGAGGCACCCTCCGTTTATCAAGAGGCAGGCCCTATATTAGTCTGATGGAACAGAAAACGAGCGCAACACCGAGGAAACTGCGGGCCGATTCCATCCGGAATCGCGAGCTGCTGCTCAATGCGGCTGCCAGCGTCTTTTCAGCCGGCGGCTCTCAAGCAAGCCTTGAAGCGGTCGCCCGCCAGGCCGGCGTCGGAATCGGCACCCTCTACCGACATTTCCCGACGCGCGAGGCACTGTTCGAGGCTGTCTATCGTCACGAAGTGGACCTGTTGGGCGATCTGGCCGAACAGCTCGTGAAGGAGCAGCAACCCGTCGGAGCACTCAAGACCTGGCTTCTGGCCAATGTCCGGCTGGTTGCCGCCAAGCGAGGCATGATCGAGGCGCTGCAACTTGCCGCGCACGGCTCTTCCGAGCTGAAGGCCTATACCTACGAACGCATGCTGGGCGCGATCAGGCTCCTTCTTGACAAGGCGGTGCAATCCGGCGAGATCCGCGACGACGTACCTGCCGAGGATCTGTGGCGCACATTGATCGGCATCTTCTACGCCCAGGGCACGCCCGACTGGCAGCCGGGAGCGCTCCGCATGGTCGAGATCTTCGTTGACGGCCTGCGCCGGCGCTGACAGCGACACCCTGTGGAATCAGCCTGAAGTCGCGTGTGCCGCACAGACGTGCGTTCACGCCTGAACGCCCTCCTCAACCAGACCTGGTTGCGATTCCCTGAATCATAATATTAGATTGTCGAACGGGCCGGTACTGAATAGTCTGTCCGAAGTTTCCGGAAAGACAGCCGCGCATCCATGGGATGACAGGGCCGCCGGAACTCCAAAAACAACGACCCGCAAAGGGTCGACAGGGGAACGTGGATGATGATCGAGATATTGAATCGACGTTTGCGAATCTTTGCCACTGCCGCTGCGTTTGGCGTTCTTCTCGCGGCGAATGGCCCCGCCCATGCCGAGACCCCGGCCGATACGCTGGTCGAGGCCTTTGCGATGGATGACATCATCTCGATGGATCCGGGCGAAGCCTTCGAGCTCTCGACCGCCGAGATAACCGCCAACACCTATAGCCTGCTCGTCCGGCTCGATATGACCGACACGTCCAAGGTCAAGGGTGACCTTGCCGAAAGCTGGACCGTCTCCGACGATGGCCTGACCTATACGTTCAAGCTCAAGCCCGGCGTGAAATTCGCGTCGGGCAATCCGGTCACCGCCGAGGATGTCTCCTGGTCGTTCGAGCGTGCCGTCAAGCTCGACAAGAGCCCGGCTTTCATACTGACCCAGTTCGGCCTCGATGGCGACAATGTCACCGAGAAGGCGAAGGCGATCGACGATACGACATTCGTTTTCACCGTCGACAAGGCCTATTCGCCGAGCTTCGTGCTCAACTGCCTCACGGCGACCGTCGCCTCCGTGGTCGACAAGAAGCTTGCGCTCGAGCATGTCGCAGCCGTCACGCCATCCGACACCTACAAATATGACAATGATTTCGGCAATGCCTGGCTGAAGACCGGCTTTGCCGGCTCCGGTCCTTTCAAGCTGCGGGAATGGCGCGCCAACGAGATCGTCGTCATGGAACGCAACGACAATTACTATGGTGAGAAGCCGAAGCTGGCCCGCGTCATCTATCGCCATATGAAGGAAAGCTCAGGTCAGCGGCTGGCGCTCGAGGCCGGGGATATCG
Source organism: Rhizobium sp. SRI_017 (assembly GCF_057586295.1). NCBI lineage: Bacteria > Pseudomonadati > Pseudomonadota > Alphaproteobacteria > Hyphomicrobiales > Rhizobiaceae > Rhizobium > Rhizobium sp. SRI_017. The sequence continues at coordinate 149,888 of NZ_JBYCZP010000012.1, read as the reverse complement.
ATGTCGCCCGCAATCTCGAGCCGGGCGATCTCGATGCCATCAAGAACAATCCGGATCTCGCCACCACCCGCGCCACAAAGGCGACTGTCTATTACATCAGCCTCAACCAGAAGAATGCGAATCTCGCCAAGCCGGAAGTCCGCGAGGCGTTCAAATATCTCGTCGATTATGACGCGATAGGCACGACCCTGATCCGTGGCATCGGCGAGATCCACCAGACCTTCCTGCCGAAGGGCGTTCTCGGCGAACTCGATGAAAATCCCTATAAGCTGGATGTCGCCAAGGCCAAGGAACTGCTGGCAAAGGCCGGGCTGGCCGATGGCTTCACCGTGACCATGGACACACGCAACACACAGCCGGTGACGGGCATTGCCGAATCCTTCCAGCAGACGCTGGCCCAGGCCGGCATCACGCTGGAAATCATCCCCGGCGACGGCAAGCAGACGCTCACGAAATACCGGGCGCGCAATCACGACATGTATATCGGCGATTGGGGCATGGATTACTTCGATCCGCATTCCAACGCCGAGACCTTCACGTCGAACCCGGACAATTCCGACGCAACCAAGAGCAAGACGCTTGCCTGGCGCAATGCCTGGGATGTTCCGGACCTCACGAAGACGACCGCGGACGCGCTTGTCGAAAAGGATCCTGCCAAGCGCGCTGAAACCTACCGGCAATTGCAGAATACCGTGCTGAGCACCGGCCCTTTCATCGTCATCTATCAGAAGACGGAAGTCGCCGGCCTTCGCCGCAACGTCAATGGCCTCAAACTCGGTCCGAGCTTCGACACGAACTTCGTCGACCGCGTTTGGAAGAACTGACCTGGAGGCCGCCGGTTGACCATTGTCGAGATACCACCTCCAGCCCAGCGCAAGCGTCCTGGCGCCGGCAGCATGTCGCTTTCGATCCTGCGCTTTCTGGTCATTGTGGTGACGACCTATCTCGGCCTGCTCGCCGTCACCTTCTTCATCGGGCGGGTCATACCGATTGATCCCGTGCTGGCGGTGCTCGGCGACCGCGCGCCGGCCAGCGTGGTGGAGCGGACGCGCGAGGAGATGGGCCTCAATCTGCCGCTCTATCAACAGTTCTTCCACTATGTGAAGGCGGCCGCGACCGGCGATTTCGGCGTGTCCGTCCTGACGACCAATCCGGTCATGAAGGATATTGGCCGCGTCTTCCCCGCCACGATCGAACTCGCGACGCTGGGCACGCTGATCGGCGCGGCGATCGGAATTCCCTTCGGCGTCCTCGCAGCCGTCAAGCGCGGATCGCTCGTCGACCAGATCGTCCGCATCGTCGGTCTCGTCGGCTATTCTGTCCCAATCTACTGGCTCGGCCTGCTGTCTCTCGTCTTCTTCTACGCGCAACTGAGATGGGTGGCGTTTCCCGGACGCATCGATATCGTCCACGAATATAGCTTCACGCCGATCACGGGCTTCTATCTCATCGACAGCGCCTGGCAGGGGCAATGGGACGTCTTCCGGGATGTGTTCCGCCACATCATCCTGCCCGCCTGCCTGCTCGGCTATTTCTCGCTGGCCTATATCAGCCGCATGACCCGGAATTTCATGCTGAACGAACTCGGCCAGGAATATATCGTTGCCGCGCGGGCCAGGGGGCTCTCGGAAGCGCGGATCGTCTGGGGCCATGCGCTCCGCAACGCCGCCGTGCCGTTGATCACGGTGATTGCGCTGTCTTATGCCGGCCTCCTGGAAGGGTCGGTGCTGACGGAGACGGTTTTCGCCTGGCCGGGTCTCGGACTTTACATCACCAATTCATTGCAGAATGCCGATATGAATGCCGTTCTCGGCGGCACGATCGTGATCGGCGCGGTTTTCGTCGGCATCAATCTCGCATCCGACCTTCTTTACCGCACGCTTGACCCACGGACTCGTGCCCAATGACTGAAATGACTTCGAGCCGCATGACACGACGCGAATGGCTTTTGTCCGATCGCCCTCAATCGCGGATGCAGGCGCGCCTCGGCAAGGCCTATCTGACCTGGGCCCGCTTTTGCGCCAATCGTCTGGCTGTCGTGGGACTGGTGATCATCATTGCGCTGCTCCTGATTGCCGCCTTCGCCAATGTCCTCGCCCCCTACAGCCCCGTCATCGGCAATCTCGCCGGTGCCCGGCTGCTGCCGCCGGGAAGCGAAGGCTATCTGCTCGGAACCGATGATCAGGGCCGCGATATCCTCTCCCGCCTGATGTATGGCACGCGGCTGACGCTGACCGTGGTCCTTCTGGTTGCCGTCATCGCCGCGCCGGTCGGACTGGTCGTCGGCACGGTATCCGGCTATGCCGGTGGCTGGATCGATGCGATCCTCATGCGGATCACGGACATCTTCCTCGCCTTCCCCAAGCTGGTCCTCGCTTTGGCTTTCGTCGCCGCCGTGGGGCCTGGCATCGAGAATGCCGTCATCGCCATGGCGCTTACCTCCTGGCCGCCCTATGCGCGTATCGCGCGCGCAGAAACGCTCGCTTTGCGCAACTCCGATTACATCGCTGCCGTGCGGCTGATGGGCGCCTCGCCCTTCCGCATAGTCTTCCGGCATATCATGCCGATGTGCCTCTCCTCGGTCATTGTCCGCGTCACGCTCGATATGGCGGGCATCATCCTGACGGCGGCCGGTCTTGGCTTCCTCGGGCTGGGGGCGCAGCCGCCATTGCCGGAATGGGGTGCGATGATTGCCTCCGGCCGGCGCTTCATTCTCGATCAATGGTGGGTCGCGACCATGCCCGGCATTGCCATTCTCACCGTCAGCCTCGGTTTCAACCTGCTCGGCGACGGCCTGCGTGATGCGCTCGACCCGCGGGAGAGCAATCAGTGAACCTGCTTACCGTCGACGATCTCAGGATCACCTTTCCGAACCGCACCGGGCGGGTGGAGGCTGTGCGCGGCATATCCTTCGAACTCGGCCGCGAGAGACTCGGTATCGTCGGAGAAAGCGGTTCCGGAAAGTCCCAGACCGGCCGGGCCATTATCGGCCTCACGCCGCCGCATGCCGAGGTCACGGCCAGGGAACTGACCTTCGAGGGCATCGACCTGCTCACTGCGACGCCGAAGATGCGGCGCCAGCTTCGTGGCGAAGGCATCGCAATGATCTTGCAGGACGCGCGTTATTCCCTCAATCCGGTCATGAGCATCGGCCGGCAGATCGTCGAGACGCTCCGCTCGCGCCGCAGGATCAGCAAGGCCGAGGCGCGCGAGAGGGCACTCGCCATGCTCGAGGCCGTGCAGATCAGCGACCCGCGCCGCGTCTTCGATCTCCACGCGCATGAAGTCTCGGGCGGCATGGGCCAGCGTGCGATGATCGCCATGATGCTGATTTCCGAGCCGGAGCTGCTGATCGCCGACGAGCCGACATCGGCGCTCGACGTCACGATCCAGCTCGAAATCCTGCGCATCCTCGACCGCCTGGTCGGCGACCGGGGCATGGGCCTGATCCTTATCTCGCATGATCTCAGGCTCGTCTCATCCTTTTGCGATCGTGTCATTGTCATGTATGCCGGCAAGATCGTCGAGGAACTGAGGGCGTCGGAATTGTCGAAGGCGCGCCATCCCTACACGCAGGGGCTGCTAAAATGCCTGCCGTCGATCGGCTCGAGCCAGCACCCGCTTCCCGTGCTGGAACGCAAACCTGAATGGGCACTATGACCGAGGTCATCAGAATCGACGGCCTCTCGGTCAACTTCGGCGGCTTCAAGGCGTTGGACGACGTCAGCCTTTCCGTGGGTGAAGGCGAATCCTTCGGGCTCGTCGGCGAATCCGGTTCCGGCAAGTCGACCTTGCTGCGCGCCGTTGCCGGCCTTTCTCCCGTCAGCGCTGGCAAGATCACGGTCACCGGCACCCAGCTCGCAGCCAATCGACGCAACCGGGATTTTTACCGGCGCGTGCAGATGGTGTTCCAGGATCCCTATGGATCGCTCCATCCCCGCCAGACCGTCGACCGCCAGCTTCTTGAGCCGCTCGTTATTCATAGCATCGGCGATCAGGAGCTGCGCATCCGCCGGGCGCTCGACGAGGTCGGGTTGGGCTCGGGGTTTCGCTTCCGATATCCGCACCAGCTGTCGGGCGGGCAAAGGCAGCGCGTGGCGATCGCACGCGCGCTGATCGTCGAACCCTCGATCCTTTTGCTGGATGAGCCGACTTCGGCGCTCGACGCATCGGTGCAGGCGGAAGTTCTCAATCTTCTCGAGCAGATCCGCAATGAGCGCGAGCTGACCTTCATCATGGTCAGTCACGATCTCGGCGTCATCACCCATATGTGCCGGCGCCTGGCGGTCATGCAGAGCGGCCGCATCATCGAGCGCCTCACCGCCGCCGATCTTGTCGAAGGCCGGATATCGGAGAGCCATACGAGCAACCTCGTTCTGGCTAGCCAGGGGTTCACGCGCGGCTCGACAATCTAGCCAGCCCATACGTTTAGGCGTGCCCGATCAGAGCGACGTCGCTGTTCATCAGCCCCGCCGCGGTAAAAAATTCCTCGTCTTCCTGCACTGAAGGAAAAGCCATCGCTAAAATGCCTTCACTTTGCAAAAATAATAGTCTATATATTTTATAGACAATATGCGATCTTCCTTGCACTGTTTCGCTGCCGTACCGGCGAAGCCTGGTTGACGAAAATGGAGAGGGTCGATGACGAGACAGATCAAGCTTGGCGCATTCCTGCCCGGCGGCGGACAGCACATCGCGTCCTGGCGCCACCCGGACCAGCCGGTCGATGGTGCCACGAACTTCAAGTTCCATGTCGAGCTGGCGCAGACTGCCGAGCGCGGTCTCTTCGACGCCTACTTCCTGGCGGATGGCCTTGCGGTCGCCTTCGGCGGCGGCATCGAGGGTGGCAATGCACGGGTGGTCGGCTTCGAGCCCGTCACGCTGTTCTCTGCGCTCGCCCCTTTCACGAAGAATCTCGGCTTCATTGCGACTTCGTCGACGACCTATGAGGAACCCTATTCGGTCGCCCGCAAATTCGCCTCGCTCGATCTGATCTCCGACGGCCGCGCCGGCTGGAATGTCGTGACCACCGCGACAGAGGCCGCGGCGCGCAACTTCAATCGCGACCAGCAGCTGCCGCATGCGGCGCGCTATCGCCGCGCTGCCGAACATGTCGCCGTCGTCAAGAAGCTCTGGGAGAGCTTCGAGGACGACGCCTTCCTCCGCGACCGCGATAGTGGCGTCTACTTCGATGTCAGCAAGGTGCATCGCACCAACCACCGCGGCGAGCATTTCCAGGTCGAGGGTCCGCTCAACGTTTCCCGCTCGCCGCAGGGCCATCCCGTGATCGTCCAGGCCGGGCAATCCGACGATGGGCGCGACCTCGCGGCCGCCACGGCGGAAGTGATATTCACCGCACATCAGAAGCTCGACACCGCCCAGGAATTCTACCGCGATATCAAGAACCGCGCCCGCGGTCATGGGCGCGATCCCTCCCATGTCCTGATCATGCCCGGCGTTTCGCCTTTCGTCGGCCGGACCGAGGCCGAGGCGCGCGAGAAATATGAGCGCCTGACGAGCCTGATCGTCGAGGAAGACGGTCTCGCGCTGATCAACGCGCTGACCGGTGGCGAACTCGATCTCAAGGGTTTCGACCTCGATGGTCCCCTGCCACCCGTCACGCCGACGGAGGGAATGAAGAGTCGCCAGGAACTGATCCGCCGCATCGCCGACGAGAACAATTTCTCGATCCGCCAGCTCTACCAGTGGATCGCCTCCGCGCGCGGCCATTTCACCATCGTCGGCTCCGCTATCCAGATCGCCGACACACTGCAGGAATGGTTCGAGAATGAAGGTGCCGACGGCTTCAACATCCTCCCGCCCTGGCTGCCGACCGGTCTCAACGACTTCGTCGATCTCGTGATCCCGGAACTGCAGCGCCGCGGCCTGTTCCGCACGAAATACGAGGGAACGACGCTTCGCGAAAATCTCGGCCTGCCTTTCCCGCAGAACCGATGGAGCGCCGCCTACACCGAAGCCGCCGAATAATCGACACCGGAGAAGGGGATATCTCATGGCCATCGAGACCGAACAGCAAGTCATCCTGCCGAGCTATGGTGCCACGCCGTTCTGGCGGACCGGACCGGTGAAGGACGCGCTCACCCTGCTGCGCAATGTCATCTCGCGTTATGGACTGCTCATCGCCTTTGCCGTCCTCTGGCAGATATCGCCCGCGCTCGGTTGGACCAATCCGGCGGTGCTGCCGCCGCTCGATGCGATCTTCGTCGCGCTGTGGAATGGTGTCACGGTAGGCACCTTTGCCCATGACATCACCATCAGCCTGCAGCGCGCGGGCTTTGCCTTCGGCGCGGCTGTCGCCGTCGGCATCCCGCTCGGCCTTTTCATGGGCCAGATCAGGGTCATCGAGCGCAGCCTCGATCCGGTGCTGCAGCTCTTCCGGCAGACCTCGGCGCTCGCGCTCTATCCGGTCTTCATCCTGCTGCTCGGTCTCGGCGAGACCTCCAAGGTCTTCGTCATCTTCTGGGCGACACTGTTCCCGATCCTGCTCGCAACGATCGGCGGCGTGAAGCAGGTCGATCCGAAGCTGGTCGAAATGGCCCGCGTCTATGGGGCCAAACGGCTCACCGTGTTCCGCCGCGTCGTGCTGCCGGCCTCTCTGCCGCAGATTTTCGTCGGCCTGCGCCTCAGCGCCACGACCTCGCTGCTGCTGCTCATCGCCGCCGAGATGATTGGCGCCAATTCCGGCGTCGGCTTCCAGGTGATGAACGCACAGTACAATTTCCAGATCCCGCTGATGTTTGCGGCGATCCTGCTGCTCGCGTTACTCGGCCTTACCGCCAATTTCGTCCTGGAAAGCCTGCAGGCCCGGCTGTGCCGCTGGTCGAAGGTCAAGGACTGACGGCCGACGCCGACTTCACAATTCAATCTATCCAACCAACGGAGCTTTAAATGCTGATTTCCCGTCGTACTTTCGGCCGCGCTGCTGTCGCCGCCGGCCTGCTGCTTGCAGCCCCCGCCTTCGCCGCCGAACCGGAGCAGGTCGAGATCCGCTATCTCGCCAGCCAGGGCGGTCTTGCCGCTCACGAACTCGCCGACGCACTCGGCTACTTCAAGGATACCGGCATCACGCTCAAGAATGTCGGCTACGCCCAGGGTGGCCCGGCCTCGCTGTTTGCGCTGGCGTCGGGTGACGTCGAACTCGGCAGCGCGGCAACGGCCGCCGTGCTGAACTCGATCGCCGGCGGCAATGATTTCGTCGCTGCCTATGCCTCGAACGGCATCAACAAGTCGACCGAGAGCATCTTCTACACGCTCGAAGGCAGCCCCATCAAATCGATCAAGGACCTCGCCGGCAAGACCATCGCCGTCAATACGCTCGGCGCCCATTTGGATTACACGGTGCGCGAGGCGCTCCACTCGGTCGGCCTGCCGGAAAATGCCGCCAAGCTCGTTGTGGTGCCCGGTCCGCAGCTCGAGCAGGTCCTGCGCTCCAAGCAGGTCGACATCGCAGCATTCGGTTACTGGCAGAAGACCTTCGAGGGGGCTGCCCTGAAGAATGGCCCGCTGCAGAAGATCTTCGGCGACACCGATGTTCTCGGCGAGATCGCCGGCGGCTTCGTCGTGCTGCGCCGCGACTGGACCAAGGAACATCCGGCGGCGGCGAAGATCTTCGTCGAGAAGTCGCAGGCAGCACTGGAATATGCCCGCCTGCATCCGGAGGAGACCAAGGTCGTGCTTGCCAAGGCGCTCGCCGCCCGCAACGAAAACCCCGATATTGCGCAGTATTTCACCGGCTTCGGTGTGCGTGAAGGCGGCAAGGCCGTGCCGCGTGACCTGCAGTTCTGGATCGACATCCTCGCCCGTGGTGGCGTGCTGAAGCCCGGCCAGCTGAAGGCTGAGGACATTCTCTACGATCCCGCCAACTTCACAGTAGCCGGCAACTAAGGAGCGGACCGATGGCTGTCGCTGAATTGACCAACCGTGGAGAGGTCACGATCAGGAACCTCTCCAAGTCCTACTCGATCAATGGCCGCCATCTCAATGTGCTCCAGGGGGTCAGCAACCACGTTCAATCAGGCGAGATCCTCGCAATCGTCGGCGCCTCCGGCTCCGGCAAGACAACCCTGCTCAGGGTGCTTGCCGGGCTCGAGGATGCCGACCGCGGTGACGTGCTGATCGACGGCAGGCCCGTTCACGGTGTGGGCACGGACCGCGCCGTCATCTTCCAGGAGCCGCGGCTCCTGCCCTGGCTCACGGTGCTCGACAACGTCGCTTTCCCGCTCGAAAACCGTGGCCTTGGCAAGACCGAGGCGCGCAATCGCGCACGGCACTATGTCCAGCTCGTCGGCCTCGGTGAATTCTCCGAAGCCCTGCCGTCCCAGCTTTCGGGCGGCATGGCCCAGCGGGTCGGCATCGCCCGGGCGCTCGCCGTCAAGCCGGAGATCCTGCTGCTCGACGAGCCCTTCGGCGCGCTCGACGCCATGACCAAGATCACCATGCAGGAGGAACTCTCCCGCATCTGGCGCGAGGAGAAGGTGACGATGATCCTCGTCACCCACGACCTCGAGGAGGCGGTCTATCTCGCCGACCGCGTGCTGATCCTCTCCAAGGAAAAGGGCGGTCGCACCCGGGAGATCGACATCGACCTGCCGCGTCCGCGCAACAGAAGCGAGCAGCGCTTCGTCAAGTTCCGCGAACAGTTGTTGAATGAATTCGGGCTGCACTGAGCAGCGTCCGAAAAGGAGATTGAAATGGCCAAACGTGACGGTCAAATGAGCCTTGGTGCCTTCCTCCTCTTCACAGGCCACCATCTCGCCGCGTGGCGTCATCCGGGCGCCTCCGACAGCACCTGGTTTTCGGATTTTGCCCGCTTCGCCCGGATTGCCGAGGAAGCCAAGTTCGACGCAGTGTTCCTTGCCGATAGCGTGAGCGTGCGTGGGCAGAATGCGGATGCGGCAAGCCGCAAAGCCCATTCCGGCTTCTATCCATTCGAACCGATCACCCTGCTTTCGGCGCTTGCCACGGTGACGAGCCGGATCGGGCTCGTCGCGACGGCGTCGTCGAGCTTCTCGGATCCCTACAATCTCGCCCGGCAATTCGCCTCGCTCGACCATCTCTCGGATGGGCGCGCCGGCTGGAACCTCGTCACCTCGGCCGATCCGGGCGCCGCCTACAATTTCAGCCGCGATGCCATCATCGCCCATTCCGACCGCTACAAGCGGGCCGAGGAATTTGTGGATGTCGTGACCGGTCTTTGGGATACGAGCGATGACGACGCCTTCCTGCGCAACCGGGAGGCCGGGGCCTATTTCGATGCGGACAAGGTGCGTCCGCTCCATCATCGCGGCGCCTTCTTCCAGGTTCGCGGGCCGCTCAATATTCCCCGTCCGCCGCAGGGCCATCCCGTCGTGGTGCAGGCCGGTTCGTCCGAGCCGGGCAAGGAGCTCGCGGCGCGCACTGCCGAAGCGATCTTCACCGCCCAGCAGACGCTCGAAGGCTCCGTTGCCTTCTATGCCGACCTCAAGGGCCGGCTTGCCAGATATGGCCGCTCGGTCGACGACGTGAAGATCCTGCCCGGCGTCTCCCCCATCGTGGGCAGGACGCGGCAGGAGGCGGAGGACAAATTCGAACAGCTGCAGGCCCTGCTGGAGCCCTCGGTCGGTCTCGATATGCTGGCCGATCTTGCCGGTGTCGATGAAGTCAGGTCACTCCCCGTCGATGCCCTGATCTCGGACCTGCCGGAGACAGAAGGCGGCAAGAGCCGCCGCGCGCTCTTCCTCGAGCTTGCGGCCCGCGAAAACCTGACGCTTCGCCAGCTCTACCAGCGCGTCGCCGGCGCCCGTGGCCACTGGCAGGTCGTCGGCACGGCCGAGGATATTGCCGACCAGCTCGAAGAGCGCTTCGTCAATTACGGCGCCGACGGCTTCAATATCATGCCGCCAGTGCTGCCCTGGGGCCTCACGGATTTCGTCGAACTCGTCGTACCTGAGCTTCGTCGCCGCGATCTGTTCCGCACGGAGTATCAGGGATCGACGCTGCGCGAGCATCTCGGGCTTCAGCGGCCATCGCCCCGGAAACTGGACCGCGTCGAGGCGGCAGAATAATTCCGGAGGATGCCGAGCGTTGCTGCCTCAGGATGATGTCAAAATATCCATGAGGTGACGCCCGGCATCCGAGCTGGCAATCGCCAGGTCCCGCACACTGTCCATGTGGTTGCGGCCGGCAAGGTCCGAACGGGAGACTGTTAGCCGTTGCGACCTGAGCCTTTTTGTGAAGCGATCGGCAAGATCATGGAAGGGCGGCGTCTCGTCGGCGCCGACTAGCATTGTGACTTGTGTAGCCGGATCGTGCTCATGGGTCATCGGCGTGAAGGCCGCAACCTCCGCATCTGTGAGGCCGATCTCCGCCTGCAGGAACGACGAGCGTAGCGGCTCCAGTTCGTAGAGACCGCCGAGTAGCAGTGTCGCGCGAATGCGGCCCTGTGTCTGGTCGTGCGTGAACAGGAAGCTCGCGAGATGGGCGCCGGCGGAATGGCCGCTGACCGTGAGGCGCTCAGGATCGCCGCCATGCCGGGCGATGTTTGTCACGACCCAGTCCCGTGCGCGACGGACCTGATCGACGATAGTGTCCATCCGAACCAAAGGCATCAGCGCATAGTCGACGATGACGGCAATCCCGCCGGCAGCGGTGATCGTGTTGGCGATGCAGGAATAATCCCGCTTCGAAAACATCCGCCAATAGCCGCCATGGATGAACATATGCACCGGCATTGCCGGCCGACGCTCGGCGGGGGGGAAGAAGAGATCGACCGCCTCGCTCGGCCCCGTGCCATAGGCGACGTCTGCGACCATCGGCAGGGTCTCACGCGTCGCGGCACTGCGGGTGACGATGTCGTACACGATGGCGTCGAAATCAGCGACATGATCACGGATACGGAACGGGTCGCTCAACAATGCCTCCAATGTCAAAAGCTGGTGGCGATATACTTCGCTTCCATGAACTCCGCGATGCCGTGGTGCTGTCCGCCCTCACGGCCGAGTCCGCTCTGCTTGACGCCGCCGAAGGGCGCTGCGGGGTCGGACACCAGTCCACGATTGAGGCCGATCATGCCGGATTCCACCTTCGAAGCGACGCGCATGCCCTTGGAAATATCCTTCGTATAGATATAGGCGGCGAGACCATATTCGGTGTCGTTGGCGCGGTCGATCGCCTCGGCTTCGGTGTCGAAGGCAGAGAGTGGCGCCACCGGTCCGAAGATTTCCTCGTGCGCCATCCGGGCATCCGCTGGCACCTTCACCAGCACGGTCGGCAGGTAGTAAAAACCCTTGCCATGAGCCCGCGCGCCGCCGCAACGGATCTCGGCGCCGCGGCCGATCGCGTCCTGCACCAACGCTTCGATCTTCGCCACCGCTTTACTTGTAATCATCGGCCCGCATTCCGTCTCCGGATCGATGCCTTGTCCAACCTTGAGCGCCGCCATGCGCCTGGCAAGCCCTTCGGCGAAGGCATCGTGGATGCCGGACTGGACATAGATCCGGTTGGCAGCCGTGCAAGCCTCGCCGGCATTGCGCATCTTGGCGATCATCACGCCGTCGAGTGCGGCTTCCAGATCGGCATCGTCGAAGACGATGAAGGGTGCATTGCCGCCGAGCTCCATCGAGCAGGAGATGACATGCTTTGCAGCTTCCGCGAGCAGCGTGCGGCCGACGCCGGTGGACCCGGTAAAGGACAGCTTTCGCACGCGCGGGTCGGCGAGGATGGTCGAGGTGACAGCGCCGGGATTGGTCGTCGTCAGCACATTGACGACGCCGGGCGGCACGCCGGCTTCCTCGTAGAGCGCCGCCAATGCATAAGCTGTCAGCGGTGTCTCGGTCGCCGGCTTGAGGATGACGGTGCAGCCCGCGGCCAGCGCCGGCGCGATCTTGCGCGTCGCCATGGCGGCTGGGAAGTTCCACGGCGTGATGAGAAAGCAGATACCGATGGGCTGGTAATCGACGACGATGCGATTGGTGCCGCCAGGCGCGATGCCGAATTCGCCCGTGATGCGGACAGCCTCCTCGGCATTCCAGCGGAAGAACTCGGCGGCATAGGCGACCTCGCCGCGGGCGTCGCGCAGGGCCTTGCCGTTTTCGAGCGAGATCAGGGTGGCGAGCGTTTCCGATCGTTCGACCATCAGCTCATAGCAGCGCCGCAGGATTTCCGAGCGCTTGCGGGGCGGCGTGTTGCGCCAACTTTCGGCAGCCGCGGCCGCAGCATTTACGGCGTCGGTGGCATCTTCGATGGTGGCGTCGGGCACCGCGGCGATTACGCACTCGGTCGAGGGGTCGACGACCTGGATCTGCCGGCCGCTCCGCGCCTGGACCCATTTGCCGCCGATATAGAGGCCGTGCGAAAAGCTCTGGAAATCCACCTCGTCCTCCTCGGGATCAATGCTTTGCTGGATCATGTTCATCGTCGTGTTCCCATGGATTCAAAGTGCGGACGCGGCGAGATCGCCGTCATAGGCCGCCTGCACGAGACGGCGCATCGCGGCGAGGTCGAAGGTCCGGGGATTGTTCTTGATCAGCCGGTCGATGCCGAGCGCCTGTTCCGCGGTCCAGTCGAGCCGGTCGGCGGCGAGGCCAAGGCCTGCCAGCGTCGGTATGATGCCAATCGCGGCGAAGAGGCGGCTGATCTCGCCGATGGCTGCACCGGCGGCGGCGCGTGTGTCCATGCCGGCGCTATCGATGCCAAGCGCCCCGGCGATCTCTGCCATCTCCGCGGTCGAGGTCGAGACGTTATAGTTCATCACATAAGGCATCATCGTCGCGACACCGAGGCCGTGTGCCGTATGAGTCAGCGCGCCGACCGGATACTGAATGGCGTGGGCTGCGGCCGTCCCTGCCGTGCCGAAAGCGCAGCCGGCCGCCAGCGCGCCCATCATCACGTCGGAGCGGGCCTCTTCGTCGGTGCCGTCCTTGCAGGCCTTCTCCAGGCTGCGGCCGATGAGCTTGATGGCGAGCAGCGCGAAATGGTCGGTCAGGTCGCTCTTGCCGATGAACACGTGTTGCTGTGGCAGTTCATGACCGGTTCCGCGCCGGGCGGCGGTGAAGGCCTCGATGGCGTGGGTCAGCGCGTCGGCGCCGGCAATCGCGGTCAGGCCGGGTGGGCAGGTCATGGTGAGCTCGGGATCGCAGAGCGCCACAGCCGCGATCAGATGTGGGCTCGAAATGCCGACCTTCAGCGTCCGGTCCGGATCGGAAATGACGGCGACCGGCGTGGCTTCCGAACCGGTGCCGGCAGTCGTCGGCACGGCGATGACGGGCAGCGTCGGGCCGGGGACTTTGAACTCGCCGTAATAATCCTGCAGCTTGCCGGCATGGCTGAGCAGCAGGGCCGAGCACTTCGCCATGTCGAGACAACTGCCGCCGCCGATGCCGATCACCAGATCGGGCGCAAAGGCGCGGGCTTCCTCGACGCAGACGGCAACCGTGTCCCGCGGCACATCCGGCAGCGTGCGGTCATGGACATGCACGGCGAGGCCGGCAGCGGTGAGTGCCGCATGGATCTCCCTGAAGGCCTCAGTCGCGGCGAAACGCTCGTCCGTACAGACCAGCGCGCGCTTGCCGTGCCGAATGGCCACCGTCGGCAAGGCGTGTCGCTGGCCTTTGCCGAACAGAATCTCCCGGGGCAGCCGGAGGGCAGCGAAATGGGTCATGCGTCTCGGTTCCCCCCGACGGACTGCGGCTTGCTCACATGAGAAAGACGCTCGCAAGCTTTTCCTATATAAAATCCTATAGGATATAGGATTGCAATGGCCGGAGCATCATGTTAGCGCTGAGATCTGTCAAGAGACAAAAGAAGCGCCGATGAATTCGATCACCCCAGACGCCGAAACGAGCTCGCCGATACAGCGCGCGAACAGCTTGTCGGGCGATGTCTACGAGGCGATCTTCGCCCAGCTCATGTCACTCAAGATCCCGCCCGGCGCGCGGATCACCGTGGATAGCCTGGTCAAGGAATTCAACGTGTCCCAGACCCCGATCCGGGAGGCACTCGGGCGTCTGGAGGGTGAAGGGCTGGTGCTGAAGCAGCATCTCATCGGCTTTCGCGCTGCGCCCCAGATCAACCGCCGCCGCTTCGACGAACTCTATGAACTTCGCCTATTGCTGGAACCGCATGCCGCCCGCTGCGCCGTCGCTACGCTAGACCCCGAAAAGCTGGCGCAGCTCGACGACGCCGCCGGCGTGATGGCGCGCCGCGAAGGCAAGGATGATCGTACGCGCTATTCCAGTTTCGCCCGCCAGGACGCAGCCTTCCACGACATGATCCTCGCCTTTGCGGGCAACGAGTTGATCCGCCAGACCCTGACATTCCAGCATACGCATTTTCACATCTTCCGCCTGATGTTCCATTCGCGGGTAACGGAAGAGGCGCTCGACGAGCACGAGGCGATCCTCGCGGCTTTCGCGGCAGCCGATCCCGATGCGGCGGAGAAGGCAATGCGCATTCATATCGAGCATTCGCGTGACCGGCTGTTGCCGGCATTCGAGTGACGAAGCGATCGGCCGGCGCCCTGGGAGGGGCGGGGCACACGACACGGCATGAGGAGGACCAGATATGCCAGGCAAGAAGATTCTGATGCTGACCGGCGATTTCACCGAGGAATACGAGATCTTCGTGTTCCAGCAGGCGATGGAGGCCGTGGGCCACAAGGTGCATGTCGTCTGCCCCGACAAGAAGGCCGGCGACATCCTGCGCACCTCGCTGCACGATTTCGAGGGCGACCAGACCTATACCGAAAAGCTCGGCCACAACTTCGTCATCAACAAGACCTTTTCGGATGCCGAGAAGAAGCTCGACAGCTACGACGCCGTCTACTGCGCCGGCGGCCGCGGCCCGGAATATATCCGCACCGACAAGCGCGTGCAGGCGATGGTCCGCCATTTCCATGAGACCAAGAAGCCGATCTTCACCATCTGCCACGGCGTGCAGATCCTGATCGCCGTCGACGGCGTGGTGCGTGGCAAGAAGGTCGGCGCGCTCGGTGCCTGCGAGCCCGAAGTGACTTTGGCCGGCGGCACCTATATCGATCTGTCGCCGACCGAAGCCTATGTCGACGGCACCATGGTATCGGCCAAAGGCTGGACCGCGCTTGCCGCCTTCATCCGCGAATGCCTCAAGGTGCTCGGCACCGAAATCAGGCACGCCTGATAGAAGCAGAAATCCGGCGCGTCTGAGGCGCGCCGGATCTCCGATGAAGGCCGACCAGCCGCCTCAGGCCGCCTTCTTCCAACCGTTCCTGATATGCTTGAAGCCGTCGCGGTAGACTTCTTCCGGCGTATCCGAAAAATCCCGCCAGACCTTGGTTGCCGCCGCGAGATCCTTGAGTGAGCGGCCAAAGGCCTCGATCGTCAGCCAGTCGTCATAGCCGCTCTTGCGGATCGCCTTGAAGGTCTCGGCCCAGGGGATGTTGCCCCGGCCCGGCACGCCGCGATCATTCTCCGAAATATGGATATGCACGATCCGGTCGCGATATTTTGTATAGGCCGCGATCGGATCGGCTTCCTCGATATTGCAATGGAACGTGTCGTACATCGCCTTGATGTTCGGGTGGCCGATCGCATCGATATGAGCCGCGAGATCAGCCATCGTGTTGACCAGATAGCATTCGAAGCGGTTCAGCGCCTCGAGCCCGATCGTCACGCCATGCTTGCCAGCATGGTCGCCGATGGCGCGTTGTGAGGAAACGGAGCGCTTGAGTTCTGCCGATGTCGGGCCATTGCCCGAAAACTGGCCGAGTGTCGAATGCAACGGCCCGCTCAACCTGTCGGCACCGAGCGCCTCGGCGCAATCGATCGCCCATTTCATGTAGTCGACGCCACGTTTTCGAGTGGCCGGGTCTGATGAAATCAGGTTCATCCCGGGATCACCCATTGCGGATACTGCGGTCCGTTCCAGCCCGATCTTGTCGAGCATCGCGCCGAGCCGGCGATAGTCTTCCGGGCTTCCTTCGAAGATCGGTATCTCCACACCGTCGAAACCGGTCTGCTTGATGTCGACGAGCAGCTTCTCGTGCTTCTTGGTGACCGAGGTCGTCCACAAGAACATGCACATGCCGATCTTCATATTTCCCCTCCCCGACGCGCCGGCGATAGCAAGAACTGCGAGTCCTGTAATCCCATTCTGGTCATACCAAATCTGAAAATCTGGTCAAGCCAGATGGCGTCGCTGTCAAAATGTCGATGTAAACGATTGCAGTGCCTATTTCACCGTAATATCTGAAAGATAAGGAGAAATCTCATTTTTTCCTCGGCCTTGCAGAGCGCAAAGATTTGCGTTACAGCTTTCCAAAATGGAAATTGGCCAAACCAGATTGACCTGATATGGCCTGTTGACGAGGACGCGGGACCAACCCATGGCCCGCGCGCATTTTGGTCTGGGAGGACTTCATGCATCTTTCTACGCACAATTGGATGCGGGCGGAGCCGCTTGCCGTCACGCTGAAGCGTATCAAGCAGTTCGGCTATGAAAGCATCGAGATTTCGGGCGAGCCGACGCAATACGACACCAAGGAAACTCGCGCGCTGCTCAAGGAGCATGGCATCCGCTGCTGGGGCGCGGTGACCCTGACGCTCGGCGAGCGCAACCTCGCGGCCAAGGACGAAGGCCAGCGCGCCCGTTCTGTCGATTACGTGAAAAGCGTCATCACTATGGTCAGCGAGCTCGAAGGCGAGATCATCACGCTGGTGCCGGCAACCGTCGGCAAGGTCGTGCCCGATGGCACCGAAGAGGAAGAATGGAAGTGGGTCGTGGATGCGACCAAGGAATGCTTCGCCCATGCCCAGAAGAAGGGTGTCCGCATCGCCGTCGAGCCGCTCAACCGCTTCGAGACCTATTTCTTCAACCGTGCCGCCCAGGCCCTGGCGCTTGCCGAGGCTGTGCATCCCGATTGCGGCGTCTGCCTCGATGCCTTCCACCTCAATATCGAGGAAGAGAACATGTATGACGCGATCCGGCTCGCCGGAAAGCGCCTGTTCGACTTCCACATCGCCGACAACAACCGTTTCGCCGCTGGCCTCGGCCAGCTCGATTGGCCGAAGATCATCGGCACCTTGAAGGAGATCGGCTATGACGGCGCCGTGACCAACGAGTTCGTGGCACCCGTCGACCGTACGCCGGCCGCGAAATACCCCGAAATGGTCGAGCGTAACCCGGTCGATATCCCGCCGGAGCAGCTCAAGTTCATCCAGGACCATGGATCGAGCCTGCTGACCGAGAAGTTCTACTCGGACCAGATGCGCATCACGGCAGAGACGATCCTGCCGCTTATCAAGTGAAGCCAATGACGATGTGGCCCTTGCGGAGAGGAAGCTCCGCGAGGGAGGGGGTCGACGATGCGCATAAAGAGTGTTCAAGCCTGGTGGGTCCGCATACCGATCGAGGCCAGCCGCCAGCATCGCAGCGATTTCGGCCGGCTGACGACCTTCGACGCGGCGATCCTGCGCATCGAGACAGATGATGGTCTGGTCGGCTGGGGCGAGGGCAAGAATGCGGCCGGGAGCTCCGGCACCTATGCCGGGCTCGCTCATATCCTCAATCACGAAGTTGCGCCGCGACTGATCGGCCGCGATCCGACAGATATCTCGGGGATCTGGGAAATGCTCTACAACGGCGTGCGCCATGAATCCGCGGCCAAGGCGGGTCATGCCATGCCGGAACTCTCGCGTCGCGGCCTGTCGGTCGCGGCGATCAGCGCAGTCGACATCGCGCTTTGGGACATACTCGGCAAATCGCTCGGCGTGCCTGTCTGGAAGCTGCTCGGTGGCCGCAAGGCTGACCGGCTCCCCGCCTATGCCTCTGGCGGATGGGCGGATGCGGCGAAGATCGGCGAGCAGCTCAATTCCTATATCGATGCCGGCGGCTTCAAATCGGTGAAGATGCGGGTGGGCGCCATGGATGGCGCACCGCTGGTCTCGGCAGAGCGGGTCAAGGCGGCACGCAAGGGCATCGGGCCGGCGGTGGACCTGATGGTCGATGCGCATGGCACCTACACCGTGGCCGACGCGAAGCGCTTCATCGAACTGGTGCGCGACTGCGACCTCGCCTGGTTCGAGGAGCCCGTTGTTGGAGACGACAAGCCGGGGATGGCCGAGGTCCGTGCGGCGGGAAATGTGCCAATTGCCGCAGGCGAGAGCGAGGCGACGCGATTCGACTTCCGCGATCTTGCCATGCTCAAGGCGGTCGATATATTCCAGCCCGATCCGGCCTTTTGCGGCGGCATCACGGAGGCCATGCGCATCTCGGCACTTGCCAGCGCCTTCAATCTCCGTTTCGCGCCGCATCTCTGGGCGGGAGCCCCATGCTTCTTCTCGGGCCTGCATCTCTGCGCGGCATCGCCCGCGAGTTTCGTCATCGAATACTCGCTCGGTGCCAATCCGATGATCCATGACCTTGTCGAAGACACGATTTCCGTTAAGGACGGCATGATCGAGATCCCGGACAGGCCCGGGCTCGGCTTTACGATGAATGAGCGCTTTCTGGAGGCCCACGCGCAAAGACCGTGACGATGAAAGAAAACACCATACTCTCCGACCTTGCGGCCTATCTGTTCTCGAATTCGAGCGTGAACGGCCGCACGCCCTCGGAACGCGAACTCGCCGAGCATTTCGGCATCAGCCGCGGCCAGATCCGGGAGGCTCTCGCGATCCTTGAGGCCATGCGCATCGTCGAGCGCCGGGCAAAGTCGGGCATCTACCTCACGACGACCGAGGCGAGCGTCGAAGCCATGGCGTTGTTCGCCCGCGCCGGCGTGCCGCTCGATCCGGTGCTGATCTACGAGACGGTGGAGCTCCGCAAGATCCACGAGATCAAGGCGGCCGAACTGGCTTGCCAGCGGGCGACCGAGGAGAATTACGAGCGGCTGCGCGAGATACTGGCGGCTTCGGAAGTCAGGCTCGCCGCCGGCGAGGGCCTTGCCAAGGAGGACCGCGAATTTCACCTCGAAATCGTTCGCGCCACCAAGAACAGCGTTTTCTACCGCGTCTGCAGTGTCTACTACACGATGGGCGAAAAGCGGCTGCCGATCTATTTCAGCGACATCGCCCGCAGCCGCCGCTCGCATGAGGAACATATAAGAATCTACGAGGCGCTGGTGGCACGCGACGGCAATCTCGCCCAGGCATTGATGAACGCCCATCTGCAGGGTGTGGAGAGCTACTGGAAGGGCCTGATCGGCAACCTGCATACCGCGGCAAGCTGATTTCCAGAGGCGCTGGCCCGGATCGGTTGGGAGGCCGGATGAGCATTATTTTCTCGACCCACGCGCTGCATCCCATGGCGACCGAAATGCTGGCGCCCGTTGCCGAACTGCGCATTGCCTCGGCGCCAGATGGAGAGGCCATCCTGCGGGAGGGGCAGGGCGCCGATATCCTGATCGTGCGCGCACCGATCCCGCCATCCTATCTGTCGGACAATGCCCGGCTTCGCGCCGCCATCCGCCATGGCGCCGGGGTCGACATGATCCCCTATGATGCAGCGGCGGCCGCGGGCGTATTGATCGCCAATGTCCCCGGGGTCAATGCGCCGACCGTCGCCGAGCATGTCTTCATGGTCACGCTCGCGCTGCTGCGCCGCTTCCGTTCCGTGGATCGCGATCTGCGTGGGACGGGCTGGTTTGCCGGCCGGGCGCATTCGGACCACGGCAACGATCTCGGCGGCCGGACGCTCGGCATTGTCGGTATGGGCAATATCGGCAAGGCGATTTTCCGCATCGCCCATCACGGCTTCGGTCTCGACGTCGCCGCCCACACGCGCTCTCCGGCGAGCGTGCCCGAAGGCGCGCGCTATCTGCCGCTCGATGAGCTTGTCGCGACGGCGGATGTCATCGTGCTCTGCTGCCCGCTGACTCCGGAGACGACGGGGCTCATGTCTCGCGACCGGATCTTCCGGATGAAGCCCGGTGCGCTGCTGGTCAATGTCTCGCGCGGGCCGGTGGTGGATGACGACGCCCTGATCGAGGCGCTGCGAGCGGGCCGCATGGGCGGCGCAGCTCTCGACGTCTTCACGACCCAGCCGCTGCCGCCGGATCATCCTTATCTGCAGCTCGACAACGTGATCGTCACGCCGCATATGGCCGGGATCACGGATGAGAGCATGATGCGGATGGGCGTCGGCGCGGCCGCCGAGGCGATCCGGATTTTGAATGGTGAACTGCCCGTCAATCTCAGGAATCCGGAAGTGGTCGAGCACTACAGGCGGCGGTTCGCTGGTTGAATGCCGCAACCAAGGCTAGCTGGAAATTTCGAATAAGAACGTCCCCATCGCCGCCAGACTCGGCCGCCAAACGACCGGTGGGTTGGTGCTTCTGGCGTTGGCCGCCGGCAACAAAAGTGCTGTCTACGGTTGAGTTGAGTCCGTCACCGTCTATCGTCTGTCATGACGATTTGTTAATGCTCCAGGATCGAAAGCAGGGAGGGATTCCAAATGGCTACCGTTACAGACAAACCCGTAGTCGCCAACACGATTGTCGACTCAATTACAGCTGACACCATTTGGGGAGAAACCAATCTCCAGTATTTCTTCGGCGGCGCAGATGCACTTTCGCTCGACAGTGAATTCGCCGATGCATTCAATTCCGATTTCAACGGCAGTCCCGATGCCGTGTTCGCGTTCAAGGATATTGCTGGGTCTGCCTACGCTTCGCTGGCCAACATATCCGGTCTCATTCTGACCGAGACGACCGACACCAGCATTGCAGACCTGGTCGCAGTCAGTTCGCCCAAAGACAAGTCTGGCGATCTTGAAGGATTCTTCTACTTTCCCGACACCTCGCATCGTGATGATGATCCGACCGACTCCTGGCAGATCGGTGCCTTCAACTCGGGTATGAAGTCGCTCACGGCCAAGGCGGAACTGGGCGGCGGGCAATACGGCAACTGGACGATTTTCCACGAGATCGGCCATTCGATGGGCCTCATGCACACGCATCAAGAGGTCAAGGGTCTTCCGGCTCTTGAAACCATTGGCGCAGCTATGAACAATGAGCGCTATTCGGTCATGAGCTACAATGGCGCGTCCGCCAGCAACAATTTCGGCCATGCCGTGACCTACATGGCCCTCGACGTTGCAGCCCTGCAGGCTCTATACGGTGTGAGCACCTATGCAACGGGCGATTCCTCTTACACCCTCATGGACGCCAGGGGCGGCGCGCTTTCGCTGGTCGAAGGTGATTGGGCTATCGGTCGCGCTCTGGCGACAATTTGGGACAGCGGCGGCACCGACACCATTGACTATGGCGGCTCCGCAGGCCGGTCCATGATCAACCTCAACGCGGCCACGCTGGACACGTCCGGCAACGCCGAAAGCCTTGCCGAAATCATTGCCGATGTTCGGGCCACTGACTTTTTCTCCAGCCTCGCCAAGTCGGTTCGCGCCGACATTGTCAGCCCGTGGCACAACGCCGGGGGATCTTGGTCGTCGGTCCTCGTGAATTCGAACAAGGGCCTCGTGGGCAACCATGGCGGCTATACCATTGCGAACGGTGCTGAGATCGAGAACGCGACGGGCGGGCTCAAAGCCGACCTTCTCATCGGCAACGCGCTAGCCAACGTGCTCACTGGCGGCGCTGGCAAGGATACCTTGCTCGGTGGCGACGGTGACGACGTGCTTGATGGCGGCCTTGGCTTTGACGTGCTCATTGGCGGGGATGGCGCCGATCAGTTCGTCTATAGTGGCGGCAATGACGTCATCCAGGATTTCAATGCAGACGAAGGCGATACACGGGTTGGCGATTGGCCCGTCTGAAGCCTTGGCTGTAACAAGATCACGAGCCCGGTTAGCGCCGGGCTTTTCTGTGTCGAGGGCAAACAGGGGCAGCCCGCACGATGTAGTGATCAGGAACGCCTGCCGTCATCCCGCGTGACGCAGGCTGACGCCGCTCCCGCCATCGAACAGCACGACCTTGTCCGAATTCCAGCCGAACCGCACCTGCTCGTCGAGCTTGAGCTCGACGCGCGCCGGAACCGTGGCATGGATGAGTTTCTCGCCTGATCTCAGCGTCACGATCTTCTCGACGCCGTGGTTTTCCACGTCATGGACGCGCGCCGCTGCTGGCGCGCCGCTTTCGAGCACGACATCTTCCGGGCGGATTCCGAACGTCAGCGGGCGGCCTTCCGCCGTTGTGCCGGCCGGTGCGGTCAGTGGAAGCTTCAGTCCCTCAAGCGTGATCGCCTCGCTGCCAAGGAGCTTGCCGTCAAGCAAGTTCATCGGCGGTGAGCCGACGGCGCGCGCGACGAATGTGTTCTTCGGGTTGGTGTAGATCTCATGCGGCGTGCCGACCTGGACAAGCTGACCGTTGTTCAGCACACCGATCTTGTCGCCCATCGACATGGCTTCTATCTGGTCATGGGTCACGAACAGGAACGTCGCGCCAAGGTTCATCTGCAGGTTCTTGAGCTCGGTGCGCAGCGCCTCGCGCAGCTTGGCGTCGAGCGCCGACAGCGGCTCGTCCATCAGGAAGACGCGCGGCTTGCGCACGATGGCACGGCCGATCGACACGCGCTGCATCTCGCCGCCCGAGAGACGGTCTGTCTTGCGGTCGAGCAGGTGTTCGATGCGCAGCGTCTTGGAAACGCGATCGACGCGCTCCTTGATCTCAGCCGCTTCCACGCGCCGGCTCGGCGACTTCAGCGGGAATTCGAGATTTTCCCGCACCGTATAGCGCGGGTAGAGAGAATATTGCTGCAGCACCAGCGCCACGTCGCGTTCGGCCGCACCCCAGTCGGTCATGTCCTGGCCATCGATGATCACCCGGCCGGCACTCGGCTTTTCGAGGCCCGCAATGACGCGCAACGTCGTGGTCTTGCCGGCTCCGGTCTGGCCGAGCAGCACGAAGAATTCGCCGTCCGCGATCTCGAGATCGAGATCTTTCAGCGCAGTGTGTTTGCCGAAGGCCTTGCTGATACCTTTGAGTTCGATATGCGCCATCAGAGTCTGATCCCCAGCGACAAGCCCGTCACCGTGTTGAAGAAATGTGCCTGGGCCGGGTCGATCCGGGCCCAGACCGGCTGACCGGGGCCCGGTACGAAACCGCTCTTGGTGCGGGCGCGCAGCATTGCATTGCCGACCCTGAGGTCGACGATGTCATGCGAGCCGAGCGGTTCGATGATATGCGCTTCGACCGGCATGAAACCGTCCTGCTGGTCGCGCGAGACCAGCACGCCTTCGGGCCGGACGCCGAGCGTCAGGCTTCCATTCTGGCCGCCGGCCGAAGACAACTTGTCGCCGACGAGAGCCGGAAATTCGAAGCCATGGCTCACGCCGCCGATACCGACACGAATCTGGCCCGCGCTGTCGGCGACATTGGCCTCGGCCATGTTCATGACCGGGCTGCCGACGAATTGCGCGACGAAGGTGTTGGAGGGATAGGAATAGACCTCGGACGGGCTGCCGACCTGCTGGAGGATGCCCTCATGCATGATGACGATGCGGTCGGCGAGCGCCATGGCCTCGACCTGGTCATGCGTCACATAGATGGTGGTCGAGCCCTGCTTGATGTGGAGCCGCTTGATCTCGGCCCGCATTTCTTCGCGGAGTTTCGCGTCGAGCGCACCGATCGGCTCGTCCATCAGCATCGCCTTGGGGCGGCGGACCAGCGCTCGGCCGATCGCGACGCGCTGCATGTCGCCGCCCGAAAGAGCAGATGGTTTCCGATCGAGGAACTCGGTGATGCGCAACACGCGGGCGATCTCGCGCACGGCAGTGTCGACATCGGCCTTGCTCATCCGGGTGGCGCGAAGCGGAAAGGCGATGTTCTCGTAGACCGTCATGTGCGGATAGAGCGAAAAGGACTGGAACACCATGGCGATGTCACGATCCGAGCACTTCTTGTGCTGCACCGCTTCGCCATCGATGAGAATGTCGCCCTGGTCGACCGTCTCGAGGCCGGCGATGGCACGCAGCGTCGTGGTCTTGCCGCATCCCGACTGGCCGAGCAGCACGATGAATTCATTGTCCGCGACGGCGAGGTTGAGGTTCTTGATGACCTGGACGGGGCCGAAGAATTTCTCGATCCCGCGAAGTTCGATCTGTGTCATGTGTCGAGGTTCTCGTCTGCTTTTTCGTCGCGCGGAATTTTTGTGGTGATCATGAAGCCGACGAGGCCGATCAGCGTGATCGTCAGTCCGTAGCGGTGCAGCAACATGTTCCACGGCTGGCAGAGGGCAACAATGCCCAGGATCATCAGGTACTGCGCCAGCGGCTCAAGATACTTTTCGTTGATCGCACGGAAACTCATTTGCGGATCGCTCCGAAGCTCATGCCGCGCAGGAGATGGTTCCTGAGCAGGAAGGTGAAGATTGCAACCGGAAGCAGGAAGAGAAACGTGCCCGACGCGATCACCGTCCAGTCCGACAGGCCGGAACCGACCTGGCTCGGAATGAAGGGCGGCGCGGTCTGCGCACGGCGATTGGTCATGATCAGCGCGAAGGCATATTCGTTCCAGGCGGTGATGAAGCAGAACACGGCAGTCGCCGCGATGCCCGTCGCCGCTTCGGGAATGACAATCTTGAAGAAGGCCTGCATGCGGGTATAGCCGTCGACCAGTGCCGCCTCTTCATACTCTTTCGGAATTTCGTCGATGAAGCCCTTCATCAGCCAGACCGAGAAGGAGAGATTGAAGGCGGTATAGAGGATGATCAGGCCCCAATGCGTGTCATTCAGCCCGACAACCCGATACATCAGGAACATCGGGATGGCGACAACGACGGGCGGCAGCATGCGTGTCGACAATATGAAGAAGAGTAGGTCTGCTTCACCCGCTATCCTGAAGCGCGAGAACCCATAGGCGGTGAAGGTTCCCATGCCGACCGCGAGGATCGTCGAGGTGATTGCGACGATCAGCGAATTCATGAAGCGGTTCGGATAGCCCGAAAGCTGCACCTCGCCGCGGCCCGAACGCACCACCTTCTCGCCGCCGTCGAAGACCAGCCGCTCCCACCAGGGTGCCGCTTCGTATTCTTCCGGCGTGGCGGGCGCGCGCAACTGCGAACGCTTGGTGAAGAGCTTGACGAAAGGCGAGACTTCCGGCTGGAAGAGAACCGTCGGCGGGATCGTGGTCGACAGATTGCGCGGCTTGAAGGCCGTGGACGTGATCCAGTAGATCGGCGCCAGGAAGATGAGCGTGATGATGAGCACGGCAGCGATCGCCGCCTTGTTCAATGCGCGTTCGGAGCGGGTCGTGACGGCTGCCATCTTAGCGCTCCTTCACCTTGTTGAGGTACTTGACGTAGATGTTGGTGATGGCGAGCACCATGATCAGGACGATATAGGCGAGCGCGCAGGAGCGGCCGGTCTGCCATTCCTGGAACGCCATCTTGTAGAGCCGGATCGAGATGACCTCGGTGGTCGGTTGGCTGGTCAGAATGTAGGCGAGGTCGAAGGTCTTGAACGCCTCCATGGTGCGGAAGATGATCGCAATCATTAGGATCGGCGCCACCAGCGGCAGGGTGATCCGGAAGAACGTGTAGAAGGGTCCCGCGCGGTCGATCGCTGCAGCCTCATAGAGATGCTTCGGAACCGCCGAAAGACCGGCAAGCGAAAGCAGCATCACGAAGGGCGACCACATCCATATGTCGGTGATGGCGACCGCATAGAGCGCCATGTTGGGATTGGAGAGCCATTCGAAGGTTCCGAGGCCCAGGGCATAGTTGATGATGCCGAAGCTGGGGTCGTAGAGCAGCTTCCAGAAGAGGCCGACGACGGCCATCGAAAGCATCATCGGCAGCAGCAACAGCGTGGTCAGCAGGCCCTTGAACGGAATGTCGCGGTTGAGCAGCATCGCGGTGCCGAAACCAACGAAGACCTGGCCGGCGACCGAGACGATCACGTATTTCGCCGTGATGGCGAAGTTGTTCCAGATGAAGGGATCGTTCAGCAGCTCGCGATAGTTCTGCAACCCGACGAAATTCGCCGGCGCATTGCCCGAGGCGCGGAAGTCGGTGAACGAATAGCCAAGCGAATAGATCAGCGGGAAAATGTTGAAGACGATGAGAAACAGGATTGTCGGGATAATGAAGAGGTTGCGAATTTTGATATCGCTCATGCCTCGCGCGGCAGCGCGGGACCCTGTATCCAGCGACGACATGACTGTGGTGGCCAATGCGGTATTCCTTCGAGAGCCGACGCAGGCAGCCGGTGCGGCGACATCCTGCTGATATCCGTGATGGATGGCACCGCAAAAAAGCGCGGCGCCCCATTGTCGTGACGGAAGCGGAGGCGGATTTCTCCGCCTCCGCATGGTCGATTACTTGAAGCGATTGTACTTCTTGAACGTGGCGTTCCAGTCGGCAGCGAGGGAGTCGAGAACCTCCTTCGCCGAGCCTTCGCCCGCCGTGATGAAGGGATAGACGCGCTGGTTCATCTGGATCAGCAGTTCGGCATATTCCGGGGTCGCCCAGAAGTCCTTCACCTTGAACATGGTTTCATAGAAAGCCTTGTTGTAGGGCGTGGCATTCTGGAATTCCGCGGATTCGAGCACTGCCTTGTTGCAGGTGTAGCCGCCGAGCGCAGCCCACTTCTTCTGGGTTTCGTCCTTCACGAACCATTCGAGGAACTTGAATGCCTCTTCCTGGTTCTGCGAGTAGGAGACGATCGAGATGCCCTGACCGCCGAGCGCGGCGAACTGCGCTCCACCAGGGCCGGCCGGATTGGCGAAGAAGCCGGTGTTCTTGGCATTCGGGTTGGACGCCTCGTTCACGAGAGCGGGGAAGAAGGCGAAGTAGTTCATGCTCATCGCCGCCAGGTTTTCGGTGATCGCCTGGTTGTCCTCGACGAAAAACGACTTTGCCCAGCCAGGAGGCGTGAAGCCGTAAAGCTCGCGATAGGCTTCCAGCGCCTTCACGTTCTGCTCGGAGTTGATGATGCCATCGACCTTGTAGGTCGAGTAGTCACCAAGCTCGCCGCCGAAGGAGAAGATCGCGTTCTCGACGCCCATCACGAGGGCGTCATAGGAATTGTCGGTGTAGATTGCGGCGCCGTAGCGCTTCTGGTCCGGACGATGGAAGAATTCGGCGATGTCGCGCAGCTCCTTCCAGGTCTTCGGCGGAGCCAGGTCATAGCCGTACTTCGCCTTGAAGGCTTCCATTTCCTTGGGGTCTTCGAACCAGTCCTTGCGGTAGGACCAGCCGACTGCGTCACCTTCTGCGGGGATCGACCAGTACTTGCCGGAGTTTGCCGGATATTCCGAATAGTATTTGACCGTGGCCGGAGCCATCGTCTCGGTCAGCTTGTGCTTGTTGAAGAAGTCGGTGAGATCGACATAGTGGCCCGCCTCGGATGCGGCGCCGATCCACTGCGAGTCCCCGACCACCATGTCGTAGGCCGAGCCCTTCGCGTTGAATTCGGTGAAGGCCTTGGTCTGGAAATCGGACCAGGGCGTCGTTTCGACGGTGACCTTGACCCCGGTTTCCTTTTCATACTCGTTGGCGAGTTCCTGAAGATAGTTGGCCGGATCCCATTCCGCCCAGAAGATCGTCAGTTCTTGCGCCTGGACGGATGTGCCGCCCGCGACCATCAAGGCTATTCCGGCTAGTAGGCCGGCAATACTTTTGCGCATAGTGTTTCCTCCCAGTTATGCACACACCCGCCATACGCGGGATCTAAGCCTGACTGACGAGTTCCAACTCCCATTGCCGGCGGCAAACTCCCATTTGCGCAAGCCTGGAACCTGAGCCAGGTATCCGTACATCCATGATCTGGTATTACCAAATTCAGGGCAAGTCAAGTCACGCAAGAGTCCGTCTTGGAAGCCTCGAAATGGCTGGCTTTTGCAGCCATTTCATGTGTTTCCCGCGCGAAAACGTGTTACAGCCCCCAGCCAAAGCCGGGTTGACGACCCAAAACACGATCATGTTACTCAAAAATTGGTCTAACCAGATTAAGCATTTTTTGTACTGGCTTCATTCAAGGTCGCGTCCATAAGCGCAGCGGCCGCCCATTCGGCGACGCCCTGAGCCTCGGAGGCTGTCAGCCCCCAGATATCCTTGAGCACAACCAGCACTTCGACGCCAAAGACCAGCGACAAAGCCTGTTCCAGCCGCTCGCGTTTGCCGGGGCTGATCTTGCCCTTCAGGGGCGCGGTCACATCCCTGAGAAGGTCGACGCGATGGCCGCGGGTGAAGCGTGGCTCACTGCCCAAAGTGCCCGCCTGGCGCTGCGCCCACTGGTCGAGCGAGAGTTTCAGTGCTGCCTTGAACGTCGCCTCGAACTCGTCGATGCGGGGCATGGAGGTCGCGAGCAGATCCTTGATCCGGTTTTGCGGATCCGGATCGTCCGATTTCCATTTGAGGATCGGGCCGAGCGCCTCGTCGACCACGGCCTGCACCAATGCGGCCTGGCTCGGGAAGTAGCGATAGGCGGTGGCGCGCGACACTTCCGCCGCTTCCGCCACCTCGGTCACCGAGGGCGTGATGCCCGACTGCATCAGCTGAATGGCCGCCTGCAGCATGAGCTTTCGCGTCCGTGCTTTCGGGCCGCGTTCGCTGGTGGTGGTTTCGGCTGGTTGACCTGAGACTAGCATATCGCTATGATACTCGCGTCTCATAAATATTCAAGAGCTGAACAGCCAGCCAAATGCCGCCGAGGAGCGGAACAGCGCGACCGGCGGGCCGCGCGGGAGGGTGCATGAAGCGTGTCTATGTTGTCGGCACTGCCGACACGAAAGGGGAAGAGCTCGCCTACCTGGCGGACCGCATCAAGGCGGTAGGCGGCTCTCCTCTCCGGGTCGATGTCGGCACACATGCGCCGACGGTGCCGGTCGATGTGAAGGCGGAAGAGGTTGCGGACTTTCATCCTGACGGCGCGGACGCTGCCCTCGGAACGAAAGATCGCGGCACGGCCGTTGCGGCCATGGGTGAGGCGTTTCGACATTTTGTTCTCTCGCGCAAGGATATCGGCGCAATCATCGGGATTGGCGGCGGCGGCGGTACATCGATCGTTACGGCCGGCATGCGCGAACTGCCGCTCGGCCTGCCGAAGATCATGGTCTCGACCCTCGCGTCAGGCGATGTCGCACCCTATGTCGGCGTTTCCGACATCATGATGATGCCGTCGGTAACCGACATGGCCGGCCTCAACCGCCTGAGCCGCGTGATCCTCGACAATGCCGCGATTGCGATCGCGGCTATGGCAAATCGGCCGGCCGTCGAGACGGAATCTCGCCCGGCGCTCGGTCTCACCATGTTCGGCGTCACGACGACCTGCGTCACGAATGTCGTCGCTCAGCTCAAGGATCAGTACGATTGCATGGTGTTTCATGCGACCGGCACCGGCGGCCGCTCGATGGAGAAACTCGCCGACAGCGGCATGCTGGAAGGCGTGATCGACGTGACGACGACAGAGGTCTGCGACCTGCTCTTCGGTGGCGTGCTGCCAGCGACGGGGGATCGCTTCGGTGCGATCATCCGGACGAAGCTGCCCTATGTCTGCTCCGTCGGCGCTCTCGACATGGTGAACTTCTGGGCAGAGGATACTGTGCCGGCTAAGTATTCTGGGCGAAAGCTCTACAGGCACAATCCGAATGTGACGCTGATGCGCACGACGGCGCAGGAATGCGATGCCATCGGTCGCTGGATCGGCGAGAAGTTGAATTTCTGCGACGGTCCGGTGCGGCTGCTGATCCCGGAAAAGGGCGTCTCCGCGCTCGACAAGGAAGGTGCCGCCTTCTTCGACCCCGAGGCAGATACGGCACTCTTCGCCGCGCTCGAAGCCACAGTGAGACCGACAGCTAACCGGCGGATCGTTCGCCTTCCCCATCACATCAACGACCCCGAATTCGCCGATGCGCTCACCGCAGCCTATCGCGAAATCGCCAAAGCCTGAGAAAGACCGACATGCCTGCCATTCCACGCAAGACCATCCTCGACAAATTCCATGCCATGGTTGCCGCTGGCAAGCCGATCGTCGGCGGCGGCGCGGGTACCGGCATCTCGGCCAAGGCGGAGGAGGCAGGCGGCATCGACCTGATCATCATCTACAATTCCGGCCGCTACCGCATGGCGGGCCGCGGCTCGGCGGCAGGGCTGCTCGCCTATGGCAATGCCAACCAGATCGTCAAGGAAATGGCGGTCGAGGTACTGCCGGTGGTCAAGCACACGCCGGTGCTCGCCGGCGTCAACGGCACCGACCCCTTCATCCTGATGCCGCATTTCCTCGCCGAACTCAAATCGATGGGCTTCTCCGGCGTGCAGAACTTCCCGACCATTGGGTTGTTCGATGGCCAGATGCGCCAGAGTTTCGAGGATACCGGCATGAGCTACAACCTCGAGGTCGACATGATCGCGGAGGCGAACAGGCTCGATCTGCTGACCACGCCCTATGTTTTCAACGGCGACGAAGCGATTGCCATGACCAAGGCCGGCGCCGACATCATCGTCGCCCATATGGGCGTCACGACCGGCGGCTCGATCGGCGCGACTTCGGCCAAGACGCTCGAATCCTGCGTCGGCGAGATCGAGGCGATCGCGGCCGCGGCACGGTCCGTGCGCAAGGATGTCATCGTGCTCTGCCATGGTGGGCCGATTTCGATGCCGGATGATGCACGCTTCATTCTCGACCATGCCAAGGGCGTACACGGCTTCTATGGCGCAAGCTCCATGGAGCGCCTGCCCGCTGAGGCTGCGATCCGCAGGCAGACCGAGGATTTCAAATCGCTGGCGGTCCGCACCGCCTGAACCGCCAATTGGGAGGAGAGGATAATGAAAGGAAATTTTGTCTATCCAAAGGATGTGGATTCCTTCGGCTTCGACTGGGGCCGGCTGGCGCTGACCGTGGCGCCTGAGGTCAATGGCGCCAAGACATTTTCCGGCGGCGTCGTCGACCTGCCCAGCGGCCAGGGCCATTCGCGCCACAACCATCCGGGCTCCGAGGAGATCATCTTCGTGGTCTCGGGCAATGGCGAACAGATGGTGGAGGACGAACAGGGCAATCCGGTGGTACAACAGGTCGGTCCCGGCTGCACCGTGTTCGTACCCGACAGCCGGTTCCACTCGACATTGAATACGGGTTCCGGCCCGATGCAGCTCTTCGTCGTCTATTCGCCCGCAGGTCCCGAGCTCGGCCTGCGAGACTTGCCTGATTTCCGCATCATTCCGGCCGGCCAATAGCTGGTCTTCATCGTTTCGGGAGGAGACCATGAATATCAATTCGCCGCATGTCCGTACCACCGGGCCACTCTTCGACACGGCCAAGCTCGACCGTCTCCTGGACGAGGCGGGTATCGATGTCCTGCTTGCAACATCCAAGCACAACACGGCCTATCTGCTCGGCGGCTACAAGTTCATCTTCTTCGCCGCCATGGATGCCATTGGTCACAGCCGCTACCTGCCCTTCGTGATCTACGAGAAGGGCAGCCTGGATCACGCCGCCTATATCGGCAACAAGATGGAAGGCGCCGAGCACGCCAACAATCCATTCTGGACTCCGACCGTGCAGCCGGCGACCTGGGGCACTCTGGATGCTGCGAAACTCGCGGTCGAACATCTCCGGAAGATCGGCAAGTCCGGCGCCCGCATCGGCATCGAACCCGGCTTCCTCCCCTCGGATGCCCGCGATCTGCTCGCTGCCGGCCTTGAAGGCGCACGTTTCGTCGATGCAACGCATGCGATGGAACGACTGCGCATGATCAAGGCGCCGCATGAACTCGACCAGCTTCGGCTGGCCTCGGAACTGATCACCGATTCGATGCTGGCGACGATTTCGGCGGCCCGCGAAGGCTCGACCAAGACAGAGATGATCGAACAGCTGCGCCGGGAAGAGACCAATCGCGGCCTGCATTTCGAATATTGCCTGCTGACGCTCGGCTCGAGCCACAACCGCGCCGCCTCGCCTCAGGCCTGGGCGAAAGGCGAAGTCCTGTCGATCGACTCGGGCGGCAACTATCACGGCTATATCGGCGACCTCTGCCGCATGGGCATTCTAGGTGAGCCGGATGCCGAGCTTGAGGATCTGCTGGCCGAGATCGAAGCCATTCAGCAAGCGGCCTTCTCCAAGGTCAAGGCCGGCGCGCCGGGCGCCGAAATGATCGAGGCAGCGGAGAGCCTGCTGAAGCGCTCGCCATCAGCCACCTTCACCGATTTCTTCTGCCACGGCATGGGCCTGATAACCCATGAGGCGCCGTTCCTCATGACCAACCATCCGGTGGCCTATGAGGGCATCGACGCGGGTCATCCGCTGGAAGCCGGCATGGTGATTTCGGTCGAGACGACGATGCTGCATCCGAAGCGGGGCTTCATCAAGCTCGAGGATACGCTGGCGATCACGGCTGGCGGGTATGAGATGTTTGGTGAGCGCGGAAGGGGATGGAACAGGGGCGGGAAGGGCTGAAGACAGCCTTCGCCCCTCATCCGCCTGCCGGCACCTTCTCCCCGTTCTGACGGGGAGAAGGGATATGCGGCACCGCTTTCGCCTCGAACATCCCCTCTCCCCGCCTGCGGGGAGAGGGCAGGGTGAGGGGCGAGGCTCCAAGTGCCGACGATAGAGCGTTGTGGGGCGATTAAGCCGGCCGATACACCCTCGCCGCCGTATCATGAATCACATCCGCCACGGCCTTTGCCCCATGCTTCCCGACTGCCGCCTTGTGCGCCGCGAGCACCTCGGCATAAGTCGTCCACAATTTCTCGATCGGAAAATTCGACCCGAAAGTCAGCCGATCACTCCCCAATATCTCCATCCCGCCATCAACGATCAGCGAAATCAGCGCCGGATCGTTTCGATGCCCGAATGTGCCCAGGCCCGACAGCTTGGCATAGAGGTTCGGCAGATTGGCGAAATGCGATAGCCCCGCCTTCCACGCCGCCACCGTCTCGGGCCTGTCATCAACAAGCATGCCGCAATGGGTCAGGATGAAATCCGTGTCGGGATTGTCCGCCACGAGTTCGGCGCCTGACCGCATCTGGGCCGGGAAGAGCTGCAGGTCGAACGAGTAGCCATAGTCCTTCAACCGCGCAACATTCTTGCGGACGGTGGGGTCGAGCACCTGGTCCGGCCCCGGCGCGAAGCGGTATTCCGGGATCTCATGCCAGTGTAGCTGCATGCGCACACCGCGCAGCAGCGGATATTTCTTAAGGCGATCAAGATGAGGCCGCACGTCGTCGACGGTCATGTCGGCATAGCCGACAATGGCATGCGGCCAGCCGGTTTCCTTGGCGGTGTCGCTGACCCAGGCGACCTCCCTCTCAAAATCGCTCTTGGCCCAATTGGTCTGCACATAGACGGCCTTGGCGACATCGAGCCCATCGAGCTCGCCGACATAGTCCTCGATCGGATAGTCGCGGCGGATCGGCTCGTAGGGGCCGAAGATCCGCGGCACCATCGGGCCATTGAGCCAGGGCAGGTCCTCACGGCGCCAGATGTGGAAATGGGAATCAATGACGGAGACCATGGGCCTTCTCCTTCCAGACATCGGAAGCGCGCGGCGCCTCCCGGCCGAGGGTGAGCATGAAGCGGGCGATTGCCTGTGCCGATGAGCCATCGATGAGGTCGTCGAGCCAGGGCAGCACGGCCGCCAGTGCGGCCGTCTGCGGCCGGAACCTGATATCGCCGGCGAGCGGCGTGGCGAGCGAGAGCCGGTGCGACAGGCCGGCAAGCCTCAGCATCGCGCTTTCGAATTCGTCGTGGCCGCCGCGTTCGAGCCCGTCTGAGGCAATCACCACCAGCGCGCCACGCGCCATGGCGGTAAAGCGCGGGACAGCGAGGAAGGCCTTCAATGCGGGGCCAATGCGTGTACCGCCATTCCAGTCGTCGACGGCATCGGCAGCCCGGCCAAGCGCCGTGTCCCGATCGCGAAGGCGAAGCGCCGTCGTGATGCGGCTGAGCCTTGTGCCGATGGTGAAGACCTCGGTACTGGGCACGGCCTGCACGGTTACATGGGCGAGCGCCAGAAGCTCATCGGTGTGCCCGCTCATCGAGCCGGAAATGTCGATGAACAGCAACGGCCGCCGTACCACTTCCTGCCGCCGGCGCAGATGCGGGGTGGGCAGGTCGCCGTCGGCACGAACGATCTCCCTGAGCGACCGGCGGAGGTCGATCGCGCCATTGCTGTGGACGCGAAGATGCCGAAACGCGCGGCGGCGGGGCAGGGCATCGGTCAGCTTGCGCTGGAACGCAGACAGCGTCAGCTCCGCCTGGTCGACATCGCGCGTCGAGAGACGTTCGACGGCGGAGGCCCTGGCGCCGCCCTGTTCCTGCTCCAATGGTGTCTCGCCCTGCTGTTCGTTGCCGCTGCGGTCGTTGACCACAGTCTCGTCTTCATCCACGTGGGGCAATCCGGCGACCTGTGCCTCGCCGTAGAAGATCGCGCGGAACAAGGTTTCAAAGACACCCATCCGGTCGACCGGTGGCGCGAGCGTAGCGATCCCGGCGCGGCGGATATGCTCCATGCTGCCGGGGCCGAGCAGGGTGATGGCGGAGAGGAATGTCTCGGTCTGGTCGGGCGAGACGGAGAAGCCGTGGCGGCGCAGGGCGTGGACGAAGTCGAGGAAGGGGGCACATTCGCGGGGTGGGAGGGTGAGTGTCATGTCGAAGCCTGCCTCACCTCTTCGTCGAGGACGGAGTAGACCCGCCTGAGGTTAGGCGCGAAAGGAGCGGCTCGCTCCCGCTTCTCCCCTTGGGGAGAAGGTGGTCCGCAGGACCGGATGAGGGGTTCCCTCATCCACAGAATCTGCCGCTGAGAACCCCTCATCTGCCCTTCGGGCATCTTCTCCCCAAGGGGAGAAGCGGGGGCGAGCCCAACCGCCGTCCCGCCAGTGAAAACGGTCCCGCCGCTTGGCAAGAGAAAGTGCTTCTCATCCCGCCGGCTCATACCAACGCCTCTTCCAGAATGCGCGGCAGCTCGCCCCGCATCAGTGCCAGATCTTCCTCATCCTTGATCAGCACCCCGATGGCCCGCCGAAACGCTTCGGGCCACGGACTGCCGCCCTTCTCCAGCACAGTCGCGGCATTGGCCCATTCGACCGATTCGGAAATGCCAGGCGGCTTGGCGAGCGGCCGGGCACGGATGGCGCTGACGGCGCGGGCGACCGCGGCGGCCGTGGCCTCCGCCACACCCGGCGCACGCGCAGCAATGATCACGGCTTCTCTGATCGCGTCCGGATAGGGGATCCAGTGATAGACACAGCGGCGGCGCAGCGCCTCGGCGAGTTCGCGGGTGCGGTTGGAGGTGAGAATGACGATGGGCGGTTGGCGCGCGATGATCGTGCCACGCTCTGGGATCGAGATCTGGAAATCCGAGAGATATTCGAGCAAGAGCGCCTCGAATTCATGGTCAGAACGATCGATCTCGTCGACCAGCAGCACCGTGCGTTCCGGATTGCGCAACGAACGTAGCAAAGGCCGCTCGATTAGGAAGCGGTCGTCATAGATGTCGATGTCGCCGTGCTCGGCCTGACGGATGGCCAGTAGCTGGCGCTGGTAGTTCCACTCATAGAGCGCATGCTGGGCATCGACGCCCTCGTAGCATTGCAGCCGGATCAGATCTCGGCCGAGGATTTCGGCCACCGCCTTGGCGGCCTCCGTCTTGCCGACGCCCGGCATGCCTTCGATCAGCAGCGGCTTGCCAAGTCGGATCGCCAGGAACACAGCGGTTGCGAGTGGTTCGTCCGCGATATAGCGGCAGGCCGCAAAATGTTCGGCCACCGCCTCGGGCGAGGTGAAGATATCGGTGGCCGCGGCTTGGGTCATGACAGCCCTCAATGGCTCGCGCGGTTTTCCATCAGAGCGCGCAGGATCC
This sequence comes from Rhizobium sp. SRI_017, assembly GCF_057586295.1. NCBI lineage: Bacteria > Pseudomonadati > Pseudomonadota > Alphaproteobacteria > Hyphomicrobiales > Rhizobiaceae > Rhizobium > Rhizobium sp. SRI_017. Next base: position 114,166 of record NZ_JBYCZP010000012.1, on the reverse strand, counting down.
GTTCGGGCGTGATCGGCAGCGTGTCGATCCGCACGCCCACAGCGTCGAAGATCGCATTGGCAATGGCCGGGATCTGCGGATTAGCGCACATCTCGCCGGGACCCTTGGCGCCATAGGGGCCGTCGGCCGCCGGGCGCTCCAGCACCACGATCTCGGTCTCGGCGAGGTCGCCGGGTCCGGGCATCAGATATTCGTTGAAGTCGCGCCCGCCATGTTCGCGGCTCGGATAATAGGGTTCCGTCGTCTCGTAGAGCGCATGGCTGATACCCATCCAGGAACCGCCAACGAGCTGCTGCTCGACCATCTTCGGATTGAGCGCCCGGCCGATCTCGAAGACGTTCTTGATCGACAGCACGTTGACCTCGCCGGTCTCATCGTCGACCTCGACATCGGCGACGGTGCAGGCATGGGCATAGCAGGTCGAGGGCTTCATTGCGCCGGTCGCGGCCTCAGGATAGGAGCGCGGGACCAGGAACATGCCGCGGCCTGATATCGACCGGCCGCGCTTGAAATGGGCGACAAGGGCCGTGTCGAAGATCGAGATCGAGCGCTGCGGGGCACCTTTTACATGGATATTGCCCTTGCCGTCGGTATCGAGGTCGGCGGCGTCCGTTTCCAGCTCCTCGGCCGCGACCTCCAGCATCACCTGCCGCGCTTCCATGGCCGCCTGGATCACGGCATTGCCGGCGCGATGAGTCCCGCGGGAGGCGAAAGTGCCCATGCAATGCGGGCCGGTATCGGTGTCGGCGGTGTCGATAATGACACGATCGACCGGCACACCGATCGTCTCGGCACAGATCTGGCTCATGATCTGCTTCATGCCCTGGCCGAGATCGACCGAGGACAGCGAGACCATGAAATTGCCCGTCGGCGTCGAATGGACCAGCGCCTGGGTCGGGTCGCCGCCGAGATTCATGCCGGTGGGATAATTGACGGCGGAGACGCCGCGGCCCTTGCAGATCGCCATGGTTCAGCCCTCCCGCTTCATGGACGACATCGCGAAATATTTGTCCGCGATCGACCAGTTGGCAATCTTCGCCGCCTCCTGCATGCATTCGATCAGCGCCGCGCCCTCGGTCGGCTGGCGATGGGCCTTCATGTCGCCGTCGCGATAGGCATTGATGAAGCGGAATTCGAGCGGATCCATGCCGATCAGCCGGGCGAGCTTATCCATCTGCACTTCAAGCGCAAAGTCGCCGATCGTGACGCCGAAGCCGCGCATCGCGCTCGACGGCGTGCGGTTGGTATAGACGCAGTAGCTGTCGACGAAGACATTCGGCACCGTATAGGGGCCGGGGAAATGCGCCGCCGATTTCTGCGCGCCATAGGGCGAGTGGCGGGAATAGGCGCCGGCGTCGATATAGGCCTTCACATAGCGTGCGACGATGCGGCCGTCTTTCATCACGCCATCCTTGATGACGAGCTTTTCGGCCGCACGGGGTGAGGAGATCTGCATCTCCTCCTCGCGGGAATAGATGAACGAGACCGGCCGGCCGGTGAGCTTGGCGCCAAGGATGGCGATCGGCTCAGTGGTCACGTCGACCTTGCCGCCGAAGCCGCCGCCGACGGTGCCGCCGACCATATGCAGTTTCGAACCCTCCATCTGCAGGATGATCGAGGTGTTGTCGAGCGTGAAGAACATGGCCTGCGTGTTGGTGTAGCAGGTGAAGCGGCCATTGCCTTCGGGCATGACGATGCAGCCGGTGGTCTCGGTCGGCGCATGCTCGATCGGGCCGGAGGCATAGGTCTGTTCGAGAATGTGGTCGGCCTGGGCGAAGCCGGCATCGATATCGCCGAATCGTACCTTGCGACACTCGCCGCTGTCATATTGGTAGTGGTTCTGACCGTGATACTCGTTGACAACAGGTGCGCCCGGCTTCAGGGCATCATCGATGCTCAACACCGATTCCAGCACCTCATAATCGACCTTGACCTTGGCGGCCGCTTCGCTTGCGGCACGCTCGCTGTCGGCCAGGATCGCGACGACGGCCTCGCCCTTCCAGCGCACCTTGTCGGTAGCGAGCACCGTCTCGTCCTCCGGTCCGACCTGGATCAGGATCAGGATCGTATAGACATTGTGCGGCACGTCGGCGGCCGTGAGGATACGGACGACGCCTGAGTGTTTTTCCGCCTCCGATAGGTCGATGTTCTTGATGCGGGCATGGTGATGCGGACTGCGGACCATCTTGAGATGGAGCAGGCCGGGGAAATTGCGGTCGGCGAAGTAGTTGGTCGTGCCGGTGACATGGCCGAGCGCATCGACCCGCAGGCTCGGCTTGCCGATCTCGTGCAGGTCATCTTTTCGTTCGTCGGCGAAATAAGACTTTCGGACGTCCATCATGTCCTCCTCAGGCCGCGTTGACGGAATTGGCGCGCGATGCCGTCAGGATCGCCTGCACGATCGGCTCGTAGCCGGTGCAGCGGCAGATATTGCCTGATATCGCATCGATCACGTCCTCGCGGCTTGGCGAGGGGTTGCGGTCGAGCAGCGCCTTGGCTGCCATCAGCATGCCGGGCGTGCAGAAGCCGCATTGCGTGGCGAAGCCCTCGTTGAAGGCGCGCTGCAGCGGATGGAGCACGCCGGCCTGGGCCAAGCCCGCCGTCGTTCGAATGTCGGTGCCGCCGCAGGTCTCGGCCAGCGTGAGACAGGACAGCCTGATCTCGCCGTCGATCAGGACTGAACAGCTGCCGCAGGTGCCCTGCTGGCAACCACCTTTGACCGACATGTCGCCGATCTTCTCGCGGAGCGCCCTGAGCAGTGTCGCACCGCTCTCGACGAACTCCGCCTTCTCCTCGCCGTTCAGCGTGAACTGTACCGGAACCTTGGCCATGATGTCCTCCCTCGTTCCATCAAGCCAGCAAAAGCCGGCCGAGATGGACCGGCAGCACCTGGCTGCGGTACCACGCACTGGCGATCGCATCGGTGATCGGCTCGGTACCCTCCGTCGCGACGGCGAGTGCATCGGCGATACCCTCTGATGTCCGCGGCTTGCCGATCAGCGCTGCCTCAACTGACGTAGCGCGCATCGGCCGGTCGGCCATGCAGCCATAGGCCACGCGGGCGCTCGAAATTTTGCCTTCATTCTCCTCGATGACGGCGACGATGGTGACGACCGACACGCCCTTGGGCTTGACGCGCGCGGTCTTGGCGAAGCGCAGCGCGCCCGTCGCGGGCAGATTGAAGCTGACGCTCTTCAGAACCGAGCGCGCATGCACGGTGTCGCGACCCCCAAGAAACTGCCCGAGCGGCAGCGACGTGCCGCCGATCTCGACCGTTGCATCGAGCGCAAGCAGCGCGACGCCGAGATCGCCATAGGGCGCAGGCGCGTAAAGATTGCCGCCCACCGTGGCCATGTTGCGGATCGCCGGGCCGCCGACGGAATGGGCAGCCTTGGCGAGACAGTTCAGTCGCTCGTCGGCGATGATCCGGCCCATCGTGACCGAGGCGCCGAGGGTGGCGCGGCCGCCGTCGAGAGTGATCGCGTAGAGAGCCGGATCGATCGCCCGGACATAGGTCGAGAAGGATATGTCTCCCTCATTGGCGCTGCGGACGACCAGGGTGCCGCCGCCGAGATAGCGGCTCGCGCCGTCGGCGGCGAGCGCCGCACCGGCAGCATCCGTGGTCGGGAAGGTCTGGAGCGTAAGAGCCATCGGATCCGCCTCAAGTATTTTCGGTGAAATGGGTCTTCAGCGCGTTGAAGCCGCCCTGGAACACATTGGTGCCCATGCCTTCGGCGACCTTGTCGGCCTCCTCCGCCGGCGCATCGAAGGTGGCCGACCATTCGGCATAGGTGCGGTCGCCGTCGGTCACTTTGCGCAGCGTGAGTGTCGCCTTGTGATTGCTGATCGGCTGCGGGGTTTCGACGATCGAGTAGCTGACAGAATGGTCGGCGTCGGAAAAGGCGAGCAGCTTCTCGCGCACCGTGGCACCGGAGACGATCTGGAAATTCCGGACGCAGCCGATCTCGGTGGCGGCACGCCCGTCCTCGATCTTGCTCGCGACCATGCGCGGATGCCAGAACGGCAGGCCATTGAAATCACGGATGCGCGCCCAGACCTTCTCGATCGGCGCGTCGATGACGGAAGAAATCGTAATGCTCGGCATGGCTTGGCTTCCCTGTCGTAACCCTTGATGGTCGGATGATAGGGACGGGTGGTCGGAGCGCTTATCGAAGGGTCTGGTCGGCCTATCGCTCAGTCTGAAAATGCGACGGGAGGCTCGTTCCCTCTTCTCCCCGTCGGGGAGAAGGTGGCCCGTAGGGCCGGATGAGGGGGTGCGCGAAGCGCCAAAGGGTGTCGCAAAGACCCCCTCATCGCCTCGCTGCGCTCGGCACTTCTCCCCGCTGGGGAGAAGAGGGAGATCCTATCACGGACAGAGTTCCGCCCCACCACCGCGCTGGGCGGCAACAAACCGCCCCTCGCTGGCTGCCTCCCGATAGACCGTCGGCGGCACGCCGGTATGTTCGCGGAAGAAGCGCGAAAAATTGCCTTGCGAGGTGAAGCCGAGCGTGCAGGCCACCGAGATCATCGTCTCGTCGGAGGACTGCAGACAGCGCATCGCCTCGGCAATCCTGAGCGTGTTCCAGTAGACATTCGGCGTCACGCTCATCTGCTCCTTGAAGAGCGCGAAGAAATGGGGGCGCGACAGGCCGACGGCACGCGCCACCTCATCGAAACAGATGCGCTCGCCGACATTGGCTTCCATCAGGGCAAGCGCCTTGCGGATGCGGAAGTCGCTCGCGGCACGCGGGGGATTCGTGGCATCCGTGGGCCGCGCGGAGTCGGCCGTATCCATGATGTGATCGATGAAGCGCTCGACCTCGTAGCCGACCATGTCGTCCTCGCCGTCGATCAGCCGGTCCGGCAGCATGCGGGCGGAATCGGCAAGCCAGCGGTCGAGCACGATGAGCGGCGCGGCAAAAGCCGGCATGCCCGTCCTGAGGCCGCGTCGGGCGGCGAGCCATTCCCAGTCGATGTAGAAGGCAAGGAACTGGCCCGGCATTTCGCCTTCGGCAAAAGTATGGCTGTGCGGCTCGAAGGAATTCACGCCGACGGCAACGCCGGGCTCCGGCAGCACCGTGCGACCGCCCACCGTCATCGTGCCGGCGGAACCCGCCAGCCACAACACGATATGGACCTCCTGATGCGCGTGGGTGACGAGATTGCCGCCCACATTCAGGAGAGAGACATGCCCGAACGGGCCCCGAAAGAGCCTGATGGATTCCGTCATCCGTTCCTCCCGCGAATGAAACCTCCGGTTTCGACGCGCCGGACTGAGCCCGGATGCGCCGTCATTCGCTTGTGTGAGAGTGTGCGGCGTCGGGACGGTTCCGTCAACCCGGCGTCGCGTGGCACGGGTGGACGAGGGGCCAGAATTTCAGACTGTGCGATCGGCGGCGGGCGCAGAGCGCAGCCGGCCGAGCAAGTCCGAAATGACTTGCGATTCTCGCGGGAATGGTGTGAAGCGAGGCCGAAACCTGCGGGATCGAGAGCATGCGGCTCATCTACATCGCCATCGGCTGCATCGCTGTTGCGCTCGGCGTGATCGGCATTTTCCTGCCGCTCCTGCCGACGACGCCGTTCCTCCTGGTCGCTACCTGGGCTTTCGCGAAATCATCGCCACGACTCGAGGTCTGGCTCACCCATCATCCCAGACTCGGCCCACCGTTGCGCGACTGGAACGAGCGCGGCGCCATTCCGGTCCGGGCAAAGGTCATCGCCGTCGCGGCCATGGCGGCGAGCCTGATCTACATCCTGCTTGTGCCGTCGATACCCGCCTATGGCAAGGGCGCCGCGGCGCTGCTTCTCGCGTGCTGCGCGACCTTTATCGTCACGCGCCCTTCGAATTAGGAGGAGGCGCTCGCCGTCATCTTCTCGCCGAAGGTCGTGAAGAATTTTTCCGCCAGGCTCTTGGCCGTCGAATCGATCAGGCGTGCACCAAGCTGGGCGATCTTGCCGCCAACATCGGCTTTCACCGAATAAGTGAGCAATGTCGTGCCGTCAGGCTGCTCGGCGAGCGAAACATCGGCGCCGCCCTTGGCGAAACCCACCATACCGCCCTTGCCCTCGCCCGAAATCGTGTAGGAATGCGGCGGATTGAGATTGGAAAGCTGCACCGCACCCTCGAACCTGGCTTTCACCGGTCCGATCTTCAGCACCACGGTGGCGGTCATCTCGGTGTCGGAAGTTTTCTCCAGCGTTTCGCAGCCGGGAATACACTGACGCAGGATGTCCGGATCGTTGAGGCCGTTCCAGACCAGATCCAACGGCGCATTGATCGTCGCGCTGCCATTCATATCCATTGATGTCCCTCCCTGTCGTCAGGCTCCGGATCCGCCATCTCCAGGAGACGAAGGCAGATCGATACCTTCACGTCGGACCAAACGCGGCCAATATCAAGCCCTGTCGATGCACTGGGTATCGGAGGCGTCTCAAATCGGCGTCACTCGAAGCATTTTTCGCTGAGTAAGATGGATCCGGGACGATGCAATGCGGATGCCGCCAGGCGGGAGGCATCCCTTTTTTCCGCGGTCGTGTTCAGTGGGAGATGTCACGATCAGGCGACCCGTTCGCGCCAGGCCGTGTGGCCGACGATATGGTTCATGCCGGCGATATATTCGTCCTCCGAGGTCGTCCAGCGCAGCCGGGCATATTCCTCGACATCAGGCCCGATAACATAGCGCAGGCGGTTGGTGGGATCGCTGGCCGCGCGATAGACCGTCTCGACCACGGCCTGTTCCTCCGTCGAGTCGAAGGGATAGTCGATCATCGCCTGCAGGGCGTGGTCGAAATAATCCTTGTACTCGGCTGGCACCGGCGCCTCCTGGGAGAGCGACATGCCGCTGGCGGTGAAATTGGTGGTGCGGATGGCGCCTGACTCGACGAGCTTCACCTTGATATTCTGCGATTCCAGCTCATAGGCGAGGGATTCCGACAGTCCCTCCGTCGCCTGCTTCGAGGCCACATAGAAGGAAAGCAGCGGCACAGCGGCGATGCCGACGCCCGAGGTGACATTGACGATCGCACCACCGCCGCGCTGGCGCAGCCGGGGGAGTGCCGCGCGGATGACATTCATCACGCCGAAGACATTGGTCTCGAAGATCTTTCGGCCGATGTCGTCGGGCGTCGCCTCGAAGATCGACAGGATGGTGATGCCGGCATTGTTGATCACGACATCGATGCCGCCGAAACGCTGGATGCCAGCCTCGATCGCGGCTTCGATGCTGGCGGGGTCGGCGACATCGAGCGGCTGGACCAGCATGTGGTCCGGGAATTCATTCGCCAGCTCCGGATCCGGCTTGCGCATGGTGGCGACGACATTCCAGCCCTGCCGGGCGAAGTGGCGGGCGGCCGACTTGCCGACGCCAGAGGAACAGCCGGTGATGAAAACTGTCTGGGTCATTTGAAATCTCCTGTTTGCGATGACCCATGACTAGCGCGGCAAGCAGAAACGATCTATAACGAAAAATCTTCTTTTCATTACGGATCGTCTCAATGGATGCCCTGACCGATGTGATTCAGTTGCTGCGGCCACAGACCGTGCTGCTCGGCAAGATGGCCGCCTGGGGCCGCTGGGGCGTTCAGGTCCCGCCGCAAACAGGCCCTACCTTCTATTTCGTCACCAAGGGACGTTGCTGGTTCCGGGAATATGAAGGCGAGCTTATCGAACTGGCGGAGGGCGACTACGTCCTTTCCGCCCGGCCCACCGCGGATGTGTTCTTCAGCGAACCCGGCGTGCCCGTCATTCTCTCCGACGATGCCTTCAAGGAGAGCCATAGCGTCGAGGGCGAGATTCACATCGGCGAGGCTGGGGAAGGAAAGATTACGCGCATCCAGGGTGGCCTCATCATCTGCGATCCCGCCAATGCGGACCTGTTGGTCGAACTCATGCCGCGCTATGTCCATCTCTGTGCATCCGAGGAAGGCAGCAGCCGGCTGCACTTCTTGATCAGCGCCATCCTTGACGAGGCGGAAAGCGCGCGCCCGGGCCGCGACGCCGTCCTCTCGCGGCTGATCGAAGTGATGCTGATCGAGACGCTGCGCCGCGAGGCGGACTCGTCGCTCCCCCATCCCGGCGTGCTCGGCGGCCTCGCCGATCCGCGCCTTGCCAAGGCACTGGCCAATATCCACGCCGATGTCGCCCGCCGCTGGACTGTCGAGGATCTCGCGCGTCGCGTCGGCATGTCGCGCGCCGTCTTTGCCCGCCGCTTCGCCGAGGCTGTCGGTTCCGCACCCGTTGAATACCTGCTGCGCTGGCGGATGGCACTGGCCAAGGACGCGCTGCTGCATGGTCGCGGCACGCTCGAGGAGATCGCGCTGAGGATCGGCTACCAGTCGGCAAGCGCCTTCTCCACCGCCTTCAGCCAGAAGGTCGGCTGCCCGCCAAGCGAATATGCCGGACGCATTGCCGCCGCGTAGACGGCCTTTGAAAAGAAATGAAAAATATCCCTTGACCTTCCCATTGTTGGAAGGATTATCTACATATGCAGTTACCTGAAGGGGCCATCCCATGACTGCATTGAAACAACTGGAAAACGTGGCCGTCGACACATCCTGGGCCGACTTCGGCATCGAGGGCATGACCTGTGCCTCCTGTGTCCGCCGCGTCGAAAAGGCCATTGCGGCCGTGCCCGGCGTGCAATCGGCCAATGTCAACCTCGCCACCGAGCGCGCCACCGTCGGCTTCAGCGATCCGGCTGCGGCCGGTGCCGTGCTCGAAGCGATCTCGAAGGCGGGCTATGAGCCTCGCATCGAGACCCGCGACCTCCAGATCGAGGGCATGACCTGCGCCTCCTGCGTCCGTCGTGTCGAAAAAGCCCTTGCCGCCGTCCCCGGCGTGCTCGAAGCCTCCGTCAATCTCGCGACCGAGAAGGCCACCATTCGTTTCACCGGCGGCGATGTCGCTGCGCTCGAGGGCGCAGTCCGCAAGGCCGGCTACGAGGTCATCCATCCGCGCGAGGCGACTGATGCAACCGAGCATGACCACAAGGCGGCGGAGGCCCGCGAGCTCAGCCGGTCCCTCGCTTTCGCGGCGGCGCTGACACTGCCGCTCTTCGCGCTGGAAATGGGTTCCCACTTCGTCCCCGCCATCCATATGTGGATCATGGACAATATCGGCATGGCCGAGAACCGCTATCTGCAGTTCGTCCTTGCCTCACTGGTGCTGTTCGGGCCGGGCCTGCGCTTCTTCCGCAAGGGCGTGCCCAACCTGCTGCGCTGGACGCCGGACATGAATACGCTCGTCGTGCTCGGCACGTCGGCGGCCTGGGGTTACTCCGTCGTCGCGACTTTCTTCGCTGGCGTGCTGCCGGCGGGGACGGTCAATGTCTACTACGAGGCGGCTGCCGTCATCGTCACGCTGATCCTGCTCGGCCGTTATCTCGAAGCCCGCGCCAAGGGCAAGACCAGCCAGGCGATCAAGCATCTTGTCGGCCTCCAACCCAAGATCGCTTTCGTCGAGCGCAATGGCGAACTCGTCGAGATCCCGATCACTGATGTGCGGCTCGGCGAAATCGTCCGCATCCGTCCAGGTGAGAAGATCCCTGTTGATGGTGAGGTCGTCGATGGCGAAAGCTACGTCGATGAATCCATGGTCACGGGCGAACCCGTACCGGTGAAGAAGGCGGCAGGCGCCGAGGTCGTGGGCGGCACGATCAACCAGACCGGCTCCTTCACTTTCCGCGCCACCAAGATTGGCGGCGACACGCTGCTCGCCCAGATCATCCGCATGGTCGAGGTGGCGCAGGGCTCGAAGCTGCCAATCCAGGCGCTGGTCGATCGCGTGACGGGCTGGTTCGTACCGGCGGTCATCGCTGCTGCCATTGTCACCTTCCTTGCCTGGCTGACTTTCGGCCCGTCACCCGCGCTCAGCTTCGCGCTGGTCAATGCCGTGGCCGTGCTGATCATCGCCTGCCCCTGCGCCATGGGCCTGGCCACGCCGACCTCGATCATGGTCGGCACCGGCCGCGCCGCCGAGGCCGGTATCCTGTTCCGAAAGGGTGAGGCGCTGCAGAGCCTGCGCGACGTCACCATCGTCGCACTCGACAAGACCAGCACGCTGACCCGTGGGAAGCCGGAATTGACCAATTTCGACGTCGCCGGCGGCTTTGAACGCAACGAAGTTCTGCGCCTCGTCGCCAGCGTCGAAGCGCGTTCCGAGCATCCGATTGCCACGGCGATTGTCGCTGGCGCCAAGGCGGAAGGCATCGCGACCGCCGATGTCCTGGATTTCGCCGCCGACCCCGGCTCCGGCGTCAGCGGCACCGTCGATGGCCACAAGGTTCTCGTCGGCGCCGACCGCGCCCTGCAGGCAGCCGGCATCGATGTCTCGGCCTTCACGGCGAAAGCCGAGAAGCTCGGCGCGCTGGGCCGCTCACCGCTCTATGCGGCCGTCGACGGCAAGCTCGCCGCCGTGATCGCCGTCGCCGATCCGATCAAGGACACGACGCCTGATGCCGTCAAGGCACTGCATGCGCTCGGCCTGAAGGTTGCCGTCATCACGGGCGACAACGCTCACACCGCCCGCGCGGTCGCCAGCCAGCTCGGCATCGACGAGGTCGTGGCCGAAGTCCTGCCCGGCGGCAAGGTCGATGCGCTCAAGCGCCTGCGAGAAGGCGGCCGCAGGGTGGCCTTCGTCGGCGACGGCATCAACGATGCGCCGGCACTGACCGAGGCCGATGTCGGCATCGCCGTGGGAACCGGTACTGATATCGCCATCGAAAGCGCCGATGTCGTGCTGATGTCGGGCGATCTCGGCGGCGTGCCGCGGGCGATTGCGCTCAGCCAGGCGACCATCCGCAACATAAAGGAAAACCTGTTCTGGGCCTTCGCCTATAATGTGGTGCTGATCCCGGTCGCAGCCGGCGTGCTCTATCCGATCAACGGCACGCTCCTGTCCCCCATCTTCGCTGCCGCCGCCATGGGCATGTCGAGCGTCTTCGTGCTCGCCAATGCACTGCGGCTCCGGCGCCACCGTTTCAACTGACCCGCCTCCGCGTTCTTGCGTGGGCAGACATACAAGCAAGGAGAATCCCATGAATATCGGCGAAGCCAGCCAGGCCTCCGGCGTTTCTTCCAAGATGATCCGCTATTACGAGCAGATCGGCCTGATCCAGCCCGCGCACCGGACGGATTCGAGCTACCGCATCTATGCCGACAACGACATCCACACGCTGCGCTTCATCCGCCGCGCCCGCGACCTCGGCTTTTCGGTCGAGCAGATGAAGACGCTGCTCGCGCTCTGGCGCGATCGCGACCGCGCCAGCGCCGACGTCAAGGCGATCGCGATGGAGCAGATCGCCGAGCTGGAACGCAAGGCGGCGGCGATCGCCGAAATGACGAAAACGCTGAAGCATCTTGCCAGCAACTGTCACGGCGACGGCCGGCCGGATTGTCCGATCATCGAAGGTTTTTCCGGCGGCAAGGGTGCGATCGACAAGGCGCCGGCCAAGGAGGGCCGCAAGTTCGGTCTCGTCAATGTCTGACATACAGATTTCGGGCTCTTGACCTTACCATGGTGGGAAGCCCCATATTGATCTCAATCCCAGGAATCACGGAACACCAGCATGTATGAATATGACATTCCCGATATGAGCTGCGGCCATTGCGTCGCCACCGTGGAGAAAGCGATCAAGGCCGCCGACCCGAAGGCCAGTGCCGAGGTTGATCTGATGAAGCGCCGGGCGCTTGTGACCTCGGCGGTCGACCCCAAGGCGATTGCGGCTGCGATCGATGATGCGGGGTATCCGGCGACTTTCAAAACCGTTTGAGAAGCCGCGGCGATCTCCCTCTTCTCCCCAACGGGGAGAAGTGCCGAGCGCATGCGAGGCGATGAGGGGGTGGCCGAAGGCCCCGAAGTGAAGCCCCCTCATCCGACCCTTCGGGCCACCTTCTCCCCGATGGGGAGAAGGGGAGATCGGCTCTACCGCAACGGCAACCCCTCAAAACTCTTCAGCGTATCCAGCACGATCGACGTCTTCACATGCTGCACGGAATCATGCGGCAGCAGCACGTCGTTGACGAACCGCGACAGCCCCGACAGCCCCCGCGTCGCGACCTTGAGGTGGTAATCCATCTCGCCCGTCAGCGCATAGGCCTCCAGCACCTCCGGCAGGTCATTGACCAGCGCTGAGAACCGCCGGGCATTGTCCCGGTTATGCGTCGCCAGCGTCACCGAGATCACCACCAGCAGATCGAGCCCCATCTTCTGCCGGTCGAGCCGCGCCTGGTAACCCTGGATATAGCCCTCCGCCTCCAGCCGGCTGCGGCGGCGCGAACATTGCGAGGCTGAGAGCGCGATGCGGTCGGCGAGTTCGTTGTTGGTCAGCCGCCCGTCCTTCTGCAAAGCCTCGAGAATCTTCAGGTCGAAGGAATCCAGATTCTCATTCATGCGCAAAAGCTCCATTCCATGCGCGGATCATGCATAGAATGATCTATTGGCGCAGAGATTGCAAAGACATTGCATCATCTGAGGCGCATACTGTGCCAAGAATTTTCCCGAGGAGGAAGCAATATGGGTCCCTTTCCGCACGACGCCCCGCCGGCCGAGATCACCAATGATAATCCCGCCGGCACCGACGGTTTCGAATTCGTGGAGTTCTCCCATCCCGAGCCCGAAAAGCTCCGTGAACTCTTCACCCGCATGGGCTATGTGCCTGTCGCCAGGCACAAGTCGAAGGACATCACCGTCTGGCGTCAGGGCGACATCAACTACATCCTGAATGCCGAGCCAGGCAGCCACGCCATGCGCTTCGTCGATACGCACGGCCCCTGCGCGCCGTCCATGGCCTGGCGCGTGGTCAATGCCCAGCATGCCTTCGATCACGCCGTTTCCAAGGGTGCTCAGCCCTATACCGGCACCGACAAGGCACTCGATGTGCCTGCTATCGTTGGCATCGGCGGCTCGCTGCTCTATTTCATCGAGACCCATGGCGAGAAAGGTTCGGCCTATGACGCCGAGTTCGAATGGCTCGGCGAACGCGACCCGAAGCCCGAGGGTGTCGGCTTCTATTATCTCGATCACCTGACCCACAATGTCTATCGCGGCAATATGGACAAGTGGTGGGACTTCTACCGCAACCTGTTCAATTTCAAGCAGATCCACTTCTTCGACATCGACGGCCGCATCACCGGCCTCGTCAGCCGTGCGATCACCTCGCCCTGCGGCAAGATCCGCATCCCGCTCAACGAGTCCAAGGACGATACGAGCCAGATCGAGGAGTTCCTCAAGAAGTACAAGGGCGAGGGCATCCAGCACATCGCCGTCGGCACCGATGGCATCTATGACGCCACCGACAAGCTCGACGCAAACGGCCTGAAATTCATGCCCGGCCCGCCCACGACCTATTACGACATGTCCTTCGAACGCGTGCATGGCCATGACGAGCCGATCGAGCGGATGAAGAAACATGGCATTCTGATCGACGGCGAGGGCGTGGTGAATGGCGGCATGACCAAGATCCTGCTGCAGATTTTCTCCAAGACCGTGATCGGCCCGATCTTCTTCGAATTCATCCAGCGCAAGGGGGATGAAGGTTTCGGTGAGGGCAATTTCCGCGCGCTGTTCGAGTCGATCGAGGCGGACCAGATCAAGCGCGGGGTTATTGCTGCGGAGTGAAGCTGGCTCCAGCCTTCCCTTCTCCCCTTGGGGAGAAGGTGGCGCATAGCGCCGGATGAGGGGTTCCATGAACGCCGAATATGCCTCTGAAAACCCCCCATCTGCCCTTCGGGCATCTTCTCCCCAAGGGGAGAAGCGAAGCCATACCGCGAAACACATCACCCAAAAACCACTGGCGGCTCAGTCCCCGGGCTGCTAGCTTCCCATCCGGAGGAGTACCATGGAGCAGACCAAGAGAGGCACGCGCCCGGTCGGCAGCCAGAGCACGGAAGCCCCGCGCTACATGCCCGGCTTCGGCAACGATTTCGAGACGGAATCGCTGCCCGGCGCCCTGCCGCAGGGCCAGAACAGCCCGCAGAAGCTGAATTACGGCCTCTATGCCGAGCAGCTCTCAGGCTCTCCGTTCACGGCGCCACGCGGCACCAACGAGCGCTCCTGGCTCTACCGAATCCGGCCGAGCGTGCGCCACGTCAGGCGCTTCTCCAATTCGTCCTACCCCTATTGGAAATCTGCGCCGATCCAGGACGAGCATTCGCTGCCGCTCGGCCAGCTGCGCTGGGATCCGATCCCGGATCCCACGGAAAAGCGCGATTTCCTCGCCGGCATCCGCACCATGACCGCGGCTGGCGATACGCAAACGCAGGCCGGCATGGCGGCGCATGCCTATGCCTTCAACAAGGACATGGTCGACGACTATTTCTTTAATGCCGACGGCGAACTGCTGATCGTGCCGCAGGTGGGCCAGATCCGCGTCTTCACCGAAATGGGCATCATGGATGTCGAACCGCTCGAGATCTGCCTCATGCCGCGCGGCATGATGTTCAAGGTGTCACGGCTGGGCGAGGGCTCCGTCTGGCGCGGCTATGTCTGCGAGAATTACGGCGCCAAGTTCACGCTGCCGGATCGCGGCCCCATCGGTGCCAATTGCCTCGCCAATCCGCGCGACTTCAAGACGCCGGTCGCGGCTTATGAGGACAAGGAAACGCCCTGCCGCGTGACGGTCAAATGGTGCGGGCGTTTCTACATCACCGAGATCGGCCACTCTCCGCTCGACGTCGTCGCCTGGCACGGCAATTACGCGCCCTACAAATACGACCTCAGGACTTATTCGCCCGTCGGCGCCATCCTGTTCGACCATCCCGATCCGTCGATCTTCACGGTGCTGACCGCACCGAGCGGCGAGGAGGGCACGGCCAATATCGACTTCGTCATCTTCCCGCCGCGCTGGATGGTGGCCGAGCACACGTTCCGGCCGCCCTGGTACCATCGCAACATCATGAGCGAGTTCATGGGCCTGATCCATGGCCAGTATGACGCCAAGGAGAAGGGCTTCGTGCCGGGCGGCATGAGCCTGCACAACATGATGCTGCCGCACGGGCCGGATGCGACCGGCTTCGAGAAGGCGTCGAATGTCGAACTCAAGCCGGTGAAACTCGAAAACACCATGGCCTTCATGTTCGAGACCCGCTTTCCGCAGCAGGTCACCAAATACGCCGCCGAACTCGAGACGCTGCAGGACGACTATCTCGAATGCTGGGATGGTCTGGAGCGGAAGTTCGACGGGACACCCGGAATAAAGTGAAACAAAGCCAGAGGGGCAACAAGAGCATATGAAGCTTGCGACATTGAAGGACTCCACGCGTGACGGCCGTCTGGTCGTCGTCTCCCGCGATCTCACCCGCTGCTCCGAGGTCGGCCATATTGCCCGCACGCTGCAGGCTGCCCTGGATGACTGGGAGCATGTTGGCCACCGTCTCGCCGGCGTGGCGGAGGGACTGGAGACCGGAGCGCAGCCTTCGATGCGATTTCATGAGCATGAAGCAGCCTCACCCCTGCCGCGCGCCTACCAGTTCGCCGATGGCTCGGCCTATGTCAATCACGTCGAACTGGTCCGCAAGTCGCGCAAGGCCGAGATCCCCGCGTCGCTCTGGACCGATCCGTTGATGTATCAGGGCGGTTCGGACGGCTTCCTGGGGCCGCGCGATCCAATCGTCATGGCGGATGAGGGTTGGGGTATCGATCTCGAAGGGGAAATCGCCGTGATCGTCGACGACGTGCCGGCGGGGGCGTCGGTGGAAGAGGCGCGCGACGCGATCCAGCTCGTCATGCTGCTCAACGACGTCTCGCTCCGCGGCCTGACCGCGAACGAACTCGCCAAGGGCTTTGGCTTCTTCCAATCCAAGCCCGCCTCCGCCTTCTCGCCGGTCGCCGTCACGCCCGATGAACTCGGCGATGCCTGGAAGGACGGCAAGCTGCATCTGCCGCTGCTTGTCAGCATCAATGGCAAGCCCTTCGGCAAGGCCAATGCTGGCCAGGACATGATCTTCGATTTCGGCCAGCTCGTGGCGCATGCGGCCAAGACCCGCAAGCTTGCCGCCGGCTCGATCATCGGCTCCGGCACCGTCTCCAACAAGGGCGATGGTGGCCCCGGCAAGCCGGTTTCCGAAGGCGGCGCGGGCTATTCCTGCATCGTCGAACAGCGCACGGTCGAGATCCTGTCAGGCGGCGAGGCCAAGACACCCTTCCTCTCCTTCGGCGATGTCGTCCGCATCGAGATGAAGGACAGCCAGGGCCATTCGATCTTCGGCGCGATCGAGCAGAAGGTCGAAAAGCCAGAGGCCGCGTGATGTCAGACGTCGTGTTGCACGATTACTGGCGATCGTCAGCCAGCTATCGTGTGCGCATCGCGCTGGAGCATCTCGGCATCGCTCATCGCAAGGTGCCGATCGATCTCCTGAAGGGAGAACAGCGCGCGGACGATTACCGCGCGATCAACCCTCAAGGCCTCGTCCCGACGCTCGAAATCGACGGCCGGGTGCTGACGCAGTCACTAGCGATCATCGAATATCTCGCCGAGACGCGGCACGAGGCGGGCATCATGCCCGCCGACCCTGTCGACCGCCAGTTCGTCCGGACACTCTCCTATGCCATCGCGATGGAAATCCACCCGATCTGCAACACCCATGTCGTGGCGCATGTCGTCGAGCTGACCGGCAATCCCGAATCCCGGGAGGCCTGGATGCGGCGCTTCATTGGCCAGGGCCTGGCCAATGTCGAACGTCTGCTCGCCGGCAGAGCCGATCGCTTCGCCTTCGGCGACAGCCCCACCATGGCGGATTTCTGCATCGTGCCGCAGCTCTACAATGCCCGTCGCTGGGGTGCGGATATGTCGGCCTGCGCGCGGCTGCTGGCCATTGACGCCGAATGCGCCAAGCTGCCGGCCTTCGAAGCGGCGTTTCCGCGGGAATAGCCTGTTCTTGCGCAACCGACGTCACCGCAATACACATTCTGGATGCATATTTCTTGTTGGCTCCCGCATCGCGGGAGACCTGTTGGTGTCGCATGAACGGCGTGTGGGAGCAGGAGAGGCGAATTCATCGCGAGCGTCAGGCGCGGGCGCTCGCGGCAGATCCGCGGCGGGACGCTCGCATCGAGGTCCTGGAGGAGGCACTCGTGGCGCCGCTGACATTCTATGACCGGGCGTCGTCACCTCAAATCTTCGACGGTGGTGCCTATTATCACGATGGCAAGCCCTGCGAGCTTTCGCTCCATACCAAGAGCATGGCCAGGAATATGCCGCTGCCGGCTATGCAAGCCTCAGCCTTCTTGCCGGGAACGCATCTCTATGGCGGCTTGCTGAAGAACGAGCATTTCGGCCATTTCGTCGCCGAAAGCCTCGCCCGGCTTTGGGCGACACAGGTCACCCGCTTCGATTCCGTGATCTTCTATCTGCGCGACACCAACCTGATGGTGCCATCCTTCGTGCGGGACACGCTCGATTGCATCCGCCCTGAACTTCGCATGCACATCGTGCGGGAACCGACCCGGATCGAGCGCCTGATCGTGCCGGAACAGATCTGCCATCCCGGCATCGGCTTTGCCTCGGGACACCCGCTGCTGAAGCAGGCCTTTTCGGGGGCGGCATCAATAGACCGCGATTTGCCGCGCAAAGTCTATGTGTCGCGCAGCCTTCTGCCGGGCAGCGAGGGCCGCTTCCTTGGTGAATCCTATGTCGAGGAAAAACTGAAGGACGAAGGCTACACCATCATCCATCCGGAGCGGATGTCGATCAGGGATCAGTTCGCCGCCTACGCCGCCGCCGATCGCCTGATCTTTGCCGAGGGCAGCGCGATGCATCTCTACGCGTTGATCGCGAGGCCGGAGCAGCGAGCCTTCATCATCCGCCGACGGCCGATGGGCATCGTCTTCGACTGGCAGCTCGCGAGTTTTTGTGCGCAGCCCCTCGCAGGTAGCAGCCACATCCTGGGCTTCTACATCGACGAACGCGACGGCACGGACCTTCTGAGGGCACAAGCCAAACTTGATATGGCTTCCCTCGCGGCAGAGCTGCGCGAGGAAGGCTTTATCTCAAATTCGGACTGGTCGTGGCAGCCGCCGGACGAGCTGGGCGTATGGCACGGTTACGACCGCTTCGTGCCTCAGCGGATCGCGTAAGGCTCGAAGCCCTCGAAAATCGACGCATCGAGGCGGGTTTCCATCGAGGCCATGTTGCGCTTCAGGCTCGATGCCTTGGTCGTGCCGAGCAGCACGCTGGCGACAACTGGTTCGTGGAACGGAAACTGCAACGCCGCGGTCGCGAGATCCGTGCCGGCGGCAGCTGCCACCTCCTGCATCTTGGCGACGCGGGCGCGAATATCCTCATTGGCCTCGGCATAGTTGAAGGTGGCGCCCGGCACCGGGCCACTGGCCATGATGCCGGAATTGAACACGCCGCCGATGATGAAGGAGGTGCCGCGCTCGCGGCAGAGCGGCAGCAGGTCGCGTTCGGCCGATCGGTCGAGCAGCGAATAGCGGCCGGCCATCAGGATGCAGTCGAGATGGGTGTCCTTCATGACATCGAGGAGCACCTCGACCTCGTTGACGCCAAGACCCCAGGCCTTGATCACGCCCTGGTCGCGCAGGTCGTTTAGGCGCTTGATGCCGCTGTCGCGGAAGGCCTGCATATGGCCGTCGTTCTTTTCCTTGCCGTGGGTGAATTCGCCGATGTCATGGACGAAGAGAATGTCGAAACGGTCGAGCCCCATGCGCTTGTGGCTGGCCTCGAGGCTGCGCATGATGCCGTCGCCGGAATAATCATATTCGAGCTTGATCGGATGGGCGTCGACGAAGGCGTGGTCCTCGGCCTCCTCTTTCGGCACGCGGTGCAGGATGCGGCCGACCTTGGTGGAGATCACATAGTCGTCACGCGTCTTGGTGTTAAGGAAGCGGCCGAGGCGCTCCTCGGCGAGGCCCCCGCCGTAATGCGGCGCCGTGTCGAAGAAGCGGATGCCAGAATCCCAGGCGGCGGCGAGGACGTCCTGTGCCGCCTCGTCCGTAAGCGGGCGATAGAGGTTGCCGAGCGGTGCGCTGCCAAAGCTGATTTCCGACACCTGGAGGTCTATCTTGCCGACTGGGCGGGTCTTCATCGAAATCACCTTTCAATCAATCGAGATGGTAGACGCAATCCATGAAGCTCCACCATTCGCCCGATTTGGCCGAGGCGAGCGGCGATTGGCAGGGGTCGGTCAGCGCCAGCCAGCGTTTGGTGACGGCCTTCTCTCCCAGGCGCTTCATGTCGCCTTCATAATCGTTTCCCCGATAGTCCCAAACCCCGAACAGCAGATTTTCGGGCTCCTTCAGGAAGATCGAATACTGATGGATATTGGCGTCTTTCAACGCTGCATCCATCTCCGGCCATGGCGCGGCATGCAGCGCTTTGTAGTCGGCGACCCGTTCGGGGCGGAGGCCGATTACCATGCCCATTCGCATCAGCGCAGCCTCTGGCCGTCGAGCGCGAAATAGCGCAGATGCGCGGGATCAAAGGTGAGCGTCAGCGTGTCAGCGGGCTTGGCGCCAGAGCGACGCTTCTCGGCGATGACGGTCTCGCCGGTCGAAAGCTGGGCATGGACATAGGTCGTCGATCCCAAATGCTCGACCACCTCAGCCTTGACCTCGAGCGAGATACCCTGGCCCTCGTCGAGCTGTTCCGGCCGGATGCCGACGCGAACCTTCTTACCCGTCTCAAGGGTCGACGAGAGCGCTGGCTTCGGCAGCACGATGCCGCCGACCGCGAGGCCTTCAGCCGTGATCGTGCCTTCCAGAAAATTCATCCGAGGCGAGCCGATGAAGCCGGCGACGAACTCATTGTCGGGATTTTCATAGAGATCCACTGGCGTCCCGATCTGCTCGACCTTGCCGGCGCGGAGCACGACGATGCGGTCGGCCAGCGTCATCGCCTCGGTCTGGTCGTGGGTGACGTAGACGATGGTGTTGCCCAGCGTCTGGTGCAGCTTGGCGATCTCGACACGGGTCTGGACTCGGAGTTCGGCGTCGAGATTGGACAGCGGCTCGTCGAACAGGAAGACATCCGGATTGCGCACGATGGCGCGGCCGATGGCGACGCGCTGGCGCTGGCCGCCGGAGAGTGCTGCCGGCTTGCGGTCGAGCAGCGTGGTCAGTTGCAGGATCTGGGCGGCGCGGTTCACCTTGGCGTCGATCTCGGCCTTGGGGGCCTTGGCCATGCGCAGGCCGAAGCTCATATTCTCGGCCACGGTCATATGCGGATAGAGCGCATAGGACTGGAACACCATCGCCACGCCGCGGTCCGATGGCTCGCGGTCGTTCATGCGCGCACCGCCGATGAAGAGATCACCTCCAGTGATTTCCTCCAGGCCGGCGATCATCCTTAGCAGCGTCGATTTCCCGCAACCGGACGGGCCGACGAAGACGGTGAACTCGCCCTTCTCGATCGCCATCGACACGCCATGGATCACCTTGACGGCGCCATAGGTCTTGGCAACATTCTTCATTTCGATCTGGGGCATGGTTCAGCCTTTCACGGCGCCGGTGGCGATGCCATTGACGATGCGCCGCTGGAAGATGACGTAGATGATGACGATGGGGGCGGCGGCGATGACGATTCCAGCCATCAGGAGCGGCACATTGGTGGTATACTCGCCCTTGAGTGCGGCAATGCCGACCATCAGCGTCCGCTCCTTCTGCAGCACCAGGAGCGAGATCAGCACGTCGTTCCAGCAATAGAGCGTATTGAGGATGCCGAGCGTGATCAGCGCCGGTTTGCCGAGCGGCAGCATGACATGCCACCAGATCTGGATCAGCTTGGCGCCATCCATCCGCGCGGCTTCGACCAATTCCCTAGGCAGCGCGGAATAGAAGGCGGTCATCAGGTAAACGCAGAAGGGCAGGAAGAAAGACGTGTAGGAGATGATCAGGCCGATGCGGGTGTTGATCAATCCGAGCGTGACGATGGTGCGGTAGAACGGCACCAGCACGACCTGCACCGGGATCATCAGCGAGGCCAGGATGACGATGAAGAGCAGCTTGCGATAGGGAAAGCGCAGCATCGCAAAGGCGAAGCCCGCGAGCGAGGAGACGAGCAGAAGCAGTGCCACCGCGCCGGCGGTCGTCACCACCGAGTTCAGGAAATATTCCGAGAGCCGCGACCGGTTCCAGGCATTGATGAAATTCTGGATCGTCGGGTCGGTGACCAGGTTGAAGCGGTTAAGGATATACCCCTTGTCGGTCTTCAGCGCATTGTTAACAGCGAAATAGACGGGATAGAGGCAGGTGAGCGCCAGCAGCCACATCGGCAGTGCCGCGCCCCGCATCATCCATTTCTCGCGCTTCGAGGTGAGTGCCATGGGTCCGCCTCAGAGATTCGCGTTCTTCGACATGATGCGGATCTGGATGTAAGCCAGCCCCGCCATCAGCGAGAACAGCAGCATGGAGATCGCGGCAGCATAGCCCGGACGATTCATCTTGCCCTGCTCGAGCCAGATCAGGAACTCCGGCAGCGTGGTCGAGGTGCCCGGGCCGCCCGCGGTCAGCACATAGATCAGGCCGAACATCGAGGTCAATGCGCCGATCGTGGTGACGACACCGACGAATTCGATGATGGGGCGCAGCACCGGGATCATGACATGCCACCAGATCTGCAAGGGCTTGGCGCCATCGAGGCGCGCGGCCTCGATCAGTTCCTTCGGCACGGTGGAGAGGCCGGCCATGAAGATCAGCAGGCTCATCCCGAAGGTCGACCAGAGATGCACGGAAAACAGCACGAACAGGGCAGTGGTGCCCGAACCGAGCCAGTCGACCGGCACGAGGCCGACGGCCTTCAGCATCGCGTTCAGGCTGCCGTCGAAGCGCAGCACCATATTGAAGATCGAGCCGATGATGACCGATGACAGCACCGCCGGAAAGAAATAGACCGCTCGGAAGAAGCTGCCGCCCGGCACGCCCTGGTGGATCAGGATCGCCAGCAGCATCGGCAGCGCAACCCAGATCGGCAGCGTGGCGATCAGGATCAGCGTGTTCTCGACCGAGTCGCGGAAGGCATTGTCGCTGGCCAGCGCCACATAATTGCCGAGGCCGACGAATTCGAACTTCGTCATGCCGTCGGAATCGAAGAAGCTGAGCACGAAGCCCCAAGCGAGCGGAAAGATGCGGAACACCGCCACCAGCAGCAATGCCGGAGCGATGAAGAGCAGGGCGATCCGTCTTTCTGCGGGGCTTCCCAAGATTTGCTTTCCTATTCAGCTTGGCGCGATTCGTGCCGGCGTTACCCCCTCATCCGACCCTTCGGGCCACCTTCTCCCCGCTGGGGAGAAGAGGGAGCAAGCGTCGGCGTCTCGGAACTCCTCTCCCCTCGGGGAGAGGTCCGCCGAGCAAAGCGGAGGCGGGGTGAGGGGTAGCCCCGCCAAACTGCCTACTTATGCGCCTCGGCCTGCACTTCATCCATTCGCTTCACAGCTTCGTCCACCGTGGTCTCACCGTTGAGCAACAACTGGCTCAGGCGGTGGATTTCTTCAAGTTCCTTGGCGGTCGCATTGGCATGCGCCATCGGCGCGCCCGACGTCGCCATGATCTTCAGGATTTCGATGGCCGCCGGGCTTTTCACACCCTTGGTATCAACCTTGGAATTGGCAGCCACGGCGCCGGCATCGTTGAAGAAGATCTGCTCGAGTTCCGGCGAGGCGAGGACCTTGGCGAATTCCAGCGCGAGATCAGCGTTGGCCGAGGCCTTGTTGACGCCATAGCCGATACCGCCGGAGAGCGGGAATTTCGGCTCGCCTTCCTTCTTGTCGGAGGCGGCAACAGGCGACGGCATCGGGAAGACCCCGTTGTTGTCCGCACCAAGGAACTCGTCGAACTGCTTCCAATGGGCAACGTCGGAGATCAGGCCGATCGTATTGGCCGACTCACCCCGCATGAAACCTTCATATTCGTCCATGAACTTGGCGGTCGAGTTGGCGCCCTGCGGGAACCAGCCGTTCTTGTTGGCATCGACCCAGCTCTGCAGGATCGCCTTGACCGGGGCATCCGACCACTTGAGCTTGCCGGCTGCGAAATCGGCCTGCTCTTGCGCCGTCCAGGATGTCGCGGCGATTGACGAGAACCAGAACTCGATGCCGTAGCCTTCCTTGTTGCCCATGGCGAAGCAGGGGACCGCGCCCTTGGCCTTGATCGCGTCGCAGACCTTGGTCAGCTCTGCCCAGGTTTTCGGCGGATTTGCGGGGTCGAGGCCGGCATCGGTGTAGAGCTTCTTGTTGTAGTAGATGACAAAGCCCTGGATCGAGAGCGGGATCGCATAGGCACCCGAGGCGTCCGAGAATTCTTCCCAGCCGACGAGGTCGCCCTTGATGTCTGTGATCTTGTCATTGAGGTTCTGCAGCGCGCCGAAACGGGCCTTGGCCTGGGCGCCGCCGTTCATCAGGAAGAGGTCGGGGCCGGCATTCGAGGACAAAGCGGTGCCGAGCAGGGTGTAATACTGGTCATGCGGTTGCATGACATAGTTGATGGTGGCGCCGGGATGCTTGGCCTCGAAGACTTCCTTGGCCTTCTGGTAATAGGACGCGGTGGCGGGATCGCCCGACTTCCAGTCCCAGACGGTGATTTCCTGCGCCCAGGCAGATGTGCCGGAGAGAAGGGTGCCCAGCATCAGGGCGGCTTTCAGTGTCATGCGCATGTGGTTTCCTCCCATGGAAGTCTATTGCGGCGAGCCGCCCAAACGTGGTCTTCAGAATATTGGCAGTCTCGGATTGGCCGGGGCAGCGCCCAACTCCTCGCGTTTTAGGATTTCGGGCCGCGCCCATTCCTTCCGCGCCGTCTCGCTCAGCACCAGGCCGTGGCCGGGCCGTTCGGGGGCATAGGCCCAGCCGTCGCGGATCTCGATCGGCTGATCGACCAGATGGTCGAAATTCTGGAACGAATATTCGAGCCACTCGACTTCGGGCAGAGCACAGGCGGCATGGATCCCAACCTCGAGAAAAGTGTTGCCGAGGCTGACGGGGATGGCCTTTTCGGCCGCGAACCAGCCGATGCGCATCACATCGGACACCTGGCCGTGGACATTGATGATGTCGGCACCCTCGGCCTCGAGCAGCAAGCGCTTGCCTGTAAGGTCGAGATATTCGCCGGAATTGATCTGCGTGCGATGGGTGGATTCGCGGAGCGCCTTGAGGCCGGCGAAATCGCTGCGCAGGATCGGATCCTCGACCCAAAGCAGGTCGAAACCGGCCTTCTGGATGGTCTCGATCTTGACCAGGGCTTCCTTGGACGACCACGCCTCGTTGGCGTCGATCATGATCTTCGAGCCCTGCGGGATCACCTTCTTCAAAATGTTGAGCCGGCTAAGGTCTCGTTCGAAATCCTTGTGGCCGACCTTGATCTTGAAGGCGCGGTAGCCGATCGAGGCGGCATAGGCGAAGAGCTTCTCGTGATCGGCATCGCTGAGATGGAAATCGAGCCCGCTCGCATAGGCGCGCACCTTGCTTCGCTCGCCGCCGAGCAGCTTATAGAGGGGCAGCCCCGCTTCCTTGGCCGCGAGATCCCAGAGCGCCACCTGCAGCGCCTCGTGGAAGGGCAAAGAGTAGGGACGAAGATTGCCGCCGCGCGGGCGGGAGACGCGATGGACCAGCGCAATCGCCTCACGGCCGTGAATGCCCGGCATGACCTCGGCGGAGAAGACGCGCGTGATCTCCAACTCCGACGGCAAGGCGGTGAAAAGCGTCTGGATAAAACCCAGCCCAATCTCGCCGCTATCGGAAATCAGCTCCAGTGCTGCTACATTCACGTCGTCCGCCCGCACCTGGCTATCGCCGATGGCGCGGTCGCGGGCGAACTGGAAGCGGGTTATCCGGAAGGATGAAATGGCCATGGCGCGATACTTGATCTATTAGTTCATTGATCTGATCGATCAGATGCGCTATCTAATATGCCAGAATGAGAAAGCGTGCAAGTGGCCCGAAAGATAAAACTCGCCTCCGTCAACGATGAACCGATCCAGTCGCAGCGCCTGAGCGATCTTGCGTATGAGCGCGTCCTGGAAGCTTTGTTCGAACGCCGCGTTCAGGCCGGCTCCTTCGTCTCGCAGGGCGAACTGTCTGAAATCGTTGATATTCCTGTCGCTCCTCTGCGCGACGCACTGCGAGTCCTTGAAGCCGAGGGCATTCTGGCGATCCATCCGCGCTCGGGCATCCAGTTCGTCCGGCCGGGCTTCGAACTCACCCGCTCGACCTACCAGTTCCGCTCGATTCTCGAGCGCGCCGCCGTGCGCGTTTTTGCCGAGCAGGGCGACGAGGACCTGATCGAAGAGCTCAGCCGACGCCACCAGTCGCTGATCTCAACGATCACCGAAAAGGGACTGACCGGCGAGGATCTGGTGGAAATGGAAGAACTGGAGCGGATGCTCCACAATGGCGTTATCGGCATCCTGCGCAATCCGCTGATCGAGAGCAGCTATCGGCGCATGCACACTTATCTCCGACTGCTCAGGCTGGAACGCAAGATCACGGCACCCGTGGCTCTCCGGACGCTGAGGGAACATGTCGAGATCATCGAAGCCTGCCGCAAGCGCGACGCCGATCGCGCCGAGGCCGCCCTCGACGCTCATTTCCAGGCTGCGACGCAGCGCAGCCTAGGCTTCATCTGATCAACCGATTAGCCGTGCATGTAAAGGCTCAGCGCCAAATAGGCAAAAATGACGATCGTTGAGATCGTCATGGACGCACCCCACGGGCGCGGGTTGTAGACTGGATAAAGCTCCGACATCTAATCCTCCTTCGCTTCGTGTCCGGACAAGTAACGACGCGACCTCCCGGAGCGTTCCAAATACTTTCTCCCCGCTATTCGAAGTGGTCGGCCGAACGGCTTGTCGTGAATTTACCGCTTCGCTATAAGCCGCGATCCGTGCAGCGCAGGCTTCGTGCCATGTGTTGCGCGCCGCAGCACAAAGTAAATTTTTACTGAAATAACTATTCCGATTGACCAAGACTTGTGACAAACTGACAGGCAAAAAGAAAGACGGACACTGGGATGGTCACGATCAAGGAAATCGCCAAGGCGGTGGGGGTGTCCCCTGCGACGGTGTCGCGGGTGCTGAACTACGATCCCGCGCTTTCGATCTCCCCGATCAAGCGCCAGGCAATCATCGAGACGGCCGAATCCCTGAACTACGAGACGCCGCGCAACCGCAACAAGGCCAATGGCAACGTCGTACCGAGCTTGCTGACCCGGTTGGCGATCATCCATTTCCTTGAACCCTCCGACGAGATCGCGGACCCCTATTATGTCGGTGTCCGGCTCGGCATCGAGAACCGCTGCCGTGACCTCAAGACCGAAATCGTCAAGGTCTTCCATTCGGATGCGTTGCCCGAGGCGTCGCTATTGTCCGGCGCGTCGGGCGTCATCGTCATCGGCAAGCATTCGGATAACGAGATCGCCTGGTTCCGCCAGCATGCCCAGCATGTCGTCTTCGCCGATTTCGACCCAAGGATCGAGGCGCTGGACAGCGTCTTTTCGGACATGGGCGCGGCCACGGTCAAGATACTGGAGTCTCTGAAGGCCAGCGGATACAGGCGAATCGGCTTCATCGGAAGCCATGAGAATCTCAACGGCGCCGTCCAACAGTTCGCCGAGCGGCGCTGTGCCGCCTATATCGATTGGCAGAAGCGCAACGGCACTTTTGACTCGGATCTGCTCGCGCTCGCGGACTGCAGCTCGGGCCAGAGCCTGAGGCTGGACACCGGTTACCGACTCGCGCGCGATCTGCTCGCGCTTGCCGACCGGCCGGACGTGGTCGTCACGTCCAACGACAATATGGCGATCGGCACCTATCGCGCGATCCAGGAATTCGGCCTGTCGATCCCCGACGATATCGCGGTCATTTCCTTCAACGATATCCCGGTTGCGCAGTTCCTTACCCCGCCGCTTACCACGGTAAAGATCCATGGCGAGCACATCGGCGAGACCGCGGTCGATCTGCTTCTGGAACGGCTCTCGGGCCGAGAATACGGCAAGCAGGTCCGTATTGCCACCGAACTGATCCATCGGGCGAGCTGCCGCAAGCCGCTGGAATCATAATACTTTTCAGGCGTTTTCGCAGGCGCAATAAATATTTACTAAATTTTCCTTGCTCGTTTCCTCTTTTTCGGTAAACTTCGCCTCGCTGGACAGGAGAGGAGAACCTGTCCCTGCCATTCCGAGGGAGGATAATATGACGAACAGCAAGATTCTGTCGCGCTTCGCCGCTGCCGCTCTGGCCGGTGCGAGCATCTTTACGGCCACTGCCGCCTTTGCAGGCGAAATCACCATCTGGTGCTGGGATCCGAATTTCAACGTCGCCATCATGAAGGAAGCCGGCGCGCGCTACACCGCCAAGCATCCGGAAACAACGTTCAACGTCGTAGATTTCGCAAAGAGCGATGTCGAGCAGAAGCTGCAGACCGCGCTGGCGTCGGGCACCACCGATGCGCTGCCTGATATCGTGCTGATCGAGGATTACGGCGCGCAGAAATATCTGCAGTCCTTCGCCGGCTCGTTTGCCGAACTGTCGGGCAAGATCGATTACTCCGGCTTCGCGCCCTACAAGGTGCAGCTCATGACCGTCGACGGCAAGGTCTTCGGCATGCCCTTCGATTCCGGCGTGACCGGGATGTACTACCGCAAGGACTATATCGAGCAGGCCGGCTACAAGCCTGAGGATATGCAGAACATCACCTGGGACAAGTTCATCGAGATCGGCAAGGCTGTCGAAGCCAAGACCGGCAAGAAGATGATGGGCATCGACCCGAACGATGCCGGCCTCGTCCGCATCCTGATGCAGTCGGCTGGCGGCTGGTATTTCGACAAGGACGGCAATCTGACGATCGAGAACAACCCGGCGCTCAAGGCGGCTCTCGAAACCGAAGGCAAGCTCTTGCAGGCCGGCATCTACAAGCCGACGGCGGGCTGGACCGAATGGGTCGGCTCTTTCACCTCGGGTGACGTCGCCTCCGTCGTGACCGGCGTCTGGATCACCGGCACCGTCAAGGCCCAGGCTGACCAGTCCGGCAAGTGGGGCGTGGCGCCAATTCCGAAGATGGATGTCGAAGGCGGCACGCACACCTCCAACCTCGGCGGTTCCAGCTGGTATGTGATCGAAAGCTCGGCCGAGAAGGACGAGGCGATCGATTTTCTCAACGAGATCTATGCCAAGGACGTCGACTTCTATCAGAAGATCCTGGTCAACCAGGGTGCTGTCGGCTCGCTGCTCGCGGCCCGCAACGGACCGGCCTATTCCGAAAAGGATGCCTTCTTCGGCGGCGAACCGGTCTGGCAGAACTTCTCCGACTGGCTGGCCAAGGTTCCGTCCGTGAACTACGGCGTCTTCACCAACGAAGTCGACACCGCGGTTGCGGCCAATCTGCCGGGTCTCGCCAAGGGCACGTCGGTTGACGAGGTGCTGAAGGCGATCCAGAGCCAGGCCGAAGGCCAGATCCAGTAACACCCGATACCGGGTATGATCCTCCCGGCAGGCGGCCCCGCCGCCTGCTCCTCCCGGGGCGCCATGCGATTGGCAGTCGCAGGCGCTTCGGCGGCGCATATTCTCATGGGACAGGGAACGGCCATGACCACGGCAACGCCAGGCGGACTGAAGCGATATTACGACGTCAATGGGTGGCTCTTCATAGCCCCGGCGATCGGCCTGATCTCGCTCTTTCTCATCTACCCCATCTTCCGCTCGCTCTACCTGTCCTTCTTCACCGGCAAGGGCATGATGATGAAGTTCGGCGGTGCCGCCAACGTCACAAGGCTTGCCAACGACCCCGTCTTCATCAAGGCATTGACCAACACGACGATCTTCTTCGTCGTGCAGGTGCCGATCATGATCGTGCTGGCGCTGCTCCTGGCCTCCGCGCTCAACAATCCCGACATGAAGTTCCGCGGCTTCCTGCGCACCGCGATCTTCCTGCCCTGCGTTTCCTCGCTGGTCGCCTATTCGGTTCTGTTCAAGAGCCTGTTTGCCTATGACGGCATCGTCAACGATACGCTGATGTGGGTCGGCCTCGCCGCCCATCCAATTCCCTGGTTCACCGACACGTTCTGGGCGCGCACGCTGATCATCATCGCCATCACCTGGCGCTGGACCGGCTACAATATGATCTTCTACCTCGCGGCGATGCAGAATATCGACAAGTCGATCTATGAGGCCGCCCGGATCGATGGTGTGCCCGCCTGGGGCCGCTTCCTTTACATCACCGTGCCGATGCTCAAACCCGTGATCCTGTTCACGACGATCATCTCGACGATCGGCACGATCCAGCTTTTCGACGAGGTCTACAATCTCTCGAGCGAGGCCAAGGGCGGCCCGGCGGATTCGACGCTGACGCTATCGCTCTATATCTACCACCTGACCTTCCGCTACATGCCGAGCTTCGGCTATGCGGCGACGATCTCCTACGTCATCGTCCTGATGGTGGCGGTCCTGTCCTTCCTCCAGTTTTACGCCGCGAGGGACCGGTCATGAACCTGCGACGCTCTCTCGGCTCTGCCCTGCAATATTTCTTTGTCGGACTCGCTGCCTTCGTCTCAGTTTTTCCCTTCATCTGGATGATGGTCGGCGCCACCAACATTTCGGTCGACATCATGGCGGGCAAGTTCGCCATCGGCTCGGCTCTGATCGAGAATATCACCAAGTTCTTCACCCTGGTCGACGTGCCCCTGGTGTTCTGGAACTCGATCAAGGTCGCAGGCCTTGGAACAATCTTCACTATCGCCATCTCGTCGCTCGCCGGCTATGGCTTCGAGATGTTCCGATCGAAATGGCGCGACAGGGTCTATTCCTTCGTGCTGTTGACGCTGATGGTGCCGTTCGCGGCGCTGATGATCCCGCTCTTCATCTTCATGGCGCGCTCCGGTCTCATCAACACGCACACGGCAATCATCCTGCCCGGCATCGCCTCGGCCTTCATCATCTTCTATTTCCGGCAGTCGACAAAGGCTTTCCCGACGGAACTGCGCGACGCCGCCAAGGTCGATGGCCTCAAGGAATGGCAGATCTTTCTCTACATCTACGTTCCCGTCATGCGCTCGACCTATGCCGCCGCGCTGGTCATCGTCTTCATGACCAACTGGAACAACTATCTCTGGCCGCTGATCGTGCTGCAGTCCAACGACACCAAGACGATCACGCTCGTCGTCTCGTCGCTTGCCTCGGCCTATTACCCAGATTTCGGCGTGGTGATGATCGGCGTCATCCTCGCCACCCTCCCAACCCTCATCGTCTTCTTTGCCATGCAGCGCCAGTTCGTGCAGGGCATGCTCGGTTCCGTGAAGTAGGATTTTGAAATGCGCATTTATGAGAGTTTCAACGGCAACTGGACCTTCCGCCACGGCTTCGAGCCGGGCGCCGTCGGCCGTGCCCAGGACGGCGAGACGGTGCGGCTGCCGCATTCCGCAGTCGAGCTGCCCTATAACTATTTCGACGAGACCGAGTATCAGAAGCCTTTCACCTACCAGAAGAAATTCGACTGGCGCCCCGAATTCGAGGGCCGCGAAGTCTCCGTGGTGTTCGATGCCGCCATGGCCGACAGCGTCGTCTACCTGAACGGCGCAGAGATCATCGCCCACAAGGACGGCTACACGCCTTTCGAGGCGCGGCTGACGCCGCATCTCAAGCATGGCGAGAACCTGCTGACCGTAAAGATCGACGGATCGGAAAACC
This sequence comes from Rhizobium sp. SRI_017, assembly GCF_057586295.1. Lineage (NCBI taxonomy): Bacteria > Pseudomonadati > Pseudomonadota > Alphaproteobacteria > Hyphomicrobiales > Rhizobiaceae > Rhizobium > Rhizobium sp. SRI_017. Next base: position 83,549 of record NZ_JBYCZP010000012.1, on the reverse strand, counting down.
CTGAAATCCCGCCCTTCGGCGGCCAGATCGATTATCTCTGCTATGCTGGCATCTATCGCGACACCTGGCTCAAGGTCGTGAGCCCCGTTTCGATCCACAACGTCAAGATCGAGACACCGGATGCGCTGGCCGACAGGAAGTCGGCCACCGCGAAGGTCTTCATCCGCAATCCCGCCAAGAAATCCTTCGCCGGCAAAGTTTCTGCCATTATTCGCGCCAAGGGCGGCTCGGAAGTTGCGAGCGGTTCGGCCGAAATCAGCGGCGAGACTGCAACGCTCACCTTCTCAGATCTCTCCGGTATCGAGCTCTGGGATCTCGCCAATCCGGCGCTCTACGTCCTCTCGCTCAAGCTTGAAACCGAGCACGGCACCGATTTCCTCGCCCAGCGCTTCGGCTTCCGCACGGCCGAGTACACACCATCAGGTTTCTTCCTGAACGGAAAGCCCCTAAAACTCCGCGGCCTCAACCGCCACCAGGCCTGGCCGCATACCGGCTATGCCATGGGCCGCCGCGCGCAGGAGAAGGATGCCGACATCCTCAAATACGAGCTCGCCTGCAACATCGTCCGCACCTCGCATTACCCGCAGTCCAAGTGGTTCATCGACCGCTGCGACGAGATCGGCCTCCTGGTCTTCGAGGAAATCCCCGGCTGGCAGCATATCGGCGGCGAGAGCTGGCAGGCCGAATCGATCGAGAATGTCCGCCGCATGATCGAGCGCGACTGGAATCATCCCTCGATCATCATCTGGGGTGTTCGCATCAACGAGAGCCAGGACAACCACGCCTTCTACGCCGAGACCAACCGTCTCGCCCGTGAGCTCGATTCGACCCGCCAGACCGGTGGCGTGCGCTTCATCACCAATTCCGAGATGCTCGAAGACGTCTATACGATGAACGATTTCGTGCTCGGCAACGAGGAAATGCCGGGCAACAACCGCGGCCGCGTCGTTCTGCGGGACCGCGTGGAAACGACGGGCATCACCCGTCCGATTCCCTATATGATCACCGAATATAACGGCCACATGTATCCGACCAAGCGCTTCGACCAGGAGCAGCGCCAGGCCGAGCATGTCACCCGCCACCTGCTGATCCTCGATGCCGTGGCCGGCAATCCGGACATATCCGGCTCCACCGGCTGGTGCATGTTCGATTACAATACCCACAAGGATTTCGGCGCCGGCGACCGCATCTGCTATCACGGCGTGCTCGACATGTACCGGATCCCGAAATTCGCGGCCTATGCCTATGCCAGCCAGGGCGAGCCGGAAGACAATGTCGTGCTGCAGCCGGTCACCTACTGGGCGCGCGGCGAGCGCAATATCGGCGGCGTCCTGCCGCTGATCATCCTGACCAATTGCGACTATGTCGAAGTGAAGTTCGGCGAATGGCCGGCCAAGCGGGTCGAGCCGGATCGCGACAACTACCCGCACCTGCCGCATCCGCCCGTCGTGCTCGATCTGCGCAATGTCACGCCCGAAGAGTTCGGCACCTGGGGCCGCGTCTGGCGCGAGGGCACGATCACCGGCTATGTCAACGGCAAGGCCGTGAAGACGACCGTCCTGCCAGCCGATCCGGTCCCGATCACGCTCGACGTCGTCGCCGACGATACCGAGTTGCGCGCCGGCGAGCGCGATGCGACCCGCGTCGTGATCCGCGCGCTCGACCAGCATGGCAACCTGCTGCCCTTCTTCGAGGAGCCGGTCAACCTGACGCTCGAAGGCGCAGGCCGCATCATCGGCCCGTCCGACCATACGCTGAAAGGCGGCGCGACGGGCTTCTGGGTCGAGGCTGGTGACAAGGCAGGCCAGCTGACACTGACCGCCAAGAGCCGGCGTTTCGATACCCAGACTATCCACTTCAACGTGACCTGAGGAAGAACCATGGCCGAGGTTCGCCTGACCAGTATCCGCAAGAGTTTTGGTGCTCTGGAAATCATCAAGGGCGTCGATCTCTCGATCGAACCGGGAGAGTTTACGGTCTTCGTCGGTCCCTCCGGCTGCGGAAAATCCACGCTGCTCCGCATGATCGCGGGCCTCGAGGATATCACGTCGGGCGACCTCGAAATCGGCGGCGTCAGGATGAATGATGTCGATCCGTCCAAGCGCGGCATCGCCATGGTGTTCCAGTCATACGCACTCTATCCGCACATGACCGTGCGCGAGAATATGGGCTTCGCGCTGAGATTCGCCGGCATGGCGAAGGACGAGATCGATCGCCGTGTTGCCGAGGCGGCCCGCATCCTCGAACTCGATCCGCTGATGGACCGCAAGCCCAAGGCGCTCTCGGGCGGCCAGCGCCAGCGCGTCGCCATCGGCCGCGCTATCGTCCGTCATCCGGATGTGTTCCTGTTCGACGAACCGCTCTCCAACCTCGATGCGGAGCTGCGCGTCCACATGCGCGTCGAGATCGCCAAGCTGCACAAGACGCTCAAGACCACTGTTATCTATGTGACCCACGACCAGGTCGAGGCGATGACGCTGGCCGACAAGATCGTCGTGCTGCGCGCAGGGCAGGTGGAGCAGGTCGGTGCGCCGCTCGATCTTTATGACGACCCGGCCAACATGTTCGTCGCCGGCTTCATCGGCTCGCCGCGGATGAACTTCATCAAGGCCAAGGTGATTGTCGTCGAGGCTGGCCGCCTGACCGTCGGCCTCGTCAGCCAGCCACAGGTGCAACTGACCCTGCCTATCTCCGGGACCGCGAGAGTTGGTGATGAGATCAGCCTTGGCATCCGGCCGGAGAGATTCGTCCTGGAAGGCGCAGGCGATGCCGACCTTCCGGTCGAGGTCGACGTCGTCGAGCACCTCGGCAACACATCCTATGTCTATGCCCATGTGGCCGCCGACGAACGCATCATCATCGAGCGGGAGGGATCCCGCGGCACGATATCCAAGGATCGGCTGACGGTGGGCATCGCCGCAAGCCAGGTCTACCTCTTCGACAGCGCCGGCCAGCGGCTGAGATAGCCCAGGCATCGCCCTGGCCACATGACACAATAATGGGAGAAGACCATGAACGGCACGAAACCGGTCAATTGGGGAATCGTTGGCCCCGGCACCATCGCCCGCACGTTCGCCGGCGGCATCGCCCATTCGCGCACGGGTAAGCTCGTCGCCATTGGAACGCGTGATCCGAACAAGCCGGGCCTTGCCGAACAGTTTCCCGGAGCGCGCATCGTCGCCGGCTATCAGGCCCTGATCGACGATGCAGAGGTCGAGGCGATCTATGTCGCGACCCCGCATATCGGTCATGCCGAATGGGCGATCAAGGCGATCCGCGCGGGCAAGCATGTGCTGGTGGAGAAGCCGATCGCACTCTCGTCGCACCAGGCCGAGGCGATCTATCACGAGGCGCACAAGGCCGAAGTCTTCGCCGGCGAGGCGTATATGTACCGGCTGCATCCGCAGACAGCGAAGCTGGTCGAACTGGTGCAGTCCGGTGCCATCGGCGATGTCAGGCTGATCAAATCGAGCTTCGGCTTCGACATGGGCTCGGTGAAAGCGAACCACCGTCTCTTCGCCAATGATCTCGCCGGCGGCGGCATCCTCGATGTCGGCGGCTACCCCGTGTCCATGGCACGGCTGATCGCCGGCGCCGCGCAGGGCAAGCCTTTCGCCGACCCCGACAAGGTCTATGGCGTCGGCCATCTCGGCGAGACCGGTGCCGACGAATGGGCCTCGGCGCTCCTGCAGTTCCCGGGCGGCATCATCGCCGAAGTCTCCTGCTCGATCATGGCCAAGCAGGACAATGTGCTGCGCATCATCGGCTCCAGGGGCCGGATCGAGGTCGCCGACTTCTGGTTCGCCTCGGGCCATCAGGGCGGGATCGGCAAGATCGAGTTGATCCGCAACGACGGCACGCAGGAGACAGTCGAAATCAGGGAAGATAGCTGGCTATATTCCTTCGAGGTCGATGCCGCGGGCGAGGCAATCCGTGCCGGCCGCATGGAATTCACCACGCCGGGCATGTCCTGGGCCGATTCCATCGCCAATCTTCGCGTCATGGATCAATGGCGCGCCGCCGTCGGCCTGACCTACGAAATCGAGACGGCACCGCGCCTTAATGCGAACCTCGTCGGCGAACCGGTAAAGGCTGGCTCTGCCGTGCCGAAACGTTCGATTCCCGGCCTCGACAAACAGACCTCCGTCGTGGCGCTCGGCTTTGAGTTCTTTAACCGTTTTGCGGATGCATCGCTGACGATGGATCGCTTCTGGGAAGCGGGCGGCAACCTGTTCGACACGGCGTGGGTCTATGGTCGCGGCAAGACCGAAGAGGTCTTCGGCGACTGGCATACGAGCCGTGCGATCCCGCGCGAGGAGGTCGTTCTGATCGGCAAGGGTGCGCATTCGCCGCTCGTCTATCCCGACCAGATCGGCAAACAGCTCACGGAGTCTCTCGCGCGGCTGAAGACAGACTATGTCGACGTCTACTTCATGCATCGCGACAATCCCGAAGTGCCGGTCGGCGAGTTTGTTGACGCCATGGACGCTGAGGTGAAGGCCGGCCGCATCCGCGGTCCCTTTGGTGGGTCCAACTGGTCGCGGGAACGCCTCGCCGCCGCTATCCGCTATGCCGAGGCAAACGACAAGACGGCGCCGTCGGCGATGTCCAACAACTTCTCGCTCGCCGAGATGATAAGCCCGGTCTGGGACGGCTGCGTCGCCGCCTCCGACGATGACTGGAAAGACTGGCTGAAAGCCCACCAAATCACCAATTTCGCCTGGTCGAGCCAGGGCCGCGGCTTCTTCACAGATCATGCCGGCCGCGACAAGCTCGACAACGAGGAACTGGTGCGCTGCTGGTACAGCGACCGCAATTTCGGCCGCCGCGACCGGGCGATCGAGCTGGCCGAGAGCCTCGGCCGCAAGCCGATCCATATCGCCCTCGCCTATGTGCTGGCCCAGCAGTTTCCGGTCATTCCGCTGATCGGCCCGCGCAATGTCGCGGAGTTGGAGGACAGCCTTTCGGCGCTCGATATTCGGCTGACGCCCGATGAGGTGAAGTGGCTGGAGGGGTGAAGGCTCGCTTCCGCTTCTCCCCTTGGGGAGAAGGTGGCCCGCAGGGCCGGATGAGGGGTTCTCAAAAGCGTAGTGGAAGAGGATGAGAACCCCTCATCGCCTCGCTACGCTCGGCACTTCTCCCCAAGGGGAGAAGCGGGCCTGCAGCATGCGCGTCACTTCAACCGAGATCCTAACCCAGCGGCGCCCGCGTCGCGTCCTTCAGCCCCGACCACTTGACCACCAGCCGCGCAAGCGCCGGCCCCGCGATCAGGATCACCAGGAAACGCCCGAGTTGCATGGCCATCACGAAGGGCACGTCGACATCGACAGAAGCCGAGATGATGGCGACGGAATCGGCGCCGCCGGGGCTGGTGGCGAGATAGGCCGTCAGCGGATCGATGCCGGCGAAATAGACGAGGCCGGCCGCAAACGTGCCGCAGATCGCGATCAGCGCCAGGATCGAGGCCAGCACGCGCGGGAAGGCACGCGTCGCGTGCCTGAGGATAGGTCGGGTAAAGCGCGAGCCGATTGTCCAGCCGACCATGGCGTAGGAGATTGCCAGCAACCATGGCGGCAGCTCCATCTTCATCACGCCCGTGTTCAAGAACACGATGCCCACCAGCATCGGCAGCAGGAACATGCCCGATGGAATCCTGCGCCAATAGGTCAGGGCATAGCTGACTGATATCAGCGCCAGCGTCGCTGCGAACCAGAACCAGTCGACGGGCGGGAACCACACGGTCGCGTGCCGGGGCGCACCCGTGTGGCCGACCCAGATCGCGGCGATGCTGGAGGCCACGACAGAGACGCAGACGACGCGCAGATACTGCATGAAGGCCACGAGCCGCATGTCGGCGCCAAAGGATTCCGCCATCAGCGTCATCGCCGAAGCGGCGCCGGGAAACGAGCCCCAGATCGCCGTCGTGCCGGGCAGGATCTGGAATCGTGCGAGCAGCCAGCCCATGATGCAGGCCGCGACGATCGCCGAGCCGATGCCGGCGATGAAGATCGGCCAGTCCTTCGCCAGTTCGCCGAGAATGGAGATCGGGATCGAAGCGGCGATCATGCAGCCGATCACACCCTGGGCCAGCGAAAAAGCCGCTGGGGGCACAGCCACATTCTTCTCGAAGCCGGCGAAGACGATGGCCGCGAGCATCGGGCCGAGCAGCAGGGTCGCCGGCATGCCGATCAATTCGAAGAAGGCAACAAAAGCCGCCGACAGCGCGAGCACCCCGGCCCAGCGCAGCGCCTGAACGCCGGCACGACTCATCAGGACATCGCCTTGTCGAAGGTGGGATCTCGCATCGGGTTCCGCCGGAAGGTGGCGCGAGACGGGTGCCCACGCCTTAAGTGGTCGGTCGACCAGATAGACCCATCCAGCCCTACGGGCAACCCTATTTCAGCCGTTCGATCAGCGCCATGGCAGCGGCCGGGTTCAATTCCTTGTGTCCGCTGATGACGTAGAGATAGACGTCGCGCGGCGTCTTCGTGGCCTCGTTATCCGAAGCAATCTTGAGATCGTCCGGGGCCCCGCCCGCGGCATAGGCTTGCGCCCGCTTTGCCCAGGCATCGAGCTCGGCTTCTGAATAGCCTTTCTTGTGCTTCTCGTCGGTGCCCATGATGCGGAGATAGATGAAATCCGCGGTCGGGTCGGCGATCTGCGGGAACTTCGAGTCGCCCGCGGTGATCACGGCGACATTGTGCTTGCGGGCAAGCTCGATGAAATCCGGCGCGACAAAACTGTCGTTGCGCACCTCGACGGAGTGTTTGAGCCTCCGCCCTTCGACCGTCTCGGGCAGGAAATTCAGGAAGGCCTCGAAATCCCCGGGCTCGAACTTCTTGGTTTCCATGAATTGCCAGTTGATCGGCCCAAGCTTGTCCTTGAGCTCGAGGATACCGCTTCCAATAAAGCGCTCGACCGACTCCTTGGCCAGCGCCAGTTCCTTGCGGTTGGTGGTGAAGCGTGAGCCCTTGAGCGAGAAGACGAAATTTTCCGGTGTCTCGTCATGCCATTTGCGGAAGCTTTCGGGCTTCTGCGAGCCGTAATAGGTGCCGTTGATCTCGATCGAGGTCAGGTTCTGACTGGCATATTCCAGCTCGCGCTTCTGCGGCAGCTTGTCGGGATAAAAGGTGCCGCGCCACGGCTCGAAGGTCCAGCCGCCGATTCCGACATAGATGTTTCCGCTCTTGCTACCAGCCATCGTCCTGCCTCCATTTTTGCCCGAACCTTAGTCCGGCATAGCGGATTGGCAACCCGATTTCGTCAGTGGCTGGAGCCATTGGAGCAAAACGCAAAACGGACCACGTGGGAAACCCACGGGCCGACGGGTCTACTGGAGAGCTGAGGCTTACTCGGAATAGGACAGGTACAGGCTCTCGACGGCGCTCGAAGTCGAAGCGTCGTCTTCGGTGCCGCGCTGGATGGCCCAGAGGGCTTCTGCGAGGGACGAACTGAGGACCGTCTGGCTACCGGTGATCGCGTCGTCGCGACGGTTGATCACCTCTTCCTCGGTCTGTTCAGTCGGAGCAATGCGGCGGTCGTAGACGTAGGTCTTCGGCGCATTCTCATAACTATGCAGGCTTGAAGAGATTTGCATGGTTCTGGCCGATTGTGAGTACTGTTAAGAAAGAATTAACCCTCGAACCTTGTGCGAGGCTGATTTGGTTGCGATGGCGGATGGCCGCTGCTGCCTTAGCGCGAGCTGCAGTGCAGCATTCGGTGGAAATCAGCCATTCTCTTGCGGAACTTCGGCGATCTCTTTTAGGTCTGGCCGGTCATCGACAAGGCCGCAATCCCGCGCCAGCTCCAGCGGAACATTGTCTGGTTGCGACGTCGCGGAAATTAATATAAACACATAACGATATCTTTATGCGATTTCTGCGGAGGCCGACATGGATGAACTCTTCGGAGAGGTCAGGGACAATTCCCGCGACCCGCGTCAGGAACTGCTCGCTGCTGCGCGCGAGCGAATTCTTGTTCTCGACGGTGCCATGGGCACCCAGATCCAGGGCCTCGGTTTCGATGAGGACCATTTCCGCGGCAATCGCTTCGGTGGCTGTACCTGCCACCAGCAGGGCAACAACGACCTCCTGATCCTCACCCAGCCGGCGGCGATCGAGGAGATCCATTTCCAGTATGCCATGGCCGGCGCCGATATCGTCGAGACCAACACCTTCTCATCGACCGCCATCGCCCAGGCCGATTACGCCATGGAGAACATGGTCTATGAGCTGAACCGAGATGGCGCGCGGCTGGTGAAGCGCGCGCTGCGCCGGGCCGAGCAGATCGACGGCAAGCGCCGCTTTGTTGCCGGCGCGCTCGGTCCGACCAACCGCACCGCTTCGATCTCGCCCGACGTCAACAATCCGGGCTACCGAGCCGTCACCTTCGATGATCTCAGGCTGGCTTATGGCGAACAGCTGCGCGGCCTGATCGATGGCGGTGCCGACCTGATCCTGATCGAGACGATCTTCGATACGCTCAACGCCAAGGCCGCGATCTTCGCCTGCCTCGAGATCTTCGAGGAAAAAGGTGTCGACCTGCCGATCATGATCTCGGGCACGATCACCGATCTCTCCGGCCGCACGCTATCCGGCCAGACCCCGACCGCCTTCTGGCATTCCGTGCGGCATGCCCGGCCGCTGACCATCGGCCTCAATTGCGCGCTCGGCGCCGACGCGATGCGGCCGCATCTGGAGGAACTGTCTTCCGCCGCCGACACGCTGACCTGCGCCTATCCCAATGCCGGTTTGCCCAACGCTTTCGGCCGGTACGACGAAAGCCCCGACGACATGGCCCGGCAGATCGAGGAATTCGCCAAAAGCGGCTTGGTCAACGTCGTCGGAGGCTGCTGCGGCTCGACGCCGGAGCATATCCGCGCCATCGCCGACGCCGTCGCCAAATACCCGCCGCGCGCGATCCCGGAACAGCCTGTCCTGATGAAGCTCTCTGGGCTCGAACCATTCACGCTCACCAAGGAGATCCCCTTCGTCAATGTCGGCGAGCGCACCAATGTCACGGGCTCGGCCAAGTTCCGCAAACTGATCACGGCGGGCGATTATGCTGCCGCGCTCGGTGTCGCCCGCGACCAGGTCGAGAACGGTGCCCAGATCATCGACATCAACATGGACGAGGGCCTGATCGACTCGCAGCAGGCGATGGTCGAGTTCCTCAACCTGATCGCCGCCGAGCCGGACATTGCCCGGGTGCCGGTCATGATCGACTCCTCGAAATGGGAGATCATCGAGGCGGGCCTCAAATGTGTGCAGGGCAAGCCGCTGGTCAACTCGATCTCGATGAAGGAGGGCGAGGAGGCCTTCCTTCATCACGCGAAACTCGTGCGCGCCTATGGCGCGGCCGTCGTGGTCATGGCTTTCGACGAGCAAGGACAGGCCGATACCCATGCCCGCAAGGTCGAGATCTGCACCCGCGCCTACAAGCTGCTGACCGAGAAGGCGGGTTTCGCGCCCGAGGACATCATCTTCGACCCGAACATCTTCGCCGTCGCGACCGGCATCGAGGAGCACAACAATTACGGCGTCGATTTCATCAACGCGACGCGCGACATCATCGCCAACCTGCCGCATGTCCACATTTCCGGCGGCGTCTCCAACCTGTCCTTCTCCTTCCGCGGTAACGAGCCGGTGCGCGAGGCGATGCATGCGGTGTTTCTCTACCACTGCATCCAGGCCGGCATGGACATGGGCATCGTCAATGCCGGCCAGCTGGCCGTCTACGACCAGATCGAGCCGGATCTGCGCGAGGCCTGCGAGGACGTGGTGCTCAATCGCCGCGCCGACGCGACCGAGCGCCTGCTCGACATTGCCGAACGCTTCAAGGGCGCCGCGGGCAAGGAAGCAAAGGAGCGTGACTTGAAATGGCGCGATTGGCCGGTCGAGAAGCGGCTCGAACACGCGCTGGTCAACGGCATCACCGAATTCATCGACATCGATACCGAAGAGGCACGGCAGAACGTCGAACGGCCGTTGCATGTCATAGAAGGCCCGCTGATGGCGGGCATGAATGTCGTCGGCGACCTGTTTGGCGCGGGCAAGATGTTCCTGCCGCAGGTCGTCAAGTCGGCCCGCGTGATGAAGCAGGCCGTCGCCCTGCTGCTGCCCTACATGGAGGCCGAGAAGGCAGCCAATGCCGCCAAGGGCATCATCGGCGAACGGCAGACGGCGGGCAAGATCCTGATGGCCACCGTCAAGGGCGACGTCCATGACATCGGCAAGAACATCGTCGGCGTCGTGCTCGCCTGCAACAATTACGAGATCATCGACCTCGGCGTCATGGTGCCGGCGACGAAGATCCTGGAGACCGCCAGGACCGAGAAGGTCGATATCATCGGCCTCTCAGGTCTCATCACGCCCTCACTCGACGAGATGGTGCATGTGGCGGGCGAGATGGAGCGGCAAGGTTTCGATATCCCGCTGCTGATCGGCGGCGCCACCACGTCGCGCGTCCATACCGCTGTGAAGATTCACCCGCGCTACGAGGCGGGGCAGGCGATCTATGTGACCGACGCCTCGCGAGCCGTCGGCGTGGTCGGCAGCCTGCTGAGTGCGGAGATGAAGCCCGCCTATGTCGAGACTGTGCGCGCGGAATACCGCAAGGTCGCGGATGCCCATCACAAGGCCGAGTCCGCCAAGCAGCGCGTCAGCCTTGCGGCCGCCCGCGCCAATGCCCACAGGATCGACTGGGCAAACTATCAGCCGCCGAAGCCATCCTTCCTTGGTACAAAAGTCGTCGAGACCTGGGCCCTCGCCGACCTTGCGCGCTATATCGACTGGACGCCCTTCTTCCAGACGTGGGAACTCAAGGGCCGCTATCCGCAGATCCTCGAGGATGAGAAGCAGGGTGCTGCCGCCCGCCAGTTGTTCGAGGACGCACAGGCGATGCTGCAGCAAATTATTGAGGAAAAGTGGTTCGCGCCGAAAGCCGTGATCGGATTGTGGCCGGCCAATGCCGTCGGCGATGACATCCGCCTCTTCACGGATGAAGCCCGCACGGCCGAACTCGCCACCTTCTTCACACTGCGCCAGCAGCTCTCCAAGCGCGACGGCAAGGCCAATGTCGCGCTCGCGGATTTCGTAGCACCACTCTCGTCGGGAAAGCGCGATTATATCGGCGGTTTCGTCGTCACGGCGGGCATCGAGGAGGTGGCGATATCAGAGCGCTTCGAGCGCGCCAACGACGACTATTCCTCGATCATGGTCAAGGCGCTGGCCGACCGCTTCGCAGAAGCTTTTGCCGAGCGCATGCATGAAGTGGTGCGGAAGGACTATTGGGGATACGCACCAGATGAGAATCTTGCGCCAGAAGACCTGATCGGCGAGCCCTATCAGGGCATCCGTCCTGCGCCGGGTTATCCCGCCCAGCCCGACCATACCGAGAAGGCCACGCTGTTCCGGCTGCTCGATGCCGAACGCAATTCCGGCGTCACGCTGACGGAGAGCTACGCCATGTGGCCGGGCTCGTCGGTCTCCGGCCTCTATCTCAGCCATCCCGAAAGCTATTATTTCGGCGTCGCCAAGGTCGAGCGCGACCAGGTCGAGGACTATGCCAGGCGCAAGACCATGGCCGTCACGGAGGTCGAACGCTGGCTCGGCCCCGTGCTCAACTATGTGCCGGCGCCATCAGCCGAAGCTGCGGAATAGAGGCTATTTGAGCGTCGCCTGCTCGATGCATTCGATCGCGGGCAGGTCGTAATAGTCGCCCGCCGACTCGGCATAGAGCTGGCTCTCCATCTTGAGACCGGTCGGCCCGTCGAGCCCACCGGCATGGATCGAGACATGGTCCCCGCCATGCTTGCGCCAGAAGAGGTTGCTGCCACAGGTCGGACAGAAGCCGCGTTCGGCGACGTCGGACGACCGGTACCAGGTCAGTTCGCCCGTGATCTCCATGTCGCTGGCCAGCGCCTGCGTCGCCGCCACATAATGACCCGACGCCTTGCGGCACTGGTTGCAGTGACAGGCCACGACCGGGCGCAAATCACCCGAGATCCTGTAAGTAATTTTGCCGCAGAGACAGCTGCCGCCAATATCCGCCATGAAATCCTCCATCCACTACATAGGCAGGCTAGGGCGGCAGCAATCGGAAGTCTGTCATCGGAACGACGTGGGAAGTCGAATGCGGATCCGGCGGTGCCGCGGGTCAGCTGAAAAATCTTGAACTTTTCCGCGCGTCGCTGTCGGATCGGACTCGGCTCGCTCGTCGCTCACTGGGCCGGGGCGTTCGGCCGGCAGACAGGGAGAGATGCATGTTGCTCAAGGACAGGACGGCGATTGTCTATGGCGGAAGCGGCGCGGTCGGAGGCGCCGTGGCGAAAGCCTTCGCGCGCGAAGGCGCCCGGGTCTTCATCGCGGCGCGCGGCCGGGATGGACTGGAGGCTGTGGCGCAAGAGATCCGCGGGCAGGGCGGAAGGGCCGAGGTCGCGCCGGTCGATGCGACGGACCAGCAGGCGGTCGAGGCGCATCTTGCCGAGATCGCCCAGAAGGCTGGCCCGGTGAAGATCATGTTCAACGCCGTGGAATGGGGCGACACCCAGGGCGCGGAGCTCACCGACATGACGCTGGAGCGCCTGATGCTGCCGATCCGGACGTCGCTGACGAGCTGGTTCTACACCGGCACGGCTGTCGCCCGTCACATGGCCCGGAATGGCGGCGGTGCCATCGTCGGCATCACCGCCAATGCGGCACGCGAGGCCTATTCTCATGTCGGCGGCTTCGGTATTGCCTGCGCCGCGGTCGAACATTTCCTGCGACAGCTTGCGGTCGAGAACGGGCCGATGGGCGTGCGCGTCACATGGGTCCGCTCGCCGGGCTCACCCGATGCGCCCGGTGTCCGCGAGGCCTGGATGCTGCGGGCCGAAGAGCAGGGCGTTACCTTCGAGGACGTCCATCGGGAATTCGCCAGGAACACGCCGCTCCGCCGCATCACGGCGCTCGCTCAGGTCGCTGACGCCGCGGTGCTGATGGCGAGCGACCTGGCCGCCGGCATGACGGCGACTGTCGCCAACGCAACGGGCGGCGCGCAAGTCGACTAGGTGACGGGCAACCGCCGGCGCACGATCGCGGCGTGAAAATTCATGCCGTGCATAAGGCCGTCATCGTTGAAATCATAGCTCGAATTGTGCAGCGGCGCCGAATCCTCGCCATTGCCGAGGAAGGCAAAGCAGCCGGGCACGTGGTCTAGGAAGCGGGCGAAATCCTCCGAGCCGGTCATCGGTTCGGCAGCGAGACCGACATTCTCTGCCGGCAGGAAGGTGCGCGCGGCGGCGAAGACCTCCTCGACGAGCTCGGCGTCGTTCATCAGCGGCACGAATTCGCGGCTATAGGTCACCTCGGCCGTCACATTATGCGCCAGCGCCGTGCCTTCGGCGATAACACGCATCTGCTTCTCGATTTCCGCACTCACCTCGGGCCGGAAGCTGCGGGCATCGCCGAGGATTCGCGCCAGGCCGGGCAGCGCATTGCGCGTGCCGTCGGTGATTAGTTCGGTCACCGAGACCACACCGATATCCGTCGGGCTCAGCCGCCGTGACACGATCGTCTGCAGGTTGGTGACCACAGCGCAGGCGGCGACCAGTACCTCGTTGCCCCAATGCGGCCGGGCCGCATGCCCGCCAACGCCGCGCAGCACGATCTCGAAATTGTCCTCCGCCGACATGAAGGAGCCCGGCTTGGTCTCGAAGCGGCCGACCGGCAGGCCGGGCATATTGTGCAGGCCATAGATCTCATCGAAGGGAAAGCGCTGAATCAGCCCGTCGTCGAGCATGGCCAGTGCACCCTTGCCCCATTCCTCCGCCGGCTGGAAGACGAAGCGCACGGTGCCATCGAAGCCGCCCTCGGCTGCCAAGAGCTGCGCTGCGCCCAGCAGCATGGTCGTATGCCCGTCATGGCCGCAAGCATGCATGGTGCCGGGGTTCTGCGAGCGATAGCCAAGCTCGCACTGTTCGGTGATCCTCAGCGCATCCATGTCGGCGCGGAGAGCAATAGCGCGATTGGAAGTCCCGCGCTTGAGCGTGCCGACCACGCCGGTGCCTCCGACGCCTTCGGCGACGTCATCCAGCCCGAATTCCCGCAGCTTCTCCGCCACGAAGGCGGCCGTCCGCTTCTCCTCGAAACCGAATTCTGGCTGGGCATGCAGGTCGTGGCGCCACATGATCAGGTCATGCTTGAGTCTGTCGATATCAATGGTCATGCCGGCGCGCCCTCCCGCTTGCGGGCCAGAACATCGGCCGGCGATTTGCCGACAAGTGCCGCATATTTGGCGGGGTCGGTGGCGCCCTCCGTATTGATCACGAAGACGGACGATGTGCCATTGAGCCCGAGTTTCAACCGGCAAACCGGATCCGCCGCTGCGCGCAGCAATCCGGCCAGCCCAACGCCGCCACTTTCGCCCGCCACGATGACGGGATCATTGCCGAGCGGATTGGCCAGCCGCCGCATGACATTGATCGCATCATCCTCGTCGACGGTCATGAAGCCATCGGCGACGCGGGCCAGGATGCGCCAGGCGACCAGCGACGGCTCGTAGCATTCCAGCATCGCCATTACGGTCGGCTCGCCATGCGGCACTTTCACCGGATGGCCGGCCCGGGCTGTCTCGACGATGCAGGCGGATCGGGCGGGATCGACGACGGTGAAGACCGGCCGCTTGTTGCCGAGCGCAATGGCGAGGTGTCCGGCGGCCGCGGCGGCAATGCCGCCGACGCCCGATTGCACGAAGACATGGGTCGGCGGCGCAGGCAGCGCACGCAGCGCCTCGCGGATGATCGCTGTGTAGCCCTGCATCACAAGGCCGGGGATCCGCTCATAACCAGGCCAGGACGTATCGGAGACGATGGTCCAGCCCTTCTCCCCGGCGACGCGTGCTGCCTCGCGCACCGAGTCGTCATAGGTCCCGGCGACGCGAATCATCTCTGCACCATAGCGGCCGATCGCGGCGACCCGCTCGTCGCTGACCCCGCCATGCACGAAGATTGCGGCCTTGGCGCCGACCAGTTGCGCGCCTTGCGCGACCGATCGCCCGTGATTGCCGTCGGTGGCGCAGGCGAAGGTCATGGCCTTGGCGATCGCCCGGATCTCCGGCGCGGAGAGTTCCGAGATATCGACGTTTCGGCCAAGCCTTCGCCCCGCCTCCTCCAGCACCAGCCGGATCACGGCATAGGAACCGCCCAGCGCCTTGAAACTGCCGAGCCCGAGCCGCCGGCCCTCGTCCTTGATGTGGATGGAGGCGACACCGATGCTCCGGGCCAGTGCAGGCAGGCCATGCAGCGGCGTCTCGGCATGGGTGTCGCGGAAACCGAGATAGCGCTCGACCTCCTTGGCGGCGGTGCTGCCGAGCGTTTCAGCGTCTTCCGGTGTCAGCGGCTTGCGATAGTCGGGGTTGGTGTTGCGCAGGAACATGATCGTCTCCTCTGATGTCCCTGAATATTATTGCAGGCGAGGCAAGATTTGCGCTCTATATTGGTCGTCACCATGCAAGTTTGTTTCGTGGATCGCCGCTCATGCGCAAGTTCGAGCTATCAGTCGCCCTCGATGAATTCGACCGCAAGATTCTCGCGATCCTGCAGCAGGACAACATGACGCCGCAGCGGACGATCGGCGAGGCGGTCAATCTCTCCGCTCCCGCGGTCCAGCGCCGGATCAAGCGGCTGACGGAGACCGGCGTCATCCAGGCCAATGTCGCGATCGTCGATCCTGAAGCCGTGGGCCAATCGATCACCATCTTCGTCGAGATCGAGGTCTTCAGCGAAACCGCGGAACAGATCGAGAGCGCCAAACGCGAATTCGCGAACACGCCCGAGATCCAGCAATGCTACTATGTCACCGGCGAGGCCGACTTCATCCTCGTCATCACAGTGCCCACCATGGCCGATTATGAAGTGCTCACCCGCCGCCTGTTCTTCGGCAACAATAATGTGAAGCGCTTCCGCACCTTCGTCGCCATGGATCGCGTCAAGATCGGGCTCGGCCTGCCGATCTAGCGCTTCTTTTTTGAACAGTTCGAAATTTTGTTTCCACACCGCCATGGCGATGTCGCAGATGATGTCGCCATGTCGCAATGACTATGGTTCAATTCCCCTCGTAAGGTGCCGGCCGCTTCGAGAGATGTGAGCCGGAGAATTGGGAAGCCGGTGGGATGCCGGCGCTGCCCCCGCAACGGTAGCGAAGTCAAAGCGCGATGGGAGTCCACTGGGCGTAATGCTTGGGAAGGAGTCGCGACGGGCCGGTCCGCATAGCTACGGACCTGCCGCTTCGAAGCCCGGAAACCAGCCTTGCCTATTGATACTCGACTGATCGCGGTGGGCGGTCGCGGGGCGGATGACCATTGCGACACGGGCGGAGACCCGGTTGCGCGATGTTCCATGCTCCCCCGAACCCTTTGGACCAGTCCCCTGGAAACGAGGACCGAAATGGATATTCGCGCAGATATGCTTAGCCGGCTGAACAACCGCAAACCCGGTTACAGCCTCGACCAGCCCTTCTATATCGATCCGGCTTTCCACCAGCTCGATCTCGAGCATATCTGGTACAAGGACTGGCTGTTCGTCGCCCACGATTGCGAAATCCCGAATGCCGGCAACTACACGACCGTTGAGGTCGGCGCCTATTCCGTCGTCCTCGTCCGCGGCCATGACGGCAAGATCAACGCGCTGCACAATTCCTGCCGCCATCGCGGCTCCCGCGTCTGCCAGGAACATCGCGGCAATGCCGCCAAGCTCGTCTGTCCTTATCACCAGTGGACCTACGATCTCGACGGCTCGCTGCTTTTCGCGCGCCAGATGGGCGACAATTTCGATGTGTCCGGCTTCAGCCTGAAGCCGGTCGCCTGCGAGAGCGCCGGCGGCTACATCTTCATCTGCCTTGCCGACGAACCGATGGATTTCGCGCCCTTCCGGGCGATGATGGAGCCCTATTTCCTGCCGCACCGCCTGCGCGACGCCAAGATCGCCTATGAGAGCACGATCATCGAGAAGGGCAACTGGAAGCTCGTCTGGGAAAACAACCGCGAATGCTACCATTGCGCCGGCAACCATCCGGAACTTTGCAAGACTTTCCCGGAAGCGCCGAGCGTAACCGGCGTGAACGGTGCTGCCGAGGATCCTGAAATCGCCGCGCATTGGGAAAAATGCGAGGCCGTCGGCCTGCCGAGCGCCTTCGTGATGGACGACGAGGGCCAGTTCCGCACCACCCGCGTGCCGTTGCTGCGCGACGCGATCAGCTACACGATCTCCGGCCGCAAGGCGGTGCAGATGCGCCTGTCGGACAATGTCAACATGGACCGCATCGGCACGCTGCTGCTGTTCCACTATCCGACGACCTGGAACCACGTGCTCTCCGACCACGCCATCACCTTCCGGGTGATGCCGCTCAGCGCAACCGAGACTGCGGTGACGACCAAATGGCTGGTCCACAAGGACGCCGTCGAGGGCATCGATTATCGCCTCGACGAACTCATCCATGTCTGGACCGAGACAAACGACCAGGACCGCCAGATCGTCGAGGAGAATGCCCGCGGCATCCATTCCCCGGCTTACCAGCCCGGCCCCTATTCGGAGATCCATGAAGGCGGTGTCGCCCAGTTCGTCGACTGGTATTCGAATTTCATGCAGGAACGCCTGACCGGCCAGAGCCGGCCGGCGCTGCGTTCCGTCGCCTGATCCGGAGACCGATGACATGAACATGATGGTGACGGGTCCAACGCTTGCCGGTCCAACGCTGGCCGGCACAGTGCCCGCGGCGCTGCCGCTCGACGAGATGAAGCCGTGGAATTCGGCGCGGCAGATGCTGGTCTGCACCAGCGTTGTCGACGAAGCCCCCGATGTGAAGACCTTCTCCTTCGCGGTCGAGGGCGGCGGCTGGTTCCGCTACATGCCGGGCCAGTTCATGACTGTCGAGCTCAGGGCCAAGGGCGGCGACCTGCATCGTACCTACACGATCTCGTCCTCGCCCTCGCGGCCCTATTCGATCTCGATCACCATCAAGGCACAGGTCAACAGCATCGGCACGCGCTGGATGTTTCACAATATCGTGCCCGGCGCGCGCCTGCGTGCCTATGGCCCGAGCGGGCATTTCACGCTCGCCCGCAATCCGGCGAAGAAATACCTCTTCATCTCCGCCGGTTCCGGCATCACGCCGATGATGTCGATGCTGCGCTGGCTCGCCGATTGCGATCCGAGCGCCGATGTCGCCTTCCTCAATTCGGCGCGCCGGCCGGAGGAGATCATTTTCCGCGACGAGCTCGAAATGCTGGCCCGTCGCATGCCGAACCTGTCGCTCGGCTTCCTGCCCGAGGCGCGCTCTGCGGCAGCGCCCTGGGGCGGACTGATGGGCCGCATCGATCGCAACAAGTTCGCGATGCTGGTGCCCGACTTCATGAACCGGGAGATCTTCTGCTGCGGTCCCGAGCCCTTCATGAAGGCCGTCAGCACCATTGCCCGCGCCGAAGGCTTCGACATGGGCCACTTTCACCAGGAAAGTTTTGGCGCGACCTCGATCGCCGAGGCGGTGCACAAGCAGGCGCCGGATGTCTCCGTGGACGGAACGAGCGCCGGCCTGACGGTCAGCTTCCTCGGATCGAACGAGAAGACCGCCTGTGTGCCCGGCCAGACCATCCTGGAGACAGCGCGCGCCGCCGGTGTCCGCATTCCCGCCGCCTGCGAGTCCGGCATCTGCGGCACCTGCAAGGTGCTCAAGCGCTCGGGCGACGTCGACATGCGCCACAATGGCGGCATCAGCGAGCAGGAAATTGCTGGCGGCTACGTGCTCGCCTGCTGCTCGCGACCACGCACGCCGGTCGAGGTCGAGGCCTGATCAGGCTACCGCTCGCGATTGGAGCGCTGACGGCCCGGCTCGCTCCCGCTTCTCCCCTTGGGGAGAAGATGCCCGAAGGGCAGATGAGGGGTTTTCAGCGGCAAACTCGACCTTGATGGGAACCCCTCATCCGGTCCTACGGACCACCTTCTCCCCAAGGGGAGAAGAGAGAGCACGCATCTCCTGATCACGCCGCTTCGGCGAAGGCATGCGCCATCGCCGGATTGAACCGCAGCGACACGGCCTGACCCGGCGCCAGGCCCGTCAGCGCGCCATGGCCGAAGGGCAGCCGCACCGAAAGCGGCGCGATGCCCGATGGCTCGACCATCACATGGATATTGTTGCCGAGGAAGGTGATGTCGCGCACTGTGCCATTGAGTTGGCCGGCCTGCGTGCCCGCTTCGAGCTCGATGCGCTCGGGCCGCAGCAACAGTGACGCACGGCCCCTGGCGACCGCGCCATGCAGCGGCACCCCCTCAACCACCACGCCGCCGGGCAGCGAAAGCTGTGCCTTGCCGGCACTGCTCGCCACCACATCCGCATCGATGAAATTGCTGTCACCGATGAAGCCGGCGACGAAGCGGGTCGTGGGATTGGCATAGAGTTCCGGGCCGGTGCCGATCTGGTCGATCTCGCCCTGGCTGAACACGGCGATGCGGTCGGAGAGCCGAAGCGCCTCCTCCTGGTCATGGGTGACATAGAGGATGGTCACGCCGGTCTCCTGGTGGATGCGGCGGATTTCGAACTGGATTTCCTCGCGCAGCTTCTTGTCGAGCGCCGAGAGCGGCTCGTCCATCAAGAGCACCGGCGGATTGTAGACCAGCGCGCGGGCAAGGGCGACGCGCTGCTGCTGGCCACCCGACATCAGAGCCGGCTTGCGGTCCTCGAAGCCTTCAAGCCGCACCAGCTTCAGCGCGGCCTTGACCCGCTCGGCGATCTCGGCCTGCGGACGGCGGCGGATGCGGAGCGGGAAGGCGACATTCTCGCCGACGGAAAGGTGCGGAAACAAAGTATAGCGCTGGAACACCATGCCGATGTTGCGCTTATGGGAGGGGATGCTGAGCAGGCTCTGGCCCTTGAGCAGAATATCGCCATCGGTCGGATCCTGGAAGCCGGCGAGGACGTAAAGCGTCGTCGATTTGCCCGAGCCCGAGGGTCCGAGAAAGGTCATGAACTCGCCCTCGGCGATATCCATTGTCACGCTCTTCACCGCGGTGACTGCGCCATAGACCTTGCTGATGCCGCGGATGCTGAGAAAGGCCTGGGTCATGATTTCTTTCCCTTGCGGAAGAGTGCGGCGAGAACCATCAGCAGGATGGTGAAGGCGATGAGCAGCGTGGAGGCGGCGGCGATCACGGGCGTCAGATCCTGTCGCAGGGTCGACCAGATCTTGACCGGCAATGTCTGGAGCGTGGGGCTTGCCATGAAGATCGCCAGCACCACCTCGTCCCATGAAGCGAGGAAGGAGAAGACCGCGGCGCCGAAAATGCCGTGGCTGATGGAGGGCACCGTGACACGCAAACGCGCTTCCCAGGGGCTCGCGCCGCAGAGGATCGCCGCATCCTCGATCGAACGGTCGAAACCCTCCAGCGCATTGCCGATCGAGATGATCGAGAAGGGCAGCGCGATCAGCAGGTGGGCGATGACGAAAGCGATCGTGGTGCCGGCCAATCCCAGCTTGAGGAAGAGCGCGTAAAGCGCCACCGCCAGCACCACGACGGGGAGAATCATAGGGGTCAGGAACAGCGCCCGCAGCGCGTCGCGCCCCGCGAAGGTACCGCGATTGAGGCCAAGCGCGGCGAGGAAGCCGATCACCACCGACAGCACGGTGACGATAGCAGCGATCTTGAGGCTGGTCAGCGCCGAATATAACCAGCGCGGATCGGCGAACAGGTCCTGATACCATTTGAAGGTCCAGGACGGTGGCGGAAAGATCAGCCATTGCGACGAGCCGAAGGACAGCGCGGCGATGAAGACGATCGGCAGGATCAGGAACAGGCAGACCGCGACGGTCAGCCCGATGAGAAAGATGCGAAGCCCGCCGAGCTTGTCGAAATCGAGCAGCATGGCCTACCTCGCCTTGTTGGGGTTGAAGTAGCGGAGCTGCACGGCATAAAGCGCGAGCGTGACCACCAGCAGAACCAGTGCCGCGGCTCCGCCCATGCCCCAGTTGACCAGCGACTGCACGAATTGGGCGACGAGTTCGGCCAGCATCATGTTCGCCGTGCCGCCGAGCAAAGCGGGGGTTACGAAATAGCCGAGCGACATGACGAAGACCATCAGCGCGCCGGCGGCGATGCCGGGCAGCGACAGCGGCAGCAGCACGCGGGTGAAGCATTGCAGCCTGGTGGCGCCGCAAAGCGCCGCAGCCCGCAGGATGGCGGGATCGATGGTGCGGATCACGCCCATCAGCGGCAGGATCACGAAGGGCAGCATGATATAGGTCATGCCGATGGTGACGCCGACGAGATTGTTGACCAGCGGCAGCGGCTGGTCGGTCAGGCCGAGGCCCATCAACGACTTGTTGATCACCCCGGTCCGCTGCAGCAGCACCATCCAGGCATAGGTCCGCGTTAGCAGGTTGGTCCACATCGACAGGATGATGATCGCCAGCACCAGCCGCGACCATTTCTCCGGCATGATTGCGAGCAGCCAGGCGACCGGATAGCCGATCACGATGGAGATCGCGGTCACCACGCCGGCGACAAGGAATGTGTTAAGGAAGATGCGGAGATAGGTGGTGGAGCCGAGCAGCGTCTTGTAGTTCTGAAGACCCAGTTCCGGCTCCAGCACGCTGCGCATCAACAGCATCAGCACCGGTATGATGAAGAAGATGACGACGAGGATCAGCGCCGGCAGGAGATAGGCAAAGCTGCCGCTCCGTCTCACTTTGGGCGCTCCCCCTCTTATCGCTGCCGATAGTGCCATGTCTTCGTTGTCCGGTTGGTGATGAATTCTTGCATGTCAGAGAATGTCTTGTGGCCCGCACGGCGCCGCGCCCGTAAAGCCTAGGCCATCGCATATGGATTTGCCGCGGCGGAGGTCCTCGCTCCCGCTTCTCCCCTTGGGGAGAAGGTGGCCCGAAGGGCCGGATGAGGGGTTCCCACAAATGCCGAGTATGCCTCTGGGAACCCCTCATCGCCTCGCTATGCTCGGCACTTCTCCCCAAGGGGAGAAGGGAGGCCGGCGCACCTCACTGTGCCTGCCAGGCGTACCACCGCGTCCCGATCTCGTCGCGATGCTGTGCCCAGTAGTTCATGTCGGCATTGACCTGGGTGTCGGCCTGCATGTCAGGCAGGGTCTGGCGCAGCGCGCCGTCCATCAGTTCGGTCGAGCCGAGATTAACAGGCGCATAGCCGGTCGCGGTGGCGAAACTCGCCTGCGAGGCGGCATCGGTGGCATGGGCGATGAACTTCATTGCCGCTTCCTTGTTCTTCGTGCCCTTCGGCACGACCAGCGAGTCGGCGGCGGTAATGTTGTTGGTCCAGGAGGTCTCGACGGTGACGCCCGTTGCCGCAAGCGCGGTCAGGCGGCCGTTCCAGAAGGAGCCGAAGCCCGCTTCGGCCGAAGCCAAGAGCTGCTGCGATTGCGCACCGCTATCCCACCAGATGATGTCGCCCTTGATCGTGTCGAGCTTCTTGAAGGCGCGGTCGAGATCGAGCGGATAGAGCTTGTCGGCCGGCACGCCGTCGGCGAGCAGTGCGGCTTCGATCACGCCCGGCGCGGACCACTTGTAGAAGGCGCGCTTGCCCGGGAATTTCGCGGTGTCGAACAGGTCGGCCCAGGTCTTGGGGCATTCCTTGACGGCGTCCTTGTTGCAGCCGATGACGAAGGAATAATAGAAGCTGCCGACCGAGAAGTCGGTCACGAAACGCGGGTCTAGCTTGGTCTTGTCGATGATCGAGAAGTCGAGCGGCTCGAGCAGGCCGAGCTTGCCGGCTTGCACCGCATAGTCGCCTTCGACGTCGACCACATCCCAGGTCACGTTGCCGGCTTCGACCATGGCCTTGATCTTGCCGTAGTCGGTCGGGCCGTCCTGGGTGACGGTGATCTTGCTCGCCTCGGTGAAGCCGTCTGCCCAATTGGCCTTCTGGGCATCCTGCGTGGTGCCGCCCCAGCTGGTGAACACCATATCCTCAGCTTGTGCCGCGCCGGCAAAGCCGATGGCGGCGGAGAAAAGAGCTGCTGCAATCCTGTTTTTCATGTTCCCTTGTCCTTGTTTTGGTCGTCGATGTCTCAGGCAGGCGTCGTCCCGCCGAGCGGCGAAAACGCCGCCGGCGACATGATCTTGTTGTCCGCAGTCACGATGAGATCGCGTATCCTGGGCAGGAAGGCCTGCCAGTCCGGATCGGCCGCAAGCCGCGCACGGCGGGCCTGGCGGTCATCCAGCGTCGAAAAGCCCCAGATATGGACGATCTCGTTTACCGGCCCGATCTCGGAGGAGAAGTAGCCGACCAGATTGCCGAGATGCTGTTTCTGGATGGCAATGGCTTCCTCGCCGACTACCCTCAGATATTCCGGGATGGCGCCGTTCTTCAGCCGGTAGGTGCGGATCTCGTAGAACATCGGCCTCACCGCATCACGAAGGGATCGGGAAACGGATCGTCCGATGTCCGCAGCCAGACGGTCTTGGTCTTGGTGTAATCGAGCGCCGCGGCCAGCCCACCCTCGCGGCCCTGGCCCGACTGGCCGTACCCGCCGAAAGGCGCGATGGGGGATACGGCGCGATAGGTGTTGACCCAGACGATGCCGGCGCGGATGCGCTTGACCATGCGATGCGCCCGGCCGAGGCTGCGGGTGAAGACGCCGGAGGCGAGGCCATAGGGCGTCGCATTGGCCAGCGCCACGGCTTCGTCCTCGGTCGTGAATGACAGCACCGACAGGACCGGCCCGAAGAGCTCCGTCGCTACCGAAGGCGCGTTGACGCCATCGCAATCGAGAATGGTCGGCAGGTAATAGAAGCCTTCTCCGTTGCCTGGACGGCCGCCGGTCACGAGTATCGCGCCTGCCTCGACCGAGGCGGCAACGACCTTCTCGATATGATCGCGCTGGCGCCGCGTGCAGAGCGGCCCGACCTCGGTCGCCATGTCGAGCGGCGTGCCGATCCGGATCGCTTCAGCCTTGGCCTTGAGCAGCGCGAGGAACTTGTCCTTGACCGAGGCCTCGATGATCAGCCGTGAGCCGGCAACGCAGCTCTGGCCCGTCGCCGCGAAGATGCCGGCGACCTGGGCATTAACGGCACTTTCGAGATTGGCATCGGCGAAGACGATGAACGGCGACTTGCCGCCAAGTTCGAGCGAAGTCGAGGCGAGGTTTTCCGCCGAATTCCGCACCACCTGAGCCGCGGTCGACGGGCCGCCGGTAAAGGCAATATGGGCAACGCCGGGATGCCGGGTCAGCGCGCTGCCGCAGGTTGGGCCGAAGCCGGTGATGACATTGACCACACCCTTGGGGAAACCGGCCTCATGCACCAGCCGGGCAAATTCCAGCATCGGCGCGGGACCATCCTCGGAGGCCTTGACCACAACTGTGCAGCCCGCCGCGAGCGCCGGACCGATCTTGACGGCCGCGAGAAAGAGCTGGCTGTTCCAGGGCACGATCGCCGCGACGACGCCGATTGGCTCGCGCCGGGTCCAGACCTCCATGTCGGCCTTGTCGATCGGCAGCGTCGCGCCTTCGATCTTGTCGGCCAGGCCGGCATAGTAGCGATAATAATCCGCGACATAGGCGATCTGCGCCGAGGTCTCGCGGATGATCTTGCCGGTATCGCGGGTTTCGAGCTCGGCGAGCCGGGGTGCATTGGCCTGCACGAGATCGGCCAGCTTGTAGAGCAGTTTTCCGCGCGCCGTCGCCGTCAGCGCCGGCCACGCTCCATTCCACAGCGCCTGTTCCGCCGCCTTCACCGCGCGGTCGACATCGGCCTCACGCGCCTCGGGCATCGAGGCCCAGCCCTTGCCGGTCGCGGGATCGATCGAGTCGAAGCGGGCAGAACCCGCCTCGAATATACCGTCTATATATTGCTCGAAGTTCTGCATGGCCGCCTCACCCGAAAGCCGGCATGACATCGGCGATGAAGCGCTCCAGCGACGCCTTCTTGCGTGCAAAGCTCATGCCGGTGTCGATCCAGAACGAATATTCGTCGTAGCCCTGCTGTTCGTAGACCTTGAGGCGATCGATGACCGTGCCGGCATTGCCGATCGGCATGTTGGTGATCATCTTCTCCGGCGACAGGTTGCCGTTCGCCGCGAGCTCCTCCTCCGTCAATTGCTGGATCAGCCCCTGATGGATCGGCCGCTCGTTCTTGAACCAGGCGAAGAAGTAGTTGTAGTAGGTGCTGATTTCCTTCGCGGCTCTCGCGATGTCGGCCTCGTCGGAGCCGACATAGGTGTGCTGCAGCAGCATGATCTTCGGACGCATGACGTCGGGTGCCTTCGCGCAGGCAGCCTCGAAGCGCTCCATCAGGCTGGCAATCTCGGCCTCGCCATTGGCGAGCGGCGTGCACTGCACATTGCAGCCATTGGCGACCGCGAATTCGTGGCTGTTGGGATCGCGGGCCGCGACCCAGATCGGCGGATGCGGCTGCTGCAGCGGCTTCGGCGCCGAGGTGGTCGAGGGGAATTTCCAGAATTCGCCGTCATGGGCATAGTCGCCCTGCCAGATGCCCTTCACCGCCGGGATCAGTTCGCGCATGCGCTGGCCGGCGCCCCAGGCGTCGAGGCCCGGCAGGATGCGCTCATATTCGAAACCATAGGCGCCGCGCGCGATGCCTATATCGAGCCGGCCATCCGATATGATGTCGGTCATCGCCGCTTCACCGGCGAGCTTGATCGGATGCCAGAAGGGCGCAATCACCGTGCCGGTGCCGAGCCGGACATTCTTGGTGCGGCGGGCGAGATCGGCGATATTGACGAAAGGATTCGGCGCGATGGTGAAATCCATCGCATGATGCTCGCCGGTCCAGATCGCATGCATGCCGCCCTGATCGGCGATTTCGCAGAGCTGGATGAACTCGTCATAGAGCTGCTTGTGGTTCTGGCTGGCATCCAGCCTTTCCATATGAACGAACAGCGAGAATTTCATGGGCATCACCCTTTCGCGGCCACGGCGTGAACGCGGCCCTTTTCCTGATTGCCGACATAGACGCCGAAATTGCCCAGCGTGCTCTCGGCACCATAGCGCTTGACGAGATCGCGCACCGCCGAATCCGGAATATCGGCCAGCGGGAGCGCCTGGACCGGGAAGAACCGACCGCTCGTCGGCACGCCTTCGCCGAGTGCCGCGCGATAGACGACATGCTGCCGGCCGGTCTTGGTGTCCTCGTAGACGGAGTAGAGCAAGCCCGGCTGCAGGCTCAGCCCGATGCTGTCCGTGATATGCCGTTCCAGCGCCTCGAGGCCTTCGCTCTCGGCCTTCTCGACAAAGGGCAGCGTCCAGCCACCCTTGCCATCCTCGACCATCAGGATCTCGCCGTCACGCTCGGCCACGGCGCCGAGCAGCAGCTTGCCATCCGCATTGGCGAGCAGGCTCTTCTCGGCCAGCGCCGGCGTAAAATAACCGCCGCGGGCATAGCCGAGCCCGGTCTTGCCGCTGTTCTCGAATGCTTCCACCCGGCCGATCAGCACCACATGGTCGCCCGCATCGATTAGCTCATGCATCGCGCAGTCGAACCAGGCCGCAACATCGGCAAAGACGGGCGAACCATGCGGCCCCTTCTTCCATTCGACGGCGGCAAAGCGATCCTCAACCGGGCGGGCGAAGGTGTTGGACACATCTTTCTGACCCTCAGCGAGGATGTTGACCCCAAAACCCTTGGCACCGGTCAGCGTCGCATAGTTGCGCGAGGTCTTGGCGAGGCAGACGAGCAGCAGCGGCGGATCGAGCGACACGCTGGTAAACGAATTGGCGGTGAAGCCGATCGGTGCACCGTCTTCGTTGTGCGTCGTGACCACGGTCACGCCGGTCAGGAAGGAACCGAAGGCGTCGCGCAGCGCTCTTGCATCAAAGGTCATGCATCACCTCCCGAGGTCAGCCATCGGCAGAGCCCATCATTCACTTGATCAGATGCGGTGAGGTTCACCATGTGACGATGGCCGGCAATGACCACCGCCTTGCCGCGCGGCGTCGCGGCGGCCATTTCGCGGGCCATGTCAGGCGTAGAATTCAGGTCGCCGTCGCCGGTTAGAAACAGCGCCGGGCAGCCGACGGACGGCCAGCAATCCGAATAGACCGCATCGCCAGTGGCAAAAGCGCGATAGGCCGCTGCATAGCCCTCGGCGTCGACCGTCGCGAGCAGCTCTTGCACCAGCGCATAGGCCCCGGTTGCCTTCTCGGCACCCGAGAACCAGCGCCCCAGCGGTGCTTCGCGGTCGAAGCAGCCGGTCACGATTTCGTCGGCGCGCGCCTCGACGGCCGCCCTCGCCTCGGCGCTGCGGCGATGCACGCCATTGAGCAGCGCGACGCGCTTCACCTTTTCGGGCGCCGTCGCCACGATCCCGGTCGCGATCAGCGCGCCCATGGAATGGCCGGCGACATTGACCGGTCCGAGATCGAGCTCGTCGAGCAGCGTCTCGAACCAGCTTACGAAATTCTGCAATTGCGGCGGCTGCCCGAGCGGCGCCGAGAAGCCATGGCCCGGTAGATCGACGGCGACGACGCGGAAATCCTCCGCCAGCCGCTCGATCTGCGGCGCCCAGGCCTCGATCCGCATCCCCACGCCGTGGATCAGGACGACGGTTTCGTCGCCGCGACCACGGTCGAGATAGGCGGCGCCTGACGGCGTCTTAGACCGCTGCAGGGTTTGCAACATCGTGGCCCAAATCCTTGAGGTCCTGGTAGCGGTCGCCGATACGGTGATGCGGTCGGCCGCCGATCGATGCGCCGAGTGCCACGACGATCTCGTCGGCAGCCGGTGCATCCGGAATGGCGCATTGGATCGTCAGGTAATGCGAGCGGCGGCCCTCGTCGTTCTTGTCCATCAGCGGGATCATGATCGGCGCATTGGCCGGACCGCGCGTGTTGCAGAAGGCGAGATAGGATTTTGCCCCGACGGCAGTGCGGTAGTGATTGCCGAAGCGCAGCGTGTGGATCAGGGCCGAGGCATGTTCGATCTCGCCATCGAGACCGACCACGGCCGCCTTGCCATAGGCTTCCACCGCCCCACCCGAGCCAGCTGTCTCGATAATCATCTTCGTCAGCAACTCGCCCAGTATGGGCGCGACCGCATGGATCTCCGGCTTGAGGTCCTCAACGAAACCGCGCCCTGCCCAGGGATTCTTCACCACCGCCATCGCCGCGATCAGCTTCAGCGGCGTCGGCGCTTGCCGTCCGCCTTCGATCAGCGTGGTCTCCACATGCAGCAGGGTTTTGCGAATGGTCGCGACCACGGCATTTCTCCGGTCAATTTGTCTTGTCATATGTTGGTATACCATAAGACCGAGTGTCAAGACCTTGTGCGAAAGTTTTTTTGCGGCTACAGGGTAAGCATGACCAAGACTGCCGAGAATCTCGCGGCCCTCCGCATCGAAACCCAGCCCGTGACGCTTCGCGAAATGGCGCTCGATCGCATGCGCCGCGCGATCATCAGCGGCTTGTTCGAACCGGGGGAGCGGCTGGTGGAGCGCACGCTCTGCGATCAGCTCGGCGTATCCCGCTCGGTGATCCGCGAGGTGATCCGTCATCTCGAGGCGGAAGGGTTGGTGGAAATGCTGGCCAAGCAGGGACCGATCGTCGCCCGGCTCAACTGGGACGACGCACGCCAGATCTATGACATCCGCGCCGCGCTCGAATCGACCGCCGTCGCCGATTGCGCCCGCGTCGCCGACGACAGAATCAAGGCCAAGCTGAGGAAGGCGCTCGACGAACTCGACCGCACCTCCAAGCAGGACTCGCCCCCGGGTATCCTCGACGCGACCACCGATTTCTACGGCACGATCTTCGCGGCCAGCGGCCACAATATCGCCTGGGAAATCGTTAGCCGGCTCAACGGTCGCATCTCGCGGCTGAGGGTTATGACGCTCTCCACCACCAACCGAACGACATCAGGCCCTGCCCAGATCCGCAAGATCTTTGCTGCCATCGAGCGTAACGACCCCGATGCTGCGGCTGAAGCCTGTCGTGCGCATGTCGCGGCCGCAGCGGCGATTGCCGAGACGCTGCTCAGGGACAAGGCTGCCAACGGGATTTGATGACGACTCCGGGGGCGCCCCACTTCTCCCCTTGGGGAGAAGGGCCGAGCGAATGCGAGTCGATAAGGGGTTCCCAGAGCCATAATCGACGTTGAGGGAACCCCTCATCCGGCCCTTCGGGCCACCTTCTCCCGCTGGGGAGAAGCGGGGCGACCGCTCGCCTCGAAAAAAATCCAGATGCAATTCCTCTGCCCCGCGGGCGAGGGGAGGGCAGACTGGGAGGTATTCGCGAGCTCGGCCCTCATGAGGTTGGGATGCAAGCCTATCTCCGACTAGCCACCACCCACCACCTTCGCTAACCTGCCGCCCGCATCCAATCACCGGACAGGCAGCCCATGAATTCCGCTCCACCCTTCTCGCTCGTCGGCCTCGATCATGTCGTCTTCCTCGTCGACGACATGCGGAAAGCTCTCGATTTCTACGGCAACGTGCTGGGCGCCACGATCGGCTATTCCTATCCGGCTTTGGGCATGGAGCAGGTCTGGTGCGGCTCCGCCCTCATCGTCCTCTGGGACATCACCCATCACGGCGCGAAGAGCGCCATCCCGCCGGTCGCGGGCGGACGCAATGTCGACCATGTCTGCATTGCCACAACGCCCCTCGATCACGACAAGGTGCGCGCGCATCTCGAGGCGCATGGTGTCAAGATCGACCGTGAGGCCTTCCACGGCGGTGCCCGCGGAATGGGCCATTCCTTCTATTTCTTCGATCCCTTCGGCAACAAGCTCGAACTCAAGGGCCCTGCCGAATATCCCGACGGACGCTCTGCGACCTGATCGTCACACAAACAAAAACCCCGGCGGATCGCTCCGCCGGGGTTTGATGTTTCAGGCCTTATGCGCGGCTCAGAGCGCCTTTTCGAGCTCCGGCAGGATCTCGAAGAGATCGCCGACGAGGCCGAAGTCGGCGACCTGGAAGATCGGGGCTTCCTCGTCCTTGTTGATCGCGACGATGACCTTCGAATCCTTCATGCCGGCGAGATGCTGGATCGCGCCCGAGATGCCGCAGGCGATGTAGAGCTGCGGGGCGACGACCTTGCCGGTCTGGCCGACCTGCCAGTCGTTCGGGGCGTAGCCGGCATCGACGGCCGCGCGGGAGGCACCGACCGCGGCACCGAGCTTGTCGGCGACGGGCAGGATGACTTCCTTGAACTTCTCGGCCGAACCGAGTGCGCGGCCACCCGAGATGATGATCTTGGCCGAGGTCAGCTCCGGACGATCCGACGAAGCGATCGCATCGCCGACATGGCTGGAAATGCCAGGATTGCCGGCGCCGGCGATCGTCTCGACCGAGGCCGAACCGCCTTCAGCCGCAGACGCGAAGGAGGCCGTGCGGACCGTGATCACCTTCTTGGCATCCGTCGATTGCACGGTCTGGATCGCGTTGCCGGCATAGATCGGGCGCTTGAACGTATCGGCCGAGATGACATCGGTGATCTCGGAGATCTGCACGACATCGAGGAGGGCGGCGACGCGCGGCATCACGTTCTTGCCCGAAACGGTCGCTGCGGTGAGGATCGTGTCATAGGAACCAGCGAGGCTGACGATCAGCGCAGCCAGCGGTTCGGCCAGCGAATGCGCATAATCATCGCCATCGGCGAGGAGCACTTTGGAGACGCCGGAGAGCTTGGCAGCCGCATCGGCCGCAGCCTTGGCGCCCTTGCCGGCGACCAGCACATGCACGTCGCCGCCGATCTGGCTGGCGGCGGTCAGTGCCTTGTTGGTCTGGTCGGAGAGGGTGGCGTTGTCGTGATCGGCAACAAGAAGAATAGCCATTGTTGTTTTCCTTTTCCCTTGCTGTGCGATTTAGATGACGCCAGCGGCCTTGAGGCTCGAGACCAGCTCAGCCACGGACTTGACCTTGACGCCAGCCTTGCGGCCCGAAGGCTCCTCGGTCTTGACGACCTTGAGGCGCGGGGTGACGTCGACGCCGTAGTCGGCGGGCGTCTTCTTGTCGAGCGGCTTCTTCTTCGCCTTCATGATGTTCGGCAGCGAGGCATAGCGCGGCTCGTTGAGGCGGAGGTCCGAGGTCACCACGGCCGGCAGCTTGACATTGATGGTCTGGAGACCGCCATCGACTTCGCGGGTGATGTCGGCATTGCCGTCCTTGATGACGACCTTGGAAGCGAACGTCGCCTGCGGCCAGCCGAGCAGGGCCGACAGCATCTGGCCGGTCTGGTTGGAATCGTCGTCGATCGCCTGCTTGCCGACGATGACGAGGCCCGGCTGTTCGGCCTCGGCGACGCCCTTGACGATCTTGGCGACCGCGAGCGGCTCGACCAGTTCGTCGGTCTCGACCAGGATCGCGCGGTCGGCGCCCATGGCGAGCGCGGTGCGCAGCGTCTCTTCGGCCTTGGCCGGACCGACGGACACCACGATGACTTCCTCAGCCTTGCCGGC
Source organism: Rhizobium sp. SRI_017 (assembly GCF_057586295.1). Lineage (NCBI taxonomy): Bacteria > Pseudomonadati > Pseudomonadota > Alphaproteobacteria > Hyphomicrobiales > Rhizobiaceae > Rhizobium > Rhizobium sp. SRI_017. The sequence continues at coordinate 52,142 of NZ_JBYCZP010000012.1, read as the reverse complement.
TTCCTTGAGACGCAGGGCCTCCTCGACCGAGATTTCGTCGAACGGGTTCATCGACATCTTCACATTGGCAAGCTCGACGCCCGAGCCATCCGGCTTCACGCGGATCTTGACGTTATAGTCCACCACCCGCTTCACGGTGACGAGGATTTTCATGGAGGTCCTTCCTAAAAGAATCTGGCCCTAAAAAGAGTCTGGCGGGAAAATGCGCTATCTGCGCCCTTTCCTATTGTCTGTTGGCGGCATCCAGATGCGCCAATCTCGCCATCGGTGGGTGATTTTTCGGCCTTTGGCGGTGTCGCAACCGGAATATAGAGCGACCCTTGTCAGGTCAACATTCGCGACAATGCCTTCAATCGATTTTAACGACCCCAATGAGGCGTTGTTTTTTGTGCCTCTTCGGTCGCCGCCGGCGGGGTCTCCTTATGCTCGACCGCTTTCGGCGAGACGATCGTGCGGTCGAAGAGCGGCACGGTCCAGCGCTTGAGCAGCGGCGTCAGCACCAGCCCGGCGACGATGCCGCCGGCATGCGCCGCCCAGGACACATTGCCATCCTTGTCGACGAGCAGCATGAAGAATTGCTGCAGGATCCAGAGGATCAGCGGAATGAAGGCCGGAACCGGCAAGGGAACCTTCCACAGGATCAGCACCCAGACCCGGACCTTGGGATGAAGCAGGAAATAGGAGGCGACGACACCGGAGATCGCGCCCGACGCGCCGATCAGCGGGCCGGTCGAATGCGGATCGAGGAAGCCGTGGAACCAGGCAGCGGCGACGGCACAGAGCAGGTAGAAGATCAGGAACTTGATGTGTCCCATCGCGTCCTCGACATTGTCGCCGAAGACCCAGAGGAACAGCATATTGCCGGCGAGATGCCAGAAATCGCCGTGCAGGAAGGCATAGGTGAGATAGCTCCAGTCCTTGGGGATGAGATAGAGCGACGGATCGAGAAACCTGTCGTCAAAGATCAGCGCCGGGATATAGCCCAGCCCCATAGCGGCTCGACCGGAGAATTCGTCGCTGCCGGCCAAACCCGTGATCAGCCAGATGATCGTGTTAACAGCGATCAGCGAGAGCGTGACATATTGAAGCTTGATGTGTTTCAGCGCATTCACGTCATAGAGCGGCACGAACATCTGCGCTGGATCTCCCGGTGGGCCTGTCAGAGAAATTGTTACCCCTCCCCAACCCCTCCCCACAAGGGGGAGGGGCTCAACTTGCCGCGCTGCCTCTAAAAAACAGCAACGTCTCCTTAGGCATCAAGGTGTTGGGCAGGAATGCGGTGTCGCCGAGAAGCCCCTCCGCCTTGTGGGGAGGGGAAACTATCTGAGAAGGTTCAGCGGTTCTTCCCCGGCACCCACAACACATCCGCCTTCCCCTTGTCGTTGGCATATCTTGCCGCGACGAAGAGGAAATCCGAGAGCCGGTTGACATATTTCAGCGCCGCCGTGCTGACGATCTCGCCATCCTTCTCCTTGAGCGCCACCATCAGCCGCTCGGCGCGGCGTGAAATCGTCCGGGCCAGGTGAAGATAGGCGGATAGGGCCGAGCCACCCGGCAGGATGAAGGAATTGAGCGGGGAGAGTTCGGTGTTGAGAAAGTCAATCTCGCGTTCCAGCCGCTCGACCTGCGACTCGACGATCCTGAGCGGTTCCCATTCCGGCGTCTCGCCGGTGTCGGGCGTGGCGAGATCGGCCCCAAGATCGAAGAGGTCGTTCTGGATGCGGATCAGCATCTCACCCAGTTGCGCCTGGTCGCCGATATGCAGCATGGCGAGGCCGAGCGCCGCATTGGCCTCGTCGACAGCGCCAAAACTCTCGATCCTGAGATCGGCCTTGGAACGGCGCGGGCCGGCCGCGAGGCCCGTCGTGCCACCATCGCCCGTCTTGGTGTAGATCTTGTTCAGCTTGACCATATCAGGCGGGACGCCCGCCACCGGTCAGCCAGAGGGTCAGCATGATCAGCGCCACGGCGACGGCCTGCAGGATGACGCGCGCCTGCATCAGCTTGTTCGATGTGTTGCCGGAACCACCGCGCAGCATGTGAATGAGGCCGCGCACCAGCACGACGGCGACGGCGAACATCACCACGATCGCGAGGAAATAGGTAACTGTGCCCATGGGACTTGTCCGTTGATAGACCGCTCAGCCCAGCTTTCCGAGGATCTTGTAGAAGAGGCCGGAAGGAAGGAGCCGCTTGAGCAGCACGCCGCGTTTGGCGGGTTTCGTGACGATATAATGGGGTTTGGGGGAGGGCGACGTCAAGGCATGGCGCAGCACATCATAGACCGCCTCCGGCCCGAGCTTGCCCTTGGCGCCCGCAAGCTCACCGCGCAGCCGCTTGAGCTGGCGCTGGTATTCCTGCCTGTGCGCGGTATTTTCGAGGTCGATATTGGCCTCGGCGGCTTTCAACGCATTGGCAATGAAGCTCGAACGGATCGGCCCCGGTTCGATCAGGCTGACATGGATACCGGTGCCCTTGAGCTCCATCATCATCGTCACGGTCAATCCCTCCAACGCATATTTGGAGGCATTGTATGCGCCTCTCCATTTGTACGGAACGAGGCCCAGGATGGATGAGCAATTGACGATCCGGCCCTTGCCTTGTGCCCGCATCACCGGGATCACCCGCCGCGTCAGCTCGTGCCACCCGAAGAAATTGGTCTCGAACTGCAGCCGGAGAACGTCGGTGGTCAGATCCTCCACCGCACCTGGCTGGCCATAGGCGCCATTGTTGTAGAGCGCGTCGAGCCGGCCGCCTGTTCGCTCCAGCACCGCGTCGGCGAGCGCATGGATCGAGGCGGTGTCGGTGTAGTCCATCAGGAAAGTCTCGATACCTTCGGCCTCGAGCGGCGCCCGGTCCTCCTCGCGGCGCACCGAGGCGAAGACCCGCCAGCCATCGGCCTTGAGCGCGCGGGCTGCGTGCGCGCCGATGCCCGACGAGGCGCCGGTGACGATGATCGTGGGTCGCTGATCCATTTGCCGCTGCTTTCTGTACAAACGACGCTTTGTTTCCCATATTCGGCTAAGACTGCCAATGCCGGCAAACAGATGCGACCTTTCGCGCGTTATACCGGGAATAGCTTCAGCGAGGTGGAATGCCGGGCTTTGTCCGTATCACGTGGAAGGTGGGCTTCGATGCCTTCTGGCATTTCACCGAGGATGACGGCTGGGCCATGGCGAGCCATGTCGCGCTCTCAATCCTGCTTGCGATCTTCCCCTTCCTGATTTTCGGCACGACGCTTGCGACCTTCCTCGGTGCAGATCAGTTTTCCGAAACGGCGGTTCATCTCATCTTCGACAATCTGCCGGCGACGATCGCCGATCCGATCGCGCGGGAAGTGACCCAGGTCCTGACAATCCCGCGCGGCGGGTTGCTGACGATCTCGGTGCTCGCCGCCTTCTACTTCGCTTCGAACGGCGTCGAGGCACTGCGCATCTCGCTCAACCGCGCCTATCGCGTGGTGGAGCCGCGGCCGTGGTACATCACCCGCCCGATCAGTCTCGGCTATGTCCTCGCGGCGGTGCTGGCCCTGGTGATGTTGTCGATCTTTCTCGTCGCAGCGCCGCTCGCGCTGCGTTATGCCGGCCGCTGGGTTCCCTGGGCGACCGACCTGCTCACCGTGGTCGACAATTGGTCGAGCTGGGGCGCGGTCGCCACCGTGACCATCGCTCTGCTCGTGTGTCATCTCTATCTGCCAGCCGGTCGACGGCGCTTTCTCGATGTCGTGCCCGGCATCGTTCTGACCATGATCGCCTGGGCAACCGGGGCCTATGGCTTCGGCTACTACATCTCGACCTTCGCCAACTACGCCGCGACCTATGCCGGCCTGGCCTCGATCATGATCGCGCTGGTCTTCCTCTACATGACCGGCGTGATCTTCATTCTCGGCGCCGAAATCAACGCAGCGCTGCTCAAATACAGGGTGCGCGAGCTCATCGCCCGCTCACGCGAGCGGGAGACCGAGCCGGTCACGGATCCCTGATGGCGTCTCGCCGGCCTCGCGCAGAGCCCTGAGACCCGTCGAGGCGATGCTCTTTGCGAGCTTCTGGCCGGTCTCGTCCTTGATGAGAGGGTGATGGTGGTAGATGGGGGCGGGCAGGCCGAGCAATTCCTGCAGCAGGCGGTGGACATGGGTGGCGTGGAACAGGTCCATGCCGCGCACGACATGGGTCACGCTCTGCAGGGCATCGTCCAGCACGACGGAGAGATGATAGCTCGAGGGCGCATCCCAGCGCCACAGCACGACATCGCCCCAGACGGCAGGGTTGGCGGGCGTCGGGTGAGGGGTGCCGCTGTTCGTTTCGGTCCAACTCAGTTCTTGAGAAGATGCCCCCCTCTGGCCTGCCGGCCATCTCCCCCTCAAGGGGGGAGATTCGCTAGAGGCAAACGCACCGTCCTCCAAAGACTGTTGATCTAGTGGCGGTGTTTGATGAGTCGCCGGCGAGTGCTCCATCGGATCTCCCCCCTTGAGGGGGAGATGGCCGGCAGGCCAGAGGGGGGTAAGCGGGTCTGCTCGCACCGCCACCGCTTTCTCCACATTCAGCCGCCACATATGCCGATCGCCGCGCGCGATTCTCCGGGCCGCCTCATCCGGATCGAGGTTGCGCTCAAACGTCGGATAATGCGGCGTCCCATCAGGATCATATTTCCACCGGCCGCAATTCTTCTCATAGTCCGTCACATGCGCCTTAACCTCGGCGCGCGACAGAAAGGCCGGATAAACCAGCCCGCGCGCCTTCAAACCATCCAGCGCTGTCTGGTACTCCGCCACATGCTCGGATTGCCGCCGCACCGGCTCTTCCCAATCGAGGCCCAGCCAACGTAAATCCTCATAGATCTGTGCCTCATATTCCGGCCGGCAGCGGGCAGGATCGATATCCTCGATCCGCAGCAGGAAGCGGCCCCCCGCTTCGCGCGCCATGTCGAAATTCAGGATCGCCGACAGCGCATGGCCGAGATGGAGCTCGCCATTCGGGCTCGGGGCGAATCGGAAGACGGGTGTACCGAAGAGGGGCGTCATGCCGCCTTCTTTTTCCCGAAGATCGTGCTCGAGACGGCAAGCAGCGCGCCGCCGGGCACCAGCACGCAGGCCGTGAGCACCTGCCAGCTCGGTTCGGCGAAGCCGGCGGCGATCAGCACGAGCGTCGAGAGCACCGGCGAGGCATAGCTGGCGATCCCGAGCAGTTGGATATCGCCGTTCTTGACGCCATAGTCCCAGGCATAGAAGGCGAGCCCGACGGGGAAGATGCCGAGGCCAGCGATGGCGAGCCATTGGCTCGACGATTCCGGCCAGACGGTCGTTTCCAGAAAGACATGGCAGATTGCCGACAGGATCGACGTCGCGATGCAGAAGGCGGTCACGACATCGGTCGGTACCTCGCCGAAACGCCGGCTCAAGAGCGAATAACCCGACCAGGTGAATGCGCAGGCCAGCGCCGCGGCATAGCCCATATAGCTCTGCGCCGCAGAGAAGGCTTCCGTGCCACCCGTCCTTGCCGAGACGATAAGCGCCGCGCCGGCAAAGCCGATCAGCGCACCAAGGATATGGACCAGCTTGAGCTTTTCGCCCGGCAGCATCGACGAGCCAAGCACGATGAAGAGCGGCCAGAGATAGGCGATCATGCTCGCCTCGGCGGCGGGCGCGTTGCGCAGCGCGGTGAAGTAGAGAAAGTGGTAGCCGAAGAGGCCGAGAATGCCGGTCGCCCAGGCGCCCAGCGGCTGCCGGAGATTTCTGAGGCGCTCCGGCTTCAGAATGAACAGCAGGACACCTGGCAGCGCGCCGATCGCGAAGCAGACGGCATTGAGCTGGAACGGTGGCATTTTGCCCGATGCGGCGGTGAACAGCGCCAGCAGCGCCCACATCAGGCAGGCCGAAAAGCCGATCAATGTCGCACGCAATTTCACGCTGAAATCCTCCGGACGATTATCCGTCGAACCGCGTGGCCTTCATCGTCAGCGTGCCAAACTTCGTCGGGACGGAAAAGAATACCGGTGCATATACATTCATCCGGTCCGATTTCGCAAACCAGATTTCCATGCGCTTCAGCCGCTTGAGGAACTCGGCCTCGCGGCTGCCCTTGCGATAGCCGGCGAGCGGAACATAGCGCATGGCGCAGACGATCACCGTGCCGTCGAAACCATTGGTCTTGAAATTCTCTTCGCGCTTGTGGTCGAGATTGATATCGAGCCGCGTCTCGCCGTCATAGACCGGGATCACCGGCTTGCAGGGGTCGCCGACCGAGACCGGCTGGATCAGCCCCGCGAGCGGGTCGGTGACGGATTTCAGATCGTCCTCGGTCACCGGGATCCAGTTGCGCTGCTTCGAGCGGTCGCGCGGCGGCTCGATGCGGGTGGCCACCACGTCGCCGTCCTTGAAATCCGCCTCGTAGCGGCGATGGCGGTCGCCCTTGCGGTATTGCATATAGTAGCGCTGGGATTGCAGCCCGCTCTCGGCGATCACGCCGGTCGAGACGAGTTCCGCGGTCATGTCGTTGACGACCTCTCCGACGCCTGATGATTCGAAATTCACCTCTATCTCATAGAGGTTGTCGTCGCGAAACGATTTGAAGCTTGCCCGGGCGAAGGGCAGTCCGGCGAGCTGGATGTCGAAATCTGCGCGATGGCGCAAAGGCTCGGCCTGCCCCGGCAACGGCGCAAGCAGCCCGAGAACGGCGATAAGGGAGATGAAGCGGACTCTCATCATGAAGACGCCATACGCACTGATGACCTTGCCCTTAGGAACTCTTTGTGTTTTTTCTGCGGGCCATACCCGAGGGTCAAACCTGTCAGAAATTTCCGCCAATTCCAAGGATTGTCTTGACAGGCCCAGCCTCGCCAACTATGGAACCGCAACTTCAGAACAGGCCAGCGGCACGCGGGCCCGAATTTCGGGTCCGTTTTAGTTTGTCCGGCCGGATAAGAGAATAGGTGATCACATGTCCCGTGTTTGCGAACTGACCGGCAAGGCCGTCCTGGTTGGAAACAATGTCAGCCATGCGAACAACAAGACCAAGCGTCGCTATCTGCCGAACCTGTGCCAGGTGACGCTGATCTCCGACGCTCTCGGCCAGCGTTTCCGTCTGCGCGTTTCGGCGCATGCGCTCCGCTCGGTCGAGCATCGCGGTGGCCTCGATGCCTTCCTCGCCAAGGCGAATGAAGGTGAGCTTTCGATCCGCGCGCGTCTGCTGAAGCGCCAGATCGCCAAGAAGCAGGCTGCCTGATCAAAGGCAACGCCTTATCCGACTGAGGCTTGACCGGGCGACCGTTCAGGCCTTTTGTCGTTTATTGTGGGCTTGGCACCCGGCCGGCTCGCAGACATCGAACTCCAACTGGTGGCATCACCCAGGATAAAAAAATGCTGACCCAGCGCTATACCCTTGTCTACGTGGCCCTGATGACGCTTGTCGTCGTCGCCTCGAACTTCCTCGTCCAATTTCCCGTCCAGGGTATGCTCGGCGCCATCAATCTCGGTGACCTGCTCACCTGGGGCGCCTTCACCTATCCCTTCGCCTTCCTGGTGACCGACCTCGCAAACCGCCAGTACGGCCCGCGCAACGCCCGCATCGTCGTGATCGCAGGCTTCGTGGTCGGCGTGGCGCTCTCCTGGTACCTGTCGCAGCCGCGCATCGCCATTGCCTCGGGCCTCGCCTTCCTGCTCGGCCAAATGCTCGATATCTCGGTCTTCAACCGCCTTCGCCGCCAGAGCTGGTGGCAGGCGCCGCTCGCCGGCTCCATGCTCGGCTCGATCCTCGATACCGTCCTCTTCTTCTCCTTCGCCTTCGCGCCGGTCTTCTCTTTCCTCGGCCCGAACGATGACTTCGCGATCGGCATGGCGCCGGTGCTCGGTGTGATGACGGCCGAAGCGCCGCGCTGGATTTCGTGGGCGCTTGGGGATCTCAGCGTAAAGGTGCTTTTTGCGCTGGTGCTGCTGATGCCCTATGGGGCGCTGATGAGCGTGGTGAAGCCGATGCCGGTGGTGAAGGCGTAGGTCGCTTGCCTTATGGGGGGATTCACCCCTCACCAAGCGCGCCTAGACATTCGCCTATGGCTCATGTGGGCTTGCTATCCTCTTCCACAAGGGGAGAGGTAAACCCGCGGCTGCAGCCATGTCTCAAGATGGGGCCGAGCTTGTGGCACTCTACCTCTCCCCTTGTGGGAGAGGATACGAAGGCCGCGAGAGGCGAAGCCGATCGCTTGGCCGAAGTTGGTGAGGGGTAAAGCCGCCCTACCTTTTCGTCGGCACCATATTCTCCACATACCGGAACGCCACAACCATGATCCCTGTCAGTATCATGTAAATCAGCGCCAAGAGCAACAGCGGCTCATAGGTGAGATACGTCGCCTGCCGCACTTTCGAGATCACGCCATAGGCATCGACAACAGTTATCGTCGCCACCAGCGGCGTCGACTTCAGTTGCAGCACGGTATCGCCGGTCAGCGTCGGCAGCGCGCGGTGGATGGCGCGCGGCAGCCAGATGCGGCGGAACATCGTCCAGCGGCCCATGCCATAGGCCTTGGCGGCTTCGAGTTCGCCGCGCGGCACGCCCTTGAAGGCGCCACGCATCACTTCGCCCTCATAGGCGGCGAAGGAGATCATGAGCGCCAGGAAGCCGTATGGCCAGGCTTGGCGGATATAGAAGAAGAGCTCTGGATATTCCTTCCGGAATTGCGGGTTAGCGGCAAGGATGGAGCCGAGGCCGTAATAGAGCAGCCAGAGCTGCAGCAGCAGCGGCGTGCCGCGGATGATGCCGCAGAAGCCTGCAGCCAGCCAGCCGAGCGGCTTGGGACCGGTGACCTGCGCCAACCCGAGCGGGATCGCGAAGATAAAGCCGACGATGGCGCTCGAGAAGAGCAGCAGGAGCGTGCGCCAGATGCCGACCAGGAGCTGGCCTGAATATTGCGGAATCCAGTCCCAGCGCATGGTCGTTGCGATGAAGATCACCAGGACGGCGAAGATCACGATCAGCGCGATGCGATGCGGCAGGAACCAGTTGACCCGTTTGGCGGGAGGCGTCGGAGCAGGCGATGCGGCTGCGGTCGTGTTGCTCATCACGCGTGCCCCGCCATGCCGCGGCGATAGCGCGATTCAATCAGCTTGATGATGATGCCGGAGACGATCGACAGCGCGAGATAGATCACGCCGGCCGCGAGGAAGAAGGTCATGTAGTGCTTCGAGGCACCGGCTGCCTGGCGGGTGGCGAGCGTCAGCTCGGTAAATCCGACGACGGCGAGCAGTGCGGTGTCCTTGGTCGTCGTCAGCCAGTAATTGCCGAGCCCCGGCAGCGCGTGCGGCAGCATGGCCGGGAAGATGATCCGGCGGAAGATCATGAGCGGACCCATGCCATAGGAGCGACCCGCTTCGATCTCGCCCGGCGGCACGGCCTTGATCGCGCCGCGAATGACTTCCGTGAGATAGGCGCCCAGCACGAAACCGAGAACGACGATACCGGCAACCAGGCCACTGATGTCGATGGGGCCGTAGCCCCCGAGTGCCAGCAGGCGGTTGATGCCGTCGGTGCCGGCATAATAGAGGATGAGGATGAGAACCAGCTCCGGCACAGCCCGCACGACGGTCGTATAGACCTCGAGCAGGTCGCGGGTCACGAGGCCGCCATAGAGCTTGCCGCAGGCGCCGGCTATGCCGATGATCATGCCGAGCGTATAGGCGCCCACGGCGATATAGACCGAGTTGATGAAGCCTGCCAGCAGTACCCCGCCCCAGCCGGGCGGCGCGTAGGTCAGCACATCGAGACCAAGGGAGGTTAGCAGCGCATCCATCAACCTGTCCGTCCGCTAGGTGGCATCGAAGGGCGCGCAACCGAAGCTGCGCGCCGGGACGTCAGGAGGCATCAGCCGCCGTAGATGTCGAAGTCGAAATACTTCTTCGAGAACGTGTCATAGGTGCCATTGGCGCGGATCGCCTTGATGGCGGCGTTTAGCTTGTCCTTGAGCGCGGTGTCTTCCTTGCGCACGCCGATGCCGACGCCGAGGCCGAGGATCGCCGTGTCGTTTTCGACATTGCCCTTGTGCTCGCAGCAGGCGCCGGCTTCGGACTTCAGGAAGGCGTCGAGCGCGATGGCGTCAGCCTGCACGGCATCGACACGGCCGGCAGCGAGGTCCTGGTTGGCTTCGTCCTGCGTCTGGTATTCCTTGATTTCAGCGGCTTCGGTGAAATGCTTCTTGGCATAGTCGGCATGGACGGTGGAAACCTGCAGGCCGATGATCTTGCCGGCAAGGCTTGCCGGCGTCGCGTCGAACTTCTGGTCCTTGGCGCCGATGATGCCGGTCGGCGTGTCATAATATTTGTCGGTGAAGTCGATCGTCTTCTTGCGCTCTTCGGTGACGGACATCGAGCCGACGATCATGTCGATCTTCTTGGTGGTGAGCGCCGGAATGATGCCGTCCCAGGCGACGGGGGTAATCACGCAATCGAGCTTGGCTTCCTTGCAGACGGCCTCGGCGAATTCGACTTCCCAGCCGACCCACTTGCCGGAGGCGTCAAGCGAGGTGAAAGGCGGATAGGGCTCTGCGGCGAAACCGAGCTTGACCTGCTCGGCCGTGGCCGAAGCAGCGCCGGTGAGGCCGATCGCCAGAGCGAGGGCCGCGACTTTCAAACCGTTCTTCATCAATATTCTCCCAATTCTTGGTTTGTTGGCAGGCTTATGGTGGGGTCAGGATACTGACCCTAGTGGACCGAGCTGATGAACCGCTTGAGGTGCTCGGATTGGGGGTTGCCGAAGAGCTGTTCCGGCGGCCCCTGTTCCTCGATGATGCCCTGGCGTAGATAGACGACATGGCTCGCGACGTTGCGGGCGAACTTCATCTCATGCGTGACGAGGATCATCGTGCGGTGTTCCTTGGCGAGGTCGCCGATGACGGCGAGCACTTCGCCGACAAGTTCCGGATCGAGCGCGGAGGTCGGCTCGTCGAACAGCATGGCGAGCGGATCGACAGCCAGCGCTCGGGCGATGGCCGCGCGCTGCTGCTGCCCACCCGACATGAAGGCAGGATAGACGTCGCGCTTTTCGTAGAGCCCGACGCGCTTGAGGATCGTCTCGGCCCGGGCGACCGCCTCGTCCTTCTTCACGCCCAGCACATGGATCGGCGCCTCGATGACATTCTGCAGCACGGTCATGTGCTGCCAGAGATTGAAGCTCTGGAATACCATGGCGAGCTGGGCGCGGATGCGTTGCACCTGTTTGCGATTGGAAGGCATCAGGCCGCCATGGCCGTCCTTCTTCATCTCGATCGTTTCGCCGTGGATGGAGATCGTGCCGGCGCTTGGCAGCTCCAGCATGTTGATACAGCGCAGGAAGGTGGATTTACCAGACCCGGAACCGCCGATGATGGCGATCACATCGCCCTGCCGGGCGTTGAGCGAGACGCCCCTGAGGACTTCCAGCGGGCCAAATTTCTTGTGCAGGTCAACGACTTGAATCGCTTCCGCAGACTCATTCATGAATACCGCCAATACCGGACTCTGTTGGGCGTCCGTGTTCTTCTTGTTCCCCAGTTTTTTCGTTTTCGGGACGGAAGCAACTGGCCTCTTCCGTCCTGTTAAAAATCAGTAAATCACTTGTCCTTAAATTATTCAAGTGTATAATGAACAAATCTGACATACTGGCGTGCCGCATGGCCGCGGCCCGGTGAAATCCATGGAGTGATGAATGGCTGCCTACGGTTCCCAGGCGATGTCCGCCCGGCTTGCGCGCGTGTTGATGCGGCGCCCCGGCCCGAGCCTCGAAGGGGCCGATGCGGCCGAGTGGCACTATGGCCCGACCTTCGACGGCAAGAAAGCTGTCGCCCAGTACAGGAAGTTCGCCGCACTTGTCGAAAAGTCCGGCTCCGAAATCCTGTGGCTGGAAGACAAGGGCGACGGCCTCGCCGATTCGATGTTCACCCACGACCCGTCGCTGATGACCGACAAGGGCGCCATCATTCTCAATATGGGCAAGCGCCTGCGCGTCGCCGAGGGTAATCTTCACGAAGAAGCCTACAAGGCGGCCGGCATCCCGATTCTCGGCCGCATCACGGCGCCGGGCACGATCGAGGGCGGTGATTGCGTCTGGGTCGATGCGACGACGCTGGCCATCGGCCGCGGCGTCCGCTCCAACCAGGCCGGCATCGAGCAGATGGCCGAGATCCTCAAGCCGCTCGGCGTCACCGTGCTTGGCTTCGACCTGCCGCTCTGGCATGGCGAGGAAGCCTGCCTGCATCTGATGAGCGTGATCTCGCCGCTGGCGGACGATCTGGCGCTCGTCCATGCGCCGCTGCTGCCGGCGGCCTTCTACCAGCTGCTCCGCGAACGCGGCATCAAGCTCATCGTCGCACCCGCTGAAGAATTCGCCGCCTCGAACGGCCTCAACCTCAATGTGCTGCCGACCTCGCCCAGGAAGGTGATCATGGTCGACGGCTTCCCGCTGACCAAGGCGGCGATGGAAGCCGAGGGCTGTGAGGTCGAGACCTTCGAGGCCGACGCGCTCTGCATCGCCTGCGAGGGCGGCCCGACCTGCCTCACCCGCCCCGTGCTGAGAGCGGCCTGACCATGACGCGGCGCCCATTCCACCACGAAAGCGAAGAGACGCGGCGGCAGGACCTGATTGCCGCGACGCTCGACGCGATCGCGGAATCGGGCCTCAAGGGCGCCACTGTGCGCGAGATCGCCGAGCGTGCCGGCGTGACGCCGGGCTTGATCCGGCACTATTTCGTCAGCAAGGAGCTGATGTTCCAGGCGGCCTATCGCGCCGTCATGCTGACAATGTTCGAGACAGCGGATCAGGCTGCGGAAATCGAGGGCACGAACGCCATTAGCCGGCTAAAGGTCTTCGTGCTTGCCAACTTCAAGCCGCCGATCGTCGATCCCCGCAATCTGTCGCTCTGGGCGACCTTCATCTCCCAGATCTCGGTCGATCCGGCGCTCGCGGCCATCCACCGGGAGGGCTACCTCGCCTTCCGCGACCGGCTCCAGGCCCATATCGGCGCGGCTTTGGAAGAGACAGGCCGCAGCCTCGTGCCCGGAGAACTCCGCTACCTCGCCATCGCCATCAACGGCCTGATGGACGGGCTCTGGCTCGAAGGCTCGATCGCTGCCGACCTGTTCGGCGAGGGCGAGCTCGCCCATGTCGCGCTCCTCTCCGTCGAACGCCTGCTCGGTATCACGCTGACTGAAAAGAAATAGAGAACATCTATCTGCTTGTTTTGCGCAATTCCGGATGCAAAACCGCTTCGCACTCTTGCTGGAATGACTCGAAAGGACTGCCATGCGCTACGCTTCCATCACAGACAGGCTCTCCGGGCTCGGCTCCGGCAAATGGGCGCTGCATATCCAGGCGCGCGCCATGAAGTCATCGGGCATTCCGATCATCGAACTCACCATCGGCGAACCCGACCTGCCGCCTGACCGCGCCCTGCTCGATGAGGCCGCGCGCGCCATGTATGCCGGCCGCATCAAATATTCGAACGGCCGCGGCGAGCCCGCTGTCGTAAGAGCGCTGGTCGACAAATACCGCAAGCGCCGCGCCGACGTGACCGAGGCCAATATCCTCTGCTTCCCCGGCACCCAGACTGCGCTCTTCGCCGTGATGCTCGGCCTCGCCGAAGCCGGCGACGACGTGCTGGTCGGCGACCCGCTCTATGCGACCTATGAAGGCGTCGTCGCCTCCACAGGTGCGACGATCAGGACCGTGCCGCTCCGTCCGGAACACCGCTTCCACATGCAGGCGGAAGATCTCGAAGCCGCGATCACGCCAAGAAGCCGCGTGCTGCTGCTCAACAATCCACACAATCCGTCCGGCGCGGTGCTGACCCGCGCGGAAGTGATCGCGATCGGCGAGGTCTGCCGCAAGCACGACCTCTGGATCCTCTGCGACGAAGTCTATGAGGAGCTGACCTTCGGAGCGGAATTCCATTCACCGTTCGACATGCCCGAATTCGCGGAGCGCACCATCGCCGTCGCCTCGATCTCGAAATCGCACGCGGCGCCGGGCTTCCGCTCCGGCTGGGCTGCCGGCCCTGCCGAATTCTGCGAGCGCCTGCTGCCGGTTTCTGAGACCATGCTGTTCGGCGTCCAGCCCTTCATCTCCGACATGACGGCGATGGCGGTCTCCCAGCCCTTCGACACGGCGCGGACCATGCGCGAGAATTACGGCCGCCGCGCCCGGCTCGCAGCCGAAACCTTGGCCGGCTCGAACGTCATCAAACCGTTGATGCCGGAGGGCGGCATGTTCATCCTGCTCGATGTCGGCGCCACCGGCCTCGACGGCGAGGCCTTCGCCCGCAAGCTGCTCCGCGAAAAGCACGTCGCCGTCATGCCCGGCGGCTCCTTCGGCGAGAACGCCAGGGACTTCATCCGCATCTCTCTGACCGTGCCCGACGACACGCTGGTCGAAGCCGTGGGCCGCATCGCCGATCTCGGCCAGGAACTGACCGGGCTGGCCGCGAAGCGGGCGTGACTGCCGGATGAGATCCCGTCTACGCGCTCCGGCCGCGATGAAGACCATCGCGGCCATTTTGCTGACATCATGCCTCGCCGGCTGCAGTACCACGCAGGCGCTCGACGTGCCAAAGCCGACGCCGCGCGAGGCGCCGATCAACTCGCTCGCGCTGGAGCAATGCGTACGGGAGAATGGGCCGGAGAAGTGCGCGGTGGACACAACTCCTTGATTGGATCTCGTAATGCGAAGCTGACGACAGAACACTACGATCCCAACTGACGGTATAGAACGAATTCAGCGGGAGGCGATCATGCGCGGGAGAAAGCAGGAGCAGATGCAGGATTTCCTCGAAGTGCATCTTCCCTATGAGATCAATATGACGCGTGCTGCTCATGTTTTTCTGCACAGTAAGATCGCTGATCAATATTTCTTCAATATAATGCTGGAGTCGTTCTTCCTTCACGGACGAACACTAATCGAGTTCCTTCGAAAATATGAGAAGAGCGTTAAGCCTGCTGATTTCACAGACGGATCCTATACCCAAGCGAGAAAACTTCCCAGTAACAGCCTCTTGGAACGAATAAACAGCCAAATTGGTCATATTGGCCTCAAGAGGACCACGTCGGCCGACGAAAAGCTGTCGATAGGGGATGCGGATCTTCTGATGAACTGGATTGAAATGGAGTTAGTCGAATTCCAATCGGCCCTTGCGCCTTCGTGGGCCGCCCATTTTGTCATGCCGAAGCCAATCTCAACGCCGGAATCCCGGCGTCTATAGATATACAATTACTCGCTCGGAAGCCCGCCCAAGTTAAGCCCCACTCAAACTATTTCCTGTATTTCCCGGGGCCATCACGCTATAGACCCCGCGTTCCGGCGGGTTGCCGGAAGAGGTATTCTCTCTCATGCAGCAGACCAAGGCCCTGGTGGAAAAGCCGGACGATTCCTATCCAGAAATTCTCGACGTGACAGCCTTCTCCGAGGGCCTGGAGCGGATCGCCGCCGACCATCCCACCGACAAGGATGGGCGCCGCGCCGCACTGCTCGCCTATGTCAGGAGCGTGAGCCAGGATGGCCGCGCCAAGGCGCGCGAGATCCTCAACGAGGATGGTTCCGGCTTGGGCTGTGCGCACCGGATCTCCTGGCTGCAGGACCAGGTCATCATCCATCTCTACGATTTCGTGATCCGCCACGTCCTGCCGACGCCCTCCGACCTCATCACCATCACCGCGGTTGGCGGCTATGGCCGCGGCACGCTCGCGCCCGGATCGGATATCGACCTGCTCTTCCTGCTGCCCGGCAAGCAGACGGCCCTCAGCCAGAAGGTCATCGAATTCATCCTCTATATCCTCTGGGACATGGGGATGAAGGTCGGTCACGCGACCCGCACGATTGACGAATGCATCACGCTGTCGCGCAGCGACATCACCATCCGCACGGCGATCCTCGAATCCCGCTTCATCTGCGGCAACGCCAATCTCGAACGCGAGCTGACCGCTCGTTTCGACAAGGAAATCGTCCGCAATACCGGCCCGGAATTCATCGCCGCCAAGCTCGCCGAGCGAGACGAGCGTCATGACCGATCGGGCAACACGCGCTATCTCGTCGAGCCCAACGTCAAGGAAGGCAAGGGCGGCATCCGCGACCTGCACACCTTGTTCTGGATCGCCAAATATTTCTACCGGGTCCGCGATACCGCCGAACTCGTGCGCCTCGGGGTGCTCTCGAAATCCGAATACCATTCCTTCCAGAAGGCCGAGGATTTCCTCTGGGCGGTCCGCTGCCATCTGCATTACCTGACCGGCAAGGCCGAGGACCGGCTGTCCTTCGACCACCAGCAGGAGGTCGCCGAAGCCCTGGGCTACAACACCCGCCCCGGCCTCTCGGCCGTCGAGCGCTTCATGAAGCACTATTTCCTCGTGGCCAAGAATGTCGGCGATCTCACCCGCATCCTTTGCGCCGCGCTCGAGGATGAGCAGGCCAAGGAGCAGCCCGGCCTCAGCGGCGTCATCTCGCGTTTCACGGCCCGCAAGCGCAAGATTGCCGGCACCCAGGATTTCGTCGAGGACAAGGGCCGCATCGCGCTCGCCTCGCCTGACGTCTTCAGGAACGACCCGGTCAATCTTCTCCGGCTCTTCCACATCGCCGACCTCAACGGCCTGGAATTTCATCCGGACGCGCTCAAGAGCGTGACGCGTTCTCTCGCGCTGATCGACGACAAGCTGCGCGCCAGCGAAGAGGCCAACAGCGTCTTCATGGCGATCCTGACCTCGCGCCGCGACCCGGCGCTGATGCTGCGACGCATGAACGAGGCCGGCGTGCTCGGCCGCTTCATCCCGGAATTCGGCCGCATCGTCTCGATGATGCAGTTCTCGATGTACCACCACTACACCGTCGACGAGCATCTGATCCGCTCGGTCGAGGTGCTGTCGAAGATCGAGAAGGGCGAAGATGTCGAGGCCGTACCGCTCTCGGCCGGCCTGATCAAGACGATCGAGGACCGGACGGTGCTCTATGTCGCGGTGCTCCTGCACGACATCGCCAAGGGCCGCGCCGAGGACCATTCGATCGGCGGCGCGCGCATGGCTCGCAAGCTCTGCCCGCGTTTTGGCATGAATGCGAAGCAGACCGAACTCGTCGCCTGGCTGATCGAAGAGCATCTCGCCATGTCGATGACGGCGCAGACGCGCGACCTCAACGACTGGAAGACGATTTCCGATTTCTCCCACCGCGTCCAATCGCTCGAGCGGCTGAAGCTCCTGCTCATCCTGACCGTCTGCGACATCCGCGCCGTCGGCCCGGGCGTCTGGAACGGCTGGAAGGGCCAGTTGCTCCGCATCCTCTATTACGAAACCGAACTGCTTCTGTCGGGCGGCTTCTCCGAAGTCAGCCGCAACGAACGCGTCCAGCATGCCCGCGACCGGCTGGCCGAGGCGCTGGCCGACTGGCCGGAGGACGAGCGCAAGGCCTATGTGCGCATGCACTACCAGCCCTATCTGCTCTCCGTTCCGCTCGAAGACCAGGTCCGGCACACCGAATTCATCCGCGAGTCCGATCGCGAGGGCAAGGTGCTCAACACCATGGTGCGGACCAACGCCTTCCAGGCGATCACCGAGATCACCATTCTGGCCCCCGACCATCCGCGCCTCGTCGCCATCATCGCCGGCGCCTGCGCCGCGGCTGGTGCCAATATCGCCAACGCCCAGATCTTCACCACCGCCTTCGGCCGGGCGCTGGACACGATCCATATCAGCCGCCAGTTCAAGGATGACGACGACGAACTGAGACGCGCCAATACGATCTCGAAAATGATCGAGGAGGTTCTCTCGGGCAAGCGCCGCTTGCCGGAGGTGATCGCCACCCGCACCAAATACAAGAAGAAGGACAAGACCTTCACCGTCGTGCCCGACGTCAACATCTCCAATGCACTGTCGAACCGGTTCACGGTCATCGAGATCGAGTGCCTCGACCGCACCGGCCTGCTCTCCGACATTACCTCGATGCTGGCGGACCTCTCGCTCGACATCGCCTCGGCTCGCATCACCACCTTCGGCGAAAAGGTCATCGACACCTTCTATGTCACCGACTTGACCGGTGAGAAGATCAACAACGAAAACCGCCAGGCGCTGATTGCCG
Source organism: Rhizobium sp. SRI_017 (assembly GCF_057586295.1). Classification (NCBI taxonomy): domain Bacteria; kingdom Pseudomonadati; phylum Pseudomonadota; class Alphaproteobacteria; order Hyphomicrobiales; family Rhizobiaceae; genus Rhizobium; species Rhizobium sp. SRI_017. The sequence goes on along the minus strand of NZ_JBYCZP010000012.1, from coordinate 34,074 downwards.
CCCATCTCAAGTCAGTGATTGCCGATGAAGCCGGCGACAGCAAGATCCGCGTCGCCCCCGGCATCGTCAACCCGCTGCCGCCCAAGGGCGTGGCGGTGAAGAAGCCGGCGGCGCAGCCGTGAGAATGTCGAAGGTCGCTTTGGGACGTGAGCCAGACGACATGCGTTCGCCGCTCACCCCCCTCTGCCCTGCCGGGCATCTCCCCCTCAAGGGGGGAGATTCGATGGAGCGCCGCCCGGCATTCTTAGAGGCACGGACAGGCAACTCGATCGGCTGCTTGGGGCGGCAGGCTGGCCTCTGGCCAATCTCCCCCCTTAAGGGGGAGATGCCCGGCAGGGCAGAGGGGGGTCTGCCGCAGGGCAGGCGTAGAATTGAACATTCTGCCCTTCAAATTTTCCGGTTCAGTGTGCTTGATCGCAGGGATAGCCAATGAGCCTCGTCCGCAAATTCCTCACCGTCGGCGGCGGTACGCTCGGCAGCCGCCTCTTCGGCTTCGCCCGCGAAATGCTGATGGCAGCCGCCCTCGGCACCGGCCCGATGGCCGACGCCTTCTACGCCGCCTTCCGCTTCCCCAACCTGTTCCGCCGGCTCTTCGCCGAGGGTGCCTTCAACGCCGCCTTCGTGCCACTCTTCGCCAAGGAGATCGAGGGTGGCGGCAAGGAAGCGGCGAAGAAATTCTCGGAAGAGGTCTTCGGCGTCCTCTTCACCGTCCTGCTCGTCATCACCATCGTGATGGAGCTGGCGATGCCGTTGATCGTGCGTACGATCATCGCGCCGGGCTTCGATGCAGGCAGCGACAAATATGAGGTGACGGTCAGGCTCGCCATCATCATGTTCCCCTACCTGATGTGCATGTCGCTGACGGCCATGCTGTCGGGAATGCTCAATTCGCTGCACCACTATTTTGCAGCCGCCGTCGCCCCGATCTTCTTCAATTTCGCCATGATCGCGGCGCTCGGCTACGGCATCTGGGTGGATGCCGATGCGGTCTCGGTCGCCTACTATCTCTCCTGGGCCGTGCTCGCGGCGGGCATCCTGCAGATGGTCGTGCTCTATGTCGGCGTTCGTCATGCCGGCATGTCGATCGGCTTCCGCCGGCCGCGCATGACGCCCAATGTGAAGCGGCTGCTGGTGCTGGCGCTCCCGGCCGCGGTGACCGGCGGCATCACCCAGATCAACCAGTTGATCGGCCAGATGATCGCTTCGACCAAGGAAGGCGCGATCTCGGCGTTGCAATATGCCGACCGGCTCTACCAGCTGCCGCTCGGCGTGGTCGGCATCGCCGTCGGCGTGGTGCTGCTGCCGGAACTGTCGCGCGCGCTCCGGGGAGGCCATCTCAAGGAAGCGTCGAACATCCAGAACCGCAGCCTCGAATTCTCGCTGTTCCTGACCCTGCCGGCTGCTGCCGCATTGTGGGTCCTGTCCGACGAAATCATCCGCGTCGTCTACGAACACGGCGCCTTCGACCCCAAGACCACCACTGTCGTTGCCGGCATTCTCGCGATCTACGGCCTCGGCCTGCCCGGATTCGTCATGATCAAGGCGCTCAATCCCGGTTTCTTCGCCCGTGAAGACACCAGGACGCCGATGCGCTTCACCATGGTCTCGGTCGCGGTCAATTGCGTGCTCGCCCTCTCGCTCTTCCCCTTCTTCGCCGAGCGCGGCATTGCCACCGCCGAAGTCGTGTCCGGCTGGCTGACGACGATCATGCTCTTCACCGCGCTGGTGCGCCGCGGTCATTTCGACATGGACCGGCCGTTCGCCTGGCGCCTCGTGCGCTTGGTCATCGCGGCCGGTGTCATGGCCGGAGCGCTCGAATTCGCATCGACCTATGCCGCGCCCTATATCACCCCGCAGTCGCCGCTGATCCACCAGGTCGGCGCGGTCTTCGCCCTGATCGGCATCGCCATGGTCGTCTATTTCGGCACGGCCTTCGCCATCGGCGGAGCCAGCCTCGGCATGCTCCGCCGCAACCTCAAGCGCAAGCCCGGCACGCCGCCAGCGGAAACAACGCCCGGGGAGGAATGATGCGCAGCCTGTTCCTCGTGACCGTCATGGTGCCCGATTACGATCTCGCCATCGCCTGGTATCGCGACACGCTCGGCTTCACCCTGGCGACGGACCAGCCGCTCGGCGAGGGAAAACGCTTCGTCGTGATGCGGCCCGATGCCGACGCCGGCGCAGGCCTGCTGCTGGCGCTTGCCGAGACCGACGAGGAGCGTGCCGTGATCGGCCAGCAAACCCCCGGCCGCGTATCCTTCTTCCTGTCGACCGACGACTTCGCCCGGGACCACGCGCTCTATCTGTCGCGCGGCGTGGAGTTCATCGAAGAGCCGCGCCACGAGCCCTACGGCACCGTCGCCGTCTTCCGCGACGCCTTCGGCAATCTCTGGGATTTCATCCAGCACGCGCAATAGTGCGGCTGGTTCCCTTCTCCCCTTGGGGAGAAGGTGGTCCGCAGGACCGGATGAGGGGTTCTCGTCAAGGTCGAGTTTGCCGCTGAAAACCCCTCATCTGCCCTTCGGGCATCTTCTCCCCAAGGGGAGAAGAGAGGACGATCGCGACCGCCTCACGTAATCGCCCCCACCTGCCACGGTACGAATTCGTTGTCGCCGTAGTCATAGATCTCGCTCGACGTCTTCTTCCCCGACGCCACCGCGATGATGTCCTCGAAAATCCTGATCCCCGCCTGCTCGATCGTCTCGTCGCCGGTGACGATGCCGCCGCAATTGATGTCCATATCCTCGTCCATATGGTCATACATCTCGGTATTGGTGGCGATCTTGATGCAGGGCGCCGGCTTGAAGCCCGAGACCGAGCCGCGGCCGGTGGTGAAACAGATCACGTTGCAGCCACCCGCCACCTGGCCGGTCACCGCTGCCGGGTCGTATCCGGGCGTGTCCATGAAGACGAAGCCCGGCTCCGTCACCATCTCGGCATATTCGTAGACCGCCTTGAGCGGCATCGTCCCGCCCTTGGCGACGGCACCGAGCGACTTTTCGAGAATGGTCGTCAGCCCGCCCTGCTTGTTGCCATAGGACGGATTGTTGTTGAGCTCGTCGCCGTTCCGCGCCGTGTAGTCGCGCCACCAGTCGATGCGAGCCAGCAGTTTCTGGGCCACCGCAGGCGACACCGCGCGCCGGGTCAACAGATGCTCGGCGCCATAGATCTCCGGCGTCTCGGCCAGCACAGAGGTGCCGCCATGCTTGACCAGCAGGTCGGATGCCACGCCCAAAGCCGGATTGGCGGAAATACCCGAATAGCCGTCCGACCCCCCACATTCGAGCGCGAGCTTCAGCGCCGAGAGCGGCTGCTCGGTCCGCTGAACGGCATTCACGGTCGGCAGCATATCCCTGATGATTTCCTGCGCCGCCTCGATCGTCTTGCGCGTACCGCCGGTCTGCTGGATCGTCATGGTGCGCAGAAGCGCGCCTTCCGCCAGCTTGTAATGTTCGAGAATCGGCGCGATCTGGTTGGTCTCGCAGCCGAGGCCGATCATCAGGATGCCGCCGAAATTCGGATGCCGCGCATAGCCCTGGATCGTCCGCGTCAGGATCCGGTAGCCCTCGGACTTGGAATTGATGGCACAACCGCCGCCATGGGTCAGCGCCACCACGCCATCGATATTGTCGAAGCCGTCAAGCCCGCCCGAGCGATTGAAGTGATCGGCAATATAGCGCGACACCGTGGCGGAACAGTTCACCGAGGAAATGATGCCGATATAGTTGCGCGTACCGACGCCACCCGGACCGCGGTCGTATCCCTGGAAGGTCCGCCGCTCGGCTATCGGCAGCAGGCCCTCGTCGCGGTTGCTGCCGCCGAGCTGATATTCATGCTCCGAGGGGATCATCTCAAGATTATGCAGGTGGATATGCTGGCCCGGCTCGATATCACCGGTCGCAACGCCGATCACCTGGCCGAACTTATGCACTTCCTGGCCCGATTTGATGGCCCTGAGCGCCACCTTGTGCCCGCGCCCTATCAGGTCCTTGGCGATCAGCCCATTGTAACCCGTCGCTTCCCCTTTGCCGATCTTCTGTCGCGCGACGCCGACATCGTCGGCCGGATTGAGGATGATGACGGGGACTGAGGGCGGGGCCATGACGTGTTTCCGAATTGTCTTTTCTGCGTAAAGTACAAACCCTGACTGCCCTGCCGTCAAGGCAATTGTGTGATGTCTAGCCCTGTCTTTTTCGTTTGATTTTGGACAGTCGTCCTAAGAAGTCGCCCGCGCCAGCGCGTCCGCCAGCCGCGTCGCAGTCTTGATCTCGCGCGTGATCATCGAGGTCACCGTGCGCCGCACGCCTGGCAGCAGGGCGATCTCCTGCCGCAACAGCGCATCCAATTCGGCCATGTCGACGGCAATGATCTGCAGCAAGTAGTCGTCCTCGCCCGTCGTGGCGTGGCAGCGGCGGATCAGCGGATGGCGCACCACCGCGGCTTCGAAAGCCGCATAGCTCTCCGGCGAGATCGTTACCTGCACGAAGGCTTCCAGCCCAAAACCCATCTTCGCGGGATCAACGACAAGGCTGTAGCCCCGGATCACGCCGGCATCCTCGAGCGCCTTCACCCGTTTCCAGCACGGCGTCTTCGACAGTCCCACCTGTTCGGCAAGCTCGGCAAAGGACATTCGGGAATTGCCTTCCAGCAGCCGAATAATCTTCTGGTCAATGCGGTCGAGATTCATGCGTTCTCTCAATGGTACTCGTCCGAGACAATCGTACTTCGAAATTGGCTATCACCGCAACGGTTAGGAACAATGTTTGCTCCCCAATAGGCTATGACTGCTGTCTGAGGACGATTGAGGAGAATTCAGCCATGGACAAGACCGACTATCACGCAAAGATCGAAACGCCGGTCATGCTCGACTATGGCGTCTACCTGCAGGTCGACAAGCTTCTCACCTGTCAGAAGCCGCTCGCCGACATGGTCAATGGCGACGAGCTGCAGTTCCAGATCGTGCATCAGGTCGAGGAGCTCTGGATGAAGCTCATCGCCTATACGCTGGTCGATGTCCTCGACTACATGGAAAAGCAGGACACCCATCGCGTCGTCACGCTGATGGGCCGCGTGCATCGGCTGATGCGGCTGATGACGGATCAACTCGACGTGCTCGAGACCATGTCGCCCAAGGAATACCAGCAGGTGCGCCTCCAGCTCGGCAACGGCTCCGGCCAGGAATCGCCCGGCTTCAAGCTGCTGCTGCGCCTGCCCTTCGATCTCTGGGACAAGTTCAAGGCGCACTATCTCGACGGCCGCGGCCTCACCGTCGCCGATATCTATGACGCGCGCTACGACCACGGCGACAGCTATGTCGTGGCGGAGGCGCTGATCGAATTCGACGAACTGTTCCAGAAGTTCCGCGCCAACCACGTCTACCTCATCCACCGCTCGATCGGCCTCGGCTCGAAGTCGCTGAAGGGCCGCCCGGTCGATCTGCTCCAGGCCGGCGCCCGCCATCGCTTCTTCCCCGAGCTCTGGGACATCCGCTGCGACATGACCGATGCCTGGGGCGCTTCCTATGGCGTGGTGCGCGAGGCGATCCACGAAGATGCGGCAAAGGTGGCGCAGGTCGCGAAGGGATAAGTCGGACCGCTATTCCGGGATTGCCGGCAGCACGCGATCCTGCTTCTTGAGTTGCGTCTCGCGGAAGAAAATAAACAGGCCCGAGGCCACGATCAACAGCGCCCCGATCATCATCGGCACCGAGGGAATGTCGCCGAAGAACAGGAAGCCGAAGACGATCGCCCAGAACAGCAGCGAATATTGCAGCGGCGCCACGACGCTGGCATCGGTCAGCTTCAGCGCACGGTTGATCATCGCATGTGCGGTCATCGCCACCACGCCGAGAAGCCCGAGCAGCACGAGGTCGCGCAGATCGGGCGTCACCCAGTCGAACAGCGCAAAGGCGCCGCCGATGATCACTCCTATCACATTCTGCCAGAACACCAGCACCGTATCCGGCGTGTTGCGCAGCGAACGTCCCGAGATCAGCAGGAAGGCGAAGAAGCAGGTGCCGATGATCGACACCGCCGCCGCCGGCGACTGGAACATCGCGGGCGACGGCTGCAGCGCAATCACCACGCCGAGAAAGCCCACCGCAATGGCCGTCCAGCGCCGCCATCCGACGTGCTCGCCCAGCAAGAGCGGCGAGAGCGCCGCAATATAGATCGGTGCCGCCAGCCAGTAGGTCATGACATCGGCGAGCGGCAGATAGAAGACGGCGGCATAGAAGAACATCGTCTCGATCGTCGAAATCACCGCACGCGCGACCTGCATCCGCGGCTTCTCGACCCGGACCAGCGGCCGCCAGCCCAGCCACCAGACGAAAGGCGCAAGAATGATCAGCGCCGCGACCGAGCGCAGCAGCACGACCTGACCTACCGAATAGGTCGAAACCAGCCACTTGCCCATCGTGTCGTTCAGCGCAAACAGCAGCATGCCGACAAGCGCGACGATGACGCCATTGGTGGCGAGCGAAGTCAGGAAGGAGCGTTGCTGGGGAGACATGGACGGACATGCATGTTGAAAGCGTGGCCCGGTTCATTAGACACTTGTTCAATTACTCGCAAGCCCGGCAGTGTCAAAACGCGAATTTATCCGGGAAACGACGACTTCGCGGGCTTTTCCGCTTTTCCCGCGCAGCGTTTTCCGCCATAGCTCGACCGAAAAGACTGCACGTTCCAAGGCTTGGCGCATGACCAAATTCGATGTCCTCACCGTCGGCAATGCAATTGTCGATATCATCGCCCGTTGCGAGGAGGATTTCCTCGTCGACAATACCATCACCAAGGGTGCGATGAACCTGATCGACGCCGACCGCTCGGCGCTGCTCTATTCGCGCATGGGACCGGCGATCGAAATGTCGGGCGGCAGCGCCGGCAACACGGCGGCGGGCGTCGCGAGCTTCGGCGGCAAGGCGGCCTATTTCGGCAAGGTTTCCAACGACAAGCTCGGCGAGATCTTCCGTCACGACATGAACGCCCAGGGCGTGCATTTCGCCACCCGGCCGCTCGGCGGCACCCCGCCGACCGCGACTTCGATGATCTTCGTCACACCCGACGGCGAGCGCTCGATGAACACTTATCTCGGCGCCTGCGTCGAGCTCGGCCCGGAAGACGTCCAGGAAGATGTCGTCGCAGAATCCAAGGTCACCTATTTTGAAGGCTATCTCTGGGATCCCCCGCGGGCCAAGGAAGCGATCCGTGAATGCGCCCGCATCGCCCACGAGAATGGCCGCGAAACCTCGATGACGCTGTCGGACAGCTTCTGTGTCGACCGCTATCGCGGCGAGTTTCTCGACCTGATGAAGTCGGGCACGGTGGACATCGTCTTCTCCAATGCCTCCGAAGCGCTCTCGCTCTACCAGACCTCGGATTTCGATACCGCGCTGACCCAGATGGCGCAGGATTGCAAGATGGCGGCGGTCACGATGAGCGAGCACGGCTCGATCATCCTTGCGGGCGGCGAACGCTACGTCATCGAAGCCTTCAAGGTCGATCATGTCGTGGATACGACCGGTGCCGGCGATCTCTATGCCGCGGGCTTTCTGTTCGGCTATACGAACGGCTTCCAGCTTGCCGATTGCGGCCGCCTCGGCAGCCTCGCCGCCGGCCTGGTGATCCAGCAGATCGGCCCGCGCATGCAGTCGCCGCTCAAGCAGGCGGCGCAGCAGATCGGCATTATTTTGTAAAGGCTTCGCCGGGATAGGCACCCCAGATCTCGGCCTGGCTTACCCAGCCCTCGACATCCTTGGCCTCGGCATGGCACCACTCGCCATTGCATTCGTCGAGTTTGACGACGACGCCGGGCTGGAGCTTGGCGACGACCTGGCCGGTGTCGCGGGCGTCGGCGCGCATGTTGACGAAAATGTCGGGACCCTTGGTCTTCATCCAGGGTGCGGCGATCGCGCCGCGGTCGCCCGACAGCAGCGAGTGGAATACCCAGCCTTCGGCGCCGTCGGCATCGCGAATGCGCCGCCAGTTCTCATATTCCTGGGTGACTTCCACCGGCAGGCCGGATTTGAGATAGCGCCAGGAGACGGCATAGTCCTGTCCCGGGCCAACGCGCAGGTTGATCTTCTTGGCCTTCAGCGTCACGAATCGCGGCACCGGCAGGCCTGTCGAGAGCTTCGTTGCCTCGCCGAGCGCAGGAAACGCGGAAGCGGCCAGCACCGCCATCGCCAGTGCTGTGATTTTCGCCCTTGCCCGAACTTGTCTGATCTTGTTTGCCATCGTCGACGCGTCTGATATTGGTTGGAAATTGACCCGCCGAGTGTCGCGCAACTTGGTTAAGGAGCGGTCAACGACAGAAGTTGGGACAGGGCCGCGAAAAGCATGCCAAGCAAGAAAAGACCGAGCGTCTACATCACCCGCCGACTGCCCGACATCGTGGAAACCCGGATGCGCGAGCTCTTCGACGCCGAGCTCAATGTCGACGACACGCCCCGCAGCCATGACGAACTGGTCGCGGCCGTCCGCCGCGTCGATGTCCTCGTTCCCACCGTGACGGACCGGATCGATGCCCGGCTCATCGAGGAGGCCGGCCCGCAGCTCAAGCTGATCGCGAGCTTTTCCAACGGCATCGATCATGTCGATGTCGAGGCAGCGGCGAAAAAGGGCATCACGGTCACCAACACGCCGGGCGTGCTGACCGAGGACACCGCCGATATGGCCATGGCGCTGATCCTTTCGGTGCCGCGCCGGCTCGCCGAAGGTGCGCGCATCCTCACCGATTCGAAAGGCGACTGGGAGGGCTGGTCGCCGACCTGGATGCTCGGCCACCGCATCTGGGGCAAGCGGCTCGGCATTGTCGGCATGGGCCGCATCGGCACCGCGGTCGCCCGTCGCGCCAAGGCGTTCGGCCTTCAGGTCCATTACCACAACCGCCACCGCGTCAGCGCTGCAACGGAAGAGTCGCTCGAAGCGACCTACTGGGACAGCCTCGACCAGATGCTGGCCCGCGTCGATATCGTCTCGATCAACTGCCCCTCGACGCCGGCCACCTATCACCTGTTGTCCGCGCGGCGACTGGCGCTGATGCAGCCCACAAGCTACATCGTCAACACCGCCCGCGGCGGCGTGATCGACGAGACCGCGCTGATCAAGTGCATCCGCGAGGGCAAGATCGCCGGTGCCGGCCTCGACGTCTTCGAAAACGAGCCCGTGGTCAGCCCGAAGCTGCTCAAGCTCGCCCACGAGAACAAGGTCGTGCTCCTGCCGCACATGTCGTCGGCGACCATCGAGAGCCGCATCGACATGGGCGAGAAGGTCATCATCAACATCCGCACCTATTTCGACGGCCACCGCCCGCCGGACCGGGTGTTGCCCGGGCGGAACTAGCGTGCGGATCCGCAGCAACCAATGTGCGATGGATGCGCGTGCGCGTCGGACTACCAAGTCCTTCGTTTGATGGGCTCCGAACCGCTGTAGAGGCGCCACGTCCAGTCATTCTTCTCGCGGCGGAAGATCGCCACGAGCCGATAGGGTAGCGGCTCGGTGTGATCATCAAAGACGAATTCGACATGACCCTGGGCAAAAACCCAGGCGATGTCGTTCTCGATTGTGAAGTCTTTGCTGGCCCAGACCCATCGCAGTCGGAAAGGCGCGCTGAAAAGGAAGGTCACCAGCGCTTCGAGTTCGTCACGGGTGGCAGCGATCTCGCCTTCTTCCGACCCGACCAACCTGAAACCGTCGCTCCAGAGTTCGTCGACGATGGCGATATCCTTGGCGAACATGAGTGCGCTCGCCCGTTCAAGTTTCGCGGTAATAGCCTGTATGTCATCCATGTCCGCCCCTCCTTCGCAAGATCTCCCAACACGCATAAATTGCGCTATCTCCAGAAGCACAACAAAACTTCTAATGGAGAATGTCAATGGGTCGATCATTTATCCGGTGGGTCGTGGCGTACTGACCAACAATTGCGCGTTGCGGAGAGCGGACACTGGCAAGCCGTCCGCCTATGCAGCCGGCTTCACAAGGGATCAACTTGCAGCCATCGCAGTCCTAAAGCAGCGTCAGCCCGCCGATAATGACCGCCCAGATGCCGAGCGAGATGATGATGGCGGCCACCCATCCGGCCAAACGGGGCATGTCGAACTCATCCATGACAATGTCTCCAGCGCGTCGGGCTCTGCCGGCATGAAAACCACGGTCTTCAATTCGCATGGGCGTCACTCCTAAACCTCAGCTCGGAATGCGTCAGTTACGAATGCGACACCGGAAAAGTTTCGGATGAAGGATGTCCTGTTCGATCCTGGTGCGGATTGGCTCTGTGTCAGCCTGGGTGTCGAATTCGCCAATCGCCGGCTGGCGCGACGCTGGATGGCGTGCCCTTCGAGGATCTCCTGACAGCCTGTCGCGAGCGGCAAGCCTAGGTGGACGCACTAGCGCCGCCGGTACTTCACCACGTCGAACCGCGCCGCAAGCGCGTCATACATCATGAGCCGGCCGACCAAAGCTTCGCCTGCGCCCGTGATCAGCTTGATCGCCTCCATCGCCATCAGTGTGCCGATCACGCCGGTCAGCGCTCCGATGATCCCCGTCTCCGCGCAGACCGGCAGCATGCCCTCCGGCGGCTCTTCGGGGAAGAGATCGCGATAACCGGGCAACAGCCTCCCATCCGCGCCTGTCTCATAGGGTTTGAGCACCGTCACCGAACCGTCGAAGCGCCCAACGGCGCCTGTCACGAGTGGAATGCGCGCGCGCTCGGCGGCATCCGCCGCGGCATAGCGCGTGGCGATGTTGTCGGAACCATCGATCAACAGGTCGTAGCCGAAGGTCAGCCCCGGCGCATTGTCTTCCGTGAAGCGCATTTCGTGCCGGTCTACGACCACATGCGGATTGAGCTCGCGAATACGCGCTGCGGCACTCCGCGTCTTCTTCTCGCGGATGGTGCCGGTCCCGTGGATCGTCTGCCGCTGCAAATTGGAGAGCGACACGGTGTCATCGTCGACAATTCCGATCGTGCCAACACCGGCGCCCGCGAGATATTCGAGCACCGGCGAGCCGAGACCGCCCGCCCCGATCACCAGCACGGCGGCATTCTTCAGCTTCTGCTGGCCCGCACCGCCGATCTCCGGCAGCAGGATATGCCTGCCATAGCGTTCGATCTCATCAGGGGTCAGCGGGTCGCTCGTCATCGTCAAGTCCTGTTGCGCAACGGCACAGCGTTAGCAGCCCTCTACACGCTCTGCCAATCAACCTTTCGAATAGGGCGGAGTCGTAGAATATTTTTTTCCGACACAAGCGCTTTACCAGAGTTCTTGCCACTCGCGCACCGCGGCAACCCGTGCTAGCCTTCGATCGTGGACAAAGCGGGAGGAAGTCATGCCCTATTTCTCCGAGATGCAGGACCTCGGCATGTTCAAGCCGAGTGACATCGACGCACTCCGCCGCGCCTTTGAAGTGCTCGCGGTTCGAGAGGGGCTCGGTAACGACAATGCCCAGGCCCGCGCCATGGCGCGCTCCCTGATCCAGCTCTATCGCCATGGCGTCCGCGACCCGGAACGGCTGGCTTCCGCCATCGGCAGCAAGGCAGCCTGATCTCCAACTCCAACCCCCTTAACATTTGTCGCTCTTGCTGTAGGGTGCGATGAGCGCTGTCGCGCGTATGCAGTTGGGGGACGAGTTCGCATGGCAGAAATCAACAAGAGTCCGGCCTTCTGGCGGTCCTTCCCGATATTCGAGGAATTCTCGAAGGAACTCGTGGCCGAAGTCGCGGGCCTTGCCCAATGGCGCAAATGGCCGGCGGGCACGGTGATCTTCCAGCGCGGCGACGAGGGCAATTACATGATCCTCGTCACCGAGGGCCGCATCAAGCTTTCGCTCATCACGTCCCAGGGCAAGGAACTGTCGCTGCGCCATCTCGAGCCCGGAACCCTGCTCGGCGAAATGGCCGTGCTCGATGGCGAACCACGTTCCGCCGATGCCGCCGCCTCGGTGGCGACGGAAGGCTATGTCATCGGCAAGACCGAGTTCATGAACTTCATCACCCGCAATCCGGAGGCGGCCGAGGCGGTGATGCGCTATCTCTGCCGTCGGCTCCGCGAAACCACCGACCAGCTCGAAACCATCGCGCTTTACGATCTCGACAGCCGGGTCGCCCGCTTCTTCCTGGCCACGCTCAAGCAGATCCACGGCGACGATCTGCCGGACGAAGCGAGCCTGCATATCGCGCTCAGCCAGACCGAGATCGCCGGCATCCTCGGCGCGAGCCGCCCCAAGATCAACCGCTCCATCCTATCTCTGGAGGAGCAGGGCGCCATCAAGCGAAAGGGTAGTGTCATCGACTGCAATATCAGGCGGCTGAACGCGCTCGCCGAACCCGATGACGATTAATCTCTACGCCTGGGCGGGAACATAAGTCAGCCGGATCGTGTCTTCGCCGACGAGCTGGTTGGCCACAAGGCGCAGCGGCGGTCGGGGGCCGGCGAAAAACGGCTTTCCGCGCCCCAGCACGACCGGACGGACATAGAGGTGATATTCGTCAATTAGCCCAGCCAGGCTATTTGCCAGCGCTGGCCCCGCGACGAGAATCTCGCCTGCCTTTTCGGCCTTCACGGCACGCACAGCTCGTTCGACCTCGTCCCGGATGAGCGTGGCATTAGGCCCGACCGATTCCAGCGACCGCGACACCACCCATTTCGGCTGTTCCCGCCAGGCCACCGCATAGGCGCGGAGATCCGGCGTCCACTCGGCATGTTCCTCGTCCCAGTAGCGCATCGTCTCATACATGCGCCGACCATAGATGCTGCCGCTCAGGCCGCGCGTTTGCTCGATGAAATGACGAAAGAGCGCGGGACCCGGCGCAAATTTGTCATGGTCGACATAACCGTCCAAAGACATGTTCATTGCAAAGACGAGCTTGGCCATCCTCAAAACCTCCCCAGTTTCGATCGGCACTATACAAGACGCCAAAACTGATTGCAATATGCAATCAGATGTCACAGACATCAGATCGGCTCGCAAAAAATACCTTCCGCGGCGGCAAGCTGAAACAATGGGCTTATAATACCCCTGCCAACTCTCGTATGATTGTGTAAACAGGCAGCATGACCTTCCGCTTCCGGCCCTTCCATGTCGGCATATTGGCGAGCATTGCCGCGGCGTTGCTCATCATTTTCGTGCCCGATGACTGGCTGGAGGGCGGCCGCGAGCTCTATTTCGACAAGCTCACCCAGCTCGTCTCCGTCCCGGTGTCGCCGGCGGTGGTCGTGGTCGATATCGACCGCAAATCCTATGCCGCCATGCCCGACCAGAAATGGCAGCGCGCCAACACCGCCGAACTCGTCGAGAAGATCGCCGCCGATGGCCCCTCGGTCATCGCCTTCGACCTTGTCTTCTCCACCGATTGCGACACGGCGTCGGAGACCAACAAGCGGCTGGCCACGGCGCTTGGCCAGGCACCCTCGCTGCTCGGCTTCCTGCTCTCCGATGTCGAGGGTAAATCACCCCGTCCGCTGCCGACACTCGCGATCGCCCGCTCGCTCACGGTGCCGGCGCTGTGGTTCGTGCCCGGCGCCGAAGCTTCCTGCGAGATGTTCCAGAAGAAGGCGGCATCTTCGGGTGCGGCTTTCCTGATCGGCGACGAGGATTCGCGCGTCCGCCGCATCCAGGCCTTCTCGATCGTCGGCTCGGAGCCTTATCCGGCGCTCGGGCTCGAAGCCGTGCGTCGCTACTACGACATCAAGACACCGCTGCTCGGCGGCACCCCGCCATGGCTCAAGCTCGGCCGCGAGATCTTCTCGCTTGCCGAGGACGGCTCGATGCGCTTCGTTGCGAGCCATCCGGCGGCGATGCTGAGCCGCACGGTATCGGCGGTCGACGTCATCCAGTCAAAGGTCCCGTCGCGCCTCTTCCGCGAAAAGATCGTCTTCATCGGCTCGTCGCTACCCACACTCGGCGGCCTGCGCGACAGTGCCGCCGCACAACTCGTCGCCTCGACCCAGATCCATGCCGATCTCGCCAATTCGATCCTAACCAATTTCGTGCCGCTGCGCGACGACGGCTTCGTCAATCTCGAAGCCGGCTACACATTGTTCGCGGGCCTGATCGTGGCGCTGCTCAGCGCGCGCTTCCGGCCCTGGGAAATCCTGGCCGCGGGGATCGGCGTCATCGGTGTCACCATCGCCGCCTCCTACACGATCTACGCCCGCACAGGCTGGCTGACCGATGGCTTCACCATCACGGTCATGCTGGCGTTGGTGATGGTCGTCGCCGCCTTCTCGCAATTCGCCGAGACTCGGCGCGTCGAGCGCGTCGCCCGCCAGCGTTTCGCGCAATATCTGCCGCAGACCGTTGTCGACCGCTATCTCGATCACCCCGCCAAGGGCAGCATGTCGGGCGAGGAGCGGCCGGTGACCGCTCTCTTCACCGATATCGAAGGCTTTTCCACGCTCGCCGGCCGCGTCAAGGCGCAGGAACTGGTGGCGCTGCTCAATGTCTATTTCGCCGAGGTCAACAAGCTGGTGGCCGACCACGGCGGCATGGTCGACAAGGTCGTGGGCGATGCCGTCCACGCTTTCTTCAATGCGCCGGAGGACCTTCCCGACCATGTCAACAAGGCGATAGACTGCGCACTCGCCATCTCGCGCCTGACCGAGGAAATGCGCAACCGGCCGGACTTCAAGGCCAAGGATTTCGGCCGAACCCGACTCGGCATCGAGACGGGCATCGCCGTGCTTGGCGAGGTTGGCATGGCCGGCAAGCTCGATTACACCGCCCACGGCAATTCCATCAACCTCGCCGCCCGCCTGCAGGACGCCAACAAGTTCCTCGGCACCACCATCTGCATCGGCCCCGCCGCCAATGCCCTAAGCCGCCGACCCCTGCGCGCACTCGGCGAACACGAGATCCGCGGCTTCGGCACGATGGAGCTGTTCACGCCGGATGATTATGTGCGGAAGTCACAATAACTAGACTTTCAGACTCCAATTTTACCGCAATTGCGAATATAAGAGACGCGCTCAGGCAAGAGTGGGTGGCATCTCTGCTGGCACATTCAACCCAACCATCTGAAACCGGATTGTTTTCTCGTGGACCGCATGTCGCGGCTCATCTATGCTGCGTTGCAATATATCGGGGTGTTCATGTCGAAGCCGGAATTCATCGGAAAGCCTTCCAGCGCCGCTGGCGGCTGGGGTGCACTCAAGAGCTGCGGCAAGCGCCTGCTCGAAAGCGGCTCGCCGCTCGCGGGCGCCCGCACCATGCTCAAGGCCAACCAGCCCGATGGTTTCGATTGCCCGGGCTGCGCCTGGGGCGATCCGGAACATGGCTCGTCCTTCGAATTCTGCGAGAATGGCGTCAAGGCCGTCGCCTGGGAAGCGACCGAGAAGCGTGTCCGCCCGGACTTCTTCGCCAAGCATACCGTCACCGAACTGAAATCCTGGTCCGATTACGAACTGGAACAGGAAGGCCGCCTCACCAATCCGATGCGCTACGACCGCGCCACCGATACCTACCGCGCGGTCGCCTGGGACGAAGCCTTCGCAGAGATCGGCTCGGTGCTCAACAGCCTCGACAATCCCGACCGCGCCGAATTCTACACCTCCGGCCGCGCCTCCAACGAAGCCGCCTTCCTCTACCAGCTCTTCGTCCGCCTCTACGGCACCAACAATTTCCCCGATTGCTCCAACATGTGCCACGAGGCCTCGGGCGTTGCACTGCGCCAGTCGATCGGCATCGGCAAGGGCACGGTGAAGCTCGAGGATTTCGAGAAGGCGGATGCGATCTTCGTCGTCGGCCAGAATCCCGGCACCAACCATCCCCGCATGCTGGGCGACCTCCGCAAGGCCTCGCTGCGCGGCGCCGAGATCGTGGTCTTCAATCCGGTCCGCGAACGCGGCCTGGAACGCTTCTCCGACCCGCAGGCCAAGTTCGAAATGCTGCGCGGCGGCTCGAAGTCGATCGCCACCAACTACTACCAGCCGCGCCTCGGCGGCGACATGGCGGCCTTCCGTGGCATGGCCAAACTGGTCTTCGCCGCCGACGACGCCGCCCGTGCCGGCGGCCACGTGCCGGTCATCGACCACGCCTTCATCAAAGCCCATACCACCGATTTCGGCGCCTACCGCGCTACGGTCGAGGCCACGAACTGGGACGAGATCGAGGACCAGTCCGGCCTGACCCGTGCCGAGATCGCAGAAGCCGCCGCCATCTACATGAAGGCATCAAGCGTCATCTGCACCTGGGCTATGGGCGTCACCCAGCACAAGCATTCGGTCGCCACGATCCGCGAAATCTCGAACTTCATGTTCCTGCGCGGCAATGTCGGCCGCCCCGGCGCCGGCCTCTGCCCGGTCCGCGGCCACTCCAATGTCCAGGGCGACCGCACCATGGGCATCAACGAAAAGCCGCCGGCTGCCTTTCTCGATGCACTGGAGCGGGAATTCGGCTTCAAGGTCCCGCGCCATAACGGCCACAACGTGCTCGCCGCGATCGGCGCCATGCTCGATGGCTCCTCGCAGGCCTTCATCGCGCTCGGCGGCAATTTTGCCCGTGCCACGCCCGACAGCACGCTGATATCCAAGGCACTCGCCTCGCAGAAGCTGACGGTCAACATCGCCACCAAGCTCAATCACTCGCATCTCCTGACCGGCGAGGTCAGCTACATCCTGCCCTGCCTCGGCCGTACCGAAATCGACAAGAATTCCAAGGGCGTCAGCCAGATCGTCACGGTCGAGGATTCGATGAGCATGGTTCACGGCTCCGGCGGCATCAACCGCCCGGCCTCGCCCGAGCTTCGCTCCGAAGTCGCGATCATCGCCGGCATCGCCGCCGCCACCGTCGGCTCGCAAAAATTCGACTGGGCGGCGCTGGCCGACGACCACGACAGGATCCGCGACCTCATCGCCCGCACCATCCCGGGCTTCGAGGATTTCAACATCCGCGTCCGCAAACCGCGCGGCTTCTACCTGCGCAATTCCGCCGCCGAACGCGTCTGGAACACGCAGGCCGCCAAGGCGACCTTCTCGTCGGTTTCGCTGCCCGAGGCCACCGAGCACCAGATCGCCCGCGGCGAGGACGGGGTCTTCGTCATGCAGACCTTCCGCAGCCATGACCAGTACAACACCACGATCTACGGCATGGACGATCGATACCGCGGCGTCTATGGCGAACGCCGGGTCGTCTTCATGCATCCCGAGGACATGAAATTGATCGACGCGGCTTCAGGCGACCGAGTCGACGTCCTTGGTCGCCACGACGATGGCATCTCCCGCATCGCCGAGGATTTCCGCCTCGTGCCCTACGACATCCCCCGCGGCTGCGTCGCGGGTTACTATCCTGAGCTCAATGTGCTGGTCCCGCTCTCCACCTTCGGCTCGGAGAGCGACACGCCGGCGTCGAAGTCTGTGCTGGTGTCGTTCCGTAAACGGGCCGCGGCATTGGCTGCGTGACAGACAAAGACCCCTCCCCACAAGGGGGAGGGGCTTAATATGCCGCTTCCTCCCTGCCCAAGGCGACCTCTCAACATGCGCGACGATGCAAGTTGTCCCGAGGGCTGCGGCCGAGTTGGCCCCTCCCCCTTGTGGGGCGGGGTTTCGGGGCGGGGTATTTTTCGAGACACGCAAGCTTGCTTGAGCCCATGAACGAACCAGACCCCACCACCCTCTACCTCACCCGCGTCGAATCCCGCATCGCCGCCGATCCGCGCCTCACCACGCTCTCCTCCGGCATCCTCGCCGCCGCCGACCTCGGCATCGCCATGGACAGCCTTGCCTTTTGCCGCGCGCTGGATGTCAGCCACGCCCTGGCACTCCGCGAAATCGGCACGCTGGAAGACCTCGGACTGCTCCGCATCGTCAGGCGCGACCAACGCACGGGCCGAACCCATTACGAACTGCCTGCGTCCGATCGGTAAGCACAATCTTCAATACACCCGTATTGCTCATCGACAGCATTCGGGAATGCTTGTAGCCTGCATGCTCAACTCCTGGACGAGTGTCGGGGCATGCGGCTTGGTGCAGAGTATGACGATCAACTCGTCGACCTTATCTACGCGACGGTCTTCGGCGAGGCCACGTGGCAGGAATTTCTGCTGAAACTGGATGACGGGTTGCCGGGCGGCATGTCCGGCCTGCTCTATCACGACGCCCGCCAGTCCGTCGGGGCGATCGACATCAACAGTCGCCTGCCGCCCGACTGGACCGAGAGCTACGCCCGCTACTATTCGAAGATCAATCCCTGGATGCCCTATGCTGCGGTCCGCAAGGTCGGCCTCGGCGTCGTCGCCGAGCAGATGCTGCCGCGCGAAAAATTCTTGAAGACCGAGTTCTACCACGACTCCTATCGCACGATCGGTGCCGAGAGCGCCGTCGGCATCACCATCGACCGCGAGGACAGCCGGGTCTTCCTGCTCTCGACCCTGACCTCGAGCGCCGATGCCGATGCCAACAGGCAGGCCGCCGACCGGTTGACCCGGCTCGCACCCCATCTCCGCCGCGCCTTCCGCCATTTCCAGGCCGGTTATCGCGACAAGGTCATCGGCGAACTCGGCACGACGCTGTTCGACCAGATCGACATGGGCGTCGTGGTGGTCGGCTTCGCCGGCAGGCCAAAGTCGGTCTCAGCAGTCGCCTCCGAGATCATGGAACGCACCAAGGTCGTGCGCGTCGGGATCACCGGCGGCATCAAATTCGCCGACCGCCAGGGCGACGCCGCCCTCGAGGCCATGCTCGCTCCAGATTATCCAGGCCCGCGAGTCGTGAGCTATCTCTCGGGCGGCACCCGCATCTCGATGGTCAAGGTGCAGAAGGATCGCCAGGCGACCTATTTCGAAGGACCGACGGTCGTCGTCACGCTGGAGCATAAGAATGCGTTCCCACTGCTCAACGAGGCGCATCTGCAGTCCGAGTTCGCGATTACCAACACCGAACTCCGCATTCTCAAAGCCGTCTATGCAGGCCAGTCCGTGCGCGAGATCGCCGACAGCGAGCACCGCTCGATTGAGACGGTCCGCGCACATCTCAAAAGCCTCTACAAGAAGACCGGCTCCTCACGGCAGGCCGACCTCGTCCGGTTCGCCATGCATTGGGCGGGCCGCTAGCTGCCCTTCGTCGCCGCTTCGAACACCGCCAATTGGGCAGCAAAGGCCCGCTTGTAGGCCGGGCGCGCTTCGCCGCGTGCAACATAAGCCGCGAGATTGGGAAATTCCTCCAGCAGCCCCTGCACCTTCGCCCGCAGCAGCACCGAGATCATCAGAAGGTCCCCGGCACTGAATTCGCCATCGAGCCAGTCCGCCTCGCCGAGACGCAGGGAGAGCTCGCCCAACCGTTTGCGGATGCGTTCCTCGACCATCGCCAGGCGCTCCTGGTACCAGCGCTTGTCGCCCTCCGTGAACCACGCTATTTCACGCTCGACGATGGTTGGCTCCATCGTCGAGACCGCGCCGAACATCCAGGTGATCGCCCGCGCCCGGGCCTTGGCATCGTCTGGCAGCAGGCCGGGATGGGTTTCCCCGATATGCAGCACGATCGCGCCGGAATCGAACAGCGCGAGATCGCCGTCTTCGAAGGTCGGGATCTGCCCGAACGGCTGCAGCGCAAGATGCGCGGGCTGCTTCATCGCCTCGAAGGACACGAGACGGACGTCATAGGGCTGGCCGACTTCTTCGAGCGCCCACCGGACGCGCATGTCGCGCGCCAGACCCCTGCCGCGATCGGGCGAGCTTTCAAAGGCGGTAATCGTGATGGTCATCACTATCCTCCATCGCATTTTCATAGTGACGACGGCTGGCCAGACGTGATTCCGACAGCCGGTGTTCGAAAAGTTCTCGCGGATTGATTTCTCACATCGCCTTGGCATTATCCATCCCACACAACCACAGGGAGGAGCGGAATGGCCGATCAGGATTGGGAAATCCTCGAAGACAGCTACTGGTATGTGCCGACAGCCTATCTCGGCGCCTTTGCCGCGGGTGGCGGGTCCGTCATGCCGCTCGTCGATCAGACCCTCTGGCACATTACCAATGTGGTCGATGGCTATGTCTTCGGCGAGGTCCGCACCACGCTCGGCAACGGCTGGGTCACCTCGACGCTGGTCGGGTCAATTGCCCCAAGCGGCGCGGTCTCCTTCAGCTTCGCCGAGGGCAGCAACCTCACCATCGGTACCGGCCGCATGGTCGAGCGCGACGGCGACTGGTATTTCGAGATGCAGATGACGACCGGCAGCGGTCTCGCCAATGTCTCGCACTGGGCCTACATGGCCGAAGTGGCGGACGGCGACCGCGCCTGGGACAGCCTGCCCGGCTTCATCGGCACCGGCGTCGAAGCGGCCTTCGACGCCGACAGCACCAATGACGACGGCGCCGAGGCTGAACAGATGATCGTCTTCGGCAGCAATGGCAGCGATGACATGGACGGCTACACGTCGGCGACCGGCGTGCTGCTCTATGGCGAGGGCGGCAATGATGTGATGTCCGGCACTGGCGTCGCCGACGGGATTGTCGGCGGCAGGGGTGCCGACACGATCTCCGGCGGCGCCGGCGATGACGACCTCGTCGGCCAGATTGGCGGCGACACCATCAAGGGCGGCGACGGTTCGGACCTGATCTGCGGCGGCAAGGGCAATGACACGCTGAGCGGCAATGCCGGGTCCGACCTTTTCATCTTCGCGTCAGGCGAGGGCAATGATGTGATCAAGGATTTCGATGCCAAGGGCGGCGGAACGAACCAGGACTATATCGGCGTCGGCTCCGACGTCATCGAATGGCTGCAGGTCTTCCAATATGGCCAGGACACGGTGATCAGCTTCAGCGACAGCCAGACGATCGTGCTGATCGGCGTCAAGGCGAGCGACGTCGGTGAGGCGGATTTTGTCGAGACCAGCGTGATCTGAGGCCGGACAAGGCGCTCAATGCGCCTCGTCCCAGTTCTTCGCCGCCCTTGCATCCACCGCCAGGGGAACCGACATCGACACTGCCGGCAGCGCCGCATGTTCCATCGTCGTGCGGATCACGGGGATCGCCTTCTCGGCTTCCTCTTCCGTCGTCTCGAAGATCAGTTCGTCATGCACCTGCAGCAGCATCCGTGCATGCACCTTGGCCTTCTCCAGCGCCGGCTCCATCTTGATCATCGCGCGGCGGATCACGTCGGCGGCCGAGCCCTGTATGGGCGCGTTGATCGAGGCGCGCTCGTTGAAGGCGCGGACCGAGGGATTGGACGACTTGATCTCGGGATAGTGGATACGCCGCCCGAAGATCGTCTCGACATAGCCGAGATCGCGCGCCTTGGCCTTGGAGGCATCCATATAGTCCTTGATGCCCGGAAAGCGCTCGAAATACTTCTTGATATAATCGCCGGCTTCCGACCGCTCGATCGACAGCTGGTTCGCCAGCCCGAAGGCCGAGATGCCGTAGATGATGCCGAAATTGATCGCCTTCGCCCGCCGTCTTACGTCCGAGGGCATGCCCGCGACCGGCACGCCGAACATTTCCGACGCCGTCATCGCATGGATGTCGATGCCGTCGGCGAAGGCCTGCTTGAGCTGGGGAATATCGGCGAAATGCGCCAGCACCCGGAGCTCGATCTGGCTGTAGTCGGCCGAGATCAGCACATTGCCGGGCGCCGCGATGAAGGCCGTGCGGATCTTCCGCCCTTCGCTCGTCCTGACCGGAATATTCTGCAGGTTCGGCTCGGAGGAGGCGAGCCGCCCCGTCGTCGTCGCCGCCATGGCGTAGCTGGTATGCACCCGCTTGGTGTCGGGATGGATGTAGCCGGGCAGCGAATCGGTATAGGTGCTCTTGAGCTTGGTCAGCTGCCGCCAGTCGACGATTTTCCTCGGCAGTTCATGCCCCACTGCTGCGAGATCCTCCAGCACCTGCGCCGAGGTCGACCATTGCCCGGTCTTGGTCTTGCCGCCACCGGAATCGAAACCCATCTTGCCGAACAGGATGTCGCCGAGCTGCTTGGGCGAACCGATATTGAACCGTTCGCCGGCCAGCCCATAGATCTCTTCCTCGATCCGCGCCGCCGATTGCGCGAGCTCGCCCGATAGCCGGCTAAGAACCTGCCGGTCGACCGAAATGCCGCGCTCCTCCATCCGCGCGATGACCTGGACCAGCGGCCGCTCCAGCCGCTCGTAGACGCGGCTAAGCCCCTTGGCCACCACCTGCGGCTTCAGCACCAGCCAGAGCCGGAGCGTGATATCGGCATCCTCCGCCGCATAAGCCGAGGCTTTCGCAATATCGACCAGATCGAAGGTCACCGCGCCCTTGCCCGAGCCGGCCACGTCCTTGAAGGCAATCGGCGTATGCCCCAGCCAGCGCTCGGCAAGCGGGTCCATGCCATGCGGCGTGTTGCCGCCGCCATCGATCACGTAGCTCATCAGCATCGTGTCGTCGAACGGCCCGACCTCGATGCCGTGCCGCTTCATCACCAGCCAGTCATATTTGATGTTCTGGCCGACCTTCAGCACGGCCGAATCTTCCATCAGCGGCTTGATCAGCGCGAGCGCCTCGCGCACCGGGATCTGCCCGTCGGCCAGCCCGCCACCGAGCAGGTCGCCATGTCCGCTCTTGTGACCCACGGGCACGTAGCAGGCCCGGATCGGCCCTGCCGCGGGCGCCGTCGCATTGCCGGTCACCGCCAGCGAAAAGCCCGCCAGCTCCGCCTGCATCGGGTCGAGCGAGGTCGTCTCGGTGTCGAAGGCGACCACGCCGGTCTCGCGCGCATCGGCGATCCAGCGATTGAGCGCCTCGACCGTGGTCACCGTCTCATAGGTCGAATGATCGATCTTGTCGGTTGCAAAAAACTCCGCCCGCGCCCGCGCCAGCGCCGAGGCTGCAAAGACATCCGCCCCGGTCTCGACCTCCGCCGTCGCCGCCTTGGCCGGCGCCGCGCCCTCGACCGCCTGCACCACCTTGGGCGCCGCATCGAGATCCGGCCCGCGCGCCGCGCCATCCCACACCACGGGCACGAAGGACGGCTCTACCGCCGCCGCATCGACGCCGCAGGCATCCGCCACGCGCTTGGTCAGCGTCGTGAATTCCATGGTCTTGAGGAAGCCCACCAGCTTCGGCCCGTCCTGCGGCTCGAGCGCGAGGTCGCTGAGCGGCATGGTCACCGGCGTATCCAGCCTGAGCGTCACCAGTTGCTTCGAAATCGCGATCAGATCCTTCGAGGCGATGATGTTTTCGCGCCGCTTTTCCTGCTTGATCTCGTGCGCGCGCGCGAGCAGCGTGTCGAGATCGCCATATTCGGTGAGCAACTGGGCGGCCGTCTTCGGCCCGATGCCGGGCACGCCGGGCACGTTGTCGGTCGAATCGCCGGTCAGCGCCTGCAGGTCGATCATCTTCTCGGGCGGAACGCCCCATTTCTCGATCACTTCGGGGATCGAGATCTGCTTGTCCTTCATGCCGTCATACATATGCACCCGTTCGGTGACGAGCTGCATCAGGTCCTTGTCCGACGAGATGATCGTCGCCTCGGCGCCGATGGCCTCGGCCTGGCGGGCATAGGTGGCGATGATGTCGTCGGCCTCGAAACCCTCGATCTCGATGCAGGGCAGGTTGAACGCCCGCGTCGCCTCGCGGATCAGCCCGAATTGCGGGATCAACTCCTCCGGCGGCGCCGAGCGGTTGGCCTTGTATTCGGGGTAGAGCGCCTTGCGGAAGGTGGTCGAGGAATAGTCGAAAATGACAGCAAAATGCGTCGGCGTCACGCCCACCTCGGTGTTGCGCGCATCGACCAGCAGCTTCCACAGCATGTTGCAGAACCCGCTCACCGCCCCCACCGGCAGCTTGTCGCTCTTCCGCGTCAGCGGCGGCAGAGCATGGAACGCCCGGAAGATATAACCCGAGCCATCGACGAGAAAGAGATGATCACCTTTTTGCATGGCGGGATTGTTAGCATGGGAGGGAGAGGGGAGGAAAGGTGGCCCTGGGTCAGATACCCTGGAATGGGGGACTATTCGGGCTGACTGCTGACAAGTGTTGGCGACCCGGATGCAGCGCCGGGGGGCGCATATGCTGTCTTTATGAAATCTTTATGCCACAGGGCCTTTTTCCGAATGGCTTTCATATGTGCCAGGCCTTAGCGACGGCTATTTGCTCCCTGTCCGCGACCAGCGATGCCAACAAGGATCGTTCTTCATGAGCCAAGCCGTGCTTCCCGAAAAATCCGAGCACCAAATGCCTCTGGCAAGGCTGGCAGCCCTGTCATTGGGTTCGATCGGTGTCGTATATGGCGATATCGGGACAAGCCCGCTCTATGCGTTTCGCGAAGCACTTCGGCCGGTCGCTTCCGACGGCATTTCGGATGCCGAGGTCATCGGCCTCGTGTCACTCATGCTTTGGACGCTGACGATCATCGTCACCATAAAGTATGTGTGCTTCCTGCTGCGTGCTGATAACAATGGTGAAGGGGGAACGCTTGCACTCCTCGCCCTGCTGTCGAGACAGGTCACGGAAGGGCGCCGGAAAATTCTGCTCGCGCTTGGTTTGGTAGGCGCCGCGCTGTTCCTCGGTGATGCCATGATCACACCGGCCCTCTCCGTGCTGTCGGCCGTTGAGGGGTTGAAGCTGGTGGCCCCCAGCTTTGCGCAGTTCGTTATTCCGATCTCCATTGCCATCCTCGTCGCTCTCTTCGTCGTGCAGGCTCGGGGCACCGGCGCTGTCGCAAAGGCCTTCGGCCCCATCACGCTTGTGTGGTTCGTCGTCATGGCGCTGGGTGGGGTCATTCACCTCGCTGACGATCCGGCCGTGTTCGCAGCAATCAATCCATGGAACGCCGCCTGGTTTGTCATCCACGGCGGATGGGCCGGCTTCGTCGTGCTCGGCGCGGTTTTCCTGACGGTGACGGGAGCCGAGGCTCTGTACGCCGATCTGGGACATTTCGGACGCCGGCCGATTCAATGGGCCTGGTTTGTGGTCGTATTTCCGGCGTTGGCGCTCAACTATCTGGGACAGGGTGCGTTGGTCCTCAAGGATCCTGCGGCGGCAAGCGATCCCTTCTTCCTGATGTTCCCTGAATGGGCGATCCTGCCCGTCGTCCTTCTCGCTACGGCAGCGACTATCATCGCAAGTCAGGCGGTGATCACCGGTGCCTTTTCGATGGCGCAGCAAGCCATGCATTTGGGTTTCCTGCCGAGAATGCAGGTCTTGATCACCTCCGCGAGCCATTCGGGTCAGATCTATCTTCCTGCAATGAATATGCTGCTTCTGTTTGGAGTGATGCTTCTCGTCCTTATTTTTCAGACGTCTGAATCGCTTGCCACCGCCTATGGAATCTCGGTCACCGGCGCCATGGTCGTCACGACCATCATGTTCTTCGACTTTCTGCGCGTTCACAGAAAATTTTCTGTCATCGCGTCCATGCTTATCGTGACGCCTCTGGCGCTCCTGGAGTTCATATTCCTCGCCGCCAATCTCTTGAAAGTGCACGATGGCGGCTATGTCCCCATTCTGTTCGCCGCCTTTTGTGTCGTCGTCATGTGGACGTGGCGGCGGGGTGCGGCAATTGTCGCGGACAAGGCAAGGCGGGACTATATTCCGTTGGCTCGGTTCATCGAATCGATTTCGCACAAGAGCGAGCACAGCCCGGAGCGGGTGGCGGGAACGGCAGTGTTTCTAACATCCCAGCCGGAAGCCACGCCGGTGGCCCTGCTCCACAATCTCAAGCACAATCACGTGTTGCACAACACGAATGTTATATTGAATGTTCGAACGGCCGATACCCCCACCGTGTCGCCTCAGGATCGAGCTCAGGTTCAGGATCTCGAGCACGGCTTTTCGGTGATCACGCTGACGTTCGGCTTCATGGAGGAGCCGAACATTACCCAGGCAATGGCGCAACTGCGCAAAGCCGGGCACAAGTTGGATATCATGACGACATCATTCTACGTGGGACGACGCAAATTCGTTTCCGACCCCAATACCGGCATGCCGCGCTGGCAGGACCGCCTGTTCATCGCCATGGCCTCGTCCGCAGCGGATCCCTCGGAATATTTTCGGCTTCCAACCAACCGTGTCATAGAAATGGGCGCGCAAATGTCGGTCTAGGATCCACTGGCCTTCCGGTCAGACAAGGCGTGCTCATATCAAATCCGACAATCTGAGGAAAAATGAACTTCGGGATCTGCTTTCCTTCGTGATTGCCCGCATGGAAATTGCAGACAAGCAGACACCATGTGGCCCATTCGCAAGGGAACATAGAATCTGTAATTGTGAAAATATTCCTATTTTCTCTTCCCATCCTTCCTTCCCCATGCTACATTCCTTGTCGTTCCGTCGTCGGATACACCGGGTGGGCGTCACCCGGCGAGGCGGGCCATGTGCCTTCGGGTGGCTTTGACGCAGGCTGCTCGCGGGGCTCATGCAGAAAATGGTCCTCCTCAGGCCTGAAAAAGGGCCTGGCGTGCCTGTGAGGCATAGGAGGCGCCTGATGTCATGCGGGAAGGTGATGGCCCCGCGAGCTCGACATGCCAGCGATGGATGGCGGGTGGTACATCGTGGACGTGGAGGCTGGAAAAGCGTCCGCGTGCCCGGGGTATCAGGTGACGCAGAGGGACCGGAGTTGCATGGGACAAATGCATAACGGGGCGCCTTGTGGCGCAACATACTAACAAACATAGAGCGTCAGAAGGCGCCCCGTCCGAAACTTCTCCCAGACCACGGACCACAAAACCGGCCGCGTGAACGTATTGCTGTGTCCGGAGCCTTTTCAGACATCGCCTTTGCCGCAGACCTTATTGAGGAGACCCTCCCATGAAGCTCCCCGTCAACGCCCGAACCTTCAAGCGCTGCGCATCCACCGTGCTGCGCAATTGCCTGAGCGACGAGCATGCCCCGCTCGACTGCCCGATCCGCAAATGCCGCCGCGACGGCGTCTGCTCCGGCCCGCTGATTGCCGATCTCGACGGCACGATCAGGCTCGCACCGGCCGATGCCGCCGATGTCCCGCGCGACGCAATGCTGGCTCCCGTCTGCTATCTCCATATTCCCGAGGCGGGGCTGGCGCGCGTCGACAAGGCCTATTCCGACACTCTGCGCAACCTCGTCGCCCAACCCGGTGCCCGCGTCGTCGAAAGCACCCGCGTGATCGCCTCGCGCCGCTGGCGCCGGCTGGATGGGCTGGAGGGGTGAGGTGTTGCCAAGAATCCCCTGTCATCCCACCCGCTTTGTGCTAAAGGCGCGCCAACAAATCTATGAGGAAGACCAGCATGGCCGCCGAGCACATCCCCGAACAGCAGACCGGACTGGTCCGGCAGATCGCCGGCATCGTCCACGAATACCGCAAGCATCCGACCAATTTCACCAAGTTCGAGCTGATGTGCGGCCTGTCCTTCGGCCCCGATCCGGTGTCGGGCATGATCCGCGTCACGCCGACCAAGCAGGACGAGCAGTTCCGCTGCAAGGACGAGGAGCTGCTGGGACATGCCGGCTCCGAGCGCGACGCCTTCTTCGATGCGGTCGACATCTTCGCCACATCAGGCGCGGTGCTGGCCTGGAACGGTACGACGCCGTCGCCGAAATTCGATGTCGTGCGCGAGCTGAGCGCCAATTTCGCCCATCCGACCATGTCTGTCGATATCACCTTCCGCCGCAAGGGCGAGCCGGATGCGTTCAAGCTCAACATGCTGTTCATCGGCTTCGACAATGTCGGTTCCGCCAGCATCTATGCCGGCAGCCGGGGAAAGCTGCTGAAGTAGTCAGTTGAGAGAGGCGAAATATTTCGCATTGAAGCTGATATAGCCCCGCTCCGTCTCCTTCAGATGCGCCTCGACGATGGCGTGGAATTCCGGCAGCTTGTGGAACGGCACGCTCGGATAGGAATGATGCTCCGCATGATAGGGCATGTTCCAGGCGAGCTTGCGCACCACCCAGTTCGTCGCCGTCGTCCGCGTATTCTCCAGCATGTTGGCGACGAAGGCGCACCGCCCGTGCTCGGCGAGCAGGTAGAGCCGGAGGAAGGGCTGGCCCAGCAGCGCCGGCACGATCCACACCCAGACCAGCACCGCCGTCTGCAGCCACACCGACGCGGCCGCCAGCACCGCATAGAGCGCCAGCATCACCACCGCCTCGCGCCGCACCTTGGCCTCGCCCTTGCCCGGAATATAGGCCGCCTTGCCCCGCCCGAGCGCATTGCCAATCAACCCCTTCGCCTCAGCCCAATAGACCGGCAGCCCCGAGACATGCACGACATACTGCCACACCGTCTCGGGCTTGGGGGAGGCCAGCTCCGGATCGTTCTCCGGATCCTGCGTGTAGCGATGATGGGCGAAGTGGAAATAGCGAAACCAGTCCGCCCCCAGCATCAGCAGGAAACCGGAGCCACGGGCCGCGACATCGTTGAGCCACTCGCTCCGGAACGGCGTCTTGTGCACCGCCTCGTGCAGCAGCGTGAAGAGGAAGACGATGAGGATTCCCTGCGGCAGCATCAGCACCCACCAATAGGGCACTTGAAGCGCAATCAGCACGCCGAGCAGGACGATCAGCCCCCAGTGGGCCGCGAGATGCAGCAATCCCTGAGCGTCCGACCGCTCAGTCAGCCGATCACGCTGCTCCGGAGTAAGGGAGGCTATGATGTCGCGATGGTCCATGGCCTGTCTCCAATATGTCTAGTCATAACATCATCCCCCGCGTTCGTAGACAAGCATTTTCTTGCCTCTTGACTCCTGGAAATTTGAAGAACAAAATAGGAACAAATTCCCCAAGAGGGGTTTTCATACCGCGTAGGCATTCAAGAAGGAGACCTCTGGTGACATCGACAGGGGATGGACAATTGCGCCTTTTCAACGAGCCGGCACCGCTCGTTCCCGACGACGAGGTGACGCTCGCGCTCGCGTGGCACGATGGCGACCCGATCGCCACCATCGCCACGCTGATCGAGGATTGCGCCTTCCTGCGCTCCGAGCTCGCGGCCGCCGAGTCGCTGCTCAGCAAGGGCTTTGGCCGCGGCTGGCTGCCGCGGATGGAAAGGGATTGAGTGCTATTTGACGGCGACGATGAACAGCCGCGGAAAGCGGAACAGCACCCCGCCGCTGGTGAGCTTCGGATAGGCCGCCTCGATGCGCTTGGTATAGGCGTCGAGGAAGCCGTCGCGATGGTCCGGCCCGGCGCGGTCGAGATAGGGGCGCAGGCCGGAGCCCTTGACCCATTCGACGATCGCGGCGGCATCCGCCATCGGGTGATTGTAGATGGTGTGCCAGATGTCGACGCGTTCAGCGAGAGGCTTCAGGCGGTCGTAGTAGGCGGAGGGCGAGGGCAGGGCATCGCGTCGTGTGGCGGACCCGGCGAAGCGCTCGGCCCAGGGACCTTCCCTCGCAGTGTCGACCATGGCGCGATGGCTCGGCTCGTCGAGATTGTCGGGCATCTGCACGGCCAGCACGCCGCCGGGCTTGAGATTGCCCATCAGCCGTTCGAAGATCGCCAGATGATCCGGCAGCCATTGGAACACGGCATTGGCGAAGAACAGATCGTGGGGTGCGTCCGGCGCCCATGTCGCGAGGTGGGCTTTGGCAAATGTCGTATAGGGCAGACGTTTTTGAGCCGCGGCCAGCATGTCGTCATCGCTGTCGATCCCGGAAATACTGGCCGCGCCGAAGCGCTCGATCAGGAGTTCGGTGGAGTTGCCCGGACCGCAACCGAGGTCGACGCCGCTTGTGATATGCTCGAGCGGCACCTGGGCCAGCAGGTCGCGCGGCGGACGCGTCCGCTCATCCTCGAATTTCACATATTGGCTCGCCGACCATGCCATCACAGTGCTCCCGAATTCACCCGACGAATCTATGTCAGAAACGATTCGGAGAGAAGACTTTGGGATCGAGGCCCTGTTCGCGGTAGCCCTCGGGAATCTCTGTTTCGGTGAGCATGGCCGCGGCGAGCGCGCCGAGCGCCGGCGAGCTCAGAATGCCGTAGCCCCCTTGGCCGGCCAGCCAGAAGAAGCGGGGATGACCGGGATCGAAGCCGATCGCTGGCAGCCGGTCGCGGGTGAAGCTGCGCATGCCGGCCCAGCTCTTGGCAACGCGGTTGACCTTGATCGTGGTCGCGGTTTCGAAGTGATGCACCGCCCAGGCCACATCGATTTCCTCGGGCTGAACATCGCCCGGCTCGCACGGCGTCTCGTCGGCGGGCGAGACCAGCAGCCTGAAGGCATCGGGCTTGAAGTAGAACTCCTCGTCGAGCTCGGCGACCTCGGGCATCGCGGATGGGTCGATGCCAGGCAGATCGAGCAGGATCGCGGTGCGGCGATGCGGCACGATGCCGAGCGGGCGGCGACCTGCGAGGGTCGCGATGCTGTCGGCCCAGCCGCCCGAAGCATTGACGATCGTCCGGGCAATGACCGGGCCATTGCGCGTCTCGATCTGCCAATGCGCACCATCGTCCCGGATATCGGTCACGCCGGCGCCCGTGATTATCTCTGTGCCGGTGCGGCGAGCGCCCTTCACATAGCCCTGCAGCAGGCTTTCGACCTCGATGTCCCAGAACTCCGGGTCGAAATAGGCCGCTTCCATATAGGCGGGGTCGAGGAAAGGGACGCGGGCGATCGCCTCCTCAGGCGTCATCGGCATGAGCGGTGCGTAGCGCCGCTCCGCCTCGAACTGCGCATGCAGCCGCTCGGCCTTCTCGGCACTGGCGATGGTGATGCCGCCGCGCGGGTGGAGCAGCGGAACATCGGTGAAGCCTTCGGGCGGGAGGTCGAAGAATTGCCGGGAGATGGCCGCGAGCTTGCAGACATCAGGGCTGTTATAGCGCAGCACGAATTCGGCCGCCGAGCGCCCGGTCGAATGATAGCCGAGCGCGCTTTCCTGTTCGAGCACCACGACGGAGCGCTGGCCTGAGAGAAAATAGGCCAGCGACAGGCCGGCAATGCCGCCGCCGATGATCGCGATGTCGTAGCTCTGCATGATGTTTCTCCCTGTCGAGAGAGCTACAGGCAGGGCGAACTCTGTTCAAATTTATAGGGTCGAAGCTCGATATCAAAAAAATTGATGTGGCAGAGTCGATGAAAGCAACCGAAGGATGTGGCGTGTTTGTTGCGCATATCCAGGATGCCATTAGACATTTTCTTGGTGAAGAGCGCAGAAGCTGGCGCGGCTCGCACGGAACCGGAGGATATCATGCCAAAGAAGTCGCCGTGGCATTCGACAAAGCAGACCATCCATCACAACAACACCAACTGCAACACCGGCAACAATATCGAAAAGGAGAACATTCGGCAGGGGGACGGCGGCAAGCCGCTCTGCAAAGAATGCGCGGCCCTCAACCAGGCAGGAAAATGACGTCCTGACCGCGGATTCCGGATATCGGTCCGCCGCTTCGGCCCCCGTCCGGTCGGATCCGCGCCAATCGGCGCTGGGGAGGGCAATTGCATATGCGGGGCCGAAGAGCCTTCCATACCTGCTCAGTGAATCAGCGGCGCCAGCCCCTGCATATGCGCCCGGAAGGCCTGTTCGGCGGGATTGAGCATCGCGGCGGGATTGGTGATGACAAAGACGTCCTGTGGTGGGAGATTTTCATAAGGTGGAAGCTGCCAGAGTTGGCCGGCGGCCACATGCGGTTGCGTGAGGTGATGCGGCAGCATACCGATCCCGACATTGGCCGCGATAAGCCGCGTCACTTCCTCGACATGGGACGATACGGCGCGAACCTCCTGGCCGAAGGAGCCGATGGCGCGCACCGCGGTGACGGCGTTCATATGCTGGCCTCCCAGCACATCGGCGGTGAAAGCAACGTAGTAGTCGCCGCGCAGGTCGTTGAGCGCGGCATCCTCGATGCCGAACAGCCGGTGGCCACGGCCGCAATAGAGCGCATAGAACTCGCGTTTGTAGAGCACTTTGTCGAGGCCGGGCGGAATGATGCCGTCGCAGAGGCCGATACTGGCGAGGCCGCGCTCGACGGCGCTGATGACATCCGCCGTGGTCTCGATCGTGACGCTCATCGTCACCTTCGGATGGGTCTCGAAGAAGCCGGCAAGGCGGGCATCCCAACCAGGATGGTGGACATGGCTGACCGAATGGATGCTGACATGGCCCGATATGTCTGTGCCGGCGCTTTCCAGCGCATCGGGCAGGCGGACCACGGCGGCGAAGATTTCCCGCGCCTGCCGGTGCAGCCGCTCGCCGGCTTCCGTGACTTCGAAACGGCCGGGGCGCCGGTCGATCAGTCGGTGCCCGGCGGTCTGTTCGAGCCGTTTGAGCGCCATCGAGACCGCAGGCTGCTGCAGCAACAGCCGGTTGGCTGCCGCGGTGATCGAGCCTTCCTCGACGACCACCACGAACGTGCGCAGCAGGTTCCAGTCGAGATTGTGGGCGAAGCGTTCGAGTCGGCTTTCGGCCATTTCGATGTCCTCCTGGATGGCGAAGAACATCATTCAGGTTGATAGCGATTATTTCAACTATCTATTTCGTTTATGGCCACGCTGCGCGTAGATTTGGGCGAAAGGTGCCCAAAGGCACTGGAAACAGGGGAATGACGATGAGAAGAATTCTGTTTGCCGCGGCTATCGCCGCATTGTCCGCCCTGTCGGCCCAGGCCGCCGACAAGCTGGTGATCGGCACCGAGGGTGCCTATCCGCCGTTCAACTTCATCGATGCGGCCGGAAAGATCGGCGGCTTCGATGTCGATATCGGCCTTGCGCTCTGCGCCGAAATGAAAGTCGAATGTGAGGTCGTGAGCCAGGATTGGGATGGCATCATTCCCGCGCTGCAGGCCAAGAAGTTCGACTTCATGATCGCCTCGATGTTCATCACGCCCGAGCGCGCCGAGAAGGTCGCATTCACCAAGGCCTATTACAAGGCGCCGATGACCCATATCGCGCCGAAGGGCGCCAATATCACGGACTTCACCGCCGAGGGCATGAAGGGCAAGACGATCGGCGCGCAGTCTGGCACGACGCAGGCCGAATACGCTGCCGCGACCTATCCGGATGCCGATATCAAGCTCTATCCGACCCAGGACGAAGTGAACCTCGACATGGTCAACGGCCGGCTCGACCTCTCGGTCGGCGACATGCTGCCGATGATGGCCTGGCTGAAGACCGACGACGGCGCCTGCTGCGAACTGATCGGCAAGCCGATCGCGGATGAGAAGTGGATCGGCAAGGGCGCCGGTATCGCGGTGCGCCTCGAGGACAAGGAACTGGTGGAGAAGCTGAACGCGGCAATCGACGCCATCCGCGCCAACGGCACCTATCAGAAGATCAACGCGAAGTATTTTCCGATCGATATTTTTGACATGAAGTGAGAATGTGGACAGAAAATACCCCCCACTGTCCTGCCGGACATCTCCCCCTCAAGGGGGGAGATTAGATGAAGGACCTCCTTCGCACCCTCTTCAACGTCGAATGCTCAGCATGCAACAATCATTTGGGGTAGCGAGCAAGCAACTCGCCAAATCTCCCCCCCCCTTGAGGGGGAGATGCCCGGTAGGGCAGAGGGGGGTGATCCTCAAGCGTTGCCGGCCGAGATTGCCTCACTCCGCCAGCGCCTTCTCGATATCCGCCATGATCACCGCATCGTCCGGCTTCATGTTGGGCGAATAGCGGCCGATGACCTCGCCCTTGCGCGAGACCAGGAACTTCTCGAAGTTCCACAGCACGTCCTCCGGCTTCTCCGGCCCCATGCCATTCTCGATCATGCGCTTGCGCATGTCGTCAGCACCCGCGGTATAGGGATGCGCCACGGTGAGCTGGCGATAGAGTGGATGGGCATCCTCTCCCTTGACCGAGACCTTGGAGAAGACCGGGAAGGTCACGTCATAGGTCAGCTGGCAGAAGGCGGCGATGTCGGCATCGGTGCCCGGCTCCTGTTCCTTGAAGTTGTTGGCGGGGAAGCCCAGGATTTCCAGGCCCTCGTCCTTCCTAGCCCGGTAGAGCGCTTCCAGCCCCTCATATTGCACCGTCAGGCCGCATTTCGACGCGGTGTTGACCACCAGCAGGACCTTGCCCGCATAGTCGCCGAGATAGGCGGTGGTGCCGTTCATGCGCTTGAAGGGGACGTGCTGGATTTCGGTCATCGGGCTGCTCCGTACTTGGACATATGACCGACATATAGGGGGCTGACGCGCCGAGGTCGATGGGGTGCAGTTTCCGCGAATGGATATTCACACCCGATTCTCTCTCAGGAAAGCCACCGGAAT